>NZ_MULI01000030.1 GCF_002939385.1 Streptomyces sp. MH60 | reverse complement strand
ACGGTCCCGCCCGGCGCGCCCACGGCGGGACCGGACCCGCCCGGCAGCGCGGGCGCGGAGCCCGCCCCGCCCGGCAGGGACGCCCCGGAGCCGCCCCGGCGTCCTCTCGGACTCGGCACCCTGGCCCCCAGCCGCGACACCTCGCCGTCCAGGCGCGGGAACAACTCCGTGTCCGTGACCCGGATCTCGGGCCCGAACAGGGTGGACACGGCGGGCCTGGCCCGGCCCGTCTGGAGCGAGACCACCTCGCGCAGCACGCCCGTCAGCTGCTCCGCCATCTCCTGCGCGGAGGCGAACCTGCGGGCCGGGTCCGGGTCGGTGGCCCGCACCAGCAGCCGGTAGAACGACTCGTACTGCCGGAAGACCTCGATGCTGTCCGGGTCGGGCAGCGAGTCCGCGTAGACGGTGGTGTAGCCCTGGAAGTCGAACGACAGCACGGCGAGGGTCCGGCCGACCGTGTACAGGTCGGACGCCACCGACGGGCCGACGTCGGCGACCTCCGGGGCCTGGTAGCCCACCGTGCCGTAGATGGCCGACTCGTCGTCGTCCATGCGGCGCACCGCGCCCATGTCTATGAGCTTGAGCTGGTCCTCGGTCTGGATGGCGTTGTCGACCTTGAAGTCGCAGTACAGCAGCTTGCGGCTGTGCAGGTGGCCGAGCGCCTCCAGCGCCTCGATGCCGTACGCGCAGGCCTGCTCGACCGGCAGCGGGTCGCGTCTGCCTGCCGGGGAGCGCCGGGCGTTGGCGATCTCCTTGAGCGACTTGCCGCCGACGTACTCCATGACGATGTAGCCGTCGAGGGAACCGGTGCGCTGGTCGAGGTGCTCGACGAAGTTGTAGATCCGCACGATGTTGGCGTGCTCGATCTCGGCGAGGAAGCGCCGCTCGGAGATCGCCGCCGCCATCGCGTCCTGGTCGCCGGTGTCCAGCAGGCCCTTGAGGACCACCCAGCGGTCGGAGACCGCCTTGTCGACGGCGAGGTAGATCCAGCCGAGGCCGCCGTGCGCGAGGCAGCCCACCACCTCGTACTGGCCGTGCACCACGTCCCCGGCCTTCAGCTTGGGCACGAACGAGTACGGGTGACCGCACTTGGTGCAGAAGCCCTCCGTGCGGCCCGGCTGCTCGCCGCGCGCCCGCCCGACCGGCGCCCCGCAGTCCGAGCGGGAGCAGAACCGCTTGCGCTCCGGCACCTCCGGGTGGTCCATCACCATCTCGCGCGGATCGGGCCGCGGCACCGCCGGCACCTCGACGAGACCCACGCCCAGCCGCCCGCGCCCGGTCGAACCCGCGGCCGAACCGGAGCTGCGCACCGACACCGAACGCCCCGTGGAGCGGCCCGACACGGCGCGCGAGAGCCGCCCCGACACGGAGCGCCGGGACTTCGACGACTGCGAGGACGTACGGGAACTGCGGGCGCTGGAGCGGGAGCCGCCGCTGCGCGACGAACCGCGCGATCCGCGCGAGCCCCGGCCCCCGCCTCCGGTGACGCCGGTCGGTGACGAGCCCAGCGCGCCGCCCGCCGCGACGACCGGCGCGAGACCGCACGTGTCGCAGTACAGCTCGCCGCCGCCCATGTCCTCGTAGGTCCCGCCGCAACCGGGACGCTGACACGTCCGTCCTGCCTCACTCATGACGCTGCCTCCCCCTTCTCGTGCGTGCGCGGGTCGTCCTTCACGCGCCGGGTCCCGTCCGGTCCACCGGACCGCCCTGGCCGGGCACGCGCCGTGTGGTGCCGAGCAGTTCGGCCGCCGCGTGCTGGTAGCGCAGCACGGCCTGCTCGGCGACGCGCAGATCGCAGGGCGCGCTCCACAGCATGCGGCGCGCCTTCTCGTACTTCTCGGCCAGCTCGGGGTCCTCGGCGTGGCCCAGCCGGGCCATCTTCGCCTTGTACGCGTCGAGCCGGCCGCGCAGCTCGGCGCGGATCGCGAGCGGCGCGGTGACCGCCGTCAACGACTCGCGGGCCCGCAGCAGTTCGTCCTCCGCCTTCTCCTCCAGGGACTCCAGGAGCGGCGACAGCCGGTGCCACTGGGCGTGCCTGCGGTACTCGGCGGCCGCGACGAGCTGCTCCTGGAGCACGATCGGCGGTCCGCCGACCACCGGCACCTCCGTCGCGGCGATCTTCGCCAGCACCTCGCCCCGCGCGGTACGGGCCTCGGCCAGCGTGCGGTCCGCGCGCGAGAGCACGTCCCGCAGCCGCACGATCCGCTGCTCGGCGTCCTGGCGCACGGCCAGCACCGCGTCGATCTCGCGGCGCACCTCCTCCAGGGCGCGCGCCTCCCGGTCGTAGACCGTGGTGTCGGGGCGGCCGCCGCCGGGCGCCGAACTGCCCTGGGCGGGCGTCCAGAAGGCCAGCGGGTCGGAGACCACCTGCTCACGCAGCCGGGTCAGGGTGCGGGTGATCCGCTCCAGGTCGTCGCCGGCCGGGTGCTCGCCGGGGCGTACGCCCACGGAGTGGGCCAGCTTGCGGGTGCGCTGCAACTCGGCGGCGAGTAAATCGATCCGGGCGGGCAGCGCCGACCACACCGCGTCGGCGGCGACCACCATGTCCAGGGAGGTCGCGTAGAGCTGGTTCATCCGTTCCACCAGCGTCACCAGCGAGTACCGCTCGCTGAGCCGGCCCGGACCGCCCCGCGGGGTGGGCGCGTTGGCGGTGGCGGCGGCCGCGCCGGACACCGTGACGGCCTCGCCGCGCAGCAGCTCGGTCAGCTCCACCAGGTCCTCGCGGCTGGACCAGCGGCGCCGGGAGCGGATCTCCCGGGCGGTGCGCAGCGCGCCCGTGTACGCGTCGAAGTAGGCCCACAGCAGCGTGATCGACGCGTCCGCGGCACTCCAGCGCTCGGCGGTGACACCGGTCAGCTCGGCGCCTTCGAGGAGTCTGCGGCCCGCGTGGTCCTGGAGGGCGAGGAGGGAGGTCTCGATCGCCTCGTGCTCCGCGCCGAGCCGCGCCAGCGCACGGTCCACCTCGTCCCGGTCCATCACCGGCCCGGTGGGTCCCGTGTCGCCCATCGATCACCTCTCGCCGTAGCGGACTTGCGTGTGCCGTGCGTGTGCTCTGTCCTCGCCTGCGCCGCCGCCGGTCAGCTCGTGCGCAGGTACTGCGGGGTCGGCGGCAGCGACTTCGCCGCCCCGTCCATGGTCTCCGACAGCCACTCCTCGTACGAGTGCTGCCATCCGCCCGCCCGGTCCGCGCGCCACTCCTCGAGGACCCGGTTGACCCGGCGTACCAGATCGTCGGCGTCCTTCTTCATCGCCACGCCGTAGTACTCGGTGGTGAAGGCGTCGCCCTTCAGCTCGACCGTCGGGTCCTGCGCGGCCTGGCTCGCGGCGAGGGCGCCGTCGGTGACCACCGCGTCCACCTCACCGAGCTGGAGCCGTACCAGGCAGTCGAGTTGGTTGGGCACGGTGGCGCGCAGGTCGACGCCGTCGGCGAGCCTGCCGTCCTTCTGGTCCTGCTCCAGTGTGCTCAGCGCCGTCGAACCCGCCGCCGTGCAGATCTCCTTGCCGGCCAGCGTGCCGTCGTACCCGGTGATCTTCGAGGACTTGGGGGCCAGCACCTGCTGGCCGGTCATGAAGTAGGGGGCGGAGAACGCGACCTCCTCCAGCCGGTCGCAGTTGATGGTCATCGTGCGGACCACCATGTCGACCCGGCCGTCCTGGATCGCGGGGATGCGCTGGTCGGTGGGGATCGCCTTGAACTGCACGGCGTTCTCGTCGCCGAGGATGTCCTTCGCGATCCGGTGCGCCAGATCGATGTCGAAGCCCTCCAGTTCGGCGTCGCCGCCGCTGTTCGGGTCGCGGTAGCCCCAGCGGTAGCTGTTCTGGTCGACACCGACGACCAGTTTGCGCTTCTCGCCCTCGCGGGCGCGGATCTCGTCGACGGTGGGCCCGTCGTCCCCGGACGGGGCGAGGGTCTGCTTCTCCGGGTCCGTGCACTCCCGTGCGGCCCGCGCCTGGCTGCCGCGGGCGACGCCGTGGCCGTCGTCGTCCGCACCGCCACCGCCGCCCGCGCCGTGCCAGGGGACCATCGGCAGGAGCAGGGCCGCCAGTACCGCGAGGACGCAGGCGAAGGCCATCGCCCCCACGCCGCCCCAGCCCTTCAGGCCGGCCCGCAACCGTCCCGCACGCATCCTCACGCCCCCTTTCCCGGGTCCTGCCTCCACGGCCTTCACGGGCACCCCTTCCGACCGGCCCGCCGGGCCCGCACCCCGCCTCACCGGTACTCCGACAGTCTGCGGCCGATGCCGATCAGCGCGCCGGCCGCCCCCAGCGCGGCGAGCACGCCGGCGCCCTGCGGGAGGTAGCCCATCGCGTCCAGACCGTCGCCCGCCGCCTGCTCGAACTCCGCCTTCTCGTGCTTCAGCGCGGCGGCGAGCGCGGTGTCGACGCCGTCGAAGCACGCCGCCGTGGCGCCGTCGCCGCCGATCACCAGGTTCAGCGCCTGCTGGTAGTTGCCGTTCTCGTCCTGGGTCCGGGCCGAGGTGTGGCGCTTCTTCCACTCCGTCATGTTGCCGTTCGCCGTGTCGACCGGCTGTTCGCCCGCCTTGTCGTCGGCGAGCCGCCCCGCCTCGGCCAGTGCCTCGCCGAGGCTGTCCAGGTTCTTGCCGAAGGCCAGGTCGTAGGAGTCGTACGTCTTGTCGCCCACCTTGGTCGTCTCCGCGCCGCGGGAGACCAGGGTCAGGTTCTCGTTGCCCCGCGCCTTGAGGGAGGCGATACGGGCCTCGTTCAGCGCGTTGAGGGAGCGTACGCCGTGCTCGTAGGAGTCGGTCAGGTTCGACCGGGCGACGCTGTGGCCGACGACCAGCCAGAGCAGCACCACCGCGGAGGCGGTGGTCGCCGCGACCAGGCCGTGGTTCAGGACGCGGTTGGTGCGCCGGTAGTTGCGGTGCTGGGCCCAGGCCAGCGCGGCGAGCAGGACGACGCCCAGGGCGATCGCCGCCCACGGGTAGGGCTTGGCGTCGCCGTAGTCGGCGCCCAGCCGCTGGTTCTCCTTCTTGTAGAGGTCCTCCGCCGCCGGGAGCATCTCCTTCTGCATCTTCTCGTTGGCGTAGCGCAGATAGGCGCCGCCGACCGGGAAGCCCTGCCGGTTGTAGGTGCGGGCGCGCTCGACCAGGCCCTTGTACTCGGGCAGCAGGCGGTTCAGCCGGGCGATGGTCGTGGCCGCCGGTGACTTCGGGTCGGAGTTGGCGGCGGCCGTCACGAGCCCCTCGGCGGCCGCGCGGATCCCGTGGTCGTAGCGCGTGCGGGAGTCCTCCGTCTCCTGGCCGCCGGCCAGGAAGCCGCTGGAGGCCGCGGTGTTGGCCTCGGCGAGGGAGCGGTAGATGTCGGCCGCGGCGGAGCTGAGCGGCTGGCTGCGGGTGAGCACGTCGTCGGCCGCCGCGGCCCGCTCGTTCATCTGCCAGGCGGTGACGGTGCCGAAGGCGACGACGAGCACGGCGAGCACCGCGCCGATGATGCGCAGCCGCCCCGGCTCGGTGACCGCCGCCGCGCGCAGCCGGTCCACGCCCTCGGCGAAGGCGGTACGCCGCGGCGCCGTGTCCGGCGGCGGTGCCGCGCCGCTCTCCGGCGGTCGAGTCACTGCCGACCTCCCCCATGGTCATCCGTCGCCGCAAGTATCGCTGCCCGCACCGACATTCGCACCGGCCTTCACCCGATCTCGAGGTGTTCCCGGTGCAACGCACCACCCCTGCCCATGAATACGCCACGGGAACCGGTTCGGTTCCCGTGGCGGCTCACACGGCGAAGTGCTCCCGGGCGCGCTCCCCTGCCCCGGGCGCCGCGCCCACGTGGTCGAGGCCCAGCAGCACCGCGCCCAGGACGGGCCGGGCCGTCACCACCCGGGGCACGGCCTTGGGGGCACGGGCCGCCAGCAGTTCCCGTATCCGCCCGTCGAGCTGCGGATGCCGGGCCGCCAGCACGCTGCCGCCCAGCAGGACCGGCGCCGGTTCGGCCAGCAGGTCGAGGCGGGTCAGCGCGACCGTGGCCATGGCCACCACCTCGTCGGCCTGCCGGTCCACGATGGAGCGCGCCAGCGGGTCGCCGCCGGCCGCCGTGGCGAACAGCACGGGGGTCAGCTCGTGCCGCCGCACCGGCTCGACCCGCCGCAGGTGCAGGGCCTCGACGAGGGCGTACATCGAGCCGAGGCCGAAGTGGGCCGGCAGGGTGCGGGCCAGTTCCGTGGGCCCGCCCCGGCCGTCCTCCGCGCGCGCGGCGTGCCACAGCGCCTCCTCGGCCAGTCCCCAGCCGCCGCCCCAGTCGCCGGAGATGCGGCCGATGGCCGGGAAGCGGGCGGTGCGGCCGTCGGGGCGCATGCCGACGCAGTTGACGCCGGCCCCGCACACGACGGCGACCCCCAGCGGCTCGGCGACGCCCGCCCGCAGGATCGCGAACGTGTCGTTGCGGACCTCGACGCTCGTGCCCCACGCGCGCGCGTGCAGCGCGGCGGCCAGCTGCTCCTCCTCCACGGGCAGATCGGCGTTGGCCAGGCACGCCGACACGTGGTCGACGGAGCCGACCCCGGCCGCCGCGAACGCCCGCGTCACCGCGTCCGCCAGGGCGTCCACCGCCCGCTCGACACCGACCGCGGGCGGCCGGAAGGCCCCGCCGCGTGCCGTGCCGAGGACCTCCCCGTCGGCCGCCACCACGGCCACGTCGGTCTTGCTGTTGCCCGCGTCGACGGCGAGGACGCTCGCGCTCAGGCCCACGCGAGGTGCTCCCGGTTGTGCGCGATCAGCCGGTCGGTGAGCCGCTCGGCGTACGCGTACTGGCCCACGAGGGGGTGGGCGAGCAGCGCCCGGAAGACCCGGTCCCGGCCGCCGCGCAGGGCCGCGTCCAGGGCCAGGTCCTCGTACGCGGTCACGTTCGCCATGAGCCCCGCGTAGAGCGGGTCCACGTGCGCCACCGGCAGCGGGGAGGCACCCTTGCCGCCGACCGCCGCCGGGACCTCGATCACCGCGTCGTCGGGGAGGAAGGGCAGCGTGCCCCGGTTGCGGGTGTTCACCACCTGGTACGGGGAGCCCGCGCCGCCGAGCAGGGCGGCGGCGAGGTCGACGGCGGCCTCGGAGTAGTAGGCGCCGCCGCGCCTGGCGAGCAGCGCGGGCTTCTCGTCCAGGGCCGGGTCGCCGTACATCTCCAGCAGCTGCCGCTCCATCTCCGCGACCTCGGCGGCCCGGGAAGGCTTGGTGCGCAGCTCGTCGACGACCTCGTCGTGGGCGTAGTAGTAGCGCAGGTAGTACGACGGGACGACGCCGAGGCGGTCCAGGAGCGGCCGGGGCAGGCGCAGGTCGGCGGCGACCGTGTCCCCGTGCTCGGCGAGCAGCCGGGGCAGCACGTCCTCGCCCTCGGGGCCGCCGAGGCGTACGCCGGTCTCCCAGGTGAGGTGGTTGAGGCCCACGTGGTCCAGGTGGACGTCGGCGGGCGCCACCCCGAGCAGCCCGGCGAACTTGCGCTGCAGCCCGATCGCCACGTTGCACAGCCCGACCGCGCGGTGCCCGGCCTGGAGCAGGGCCCGGGTGACGATGCCGACCGGGTTGGTGAAGTCGATGATCCAGGCGTCCGGGTTGGCCCGGCGCACCCGCTCGGCGATGTCCAGCACCACCGGCACGGTGCGCAGCGCCTTGGCGAGGCCGCCCGCGCCGGTCGTCTCCTGGCCGACGCAGCCGCACTCCAGCGGCCAGGTCTCGTCCCGCTGCCTGGCGGCCTGACCGCCGACGCGCAGCTGGAGCAGGACGGCGTCGGCGCCGTCGACGGCCGCGTCCAGGTCGGAGGTGGTGACCACGCGGCCACCGTGCCCCTGCTTGGCGAGGATGCGCCGGGCGAGGCCGCCCACCAGCTCCAGCCGGTCCGCCGCCGGGTCGACGAGGACCAGCTCCTCGACGGGCAGCGTGTCCCGCAACCGGGCGAAGCCGTCGATCAGTTCGGGCGTGTAGGTCGAACCGCCGCCGACCACGGTGAGTTTCATGCAGACATCAACCCTTTACTCCAGTCAGCGTGACACCCTCGACGAACGCCTTCTGCGCGAAGAAGAACACGAGGATCACGGGGGCCATGACCAGCACGGTCGCGGCCATGGTGAGGTTCCAGTCGGTGTGGTGGGCGCCCTTGAAGGACTCCAGGCCGTAGGAGAGCGTCCAGGCGCCGGGGTTCTCGGAGGCGTAGATCTGGGGGCCGAAGTAGTCGTTCCAGGCGTAGAAGAACTGGAAGAGGGCCACGGCCGCGATGCCCGGCTTCGCCATCGGCAGGACGACCTTCAGCAGGGTGCGCAGCTCCCCGCAGCCGTCGACCTTCGCCGCGTCCAGGTACTCGTCCGGGATGGTCAGCAGGAACTGGCGCAGCAGGAAGATGGAGAAGGCGTCGCCGAAGGCCATCGGGATGATCAGCGGCCACAGCGTCCCGGACAGGTCCAGCTGCTTCGCCCAGAACAGGTACATCGGGATGACGATCACCTGCGGGGGCAGCATCATCATCGAGATCACCAGCATCAGGGACAGGTGCCGGCCCCGGAAGCGGAACTTGGCCAGCGCGTACGCCACCGGGATCGAGGACGCCACGGTCAGCACGGTGCCGAGGCCCGCGTACAGCAGGGTGTTCTTCCACCAGGTGAGGAAGCCGGGCGTGTCCAGGACCGCGCGGTAGTTGCCCCACTCCCAGGTGTGCGGCCACAGGTCGCGGGTGAGGGCCTGCTGGTCGCTCATCAGCGAGGTGAGCACCACGAAGACGAACGGCAGCGTGAAGAAGAGGGCGGCGGCCACGCCCAGGGAGTGGACGGCGATCCAGCGCAGCAGGACGCGTCTGCGCGCGACGCGCTCCTCGGCGGGCGGCGTACCGGCCGCGACGGGCCGGTCCAGTACTGGGGTCATCGCTACCCGGGTCATCGGTCACCTGCCTGGATCAGACCGCCCCGGCGGCGCATCAGCAGCGCGGTGAACGCCATCGCCAGCGCGAACAGCACGAGCGCGACCACACAGGCGGAGCCGTAGTCGAAGCGCTGGAAGCCGAGGTTGTAGACGAGCTGGGGGAGGGTGAGGGTCGACTTGTCGGGATAGCCGGGCTCGAAGGACTGGCCGGAGCCACCGATGATCCCGGAGGCGACCTTCCCGGCGACCAGCGGCTGCGTGTAGTACTGCATGGTCTGGATCACGCCCGTGACCACGGCGAACAGCACGATCGGCGAGATGTTCGGCAGCGTCACGAACCGGAACCGCTGCCAGGCCGAGGCCCCGTCCAGCTCGGCCGCCTCGTACTGCTCCTTCGGCACGTCGAGCAGCGCGGCCATGAAGATCACCATCAGGTCGCCCACGCCCCACACCGCGAGCGCGGTCAGCGCCGGTTTGGACCAGGCGGCGTCCGTGAACCAGCCGGGCGCCGGCACGCCGAGGCCCTCCAGGACCGAGTTGACCGGTCCCGTACCGGGATTGAGGAGGAAGACGAAGGCCAGGGTCGCGGCGACGGGCGGGGCGAGGTAGGGCAGGTAGAAGAGGGTGCGGAAGATCCCGGCACCCGTCCTGATCCTGGTGATGAGCAGCCCCACCCCGAGCCCGAACGCCACCCGGCAGGTCACCATCACCAGGACCAGCCAGAGCGTGTTGCGCAGCGCGGGCCAGAACAGCGGGTAGTCCCCGAAGACGTACGCCCAGTTCTCCAGGCCCCGGAACTCCGGGACGCCGAAGCCGTCGTACTTCATGAGCGAGAAGTACACGGTGGACACCAGGGGATAGGCGAAGAAGACGCCGAACCCGACGAGCCACGGTGACATGAAGGCCACCGTGCGCAGCGCCGAGCGCCGGTGCTTGGCGCGGAGGGTGTTCGCGGACCGGGACGCGGGTGTGGACGCGGTCATGGACGTGGTCATGTGCCCTACTTCGCCTGCGCGATGTCGCGGTCGATCTGTGCGGCGGCCTTCTCCAGGCCAGCCTTGAGGTCCTTCTCCTTGCCCGACTCGTACCGGTAGCCGAAGTCCTGGAGGGTCAGCTGGTACGTGGCACCGTTGACGGAGGCGGGCGGGGAGTTCGACTCGGGGTGCTGGGCGATGTCGAGGAAGGTCTTGAACGCCGGGTCGGTCTTCAGGTCCGGCGACTTGAGGGCCGGGAAGGTGGAGGGCACGTTGCGGATGGCGTTGGCGAAGGCGACGACGGCCCCGGTGTCGGTCGTCATGTACTTCACCAGCTCCCACGCGGCGTTCTGCTTCTTGCTCCGCGGGGCGATGCCCATGACGGTGCCGGACAGGAAGCCCTTGCCGTACTCGTCCGCCTCGTCGTCGGCGACGGGCATCGGCGCGGTGCCGATCTCGAAGCCGACGCCCGCGTCCTTCGCCATGCCGAGCCGCCACTCGCCGTCCAGCTGCATGGCGACCTGGCCGGTCTGGAAGGGGTGCTTGGCGCCCCACTCGTCGCCGAAGGTGTTGCGGTACCTCTCCAGCTTCTCGAAGCCGCCGAGGTCGTCGACGAGCTTCTTCTGGTACGTGAACATCTCGGCGAACGCCGGGTCCTCGGCGACGCTGGACCTGCCGTCCTCGTCGAAGTAGGCGTGGTCCCACTGGGACATGTAGTGGTCGACGACGCTCTCGTAGCCGTGGTAGTTCGGCATGAAGCCGAGCTGCTGGTACCCGTCGCCCTCGGTCTTCGTCAGCTTCTTCGCCACCCGGGCGAACTCCGACCAGGTCTTCGGCGGTGCCTTGATCCCGGCCGCCTCGAAGGCGTCCTTGTTGTAGTAGAGGCCGTAGGCGTCGCCGAGCAGCGGCAGGGCGCAGCGCGTGCCCTCGAACTGGGTGTAGTCCAGCATCGGCTTCGGGATGAGCGCGTCCAGGTCGAGCTTCGACTTCTCGATGAAGGGCTTGAGGTCGAGGAAGGCACCCGAGGAGCAGAACTTGCCGATGTTGGAGGTGGTGAACGACGACACCACGTCGGGGCCGCTCGAACCGCCCGCGCGCAGAGCCTGGTTGAGCTTGTCGTCGTTGATGTTGCCGACGACCTTCACCTTGATGTTGGGGTGCGCCTTCTCGAAGCGGTCCACGTTGGCCTGGACGGCCTTCACCTCGGCGGGCGCGCTCCAGCCGTGCCAGAAGGTGATGGTCGTCTCGGCGTTCGGATCGTCGGAGGCGCCGTCCGCCGAGGAATCCGCCTGACCGGTACAGGCGGTGGCGAGCAGGGCGAGGGAGGCGGAGGCGGCGATCGCGAGGGCCGCTTTCCTGGATATTCCGGGCATGGCGAAGCTCCCAGGGGCAGGGTGGGGACAGGTGGGTGGGGCGGGATGGGGCCGGTGGGCGGGATGGGGCCGGTGGGACGGCGCGGGGTCAGCGCGAGGTGTCGAAGACCTCGTCGCGGGTGGTCGCGAGCGCGCTCTCCAGTGCGCCGCGCAGCACGGGGTGCTCGGTCACGTCGCCGACGGCGAGCCGGGGCCGGGAGGCGGCCAGTTCCTCCAGCTCGTCCTGGACCAGGTCGCGCAGCGCCTCACCGCCCGCGGTGAGTGAGGTGCCGCTGAGGACCACCAGCTCGGGGTCCAGTACCGAGACGAGGGAGGCGAGGCCGGTGGCCAGGCGGGTGGCGTAGGTCTGGAGCAGCCGGCGGTGCGGGTCGTCGCCGGAGCCGGCCCGCGCCGCGCGGGCGACCAGGGCGGCGGCGGCCTCGGTGTACGGCCCCGCGGGCACGTCGGTGACGCCCAGCTCCCGGGCCAGCCCCGGCAGGGCCTGGGAACCGGCCAGCTCCTGGAAGCCGCCGCTGCCGGTACGGCTGACCTTGCGCACCAGCGGGGCGCCCGGCACCGGCAGGAACCCGACCTCCCCGGCGCCGCCGGTCCAGCCGCGGTGCAGCCGGCCGCCCAGGACCAGGGCGGCGCCCAGGCCCTCCTGGTTCCACAGCAGGACGAAGTCCTCGTGCCCCCGGGCCGCGCCGAGGCGCTGCTCGGCCACGGCGGCGAGGTTCACGTCGTTCTCGTACTCCACCGGCATCGGCAGGGCGGCGGCGAGTTCCTCCAGGAGCGCGGGGGAGTGCCAGCCGGGCAGGTGGGAGGCGTACCGCAGCCGCCCGGTACCGGGGTCGAAGGCGCCCGGCGTGCCGATGACGAGGCGGTGGACGTCGGCGCGGACGAGTCCGGCCGCCTTCACCGCGCCGTCCAGGGCGTCGGTGACCTGCTGCACGACGGGGACGGCGGGGCGGCGGCCCGGGGTGGGCAGCTCGTACCGGCCGACCGTGCGCCCGGTGACGTCGGCGACGGCGGCCAGGATGCGGCCCGGGGCGACGTCGAGCCCGGCGGCGTAGGCGGCGGCCGGGTTGACCTCGTAGAGCTGGGCGCCGGGCCCGGGGCGCCCCTCGGTCGTGCCCCCCGCCAGGACCAGCCCCGCCGCCTCCAGGCGGGCCAGCAACTGCGAGGCGGTCGGCTTCGACAGACCGGTCAGCTTGCCGATCCGGGTCCGGGACAGCGGCCCGTGCTCCAGCAGGAGGTCGAGTGCGGCCCGGTCGTTCATGGCGCGCAGGACGCGCGGGGTGCCCGGCGTACCGGCGGTTCCTGCCATGCGTGTCCACACCTGCCTCTCGACCGCTCAGCTTTTCAGGGTGCGGTGGGGGAAGTCCACCGCGCGGATCACGGGACACGTTCCGGCGGGACGCCCTGGAAGCGTCTGTTAGGAAAGTTTCCTGTTGGCTGGAGAACGTAGGCCCGCCGCGAGGAGGCGTCAAGAGTCCGCCCCCGAGGCGACGCGGTCGTTACCTCGGGGGCGGCGGGCGCACGGGGCGCGGTTACTTGCTGGTGCTGGGCGGCGGAATGGGGGACGCCGCCATGGACTGCGGCGACGCCGTGCTCGCGTACGCCGACGGTGCCGCGACGCCCGCCGCCGGGTCGGCGGCCGCCGGGACGCCCTCCAGCGGGACGGTGGCGCCGCCGACGATCGCGATGCCGGCCGCGTCGAAGGCCCGCTTGATGCGCCAGCGCAGCTCACGCTCGACGGTGAGGGCCTTGCCGGGCATGGTCTTCGCGGAGACCCGCACCACCATCGAGTCGAGCAGGACGGAGTCCAGGCCGAGCGTCTCGATCGGCCCCCAGAGCATCTCGTTCCAGGGCTCCTCCTTGCTCATCCGCTCGCCGACCGCGGTGAGGGCCTCCTTCACCTTGTCCAGGTCCTCGTCGGAGCGGACGGTCACGTCCACACCGGCCGTGGACCAGCCCTGGGAGAGGTTGCCGATGCGCTTGACCTCGCCGTTGCGGACGTACCAGATCTCGCCGTCGACGCCGCGCAGCTTGGTCACCCGCAGCCCGACCTCGATGACCTCGCCGGAGGCCACGCCCGCGTCGATGCTGTCGCCGACGCCGTACTGGTCCTCCAGGATCATGAACACGCCGGACAGGAAGTCGGTGACCAGGTTGCGGGCGCCGAAGCCGATCGCGACACCGGCGACACCGGCGGAGGCGAGCAGCGGGGCCAGGTTGATCTGGAAGGTGCCGAGCACCATCAGGGCGGCGGTGCCGAGGATGAGGAAGCTGGCCACCGAGCGCAGGACGGACCCGATCGCCTCGGAGCGCTGCCGGCGCCGCTCGGCGTTGACCAGCAGCCCGCTCAGCGCGGTGCCGCCGGACGCCCCGCTCCTGCGGTTCATCCGGTCTATGAGCTTGGTGATCGCCCGCCGCACCACCGCGCGCAGTACCACCGCGATCACCACGATCAGCAGCACCCGTAGCCCGATCGCGAGCCACGTCGACCAGTTCTCCTCGACCCAGCCCGCGGCGTTCGTCGCGCTCTCGTGGGCCTCCTTCAGCGAGGGCACGGTCGGGGTCGTCGGTGACGGCGACGGCGAGGGCGACGACGAACCGGCGGCCAGTAGGACGGCGGCGGACAGGGACACGGCGGAAACCTCCAGGTGCGGCGGCCCGTCCTGCGCGGTCCGGTCCGAGGTCCGGTCCAAGGTCACGGAAAGGTCACCGGACGGGCAGATGCACCACACTAACGGGGCACCGGACGCGGTTCGGCCCGAAATGGGCGGGGGAGACACTGCTCACCCGCGCTCGAACTGGTCACGCCCGGGGCCCCGGGCCCCGTGTGGTCGAAAACACTCCCAGCCCGTTACCGGGACATGGTGGCGCTACGACCAGGCATGAGGGGAGACTGAACCAGATCGTCCCGGCGCGAGCCACGCGCCGCCGACGCCCAAGGAGGCACCCGTGCCGCATGTCCTGGTCCTCAACGCGTCGTACGAGCCACTCGGCGTCGTACCGCTCCGCCGCGCGCTCGTCCTCGTCCTGGAGAACAAGGCCGTGTGCCTCGAGGAGACCGGCGCCTATCTGCACAGCGCGACCGTCACCGTGCCCGCACCCAGCGTGGTCCGGCTCAAGCGATTCGTGCGGGTGCCCTACCGTGGCCCCGTCCCGCTCACCCGCCGTGCCCTCTTCGCCCGCGACGGAGGCCGCTGCATGTACTGCGGCGCCGTCGCCACCAGCGTCGACCACGTCATCCCGCGCAGCCGCGGGGGCCTGCACGCATGGGACAACGTGGTGGCGTCGTGCCGCCGCTGCAACCACGTCAAGGCAGACCGCCACCTGGTCGAGCTGGGCTGGCGCCTGCGCCACAAACCGGCCCCGCCCACCGGTCTGGCCTGGCGCATCATCGGCACCGGGCACCGGGACCCGCGCTGGTTGCCGTACTTGCAGCCGTACGGCGCGGACGACGCCATGGCCCGGATCGACGGCATCTCCGCCTGACGCTCCGGGCCTCCGCTTGCTCCGGCTCAGCGCACCCAGTTCTTCAGCGGCTCGGTGTCCAGGGCGATCCCGACCGGCTCGGGCAGCGCGACCTCCTTGCCGAAGGGCAGCGTCCGCACGGTCTCGTACCGTCCCCCGTCCGGGCGGCTGTGCACCTTGACCTCACAGGTGTCCCGGTCGATCAGCAGATGCACCGGGATCCCCGCCCCGGCGTAGGCCCGGGGCTTGTCGACCCGGTCGTGCTGGTCGGTGTCCGAGTCGTACGAGATGGCGCCAGATGAGGGTGTAGCGCCAGAAGAGACGGCGCCGCAGCCGGGCGCCGGGCAGGGCTTCCCGTGCCGCTTCGGTGATGTCGGAGAACGTCATGTCGGCGGGCCGGGTCCGGGCGGTCATCGAGGCCGGGCGGGGTCTTGCGCAGCCCCTGTTCTTGAGCCACCCGACGGCGGCGTTGGGGAGGACGGCGGCCGCGCCGAGCAGGTGGTCCGTGGCGGTTCGCGGTCGGTAGAGGCCGACGACGACCAGGGTGCCGCCGGGGGCCAGGTGCCCACGGAAGGTGTCGAGGGCCTCGGTGAACGGCAGGTGGTGGAGGGCGGCGACGCAGGTGATCGCGTCGTGTGGCCCGGCGGGGAGTTCCGTCAGGGCGTCCGCGACGGTGAAGGACGCCGCCGTCGGCTCGGGGGTCAGCGCGCGAGCCTGCGCGACGATCACGGGATCGGAGTCGACGCCGCTGACCTCGTCGGCGCGGGTGGCGAGCAGGCGGGCCAGGTCACCCGAGCCGGAACCGATGTCCAGCGCGCTGCCGAACCGGTGGGGGAGCTGTCGCAGGATCCAGCGGTGGTAGTGGGCGTTGTGGTCCCAGGGATGCGCGGCGTTGCACCGGTCCAGCGCCTGGACGAGCCGGTGGGGCAGTGACGGCATGTGCTTCCTTCGACGATCCGTCCCGAGCCGGGATCTGAGCGCGCGTGCGCGGCGTGCGCGGCGTGCGCGGCGTGCAAGCCTGGCCGGTTTGGGCGATCCGTGCGCGGGTTAGGTGATTTTTTGGCCGGGTCTGGGCGTGTTCGGGAGGGGATAAATGTGACCAGGGTCACGTTGGCGGTATTGGGGCGTCTGTCCTCGCGCGGACTGGGTAGGGGCTGCCGTAACTCGCCACAAGCGTGCTCGACACCACGCCCGACCAGAGCCCGACCCCGAGCTTGATCCAGAGTCCGAACCAGAGCCTGATCCAAAGGAGACCCCCGTGGCTGCACTGGCGCCCCTTCTGCTGCCGGCCCCCTCCAAACCCGTGGCGGAGCCGTCCACCCCCTGGGCGGAGCCCTCCGCCGCCTCCGAGACCCCGCACTACTGCGTCTTCGGCGCCACCGGCAGCTGCGCCGAGACCCCGCTGACCAGCGAACCCCCGCTGCCCGACGCCGAGCCCCTCACCAGCGAGTCGCCGTTCGCCGACGCCGTACCGCTGACCAGCGAGTCCTCGCCCGAACTCACGGCCGACGTGCCGGAGCAGGGCGGCCCCTCCTTCGCCGTCCCCGTCCCGGAATCCACGAGGTCGTAGAGGAAGCAGATGCCCGCAGCCCAGTCGGCCGAGCCCCCCGCCGAGGACCTTCCCGAGGATCTGACCAGGCTCGCCGCCCTGCACGGCGTCGCCACCTCCTACCGCCCCTCCCCGGACCGCACCGTCCCCGCCTCGGCCACCGCCGTGACCCTCGCGCTGGCCGCCCTCGGCGTGGACGCGAGCAGTCCCGGGGCCGTACGGGCCGCGCTCGCCGCCCGCGAGAGCGAGCTGCGCGCACGGCTGCTGCCGCCCACCGTGGTCCGCTGGGACGGCGGCGCCACCCCGGCCGCACTGTCCGCCCTGCCCGCCGGCACCCGGCTGCGCGTCGACACCGAGCAGGGCGAGCGCCACGACGGCGCCGGCCGGCTTCCGCACGGGGTGCACCGGCTGACCGCCACCGCGCCCGACGGCCGCACCGCCGACGCCCACCTGATCGTCGCGCCCGCCCGGCTGCCCACCCCCGCCGTCCGCTCCCACGGGCTCCTCGTCCAGCTCTACTCCCTCCTCTCCCGCCGCTCCTGGGGCATGGGCGACCTCGGCGACCTCGGTGAGCTGGCCGCCTGGGCCGGACGCTCCCTCGGCGCCGGATTCGTCCAGGTCAACCCGCTGCACGCGGCCGTGCCCGGCGCCCCCACCGACCCGTCCCCCTACCGGCCTTCCTCGCGCCGCTTCCCCGACCCGGTGCACCTGCGGATCGAGGACGTGCCCGAGTTCGCGTACGTCACCGACCACGAGCGCGCCCGGACCCTGCGGGAACGGGCCGGGCGGCTGCGCGAGGGCGTCCTGGACAAGGGCGCCCTGATCGACCGGGACGCCGTGTGGGAGCTGAAGCGCGACGCCCTCGAACTGCTCCACGAGGTCCCCCTCGGCCCCGGCCGCCGCGCCGCCTACTGCGACTACCTCGCCGAACAGGGCACCGCCCTGGAGGACCACGCCACCTGGTGCGCGCTCGCCGAGGTCCACGGCTCCGACTGGCACCGGTGGCCCGAGGGGCTGCGCGACCCCCGCTCGGCCGACACCGACCGCGCCCGCCGCGAGCTGATGGACCGGGTCGACTTCCACTCCCGGCTCACCTGGCTCGCCGACACCCAGCTCACCGCCGCCCAGCGCACCGCCCGCGAGGCGGGCATGCCGGTCGGGATCGTCCACGACCTCGCCGTCGGCGTGCACCCGCGCGGCGCCGACTCCTGGGCGCAGCGGGAGTACTTCGCCGCCGGGATGTCGGTGGGCGCACCGCCGGACGCCTTCAACTCCCGCGGCCAGGACTGGGGTCTGCCGCCCTGGCGTCCGGACCGCCTGGCCGACCGCGGGTACGCGCCCTTCCGGGCGCTGCTGCGCGGCCTGTTCCGGTACGCGGGGGCCCTGCGCGTCGACCACGTCATGGGTCTGTTCCGGCTCTGGTGGGTGCCCGAGGGCCACCCGCCCACCGAGGGCACCTACGTCCACTACGACGCCGAGGCCATGCTCGCCGTCCTCGTCCTGGAGGCGGGCCGGGCCGGTGGCGTCGTCATCGGTGAGGACCTGGGCACCGTGGAGCCCGGTGTGCGCGAGGCGTTGCGCGAGCGCGGGGTGCTGGGCACCTCGGTGCTGTGGTTCGAACGGGACTGGACCGGCGACGGCCGCCCCCTGCCGCCCGAGCGGTGGCGCGCCGACTGCCTGGCCACCGCCACCACCCACGACCTGCCGTCCACCGCCGCCCGCCTCACCGGAGAGCACGTCGAACTCCGCGACCGGCTCGGCCTGCTCACCCGCCCGCTGGAGGAGGAACGCGCCGAGGCCGCCGCGGACACCGCGGAGTGGCTCGACGTACTGGCCCGGCTCGGTCTGCTGCACGGCACCGGCGGTGACACCGGAACGCCCGCCGAGGAGGCGGGGATCCAGGCGGTGCACCGCTTCCTGCTGCGCACCCCCGCCCGCATGGTCGGCATCTGGCTCCCGGACGCCGTGGGCGACCGCCGCCCGCAGAACCTGCCCGGCACCTGGGACCAGTACCCGAACTGGCGGCTGCCCGTCGCCGACGCCGAGGGCCGGCCGGTGACGCTGGAGGAGCTGGCCGCCTCGCCCCGCCTGCACGCGCTGATCGACGTCGTACGGGAAGGCGACGGGGACCGGGAGAGCTGAACGGGGCGGTCGCGCCGCGCGCCCGCGGGCCCCGTACGGGCACCCCGGGCGCGCGGCCGCCCGGACCGTTCGCTAACTTTGCACCGTGGACAAGAAGAACGCCCTGCGCGCCGGCGCCCTGGCAGCCGGTACGACGCTGATGATGCTGCTCATGTCGTCCCCCGCGCTCGCGCTGACGCGCGACGACGGCGACGACCCCGGCACCGGCCTGAGCGTCGTCGAGACGCTGGGCCTCTACGTCCTGGCCCCGCTCGCGCTGTTCGCGATCATCGCGGGCCTGGTCATGGTCCTGGACCGGTCCCACCCGGACCACCGGGTGTCGACTCCCGGTACCAAGACCAAGGCGAAGACCAAGGCCAAGGTCGGCGCGAAGGCCTGACCTCCCTCTCCCGCTCCACCGAGGGCGCCGCCCCCACCGCAGGTACGCGGACGGGGACGGCGCCCTTCGGCGTTTGAGAGGACGGGCCTACTTCTCCGTACCGGCGAGGAGGTCCCGCAGCAGGCCGGCCAGCTGACCGGCCCGTTCCGCGTCGAGGGAGGCCAGCGCCTCGGTCTGGGCGTCGAGGCCCGCGCCGACCGCCTCGTCGATCAGTTGGAGACCCCGTTCGGTGAGCGTGACCTGCAGCCCCCGGCGGTCGTGCGGGTCGGGGGAGCGGCGCAGCAGCCCCGCCCGTTCCAGCTTGTCCAGCCGCCCGGTCATACCGCCGGTGGTGAGCATCAGCGTGGCCGAGAGCTGCCGCGGGGAGAGCGTGTACGGCTCGCCGGAGCGGCGCAGGGTGGCCAGGGCGTCGAACTCGCCGCGCGAGATGCCGAAGCGCGCGTACGCCTGCTCCATCCGGTCGCCCATCGCGCGCGCCAGCCGGAAGACCCGGCCGAACACCTCCATGCCGGCCGTGTCCAGGTCGGGCCGCACCGCCGCCCACTGGTCGATGATCACGTCGACGGGGTCCTTGCGCGGCGCGGACCGCGGCTCGGGGCGTTCAGTCATGGGACGAGTATCGAGGCCATTCCGCTCGGCCGCAAGAAAGTGGCTTGACGGTAACTAGCTTAGAAGTAAGCTAGTTACTAAGCTACTGACTGCTGAGCTTCTCTCTCGCCCTCGAAGGGTGCCCCCATGGCCGCCGCCCGCACCGCCGTCATCGCGCTCACCGCCCTCGCCCCCGTCTCCTGGGGCAGCACCTACGCCGTGACCACCGAGTTCCTGCCGCCCGACCGGCCCCTGTTCACCGGGCTGATGCGCGCCCTGCCCGCCGGTCTGCTGCTGCTCGCCCTCGCCCGGGTGCTGCCGCGCGGCGCCTGGTGGGGGAAGGCGGCGGTGCTGGGCGCGCTGAACATCGGGGCCTTCTTCCCGCTGCTGTTCCTCGCCGCCTACCGGATGCCGGGCGGGATGGCCGCCGTCGTCGGCTCGGTCGGCCCGCTCCTCGTGGTCGGGCTCTCGGCCCTGCTGCTCGGGCAGCGGCCCACCACCCGGTCCGTGCTCACCGGCGTCGTCGCCGCGTTCGGCGTCAGCCTGGTGGTGCTGGAGGCGGCCGGGGGACTGGACACCCTCGGCGTGCTGGCGGCCGTCGCCTCCACCGCCGCCATGTCCACCGGCACCGTGCTCGCGGGACGCTGGGGCCGCCCCGACGGTGTCGGTCCGCTCGCGCTCACCGGCTGGCAGCTGACCGCGGGCGGCCTGCTCATCGCGCCGCTCGCCCTGCTGGTCGAGGGCGCCCCGCCCGCCCTGGACGGCCCGGCGATCGGCGGCTACCTCTACCTGGCGCTGGCCAACACGGCACTGGCGTACTGGCTCTGGTTCCGCGGCATCGGCCGGCTCTCCGCCACCCAGGTCACCTTCCTCGGCCCGCTCTCGCCGCTGACCGCCGCCGTGATCGGCTGGGCGGCGCTCGGCGAGGCGCTCGGGCCGGTGCAACTGGCGGGCATGGCGCTGGCGTTCGGAGCGACCCTTGTGGGGCAGTGGGCGCCGCGCGCGCGGGTGGCCGCCGTGAGCGCGCCACCGTTCGGTTCTGCTTCACAGAACGGTCGGAAAGATTCGATGGACCTGACAGGTCCGGCCCTGCGACGGTAGGCCCGCCAGGCCCCCGACCAGCAAAGGACCTTCGTGGCCACAGCCGCCCGCCGCAACGCCACCCCGACCACCCCCCGACGGACCACCGGGGCGAGTCCGAGGGCGCCCGTGGCCCTCGGACTCGCGCTCGCCGTCCTCGCCACCCTCGTCTGGTCCGGCAGCTTCGTCACCTCCCGGGCCCTCGGCGACAGCGTGCCGCCCGTCCAGCACGCGTTCTGGCGCTGGGTGGTGGCCCTCGCCGTCGTCGCCCCCTTCGGCGCCCGGCGGGCCTGGCGGCAGCGCGCCCTGATCCGGCGCCACCTCGGCTTCGTGGTCCTCGCCTCCCTGCTCGGCGTGACCGTCTACAACACCCTCGTCAACCAGGCCGGCGTCACCACCCCCGCCGCCAACATGGGCATGATCATGGCGGCGTCCCCGGTGCTCATGGCCCTGTACGAACGGGCGGGCGGCGTGCGGCTCGGCGGCCGCCGGATCGCCGGGCCGGCCGTGGCCTGCGCGGGTGTCCTGCTGCTCGTCGGAGGGGACGGGGCGTCCTTCTCGGCCGGCGACCTGTGGATGATCGCCGCCGCCTGCTGCTTCGGGTCCTACAGCGCGCTGCTGCGCCGCAGGCCCGCGGGACTCGACGGGGCGGGGTTCCTCTTCACCACGTTCCTGTTCGGCACGGTCCTGCTGCTGCCCGCACAGGGCGTCAGCCTCGCCGTCCAGGGCGGCTTCCAGCCGACGGCGGGCACCGTCTGGCCGCTGCTGTACGTCGGCGTCGCCTCCTCCGCCGTCGCCTTCTTCGCCTGGAACAAGGCGATCTCCCTGATCGGCCCGTCCCGCGCCGGGGTCGTCTACTACCTCCAGCCGGTGTGCGTCGCCCTGCTGTCCTGGGCGCTGCTCGCCGAACCGACCGGCTGGACGCAGGCGGGCTGCATGGCGCTGATCCTCGGCGGCGTCGCCCTCGGCGCGGGGGCCCGCCGGTAGGTTGCCGCCATGGCCGACTGGGACATCCGCAAGCTGCAGATCCTGCGGACGCTGCGCGAGAGGGGCACGGTGACCGCGACGGCCGAGGCGCTGCACATGACGCCGTCCGCCGTCTCCCAGCAGCTGGCGAACCTCTCCAGACAGCTCGGGGTGGAGCTGCTCCAGGCCCACGGCAGAAGGGTCCGGCTGACCGACGCGGCCCGGCTGGTGCTGCGGCACGCCGAGGCGGTGTTCGAGCAACTGGAACGCGCCGACGCCGAGTTGGCGGCCCACATCCGCGGGGAGGCGGGCGAGGTCCGGGTCGGCGCCTTCTCCACCGCCGTACCCGCCCTGGTCGTACCGGCCGTCACCGCGCTGCGCGCCACGCGCCCGGGGATCGGGGTGCGGGTGCGGGAGGCCGAGGCGCAGGAGGCGTACGAACTGCTGGCCGCCGGGGAGGTGGACCTCGCGCTGTCGCTGGCCGCGCAGGCGCCGAGCGTCGTCGACCCGCGCTTCACCCGCGTCCCGCTGCTCGCCGACCCGCTGGACGTCGCCCTGCCCGGCGACCATCCGCTGGCCCGCACGGAGCGGCTGCGGCTGGCCGACCTCGCCGCCGAACCGTGGATCTTCGGCGGCAGCGGGCCCTGGTCCGACATCACGCGAGGCGCCTGCGAGGCCGCCGGGTTCCGGCCGCACCAGGGCCACGCGGCGGCCGGCTGGCCGGCGATCCTCGCCATGGTCGAGGCGGGCATGGGCGTCGCCCTGGTACCGCGCATGGCGGCCGTGCCCCGGGACGGGGTGGCGATGCGCGAACTGCACGCGGACCGCCCCGTCCGGCACGTCGTCGCGGCGGTACGCAAGGGGGCGGAGGAGGCCCCCGCCGTGGCCACCGTCCTCACGGCCCTGCGGGCGGCGGCGGACGCGCGTGCCTGAACGCCCGCCCGAGCACACGCGAGGGGGCGTCCGGTGCGACATGCGCACCGGACGCCGCCCCTCGTACGGATCGCCTACTCGGCCGCCGCCGCGTCCGCGGCCTGCGCCCGCAGGGCGCGCTCGATGCCGGAGCGGGACTCCGAGACCAGGCGGCGCAGGGCCGCGTTCGGCTCGGCGGAGGCCAGCCAGGCGTCCGTGCGGTCCAGGGTCTCCTGGGACACCTGCACGGCCGGGTACAGGCCGACCGCGATCTGCTGGGCCATCTCGTGCGAGCGGGACTCCCAGACGTCCTTCAGCGCCTCGAAGTACCGGTCCGTGTACGACGCCAGCAGCTCGCGCTGGTCGGTCTGGACGAAGCCGGCGATGACCGCCTCCTGGACGGCGTTGGGCAGCTTGTCGGACTCCACGACCGACTCCCAGGCCTCCGCCTTGGCCGCCTCGGTCGGCCGGGCGGCCCGCGCGGTGGCCGCGTGGCGCTCACCGGCGGCCGTCTTGTCCCGGTCGTACTCGGCGGCGATCTCCGACCCGCCGAACCGGCCCACGGCCGCGAGCCGCTGCACGAACGCCCAGCGCAGCTCGGTGTCGACGGCCAGGCCCTCGATCGTCTGCGTGCCGTCGAGCAGCGCGTCGAGCAGGTCCAGCTGCTCCGGCGTCCGCGCCGTCGCCGCGAAGGCCCGCGCCCACGCCAGCTGGTGGTCGCTGCCCGCCTCGGCGGCGCGCAGGTGGGCCAGCGTGGCCTCGGTCCAGCGGGTGAGCAGCGTCTCGCGGGCGGTGGGGGCGGCGTACTGGTCGATGGCCAGCTTCACCTGGCGGTGCAGCGACTGCACGACACCGATGTCGGACTCCTTGCCGATGCCGGACAGCACCAGCGACAGGTAGTCCCGGGTCGCCAGCTCCGCGTCCCGGGTCATGTCCCACGCCGACGCCCAGCACAGCGCGCGCGGCAGCGACTCGGTGAAGTCGCCGAGGTGCTCGGTGACGACCGCGAGCGACTGCTCGTCCAGGCGGACCTTCGCGTACGACAGGTCGTCGTCGTTCAGGAGCAGCACCGCCGGGCGGGCCTTGCCGACCAGCTGCGGTACGGCCGTCAGCTCGCCGTCCACGTCCAGCTCGACGCGGTCCCCGCGCACCAGCTTGCCGTCGCCGTCGAGGTCGTAGGCGCCGATCGCGATGCGGTGGGGACGGAGGGTGGGCTCGCCCCTGGCGCCGGCGGGCAGGGCCGGGGCCTCCTGGCGGACGGCGAAGGAGGTGATGACACCCTCCGCGTCCGTCTCGATCTCCGGGCGCAGGACGTTGATGCCGGCCGTCTCCAGCCACGCCTTCGACCAGGTCTTCAGGTCGCGGCCCGAGGTCTCCTCCAGCGCGCCCAGCAGGTCCGACAGGCGGGTGTTGCCGAACGCGTGCCGCTTGAAGTACGCCTGCACGCCCTTGAAGAACGCCTCTTCACCGACGTACGCCACGAGCTGCTTGAGCACGCTGGCGCCCTTGGCGTACGTGATGCCGTCGAAGTTGACGAGCACGTCGTCCAGGTCGCCGATGTCCGCCATGATCGGGTGCGTGGACGGCAGCTGGTCCTGCCGGTACGCCCAGGTCTTCATCTGGTTGGCGAACGTCGTCCACGAGTGCGGCCACTTCGAGCCCGGCGCGGCGGCCTGGCAGGCGGCCTCGGCGTAGGTGGCGAACGACTCGTTCAGCCACAGGTCGTTCCACCACTCCATGGTGACCAGGTCGCCGAACCACATGTGCGCCAGCTCGTGCAGGATCGTCGCCGCCCGCACCTCGTACGCGGCGTCCGTCACCTTCGAGCGGAACACGTACTGGTCGCGGATGGTCACCGCGCCCGCGTTCTCCATCGCGCCCGCGTTGAACTCCGGCACGAAGAGCTGGTCGTACTTCTTGAAGGGGTACTGGTAGTCGAATTTCTCCTGGAACCAGTCGAAGCCCTGCCGGGTCACCTCGAAGATCGCGTCCGCGTCGAGGTGCTCGGCCAGCGAGGGACGGCAGTAGATGCCGAGCGGCACGGACTGGCCGTCCTTCTCGTACACGCTGTGCACCGAGTGGTACGGGCCGACGATCAGCGCCGTGATGTACGACGAGATGCGGGGCGTCGGCTCGAACTCCCAGACGTTGTCCTTCGGCTCGGGCGTCGGCGAGTTGGAGATGACCGTCCAGCCCTCGGGGGCCCTCACGGTGAACTGGAACGTCGCCTTCAGGTCCGGCTGCTCGAAGCTCGCGAAGACGCGGCGCGCGTCCGGCACCTCGAACTGCGTGTACAGGTACGCCTGTTCGTCCACCGGGTCGACGAACCGGTGCAGGCCCTCGCCGGTGTTGGTGTACGCGCAGTCCGCGGCCACGCGCAGGATGTTGCGGCCCGGCAGCAGGCCCGGCAGGGCGATGCGGGAGTCCTGGAACACCTCGGCGGCATCGAGGGCGTCGCCGTTCAGCGTCACCTCGTGGACCGTCGGCGCGACCAGGTCGATGAAGGACTCGCCGCCGCCCTCGGCGACGTCGAAGCGCACCGTGGTCACGGACCGGTAGGTGCCGCCCTCCTGCGCGCCGGTGAGGTCGAGATCGATCTCGTACGAGTCAACGGTCAGCAGCGTCGCCCGCTGCCGCGCCTCTTCGCGAGTCAGGTTTGTGCCAGGCACGCGGTCATCTCCTCGTTATGTGTGGGTTGCGCCATCCTTCCACGTGACCCGCGCCCAACGCGATGTCCGTTTCCCGCCGGTGCGCGGGTTCCGCGCGCGCGAGCCTGGACCCCATGAACGGCTGCATCGCACATCCCGTCCCCCCGGCCACCCTCAAGGAACTGCGCGCCACCGACGACGCGGGCCGCGTCCCCGCACCCTTCACCGACGACGAGGGCGGCGCACCCCTGCGCTGCTGCCTGCGCCACAGTCGCGCGGGTGAGCGGATCGCCCTCGTCTCCTACGCCCCGCTGCGCCGCTGGGCGGCGGAGACGGGCGCCGACCCGGGCCCGTACGACGAGCAGGGCCCCGTCTTCGTCCACGCCGAGGAGTGCGCGGGACCGGAGACGGACGGCCTCCCCTTCACCAACTCGCACCGGACCCTGCGCCGCTACTCCGCCGAGGGGCACATCCTGGGCGGGCGGCTGATCGGGGACCCCGGCGCCTTCGAGTACGCCCTCCGGGAAGCGTTCGACGACCCGGCCGTGGCGCTCGTCCACGTCCGGGCCGTCGAGTACGGCTGCTTCCTCTACGAGGTGCGCCGGGCCTGAGCCCCGCCCGCCTCAGCCGCCCACCCCGAGCCGCCAGGGGCCGTCGGCCTCGATGCGCAGGAGGCCGGGTGCCCGGACGGGGGCCAGTACGTCGAGGCGGCCGACCTCGTTGACGAGGAGGTCCTCCTCGTCGTCCTGCCACTCGGGATCGTCCGAGGCGAAGTAGTGCCAGACGACGAAGTTGCTCTGTCCCTGGTGGACGAAGGACAGCACGCCCGCGGGGCCCTCGTACACCAACAGGTCCGGGCCCCGGCCGTTGAGGCTGTGCACCAGGCGCCGGGCGTGGGCGAGCGGCAGCACCCGCAGCGTCCAGGGCGTGTCGGCGCGCACCACCAGGGACAGCGGGCGGTCCTCGGGGACGGTGGCGAACGTGCGGGCGTGGACCTCGTCCTCGTACGTCGACAGCAGATCCCGGTCGGCGCGTCCGTACGCGTCACAGGAGTCGATGTGCACCGAGATGCTGTCCCTGCACTCGATCTCGACGACCACGCGGGCGCCGGGCGGCAGGTTCGGCGGGCAGGTGACGCGCTCCTTGCCCGAGGCGTGGTGCGTGAACGGCGGGAAGGAGAGCGCCAGCTCCGACGCCAGGCGGTCGGCGGGCGGAGCCGGGAAGAACGCGGCGTCCGCCGCCGCGTGCAGTGGGGCCGCCGGAGGGGTGTAAGGGATCGGCGGGGCGGGTGGCAAGGGAGGAGGGGGCGCGGGGACCGGGGTCACGGGTACCGGCTGCGGGTCCTCGGCGACCGAGATGCCGAAGTCCGTGGCGAGCCCGGCGAGGCCCGAGGCGTACCCCTGCCCCACCGCGCGGAACTTCCAGCCGCCGTTCCTGCGGTAGAACTCGCCGAAGAGGAAGGCGGTCTCCGTCGAGGCGTCCCCGATCGTGAAGGACGCGACCTGCTGCCCGTCCGGCAGAGCGACCCGGACATCCAGGAAGGGCACCTGCCCAAACGTTCCCGCGTCGGTGGACGCGGCCACCACGACCCGTTCCATCCCGGGTTCGACGGCCGCGAGGTCCAGCCACAGCCAGTCGGCGCCCGTGCCGTCGGCCCCCTGGCCCTTGCCCAGGTGGCGCACGGCGCCCGACGGGTGGGCGGGCTGGTTGTAGAAGACGAGGTCGGCGTCCGAGCGGACCCGGCCGGCAGCGTCGAGCAGCAGGGCCGAAACGTCCACGTCCGGTACGTGGACGCCCTGCCGCCAGGTCACCGCCACCTGGAGGGTGGCTGCGGGAACGGGCAGGTTGCCGCCCTTCGTCATGTGCGTCATGGCGTGATCTTCACATGACCGGCACGACTGGTGAGGCGGATTGTCATACTCCGCATCGAGGGGCTTCCCACGGGAGGGGGCGGCCACCCCGCACCGGGTGACCGCCCCCCTGGGAAGCGGTGAACTACTTGGCGGACAGCTCCGCCGCCACCAGTTCGGCGATCTGCACCGCGTTCAGGGCCGCGCCCTTGCGCAGGTTGTCGTTGGAGACGAACAGGGCGAGGCCGTTGTCCACGGTCTCGTCCCGGCGGATACGGCCCACGTACGACGGGTCCTGGCCGGCCGCCTCCAGCGGGGTCGGCACCTCGGTGAGCGCCACACCGGGGGCTCCGGCCAGCAGCTCCTTGGCGCGCTCCACGCTGACCGGGCGGGCGAAACGGGCGTTGATCTGCAGGGAGTGGCCGCTGAAGACGGGCACGCGCACGCAGGTGCCGGACACCTTCAGCTCCGGGATCTCCAGGATCTTGCGGGACTCGTTGCGGAGCTTCTGCTCCTCGTCCGTCTCGTGCAGACCGTCGTCGACGAGGGACCCGGCCAGCGGCAGCACGTTGTACGCGATCCGCGCCACGTACTTCTCCGGCTTCGGGAACTCGGCTGCCGAACCGTCGTGGGTCAGCTTGGGGGCGTCCGCGCCCACCTTCTGGATCTGCTCGAACAGCTCGTCCACGCCGGCCAGGCCGGAACCCGACACCGCCTGGTAGGTGGCGACGACGAGGGCTTCCAGACCCGCCTCGTCGTGCAGTGGACGCAGCACCGGCATCGCGGCCATCGTGGTGCAGTTCGGGTTGGCGATGATGCCCTTGGGGCGGTCGGCGATCGCGTGCGGGTTCACCTCGGAGACCACCAGGGGCACCTCGGGGTCGCGGCGCCAGGCGGAGGAGTTGTCGATCACGACGGGGCCCTGCGAGGCGACCTTTTCGGCCAGCGCCTTGGAGGTGGCGCCGCCCGCGGAGAACAGCACGATGTCCAGCCCGGAGTAGTCGGCGGTGGCCGCGTCCTCCACCGTCACCCCGTCCAGCTCCTTGCCCGCGCTGCGCGCCGAGGCGAACAGGCGCAGCTCGGTGACCGGGAAGTCGCGCTCCGTGAGGATCCTGCGCATGACCGTGCCCACCTGACCGGTGGCTCCGACGATTCCGACCCTCACGGTGGCTCCTTCTCCGTTCGTGCGCGTGTCTTCACGCGCGCTTTGCTCGGCCGAGACTTTTCCATCATGGGGCGAAGCCCGGCCCGGCTGTCCAATCCTTTGCGCGGTGTGCCCGCACACCGGGACGCGGCGACTCGGACGGTGGGTGTGGTCCTTGCGCACGAAACCCGGCTGAGCTGCAGAAATTCCGTCGCCCCGCCCCCGCGCCGCAAGCTGTGCTGTTCCGCCCCTGCCCATCCCTTCCCGACCCACACGACGATGTGACGTACGCCTCGCGCCGAGGGGCGGCCGCGCGGGTGAACGTTTCGGGGGCCTCGCGCGTCCTAGGGAAAACGTGGCCGGGGGAGGGGTGGCTTTGCTGCGCAGGAAGGCCCGCCGCGGCCAGGGGGACGACGTGCGCGACGACCCCCTGGACGCGGCACAGGAACGCCGGGTGCGGGCGGTGCTCGCGCTGGGCGGGGTGCCGCAGACGGACCTGCCGGACGGGGTGCAGCAGGTCCGTCTGCGGCTGCTGGAGCGGACGGCCGGCGGCCGCGAGGCGCCGCGCGACGTGTCCGCCTGGGCGGCGGTCGTCGCCTCCAACCTGGCCATGGACTGGCACCGGGCCAGGCGCCGCCAGGACCGGCTCGGGGAGCGCCTGGCCGCGCTGCGCCAGGCGGAGCACCCCGGTGACGAGGACAGCAGCGTCCTGTCCCTCGCCGTCGCGCAGGGCCTGGACGAGCTGCCGGACGCCCAGCGCCAGGTCCTCGTCCTGCGCTTCTACGCCGACCTGCCGGTGCGCGGCATCGCCGAGGAGCTGGGCATCCCCGAGGGCACGGTCAAGAGCAGGCTGCACACGGCGGTACGGGCCCTGCGCGCCCGCCTGCACGAGGACGAGGTGGTGTGAGATGGCCGCCGAAGAGCACCCCGGTGGGTACGACGCGCTGACGGCCGCGATCACGGGCGAGCCGCTGCCGCCCGACGCGGGGGCGGACGCCCACGGCGCGTACCGGTCGGCCACGGCCGACGTGGCGCTGCTGCGGGAGCAACTGCACCTGCTCGGCGACGCCCTGGGCGACGCCGTTCCGGCGGGGCGTCCGGCTGCGGCCCCCGTCCAGGTCCCGGCACCGCGCCGCCGCCGTCCCTTCCGCCTCGCGCTCGGTGTCCTCGCGGCGGCCTGCGCGGGGGTCGTGGTCACGGGCCTGGGCTGGCTGGCCGTGCAGAGCGGCAGTGGTGCCTCCGAGGACGCGGCGAGCGGCAGCGCGGCCGACAAGTCCGCGGCGCGGCCGGACCGCCCGTCCGCAGGGCAGGAGGCCGCCGCGGTCTTCGGCACTCCCCGCTACCTGGCCTGCGCCCGGCTGGTCGCCGAAGGCACGGTGACGGGTGTCGAGCCGGTGCCGGGCACCGCACAGCACCGGATCACGCTCCGCGTGACGCACGCCTACGCACCACCCGAGGGGGACACCGGGCCGACGACGACATTCGTCCTGGACGACGGCCTCGCCCGCCTCGCCCCCGGCGACCGGGCGCTGATCGGCCTCCTCCGGGACCGGCCCACCCCGGACACGGTGATCACCGGCGACCGGAACATCGCCACCGCCCGCTCCCGGGTCACCGCCTCCCTCCCCGAGTCCCGCACCCTCACCTGCGACTGACCCGTCACGAGTACGCGGAAGGGGGCGGGCGCCCGACCCGGCGCGCCCGCCCCCTCCCCGTACCGCACCGGACTACGGCACGACCTTCCCGATCCGTACGCTGCCGAGGCCCGCGACCGTGCCGTGGGCGTTGACCAGCCGGACCCGGCCGAAGAACTCGCGGCCCTCGGGCGCGGCGGCCAGGGCCGTGACGCTGCCGGAGACCGTCGCCGAGTCGCCCGTGCCGAGCTTCACCGGCGCCGAGCCGTCCACCGTGACCGAGCCGAGGGTGTCGGCGAAGTACACGTCCCGGTAGTCGTACTCCGTGCTGCCCGAGGGCACCGAGTAGCCCGCGACCTCGACGGTGTACGTACCGGCGGCCGGCTTGGCGAGGGAGACCGACTCCTCCGAGTCGCCGTCGGCGGACTGGGCGACGACGGCGCCGTTCTCGTCGTAGACCGTCAGGTCCAGGTCGGCGGCCGCGTCGGAGACGCCCCCGATGGCGACGTCCAGCGACTCGGCGCCCTCGGGCACCTCGACCGTGGAGGTGGCCGTGTCGCCCTGCTCGATGGTCGGGCGGGACGTCTCGGAGGAGCCGAGCGGGCCGCCGACCAGCTTGCCGTCGAGCGGGGCGTACCGGTTGGTCACCGTCCAGGAGGCGTCGGCCGGGGTACCGGCCTTGGCCTCGGGCACCGTGACGACCTCCGGGTCGAAGTCCGCGCCGAGCACGGTGACGTCCAGCCGGTAGGGGTTGTCCAGGAGCGGCGAGGTCCGCCGGGCCTCGACCTCGACCTCCCAGACGCCGGGCTGCGGGTCGGCGTACGCGCGCACGTCGGGGCGGCAGCCGTTGCCGTCGAGGTAGTTGTTGTAGCAGTACGGCGTGGAGGTGTTGTCCACCGGGACGCCGTACGGGTGGAGGGAGATGAACCGGGTCTGGCTCTCACCCTTGAGCCCGCCGATCGCCACCTCCAGCGCCTTCGCACCCTCGGGGACGGTCACGAAGTAGGACTTGGTGGCGTTGCGCTGCACCGAGCCCTTCGCGGAGAAGTCGTACTTCAGCGGGGCGGAGACGACGACCGTGGTCAGGATCTGCTGGTCGACACCCTCGGTGCGCGGGTCGTCGACCTCCAGGATCGCGCTCTTGAGACCGGCGGAACCGGGCCGTGCCTCGACCTCGACGGTGACCGGCTCGTTCAGCGGCAGCCGCACCTCGTCCCGGCCCACGACGCGGAAGGTGTGCCCCGCGTTGTTCTCGAACTCCAGCTCGTGCCGGATCGCCCGGTCCGGCCCCGAGGTACGCGTCAGCGTGATCTCGTACGTCTTCTTCTGCCCGGCCTTCAGGCCGCCCTCGCGGTCGTAGAGGCCGGTGCCGTGGCCCGGGGTCGCCAGGGCCTCGTCGATCGCGGTGTCGACCGGCGCCCTGACCGTGTACTCGTGGGCGCCTGCGCCGCGCCGGATCGACTTCCAGGCGTCGGGGATGTCGATCAGGCCCGCGCCCTCCTCGTACGCCTGCACGCCCTTGATGTGGTCGGCGGTGGAGGTCAGCGCCGTCCGCAGCTTCGCCGGGGTCAGGTCGATGCGGGCCTGCTTCGCCGCCGACAGCAGCAGCGCCGAGGCGCCGGCGGCCTGCGGGGACGCCATCGAGGTGCCCTGGAGCATGCCGTAACCGGCGGGCAGGTCGTAGCCCGCCTCCGGGACCGGGGCGCCGGGCATCCAGGTCTGGATGGAGTTGACCGCGGCGCCGGGCGCGGTCAGCGTCGGCGTGAAGCCGCCGTCCTCACGCGGTCCGCGCGAGGAGAACGGCATCATCGCGTACTCGGTCCGCACCGCGGAGCCGTAGTTGGCGGCCCAGGTCTCGCGGGAGATGGAGGCGCCGACCGAGATGACCTTGTCGGCGAGGCCGGGGTCGCCGATGGTGTTGGCACCGGGTCCCGAGTTGCCCGCGGAGATGACCAGCTGCACGCCGTAGGTGTCGATGAGGCGGGTGTACAGCTCGGCGCGGGCGTTGTTGCCGTCGTTGAGGGCGGGCAGGCCGCCGATCGACATGTTGACGATGTCGACGCCGCGGTTGACGACGAGGTCGATCATGCCCTCGGTGAGCGCGACGTTGGTGCAGCCGCCGCTCCAGGTGCAGGCCCGGGAGGAGACGATCTTCGCGCCGGGCGCGGCGCCGTCCATCCGGCCGCCGAACAGCCCGTTGGCGGCGGCGAGTCCGGCGACGTGCGTGCCGTGCTCGGACTCGATGACGCCGATGTTGACGAAGTCGGTCCTGGTGCCGGCGGAGCCGACGACGTCCTTGCGGATCTCGATCACGAAGGGCTGGCGCTCGGCCACGTCCGTCTTCGGGTCGTCGGTGCCGAAGTACCCGATCTGGAAGCCGTCCTTGTAGGGCTTCATCGGGGTGTCGTCGGAGAAGTCGTGGTTGTTGTTCAGGTCGACGCGGACCGTACCGGCCTTCGCGTCGTACAGGACGCCCCAGGAGTCGGTGGTGTCGCCGTCCCGGTTGGCGTCGCCCGCGGCGTCACCGCCGGTGGTGTACGACTCCAGGAAGGTGCTGACCCGGTACGAGCCCGCGGGCGCCGTCCAGGTCTGCCCGCCGTAGGTGAAGGCGGGCCCGGAGACGGAGGTGGTCATCGGGCGCCAGGTGCGGTCGCCGTCGACGACCGGGTCGGTCGCGGTGACCCAGTCGACGATCTTGCGCTCGCCGGTGGTGGTCCGCTGCAACGCCGGGTGGCCGAGGTCGACGCCCGAGTCGAGGATGCCGATGGTGACGCCGCGGCCGTCCGACTTCGGGTTCTTCTTCACGAAGTCGACGGCGCCCGTCTCGAAGGACGGGTTGTAGGGGTTCTCGGCCGGGGTCCGGCGGTTCGGCGCCGGGTAGGAACGGCCCTGGTGCGCGGCGCCCTTGGCCATGTCCGCGCTGGGCGTCGGGTCGTCCAGCGGGATCTCGTCGCGCAGGTCGATGCCGTTCACGGAGGAGAGCTTCGCGGCGGCGGCGATGGCCGAGTCCGCCTTGGCGGTGGGCACGGTGGCGCGTACGTAGCCCAGCTCGTCGTAGGTGCGGCCGACGGTGCCGCCGGCGACCGCGTCCAGCTCCTTCGCCACCTGCTCGGTCCGGCCCGGCGCGGTGGCGACCATCATCGTGACGTTCTTCCGGCCGTCGGCCTTCGCCTCGGCGAGCAGGTCGGCGTCGTGCGAACCGAGCTTGTCGTGCGCGGACTTGACGGAGGTGTCGCCGAAAGGCGCGGTCGTCGCCGGGCCGTCGGCGGCAAGGGCGACGGGCACGGGCCCGACCGCGGCGAGTGCGGCGACGAGGCCCGTGGCGACGGCCAGGCGGGCCCTGCGTCTCGCGCCCGGTATCGGTTCGCGCTGGGGGCTGTGGGTCATCGGCATCCCTTGGGGTGAAGGAACGAGCGGCACGACCAAGGCCGACCGGCCCTGGCCGAGACAGTCCGGAATCCGATCCCGGACGACCGCTCAGCTTTACTCAAGGGATCACTGATTGGGGAGAGTTGTCCGGGGCGGGAAGAAGGCATGGCGTCATTCCGCCATACGCCATCGGGGACACAGGGGACGGCACGTGACAATCCCGTGGCCCGCACCGCACCGACACGGGTGAAAAGAGGCTCAATCACGTTCAACTCTCGTAAACCATGGCAACCCTCATGCCGTCGGTGCGGTCTCTCCCGGGACCGAGCAGTACCGAGAAGTGGGGGAAGACATGACCGCACGCGTACGGACCGCCCTGCTCGCGGCCACCGCCCTGGCCCTGTCGACGGCCGTCGCGGGTCCCGTCGTCGCCGCGCCCGCCGCCACCGGCGGCCACGACGCGACCCGCCGGGCCCTCCAGGCCGCCGTCGAGGACGGAGTGCCCGGCGTCACGGCGACCGCCCGCGACGGCCGCGGCACCTGGTCCCAGGCCGTCGGAGTGGGCGATCTGCACACCGGCGAACCGCGCTCCGAGCGGGACCGCTACCGGGTCGGCAGCATCACCAAGACCTTCGTCGCCACCGTGCTGCTCCAACTGGAGGCCGAGGGCCGGCTCTCGCTCGACGACACGGTGGACCAGTGGCTGCCGGGCCTGGTCGCGGGCCACGGCCACGACGGCGGCCGGATCACCCTGCGCCAACTCCTCAATCACACCAGCGGCGTCTACGACTACACGTCCGACGACGGGTTCGCCCGCGACCACTTCCTCAAGGACGGCTTCTTCGCGCACCGCTACGAGACGGTGACACCGCGCGAGCTGGTCGCGATCGCCATGGCCCACCAGCCGGACTTCACCCCCGGCACCTCCTGGAACTACTCCAACACCAACTACGTCCTGGCCGGCCTGGTGATCGAGGAGGCCACCGGCCGCCCCTACGGCGAGGAGGTGCGCCGCCGGATCATCGAGCCGCTCGGGCTGCGCGCCACCTCCTTCCCGGGCACCCGCACCGGCCTGCCCCGGCCCAGCAGCCGGGCCTACTCCAAGCTGGCGCCCACGGCGACCGGCCCGACGTACGACGTCACGCGGCTCAACCCGTCCATCGCCGGCGCGTCGGGCGAGGCGGTCTCCAGCTCGGCCGATCTGAACCGCTTCTACACCGCCCTGTTCCGCGGCAGGCTGCTGCCCGCCAAGCAGCTGGCCGAGATGACCACCACGGTCCCCGCACGGGAGGGCGCCGACTACGGACTCGGCCTGATCAGGCGGCAACTCGACTGCGGGGTGACGGTCTGGGGGCACGCCGGCGCCATCCACGGCTCCTCCTCGGAGGCGGTGGCGACCAGGGACGGCCGGCACGCCCTCGCCCTCAACTTCAACGGCGACTGGTCCGGCGACGGCGAGGCGGTGATCGAGGCCGAGTTCTGCGGCGGGTGACCTGGGCCTAACGGGGCAGCACCACGACGTACGCCGCGGGCTCCCGGTCCCCGGCCGCCATCAGCGCCGTACGCACGACGGCCGCCTGGTGCTCCGGGCAGTCCCGCAGCATGCGCGGGGTGAGGTGCACGACCGTGATCCCCAGCCGCTCCAGGTGCTCGCGCTTGCGGGCGTGTTCCGCCCAGGCGGCGTCGTCCTCGTGCTGCCGGTGCGCCCGGGTGTCCAGCTCCAGCGCCACCGCGTGCTCGGGCCAGAAGGCGTCCACGCCGCCCAGGTGGGGGCCGCCGGGCAGGCGCAGGTCGACGTTCCACACCGGCTCGGGCAGGGCGTGCTCGCGCACCATCCGGTACAGCCGCTGCTCGGCCAGCGCCCGCCCCTCGGCGACCAGCGAGTCCACGGCGTCCACCACGTGCGGGCGGCTCAGCAGCCGGGCCCGGTTCAGCTCCCGTACCACCGCGGCCGGTTCGCAGTGCCCGCCACGCACCGCCTCCGTCAGCAGCCGGCGGACCGTGCCCGGGTCGGTCAGCTCCGCGACCGCGTCCGCCAGGGCCCGCGCCACCGGTGCCACCGGGACCCCGGTCAGCTCCACGGCGGTCGGCAGCGCGGCCGTGCGGACGACGCGCGCACAGCCGGTCGTGCGCAGCCGGCGCAGCCGCGGGACCAGGACGTCGATGAGGTCCAGGGACGACAGCGGGGGAGCGGCGGAGAAGCCGTGCAGCGTCAGCGCGGCCAGGCCGGTGATCATCGCCTCCGCGTAGGCCGGCGCGGGCGGCTGCTCCCCGCCCGGCTGGACCGGCACGGAGGCGGTCACGCCGGGTGCCGTGCCGGCGGCGGTGCGGTCCCGCGCCGCGTAGAGCAGCACCGCGTGCAGGCGCTCGTCGCCGGTCGGCGGGCCCGGGTGCAGCAGCACGACGTTCGGGAGGAGCTGCTGCCAGGGGCCGCCGGGCCGGCACTGCTCGTTGGTCTCCGCGGCGGAGACGCCGTGCGCCCGCAACTGGGCGACCGTCATCAGCCGGCGTCGGCCGACGGCCAGTTCGTGGAGCGGGCGGGGGCGGGGCGGGAGCGGGGTGTTGTGCGTCATGACCGGCAATTTCCCGCGCTTGATCCGCCCCTTAACCCCTGTTACACGCCCATCGCCGAACCGGGACAAGGGCGGACTAAAGGACGCGTGTTCGGATGCCGAAACCCCTGGTCCGAAAGGGTGGGACCAGGGGTTACGGCTGCTATTGACCGAATTCCGTAACGACGACGGAACGCTCAATCGTTGGCCAGGACTCATCGACGCGGGGCAGGACAACGCCCCGAGGGGCGCGGGGCTGTGTCCAGGTGCGGCTCCGCCGCGTGGACGGGACAAGCCACGACGCACCCGCGCCCGACGGCCAGCAGAACCTCTACGCGCCCCCGTCGCAGGCCTGCGCCCGCAGGGCCCGCGCCAGGTCGTCCCGAGCCTCCAGCACCAGCCGCCGCAGCGCCGGCGCCGCCCCCTCGTGCGCCGACAGCCACGCGTCGGTCGCGTCCAGCGTGTCCTGGGAGTCCCGCAGCGACGGGAACAGGCCCCGGACCACGTCCATCCCGATCTGGATGGACCGCTCGGCCCACACCCGCTCGATCGCCGCGAAGTACTTCTCGGTGTACGGCGCGAGCAGCTCCCGCTGCGAGGGCTGCGCGAACCCGGCGATGGTCGCCTCCACCAGGGCGTTGGACAGCTTGTCCGACTCGACGACCTGCACCCACGCCTGCGCCTTCACCACCTCCGACGGCCGCGAGGCCAGGCAGCGCACCTGGTGCCGCTTGCCGGAGGCCGTGTCGTCGCGGACCAGTTCGGCGGCCAGGACGTCCTCGTCGACCGCGCCGTGGGCCGCGAGCGGGGCGAGGAAGACCCAGCGCAGCTCCTGGTCCACGGCCAGGCCGTCGATCTTCTCCGTGCCCTCCAGCAGCCCCCGGAGCAGCGCCAGGTCCGCCTCCTCGGACGCCACCGACGCGAAGAACCGCGCCCACGCCAGCTGCTGCTCACTGCCCGGCGCGGCGTCCCGCAGCTCGCGCAGCGCACCCTCGGCGAGCAGCCGCTCGCCGGTCTTCCGCCACTCGGGGGCGGCGTAGTGCACCAGCGCCGAGCCGGTCCAGGCGTGCAGCATCTGCAGGACGCCGATGTCGGACTCGCGCCCCGCGAACCGCAGCACCAGCGCCGCGAAGTCCCGGGCCGGCAGCAGCGCGTCCCGCGTCATGTTCCACAGCGCCGACCAGCACAGGGCACGGGCCAGCGGGTCGGTCAGGGCGCCCAGGTGCTCGCGCAGCGTCGCCAGCGAGGTGGCGTCGAAGCGCGTCTTGCAGTACGTGAGGTCGTCGTCGTTGACCAGGACCAGCTCCGGCGCCTGGGCACCGGCCAGCTCCGCGACCACCGTGCGCGGCCCCTCGACGTCCACCTCGGCGCGCGCGTACCGCTCCAGGGCGCCCTCGGCCGTACGCCGGTACAGGCCCACTGCGACGCGGTGCGGGCGCAGTTCGGGGTGAGACTCGACGGCCTCCTGCACCACGGCCAGCTCGTCGACGGTGCCCGCCGCGCTCAGCAGCACCTGCGGGGTCAGCGAGTTGACGCCCGCCGTCTGCAGCCAGGAGCGCGACCAGGCCGCCATGTCCCGCCCGCTGGTCTCCTCGAGGACCGACAGCAGATCACCCAGCCGGGTGTTGCCGTACGCGTGCCGCTTGAAGTAGCGCCGCGCGCCCTCCAGGAACGCGTCCTGCCCGACGTACGCCACCAGCTGCTTCAGCGCGGAGGCGCCCTTGGCGTAGGTGATGCCGTCGAAGTTGAGCTTGGCGTCCTCCAGGTCACGGATGTCGGCCGTGATCGGGTGGGTGGAGGGGAGCTGGTCGGCGCGGTAGGCCCAGGCCTTGCGGCGGTTGGCGAAGGTGATCCAGGCGTCCTTGAAGCGCGTCGCGCCGACGTTCGCGAACGCGCCCATGAAGTCGGCGAAGGACTCCTTCAGCCACAGGTCGTCCCACCACTCCATGGTGACCAGGTCGCCGAACCACATGTGCGCCATCTCGTGCAGGATCGTGTTGGCGCGGCCCTCGTACGACGCCCGCGTCACCTTCCCGCGGAAGATGTACTCCTCCCGGAAGGTCACCATCCCCGGGTTCTCCATCGCGCCGAGGTTGTACTCGGGCACGAACGCCTGGTCGTACTTCCCGAAGGGGTACGGGTAGTCGAAGTGGTCGTGGAAGAAGTCCAGGCCCTGCTTGGTGATGAGGAAGACGTCGTCGGCGTCGAAGTGCGGGGCGAGCCCCTTGCGGCACAGGGCGCCGAGCGGGATCTCCAGCCGGGTGCCGTCCTCGAAGGTCCGCTCGTAGGAGTCCGTCACGTAGTGGTACGGGCCGGCCACGACACACGTGATGTACGTCGAGATCGGCTTCGTCTCCGCGAACCGCCACACGCCGTCGGCGCGCTCGCCCGCGCCGTTGGACCACACCGTCCACTCCTCGGGCGCGCGCACCTCGAAGCGGAAGGGCGCCTTGAGGTCCGGCTGCTCGAAGCCCGCGAAGACCCGGCGCGAGTCGGCCGGCTCGTACTGGGTGTACAGGTACACCTCGCCGTCCTCGGGGTCGACGAAGCGGTGCAGTCCCTCGCCGGTGCGGGAGTAGGCGCACTGGGCGTCGACGACCAGCTCGTTGTCGGCGGCCAGGTCCTCCAGGGCGATCCGGGAGCCGTCGAAGACCTCGCTCGGGTCGAGGTCGCGGCCGTTCAGGGAGACGGCGGTGACGCTCGGTGCGATCAGGTCGGCGAAGCTGCTCGCGCCGGGCTCGTTGCAGCGGAAGCGGATCGTGGTGACGGACCGGAACGTGCGCGGCCCCTCGCCCCGCGCGTCGCCGACGGCCGAGCGCACGTCGAGGGACACCTCGTACCCATCGACGGACAGCAGGGCGGCCCGCTCCCGGGCCTCGTCGCGGGACAGATTCTCACCGGGCACGGGCGGCACTCCTCGGATGGTGTTCGGTATACGACTGGTGTTCCGTGGTGTTCAGTATGCGGACAGCACCGATCCTGCCATGCGCCCCTGTCGCACGGCAGCGGGGAATGGGCGGGCCGACCGGCCGGTTGCCCCGAGAAACACCTGCTCGCGCGCCCCATGAGGAGAGACATGTCCGAGAAGACGCCCGTCGACTTCTGGTTCGACCCGCTGTGCCCCTGGGCCTGGATGACCTCCCGCTGGGTCCTGGAGGTGGAGAAGGTCAGGGACATCGAGGTCCACTGGCACCTGATGAGCCTCGCCGTGCTCAACGAGGACAAGCTCGACGAGCTGCCCGCGGAGTACCGCGAGATGCTGGAGGTCAAGGCCTGGGGCCCGGTCCGCGTCGTCATCGCGGCCCAGGAGGAGCACGGCCGCGAGGTGCTCGGCGACCTCTACACGGCACTCGGCACCCGCATCCACAACCAGGAGGAGGGCCCGGGCCGGGAGACGGTCGCCGCCGCCCTGAAGGACGTCGGTCTGCCCGAGTCCCTCATGGACCACTGGGACGGCACCCCCTACGAGCCCCAGCTGCGCGCCTCCCACAAGGAGGGCATCGACAAGGTCGGCCAGGAGGTCGGCACCCCGGTCATCGCCGTGCCCGGCGCCGACGGCGAGCAGCTCGCCTTCTTCGGCCCGGTCGTCACCCCCGCCCCCAAGGGCGAGGACGCCGCCAAGCTCTGGGACGGCACCCTCGCCGTGGCGTCCGTGCCGGGCTTCTACGAGATCAAGCGGACCCGCACCAAGGGCCCGGACTTCAGCAACCTGTAGGTCCCCGCGCACAGGAAGCCCCCGCGAGTCACGTCCTCGCGGGGGCTTCCCTCATTCCGCCCGCCCGGTGAAGGTTGAGAAGACGATCACGAGGCGGGACGCTCAGGGGCCGGCTCTCAGGGCGCCAGCAGCAGCGTGTTGGTCCGGGACTTGGCGGCCTCGTAGCGCTTGGCCACGTCCTGCCAGTCGACGACGGCCCACATGGCGTCGATGAAGTCGACCTTCTGGTTCCTGTACTGCAGGTAGAAGGCGTGCTCCCAGGCGTCGAAGACCAGGATCGGGGTGGAGCCCTGGCCGACGTTGCCCTGGTGGTCGTAGATCTGCTCGACGATCAGCCGGCCGCTCAGCGGCTCGTAGGCCAGCACGCCCCAGCCCGAGCCCTGGGTGGTCGCGGCGGCCTTGGTGAGCTGGGCCCTGAAGCCCGCGAAGGAGCCGAAGGACTCGGCGATCGCGTCGGCCAGTTCGCCCACGCCGTCCTTGTCCAGGGGCTCGCCGCCACCGTCGCCGGTCATGTTGTGCCAGTAGATCGAGTGCAGGATGTGGCCGGAGAGGTGGAAGGCCAGGTTCTTCTCCAGGCCGTTGATCGAGCCCCACGTCTCCTTGTCCCGCGCCTCGGCGAGCTGCTCCAGCGTGTCGTTGGCGCCCTTGACGTACGCGGCGTGGTGCTTGTCGTGGTGCAGCTCGATGATCTCGGGGCTGATCACGGGAGCCAGCGCCGAGTAGTCGTACGGCAGTTCAGGAAGCGTGTAGACGGACATGGCGGATCCCCTCCGACCCTCTTATTGCAAAAGGCTTGCAAGTGCACGCTAGCAGCAAGAGTCCGCGGAGGGGTGGAGGGGCGTGCCGGAGCACACGAAAGGGCCCCCGCACGCGTGGGTGCGGGGGCCCTCGGGAGGAACCGGGCGCCGGGGCTAGCGGCGGGCAGCCGCCCGTCGCTGCCGGGCGTAGCCGACGGCCGCCAGGGCGAGCGTCATCCCGCCCGTCGAGTACAGCTGGACCCGGGTGTCCGGCTCACGGGCCATCAGCACGAACACCGCGGCCATGGCCGCCAGCGCCACCCAGGTCAGCCACGGGAAGCCCCACATGGGCACGACCAGCTTGTCGGGCGCCTCGCGCTCCAGGCGGCGGCGCAGCCGCAGCTGGGAGGCGGCGATGAAGATCCAGACGACCAGGATGACCGCGCCGATCATGTTCAGCAGCCAGGAGAAGACGTCGTCCGGCCGCCAGTAGCTGAGCAGGACGCAGCCGAAGCCGAAGAGGGAGGAGACCAGCACCGCGATCCGCGGCACCCCGCCCGACACCCGGCCCAGCACCTTCGGGCCCTGGCCGCGCTCGACCAGCGAGTAGCCGATGCGGGAGGCGCCGTAGATGTTGGCGTTCATCGCGCTGAGCAGCGCCACCAGGACCACGACGTTCATGAGCTGACCCGCGCCCGGGATGCCCAGCTCGTCGAGGGCGGCGACGTACGGGCCCTTCTCGACGACCTCGGGGGAGTCCCACGGGACCAGCGTCACGATGACCGCCATCGAGCCGATGTAGAACAGCGCGATGCGCCACATCGCCGTCCGTACGGCGCTCGCCACGCCCTTGACCGGGTTCTCCGACTCGGCCGCCGCGATGGTGACCGTCTCCAGGCCGCCGTAGGCGAACACCGAGGCGAGCAGGCCGATGATCAGGCCGTTGCCGCCGTTCGGCAGGAAGTCGCCCAGGTGGGAGCTGCCCGGGGAGTCGGTGCCCGGCAGGACGCCGCAGATCGCCAGCACGCCCAGCACCAGGAACAGTGAGATCGCGCCGACCTTGAGCGCGGCGAACCAGAACTCGAACTCGCCGAAGTTCTTCACGGCGGCCAGGTTCGTCCCGCAGAACACCACCATGAACAGCGCCACCCACGCCCACTCGGGCGTGCCCGGCAGCCAGCCGTGCACGATCTGCGCGGCCCCGATGCCCTCCAGGCCGACGGCCGTGCACAGCAGCACCCAGAACGCCCAGCCCGCGGTGAAGCCGGCCCAGGGGCCGATCGCCCGCTCGGCATGCGCGGAGAAGGAACCGGAGGACGGATGGGCGGCGGACATCTCGCCCAGCATCCGCATCACCAGCATCACCAGGAGACCGGAGAGGGTGTAGGCGACGACGATCGAGGGCCCGGCGGCGGCGATACCGGCGCCCGAGCCGACGAACAGCCCGGCGCCGATCACCCCGCCGAGGGCGATCATCGACAGATGGCGCTGCTTGAGGCCGTGGGAGAGGGAGGAGTCCACCGGCTGCCGGGGCGCCTCGGTGGTGGTGCTGTTGGACATGGAGCGGCTCGTCCGATGCGTGGGGGACTGGGGCAGGGCAAAAGCGCCCACAGTTTCCGGTCTCGCACCGCCCGGCGACAGCGGACGCCCACGATACGGACGGCCCGGATACGGAACGTGATCATCCGAATGCGGGGTTCCGCATACTGGTGACGCCCGCCTCACCCCCTCGGTGACCGGTGTCACCCGAGTCCGGGTGTATCCCGCATCCTTTGTCGGGAGCCCACCAAGCCGACGAACGTGCCTTTGTCGGGCGCTGCTGGTGATCGGCCCCGGCCGCTGGGATAGCGTCGCGGTGTCCCGACATGTCCACACCACCGCGGAGTCCCCATGAGCACCGCTGCCGTTTCCGCCCGCCGCTCCGGGCAGGTCCTCGCCGACCTCATCCCCTCCTCCCGAGTCCGGGACGTCGCGCTCGTGGCGGGCGGCGCCGTGCTCACCGGCGTCGCGGCCCAGATCGCGGTGCCCGTGCCCGGCTCCCCGGTGCCGGTGACCGGCCAGACCTTCGCGGCACTGCTCGTCGGCACCACGCTCGGCGCCCGCCGCGGTCTGCTCTCCCTCGCGCTGTACGCCCTGGTCGGCATGGCGGGCATGCCGTGGTTCGCGGAGGGCGGCTCCGGCACCGCGGCGCCCTCCCTCGGCTACGTCTTCGGCATGCTGCTCGCCGTCACGGTCGTGGGCGCCCTGGCCCGCCGCGGCGCCGACCGCTCGGTGCTGCGCACGGCCGGCACCATGCTGCTCGGCGAGGCGGTCATCTACGCCGTCGGCGTGCCCTACCTGGCCTTCGCCGCCGACCTGTCCCTCACCGCGGCGATCGCGGCCGGCCTCACCCCGTTCCTGATCGGCGACGCGCTCAAGGCCGCGCTGGCGATGGGCGTCCTGCCCGCCGCGTGGAAGCTGGTCGACAAGCGCTAGCGGCCGACGGGCCCACGCAAGAGGCTCGCGGGGAGCGTTGCAAGCGCTCCCCGCGAGCCTCTTTCACGTGGTCGGGCACCCGCGCCCGAGATCAGTCCTTCTCGACGACGGCCTCGGCCGTCCCGCGCCGCGCCGTGCCCGCCCCGAGCCGCTGCCTGACGAAGGCGACGACGAGGACCAGCGCGGCGACGAGCAGCGACAGCAGCACGGTGGTGCGCCCGTCGTGCTCGGTGTCGGTCAGCATGTAGCCCAGCACGAAGACGATCAGGGCGGCGGCGGCCCAGGTCAGATACGGGAACAGCCACATCCGCACCACCAGCTTCTCCGGCGCCTCGGCCTGGATGATCCGGCGCAGCCGCAGCTGGGAGAAGCAGATCACCAGCCACACGAAGAGGGCCACGGCACCGGAGGAGTTGACCAGGAAGAGGAAGACGGAGTCCGGGAACTCGTAGTTGAAGAACACGGCGACGAAGCCGAACACCACGGAGACCAGGATCGCCGTCCGCGGCACCCCGCGCCGGGTGGTCCGGGCGAAGGCCCGCGGCGCGTCACCGCGCTCACCGAGCGAGAAGGCCATGCGGGAAGCGGTGTAGAGCCCGGAGTTCAGACAGGACAGCACGGACGTCAGCACGATGAAGTTCATGATCTGACCGGCGTTGGCGATGCCGAGCGAGTCCAGCGCGGCGACGTACGAGCCCTCGTCGACGATCGACTGCGCGTCCCAGGGCAGCAGGGCGACCACGACGAAGATGGAGCCCAGGTAGAAGACGGCGATGCGCCAGATGATGCTGTTGGTCGCCTTGGTGACGGCCCGCTGCGGGTCCTCGGACTCACCGGCGGCGAGGGTGGGGATCTCGCTGCCCATGAAGGAGAAGACGACGAGCAGCACACCGGTGAGGATGGCCCCGGCCCCGTTCGGCAGGAACCCGCCGTGTTCCGTCAGGTTGCCGAGCCCCGCCTGGTCGCTGTCCACGCCGGGCAGCACGCCGAAGACGGCCAGCCCGCCGACGACGATGAACGCGGCGATGGCGACGACCTTGATCCCGGCGAACCAGAACTCGAACTCGCCGTAGGAGCCGACGGAGGCGAGGTTGGTGGCGGTCAGCACGACCATCACGATCAGCGCCCACCCCCACTGCGGCACGGCGGGGATCCAGCCCTCCAGGATCTTCGCCCCGGCCGTCGCCTCCACGGCGAGCACCACGACCCAGAAGAACCAGTAGAGCCAGCCGATGGAGAACCCGGCCCAGGGCCCGAGCGCCCGGTCGGCATGGGCGGAGAACGATCCGGAGGTCGGATTGGCGGCCGACATCTCCCCGAGCATCCGCATCACCAGCACCACGAGCGTGCCGACGAGGGCGTAGGAGAGGAGGATGCCGGGTCCCGCGGTGGCGATCCCGGTACTGGAGCCCACGAACAGCCCGGCCCCGATGACGCCGCCGATGGCGATCATCGAGAGATGGCGGTTCTTGAGCCCGGCCTGAAGCCCGGACCCGGGTCCGGAGGGGCCCGCGGGCTCCTCCTCGGGTTTGGTCAAGGTCGGCTGCGAAGTCATGGGGGAGGGTTTCCTTTGCGCCGGTCGAGCATTTTCCCGTACGAGCGGTGTACGAGCCGGACCAGTGAAACGGAGGTGAACTGATTCGGGAACCTTTGAATCCGGATCGTTACTTGAGCTTTCCCTGAGCTTCCATAGCTTCACGTGCTCTTCTCATGGCTGCCACCCCGAGAGTCCGCGTCTCGCCCCCCGTGTCACACTCGACGCATGCGCGTGTATCTCGGCTCGGACCATGCGGGCTTCGAACTCAAGAACCACCTCGTCGAATGGCTCGAGGCGGCGGGCCACGAGCCCGTCGACTGCGGCCCGCACCTCTATGACGCCCAGGACGACTACCCGCCCTTCTGCCTGCGCGCCGCCGAGCGCACGGCCGCGGACCCCGACGCCCTCGGCATCGTGATCGGCGGCTCCGGCAACGGCGAGCAGATCGCGGCGAACAAGGTGAAGGGCGTGCGCGCGGCGCTGGCCTGGAGCGAGGAGACGGCGTCGCTGGGCCGCCAGCACAACAACGCCAACGTCGTCGCGGTCGGCGCCCGGATGCACACGCAGGACGAGGCGACGAAGTTCGTCGAGACCTTCCTCGCCACCCCGTTCTCCGGCGACGAACGCCACATCCGCCGCATCGACATGCTCACGTCCTACGAGACCACGGGCGACCTCCCCCCCATCCCGCCCCACCACCCCCAGCAGTAACAACCCCGACCGCCCCGCCGCCCCCCGGCCCGTCAGCCCGGGGGCGGCGCCCCCGACCCCGCGGCAACCAGGAGCCCCAGCCCAGGGACGCGAGCCTGTCGGATGTGGTCGAGCCCTCCAGGGCGGGCGGACACGGGGGAGCGGGCCTGGAGGCGCAGGGAGCGCAGGTAAGCGGGGCCCGGAGAGGCGCAGGGGAGCGGGCCCGGAGGGGTGCAGGGGACGGAGTCCCCGCCGGGGTGCGGGGCGGAGCCCCGTGCCGAGTCGAGCTTCTTGACCCACCGAGTCGGGTGGGCGGGTGGGCAAAGGCAGGCACCCCAAGACCCCGCGGAGCAACTCGTGGGCAAGGGCAACGAAAGGACACCTCCGTGCCAGAGGGGCACACGATCCACCGGCTGGCCCAGGACTACACCGCCGCCTTCGCCCGGACGGCAGTCCACGTCACCAGCCCCCAGGGCAAGTTCGCCGACTCCGCGGCCCTCCTCGACGGCACCGTCCTGACCACCGCCGACGCCCACGGCAAACACCTCTTCCTGGGCTTCGGCGCAGCCACCCAGCCCCCCGCCTGGGTCCACATCCACCTCGGCCTCTTCGGCAAGGTCACCTTCGGCCCCGCCCCCGCGCCCCCGCCCACGGACACCGTCCGCCTCCGTCTCGCGAACGACACCGCGTACGTCGACCTCCGCGGCCCCACCACCTGCGCCCTGATCACGCCCCCGGAGAAGCAGGCGATACACGACCGCCTCGGCCCCGACCCGCTGCGCCCGGACGCCGACCCCGCGGCCGCCCACCGCCGGATCTCCCGCAGCCGCACCACCATCGCCGCCCTGCTCATGGACCAAAAGGTCATCGCCGGCGTCGGCAACGTCTACCGCGCCGAGGTCCTCTTCCGGCACGGCATCGACCCGTACCGCCCCGGCAAGGACATCACCCCCGCCGAGTGGGACGCGATCTGGCAGGACCTCACCGCCCTCATGCGCGAGGGCGTGCGCAACAACCGCATCGACACCGTCCGCCCCGAGCACACCCCCGAGGCCATGGGCCGCCCGCCCCGCGTCGACGACCACGGCGGCGAGGTCTACGTCTACCGGCGGGCCAACCAGCCCTGCCACCTCTGCGGCAGCCCGGTCCGCACCGCCGACCTGGCCGCCCGCAACCTCTTCTGGTGCCCCACCTGCCAGCGGCGTTAGCCCCCCGCGCCCGCGCTCAGAACCCGTGCGGCAGCCACGGCGCCACGTCCGACCCGAACCCCACCGACGCCGCTGCCAGCGCCCCGGCCCGCACCTCGCGCACCCGCCCGGCCGCACCCAGCGAACCGAGGCGCACGCCCCCGAGATACGCCGCCCCCAACTCCCGTACCGACAGCGCGAGATCGGCAGCGTCCGACGTACGCTCGCACGACGCCCCCTTCGCGTCGCCGCTCAGCCGCCAACGCCCCGCGTTCCAGGGGCAGAAGGCGTCGTCGACCTCGAACACCACGTCCACCGGCGCCTGGTAGGTCCGCGCCGCGAGCGCCGCCCCCACGTCCACCAGCCGTACGTACAGCGCGTCCCGCAGCTCCGGCCGGCACCGCCGGATGTCCGACACCTGGTGCTGCCACGCCTCGTCGACCGGCCGCCCCCGCACCGCCAGCGTGGAGGTCAGGTCGATGTCGTACAGGAAGCGCCAGAGCGCCGCCTCGGTCGCCGGATCGAGGCCGGCCAGGTCGTCGAGGGCCACCGTGCCCTGGGGACCCGCGGGCCCCCAGGCCGGCCGTACCCGGAACCGCGCGTACCCGGTGACCTCGCCGCCCCGCCGGGCGACCACGCACTGCAGGGGCGAGGCGCCGTCCCGCCCGCTCTCCGGGTCGAGCAGCGCCAGCCGCTCCCAGCCGGGCCGCCGGGCCAGCATCCCGGGCCGCTCCGGCACCAGCCGCGCGTACACCGCCTCGCACGCGTCGAGCACCTCCGCGGGCGCCTCGTACCGCAGCCGTACGTCATCCGTGCCGGCCGGCACCGACAGCCGGACCCGGCTCGTGTCGATCTCCGCGCTCAGCCCGAAGGTCGCGGCGCCGTACCCGAACCGGCCGTAGATCGCCGGCTCGGAGGCCGTCAGCACGGCCAGCGGCTCGCCCCAGGCCCGTACGTCGTCCAACTGCCGCCGCATCATCGACGTCAGTACGCCCCGGCGCCGGTGCGTGGCCGCGACGCTCACCATCGTCACGCCCGCGGCGGGCACCGGCGCGCCGCCCGGCACGGTCATCCGGAAGGCGAACGCCCCCGCCGTCCCGACGCACGCGCCGCCCTCCCCCTCGTCCTCCCAGACACCGATCGACCGGTCGACCTGGGTCAGCTCCCGGTACAGCGCCAACGTCTCGGCGGGCTCCGGAACCCCGCTGAAGGCACGGATCAGCGTCCCGTACCACCTGTCCCACTCGTCGCGCCGCAGCACTCGCGGCTCCGTCTTCACACCGCCGTCTTGATCCGTGGAGCTTCCCATGCAGCATGCGTATCAGGGCCGCGCGGGACGGGCGAGGGAATTTCCGCGGGGTTGCGGCGCGGGAGCCGTTCGTGAAGTTCACTGTGAAGTCCGGCCTCGGACGGGGGACAAGTAGGACCTCCCGTGCCAAGCGGCCGGTTCGATGGATAGGGTCCCGAACTAATGGCAGCAGGACGACAGCGGCGCGCGGAGGCCGAGACGTTCGCGGCCCGGTGGAAGAAGCAGTGGCACCGGGCCCGCGTCGGCGTGCGCCGAGCCGCCGTCGACTACTTCCGCGGCGACGGTTCGGACTGGATCGCGCTCGCCGGACTGCTGCTGACCATCCCCGTCATCGCGGCCACCACGATGGCCAACTCGGTGTGGTGCTCGCCCTCCGCGCTGGTCATCCCGATCGTCGCGGGCGGCCTGCTGCTGCGCCCGGCGAGCCTGCTCGGCCTGTACGCCGCGGCCGCCACCGCGCTGATCGTGGAATCCGTGCAGCTCGGCCCGTACACCGAGGGCCCCTCCCGGGTCACGCCCGGTGTGGTCCTGGTGGTCGCGGCCTGCGGCTTCTTCGGACTCCTCGTCGCCCAGTTCCGCAGCCGGGTCGGCGTGCCCTGGCGGCGCGGCGGCACCATGCTCTTCGACCTGCGCGAACGCATCCGCGTCCAGAGCAAGCTGCCCAAGCTGCCGAAGGGCTGGCACCGCGAGATGGCGCTGCGCCCGGCGGGCGGGCAGTCCTTCTCCGGGGACTTCGTCGTCGCGGCCCGCACCAACGGCGGCCGGACGCTGGAGGTCGTCCTCACCGACGTCTCCGGCAAGGGCATGGACGCGGCCTCGCGCGCCCTGCTGCTGTCGGGGGCCTTCGGCGGACTGCTGGGCAGCCTGCCCCCGCACGCCTTCCTGCCGGCCGCCAACGGCTACCTGCTCCGCCAGGACTGGGACGAGGGCTTCGCCACCTCCATCCACCTCGTCCTGGACCTCGACTCCGGCGACTACGAGCTGTACTCGGCCGGGCATCCGCCGGGTCTCCAGCTCAGCGCGGGCACCGGCCGCTGGGAGGAGAAGTCGGCCGAGGGACCTCTGCTCGGCGTGTACGACGGTGCGCAGTTCGACCAGGTGAAGGGGTCGCTGCGGCCCGGGGACGTGCTGATGCTGTTCACGGACGGCCTGGTGGAGACCTCCGAGCGGGACATCGCCGAGGGCATCGACCGCCTCACCGGCGAGGCCGACCGCTATGTCGCGGGCGGCTTCCACGGCGCGGCCTGGCACCTGATCGAGGCCGTGGCCAAGGACGTCAACGACGACCGGGCGCTGCTGCTGATCTGCCGGGAGGGCCCGACCGCCCAGTCCGCGCCGGCCATGGACTGAGGCCCGCACCGACATACTGGGCCCCATGCCGCCCACGTCCCACGACTCCGGACCGCCCGTCCCGCCGCTCTCCCTGGCCGAGGTCGAGGTCACCGCCCGCGCCGCCCACGCCGGACAGACCGACAAGGCGGGCCGGCCGTACGCCGAACACCTGCGGGCCGTCGCCGAGGGCGTACGGGCGCGCGGCGGCGACGACGAGCAGATCGCGGCCGCCTGGCTGCACGACGCCGTCGAGGACGACGCGCTGACCGAGCGCTGGCTGGACGAGGCGCCGCTGAGCCGTCGTACCAAGGACATCGTCCTGGCCCTCACCAAGCGGCCGGGGGAGCCGCCCGAGGCGTACGCCGCGCGCATCCTGGCCACCCCCGGCGCGCGGCTGGTCAAGGAGGCGGACCTGGCGCACAACGCCGACCCCGCGCGGCTGGCCGTCCTCGACGAGGCCACCCGCACACGACTGGCCGAGAAGTACACGCGCATGCGGGCACTTCTCGGCCAGGGGTGACCACCGGTCCTAGACGGAGACCTTCTCGCCGCTGCCGTTCGGCGCGGCGGGCGCCGCGGCGGTGTCGCGCACCCCGGACCCCTCCCGCTTCTCACGGCCCCGGGCGGCGTCACCGGGATCCCGCCTGAAGGCCCAGTCCATCTTCGGCTCGACCACGTAACGCAGCACCCGCTGGACGGGCTTGGTGCACAGCAGGGTGACGGCGCCGGCGCCGAGGACGGTGAGCCCGATCTCGCCGAGCGGCTGGTCCAGGAAGGAGTGCTGGAACCAGCCCGTGTAGGTGCCCTCCTTCACCAGGAAGCCGTGCAGCAGGTAGCCGTAGATCGTGCCGGCGCCGAGCGCCGTGAACCACATGCGCCGGCCGGGCACCCAGGCGAAGAAGCACGCGGTCAGCACCACGGAGCAGCCGAAGAGCGCCAGCGTCAGGACGGGCCCGGACCACCAGGGGGCGCCCGTGTCCTGCATGGCGGCGTTGCGGTAGAACCAGCCGGTCTCCATGCGCGGCACCGACCACCAGGCGATCACCAGCGCCGCCGCGACCACCGGCACGGACAGGATCCGCACCGCGCGGCGCCGCACCAGCTGGAAGTGCTCGGGGCGCAGTACCAGACCCAGCACGAAGCACGGCAGGAACTGCAGCACCCGCTGCATGTTCAGGTCGTTGCCCACGCTGGGCGTCACGGAGGCCAGCGCGGCGATGCCGAGGGCGATCGGGAGCGGCCAACGGACCGTCTGCCAGATGGGGGTGGTCAGCCGCCAGACGAACAGCGCGCACAGGAACCACAGGAGGTAGGTGGGGTCCAGCAGGCTGAAGTCGCTCTGCGGGTCCTCGCTGACGCGGCGGTGCAGCGTGTAGGCGACCTCGAAGACGAGGTAGGGGACGGCGACACCGGTGATCAGCCGTTTGACGCGCTTGGGGCTCAGGTCGAAACTGCGCGAGAAGTAGCCGGAGATGACGATGAACGCCGGCATGTGGAACGTGTACAGGACCCGGTAGAGGGTCTCCACGGTCCGGTTCCCGTCCAGGATCTGTCCCCAGGCGTGACCCACGCCGACCAGCACGATCGCCAGGTACTTGGCGTTGTCGAAGAACGCGTCGCGCTGCCGGCTCGGCGGGGAGGGCGGGGACGGCGACTTCCGGTCGCCCTGAGGTCGCAGCGAGCTAGTCATGCAACCCCCCGCCGAGAACCCGGCGAGCGGTCACAGGACCTCGCTGCTCTGGTGGGGGACGAGGCAGCGTAGAACATCTGAGGCACCCTAGCGTTCTCCGTGGGATTCCGTAAAACCCTCGACGTCATTCCTGCATTTCGGGTCTTGAGTACGGTGTGAGTACCGTTCGACTACCCCGGTATTTCGGGAACTCGGCCTCTCCGGTCGCGTGACCGCCCCCACATTCCCGGCGCGTCGCCCCGTGTCCAAGCCCCAGCCGGAGCACCCCACTTGTCCTGACACGTCGTGACTAAACGGCGCATAAGACCGGCGGGCGACTCTGCTGGAATGTCCGCTTCAATGCCCTTACGGGCCTCGTGGGTGATCCTGTGATCTCCCTGTGATGACCCTGTCGGCGTCCCCGCCGATGTGCCGCCGATGTCCTCGCCGATGTGTCCGCCGTGACAATTCGAAATATCTGCGAACGCGTTGTGTGGATATGGAAACGAAGCGACTCGAATTCCCCGTACGGGTGACCCGTCGACATTCCGTACGGGCCCGGTGGTGGGACGCGCCCGCGTGCGCGGGGGAGCACGCCGTCGACGGAACCGGCCGGACGATGTGTCACCTGCCGCATGACGGGGCCCGGTTGGTGGCACGATGGTTCTGGCGGGGGTGTGCGGTGCCGCACCTCCGGGCGGGAGTGCGGACCGACCGAGGGTGTGATCAGTTGTGGCCATTTCACTGTCAGTGGTGCTGCTCTTGGGGATCATCCTGGTGGTACTGCTGCGGGGAGGCTCGATCAAGGCGGGGCCGGCGATCGTCGCGGTCCTCTTCGGCTTCTTCCTGGCCTCGACCGGCATGGCCGACGACATCCAGCGCTTCCTGGACTCGATAGCGAGGACGATCAACGACATCCAGTTCTAGCCCGCCGCTTCCAGGCCCCCGTGCGTCCCGGGCAGCCCCCGGACCGCACAAAGGCCTCCGGCCCGATCCCCTGGGGGACCGGGCCGGAGGCCTCTCGGAGCGGGCGACGGGAATCGAACCCGCGTAGCCAGTTTGGAAGACTGGGGCTCTACCATTGAGCTACGCCCGCACAGCACGCGCCGCGGGTCGGTGACCGCGGCACTGCACGCATCGTAGCGGGTCGTCGCCCCTCACCGCACACCCCTTCCGGTCCGTGCCGGACCTTCACGGACGCTCGGGAAACCCTGCGGCCCCGGTGCCTGGCGGCATGTACCCTACGTGTCGCACCAGACGGGGTGTGGCGCAGCTTGGTAGCGCGTCCGCTTTGGGAGCGGAAGGCCGTGGGTTCAAATCCCGCCACCCCGACCACCGACCGATCCGCCGAGTGATCCACCGGGTGATCCACCGAGTGATCGCCTTTTGGGCCGTGTAGTCGCTGCCGTTACTATGCAAGCTGCACGCCCGTGTGTCATCAGCGTCTGAAGTCTCCGGGCGGCGAAATTTGCCGGACACTCTCTGGTTCCGGCAGAACCCAAGAAGTCAGCCACCAAGGAGACCGAACCGTGAAGAGCGCCGTGGAGACCCTGAACCCGACCCGGGTTCGGCTCACTGTCGAGGTGCCCTTCGAGGAGCTCAAGGACAGCCTCGACGCGGCGTACAAGAAGATCAACCAGCAGGTCACGGTGAAGGGCTTCCGCAAGGGCAAGATCCCGGCCCGGGTCATCGACCAGCGGTTCGGCCGCGGTGCGGTTCTGGAGGAGGCGGTCAACGACGCGCTTCCGAAGTTCTACACCGACGCGGTCAACGAGGCCGAGCTGAACCCGCTCGGCCAGCCCGAGGTCGACATCACGGAGCTGAAGGACGGCGAAACGCTGAACTTCACCGCCGAGGTCGACATCCGTCCCTCCATCGAGATCCCGGACTACTCCGGCATCGAGGTCGAGGTCGACGCCGTCGAGGTCAGCGACGAGGACGTCGAGAAGTCGGTGGAGCAGCTGCGCGAGCGCTTCGCCTCCACGTCCCCGGTCGAGCGCGCCGCCGCCGACGGCGACGTGATCACCATCGACCTGCAGGCCAAGGTCGACGGCGAGGTCCTCGAGGACGGCGTCGCCGACGGTGTGTCCTACACCATCGGATCCGGCGAGCTGCTGGACGGCATCGACGACGCCGTGAAGGGCCTGGAGGCCGGTGGCGAGGCCACCTTCACCTCCGAGCTCAAGGGCGGCTCGGCGGCCGGCAAGGAGGCCGAGGTCACCGTCAAGGTCACCCAGGTCGCCGCGCGCGAGCTGCCCGAGCTGGACGACGACTTCGCGCAGCTGGCGTCGGAGTTCGACACGCTGGAGGAGCTGCAGGCCGACAGCCGCAAGCGCCTGGCCAACATGAAGCAGTACGACCAGGCCACGCAGGCCCAGGAGCGCGTCCTGGACAAGCTGCTCGAGCTGGTCGAGGTCCCGGTCCCCGAGAAGCTCCTCGAGGACGAGATCAACACCCGCAAGCACAACCTCGAGCACCACCAGCTCGGCCAGATGGGCCTCGACCTCGAGAAGTACCTGGAGCTCCAGGGCAAGACCGCCGAGGAGTTCGAGACCGAGACCCGCGAGGCCGCGGTCAAGGGCATCAAGACCCAGTTCGTCCTCGACGAGCTGGTCAAGCAGGAGAAGCTCAACGTCAGCCAGGAAGAGCTGACCGAGCACCTCATGCGCCGCGCCGCCTCCTCCGGCATGTCCCCCGACCAGTTCGCCCAGGCCGTCGTCGAGCAGGGCCAGGTCCCGCTCCTCGTCGGCGAGGTCGCCCGCGGCAAGGCCCTGGCCGCCGTGGTCGAGAAGGCCACGGTCAAGGACACCAACGGCGAGATCGTCGACCTCGACGACGAGGAGGACGAGGAGACGGAGGCCACCGAGGCCGCCGCCGAGTCCACCGACGCCGAGAAGGCCGACGACAAGGCCGAGGAGAAGACCGAGGGCTGATCCCCCTCGCGTCTCCCCGGACGGACGCAGAACGGGCCCCGGACACCAGTGCCGGGGCCCGTTCGTCATACGGCCGGGCGGCCGGCCAGGGGGCGCGGGGCTGTGTCGATGTGCGGCTCCGCCGCTTGGGCGCGAGCAACCACAACGGACCGCACGGGGAGACGGACGGACACCGTCACGTCGCTACGCCCCCGGCGAACACCCGCAGAACCGGGATGGCACCGCACGGTCACCGCGTTAGGGTCCATGAATACGAGGGCAGGGGAGTCCCCGAAAGCGGCTCCAGCCCCGCAGGGAAACGTGAGACGGCCCGGCGCCGTCGTAAGACGAGCAGGTGGATACGTGACGAATCTGATGCCCTCAGCCGCCGGCGAGCCCTCTATCGGTGGCGGCCTCGGCGACCAGGTCTACAACCGACTGCTCGGCGAGCGGATCATCTTCCTCGGCCAGCCGGTCGACGACGACATCGCGAACAAGATCACCGCACAGCTGCTGCTCCTTGCCTCCGACCCGGACAAGGACATCTTCCTGTACATCAACAGCCCGGGCGGTTCGATCACGGCCGGTATGGCGATCTACGACACCATGCAGTACATCAAGAACGACGTGGTGACGATCGCGATGGGTCTCGCGGCCTCCATGGGGCAGTTCCTGCTCAGCGCGGGCACCCCCGGCAAGCGCTTCGCGCTGCCGAACGCCGAGATCCTGATCCACCAGCCCTCCGCCGGCCTCGCCGGTTCGGCCTCGGACATCAAGATCCACGCCGAGCGGCTGCTGCACACCAAGAAGCGCATGGCCGAGCTGACCTCCCAGCACACCGGCCAGACGATCGAGCAGATCACCCGCGACTCGGACCGCGACCGCTGGTTCGACGCCTTCGAGGCCAAGGAGTACGGCCTCATCGACGACGTCATCGCCACGGCCGCCGGCATGCCGGGCGGCGGCGGCACGGGCGCCTGAGCCATCCTCCGCCCCGAGCCGACCGCCTCAGCCCCTTTACAGGAGACACTGTGAACGACTTCCCCGGCAGCGGCCTGTACGACCGCATGAACGCCACGCAGGACATGGGCGCCGCCTCCCAGGGCCGCTACACGGGCCCGCAGGCCGAGTCCCGCTACGTCATCCCGCGCTTCGTCGAGCGCACCTCGCAGGGCGTGCGCGAGTACGACCCGTACGCGAAGCTCTTCGAGGAGCGGGTGATCTTCCTCGGCGTCCAGATCGACGACGCCTCGGCCAACGACGTCATGGCGCAGCTGCTGTGCCTGGAGTCGATGGACCCCGACCGGGACATCTCGGTCTACATCAACAGCCCCGGCGGCTCCTTCACCGCGCTCACGGCCATCTACGACACGATGCAGTACGTGAAGCCGGACGTCCAGACGGTCTGCATGGGCCAGGCCGCCTCCGCCGCCGCCGTCCTGCTGGCCGCCGGTACGCCGGGCAAGCGCATGGCGCTGCCGAACGCCCGCGTCCTGATCCACCAGCCCTACAGCGAGACCGGCCGCGGTCAGGTCTCCGACCTGGAGATCGCCGCCAACGAGATCCTCCGGATGCGCTCGCAGCTGGAGGAGATGCTGGCCAAGCACTCCACCACGCCGGTCGAGAAGATCCGCGAGGACATCGAGCGCGACAAGATCCTCACGGCCGAGGACGCGCTGAGCTACGGCCTGATCGACCAGATCATCACCACCCGGAAGATGGACAACTCCTCTCTCCGCTAGGCGGGAGGCTGTATCGTCTGCCGCTCCTTGGCACGGTTTGACGCGATTCACGTCAAAGGGAACCGTGCCAAGGGGGGCCCGGACGAGGGGCCCGGCAAGGTACCGTCGGACATAAGGCAGCACCAGGAGTCCGCCCGCCGTTGACGTGACGTCGACGTCCGGGAGTCTCCCAGGCGAAGGGGAAGCACACCGTGGCACGCATCGGTGACGGCGGCGATCTGCTCAAGTGCTCGTTCTGCGGGAAGAGCCAGAAGCAGGTCAAGAAGCTCATCGCAGGGCCCGGTGTGTACATCTGCGACGAGTGCATCGACCTCTGCAACGAGATCATCGAGGAGGAGCTGGCCGAGACCAGCGAGGTGCGCTGGGAGGAGCTTCCGAAGCCCCGCGAGATCTACGAGTTCCTCGAGAGCTACGTGGTCGGGCAGGAAGCGGCCAAGAAGGCCCTCTCCGTCGCGGTGTACAACCACTACAAGCGGGTCCAGGCCGGCGAGAACGGCGGCGCCCAAGGGCGCGAGGACGCCATCGAGTTGGCGAAGTCCAACATCCTCCTGCTGGGCCCCACGGGCTCCGGCAAGACCCTCCTCGCCCAGACCCTCGCCCGCATGCTGAACGTGCCCTTCGCGATCGCCGACGCCACGGCGCTCACCGAGGCGGGGTACGTCGGCGAGGACGTCGAGAACATCCTGCTCAAGCTGATCCAGGCCGCGGACTACGACGTCAAGAAGGCCGAGACCGGGATCATCTACATCGACGAGATCGACAAGGTCGCGAGGAAGAGTGAAAACCCCTCCATCACGCGCGACGTGTCCGGCGAGGGCGTCCAGCAGGCCCTGCTGAAGATCCTGGAGGGCACCACGGCCTCCGTCCCGCCGCAGGGCGGGCGCAAGCACCCGCACCAGGAGTTCATCCAGATCGACACGACGAACGTGCTGTTCATCGTGGGCGGTGCCTTCGCGGGCCTGGAGAAGATCATCGAGGGCCGGGCGGGCGCCAAGGGCATCGGCTTCGGCGCGCAGATCCGCTCCAAGCGGGAGATCGAGTCCAAGGACCAGTTCGAGCAGGTCATGCCGGAGGACCTGGTCAAGTTCGGCATGATCCCCGAGTTCATCGGCCGGCTCCCGGTCATCACCTCGGTGCACAACCTCGACCGCGAGGCGCTCCTCCAGATCCTGGTCGAGCCGCGCAACGCCCTCGTCAAGCAGTACGAGCGCCTCTTCGAACTCGACGGCGTCGAGCTGGACTTCGAGCGCGAGGCCCTGGAGGCCATCGCCGACCAGGCCATCCTCCGCCAGACCGGCGCGCGCGGCCTGCGGGCCATCATGGAGGAAGTCCTCCAGGGCGTGATGTACGAGGTCCCGTCCCGCAAGGACGTCGCCCGCGTCGTCATCACCGCCGACGTGGTCCTCTCCAACGTCAACCCGACGCTGATCCCCCGGGATTCGCGGGGGCGCGGCCCGGGTGAGCAGAAGACGGCGTAGCCGCACCGTACGAGCACACGTGGAAGGGGCCCGGTCGCATCGACCGGGCCCCTTCCACGTTGTCGCTCGGCGTCAGGCCTTGACGCGGATCTCCTTGCGGAGCTTGGTGGTGATGTCGACGGCGACGTCCTTCGTCACACCCTTGGTGGCGTCACCCGGGGAGATCAGGGCGATCGTGCTGTAGTCGGCCCAGGCACAGATCCAGTCGGTCTTCTTCTTCTTGGAGACCGGGTTGGTGCCCTCCACGCCCTGGCACTTCATGACCGCGCCGTCGATGTCGACCGACTCGGGTTCGCCCACGGCCTTGCCGCCGCCTCCTGTCTCGGAGGAGGAAGACGCGTTCTCCTCGGACTCCTTCTTGAACTCGGCGAAGAACTTGTCGAGTACCGCCTCCGGGTCCGAGATCTTCCCGTACGCGCCGATGTAGGTGATGCCCTTGGCGGTCGCCATTTCACTGGGGTCCGGGGCAGTGCTCGGGTCCGAAGGGTCGTACCCGGTGAGGTCCGCGGTGGTGTAGAACCCGGTCACGCTCGTGCCGTCCTTGACGCCACTCTTCTCAAGGTCCTTGACCGTGTCCGAGTCGGTCTCGGCGGCCTCGTCGCTGGCGCGCTTGTAATCGGTGAGTACCGTCGCCGGAGTCGTCAGCTTGTGGGCGCCGTCGTCCTCCAGGCCGCCCGCGCCGCCGCCCCCGCCGATCACGAAGTAGGCCCCCACGCCGATCGCCGCCACGACGGCGACCGCGCCGATGATCAGACCGGCCTTCTTCTTGCCGCCGCCGCCCGGCGCCGGGGGCTGCGGCATGCCGTACGGCTGCTGGCCGTAGGGCGGCTGCTGGCCGTACGGGGGCTGCTGACCGTACGCGGGCTGCTGGCCGTAGGGCGGAGCCTGCGGCGGGACGCCGCCCTGCTGGGGCTGCTGGGGGTAGCCGTAACCCGGCTGCGGGGGAGGCGTCTGCTGGGGGTAGCCGTAGCCGGGCTGGGGGGCCTGCGGCGGCTGCTGGCCGTACGGCCCCGGCTGGCCGTACGGTCCGGGCTGCTGGGGCTGCCCGCCGTACGGGCCCGGCTGGTTGTGACTCATTCCTGGGTTCCCCCTCAGATGCTTTACGTGGTGCTGACATCCTGACTCAGGCATGGCGTGCGCAGGTCACCGGGGGCCGCACCGTTACAAACGAAACGGGTTTCGGGACAGGGCAGTGACGCCCGTAAACTGACCCCCGTGACCGAGAACTCTCAGCAGCCGCAGCCCGCACCCAGCACCGAACTGCCGACCCAGTACACGCCGGCCGAGGTAGAGGGGCAGCTGTACGAGCGCTGGGTAGAACGGGGTTACTTCGAGGCCGACGCGAAGAGCGGGAAGCCGCCGTACACCGTCGTCATCCCGCCGCCGAACGTCACGGGCAGCCTGCACCTCGGGCACGCCTTCGAGCACACGCTCATCGACGCCCTGACCCGCCGCAAGCGCATGCAGGGCTACGAGACGCTGTGGCAGCCCGGCATGGACCACGCCGGCATCGCCACGCAGAACGTCGTCGAGCGGGAGCTGGGCAAGGAGGGCAAGTCCCGGCACGACCTCGGCCGGGAGGCCTTCGTCGAGCGCGTCTGGCAGTGGAAGAGCGAGTCCGGCGGGCAGATTTCCGGCCAGATGCGCCGCCTCGGCGACGCCGTCGCCTGGTCGCGTGAGCGCTTCACGATGGACGAGGGCCTGTCCCAGGCCGTCCAGACCATCTTCAAGCGGCTCTACGACGACGAGCTGATCTACCGCGCCGAGCGCATCATCAACTGGTGCCCGCGCTGTCTGACCGCGATCTCCGACATCGAGGTCGAGTACCAGGACGACGACGGCGAGCTGGTCTCCATGAAGTACGGGGAGGGCGACGAGACCATCGTCGTCGCCACCACCCGCGCGGAGACCATGCTCGGCGACACCGCCGTCGCCGTCCACCCCGAGGACGAGCGGTACCAGCACCTGGTCGGCAAGCAGATCAAGCTGCCGCTGACCGACCGCTCCATCCCGGTCGTCGCCGACGAGCACGTCGACCCCGAGTTCGGCACCGGCGCCGTCAAGGTGACGCCCGCCCACGACCCGAACGACTTCGAGATCGGCCGGCGCCACGACCTGCCCGCCATCGCGGTCATGGACGAGCACGCCGTCATCACCGCCCACGGCCCCTTCCAGGGCCTGGACCGCCTTGAGGCCCGCTCCGCCATCGTCGCCGCGCTGCGCGCCGAGGGCCGGATCGTCGCCGAGAAGCGGCCCTACGTCCACTCCGTCGGCCACTGCTCGCGCTGCAAGACCACCATCGAGCCGCGCCTGTCCATGCAGTGGTGGGTCAAGGTCGGCCCGCTGGCGAAGGCCGCCGGTGACGCGGTCCGCGACGGCAAGGTCAAGATCCACCCGCAGGAGATGGAGAAGCGGTACTTCGACTGGGTCGACAACCTCCACGACTGGTGCATCTCGCGCCAGCTCTGGTGGGGCCACCGCATCCCGGTCTGGTACGGCCCGGACGGCGAGGTCGTCTGCGTCGGACCCGACGAGGAGCCGCCGAGCGGCGAGGGCTGGTACCAGGACTCCGACGTCCTGGACACCTGGTTCTCCTCCGGCCTGTGGCCGTTCTCCACGCTCGGCTGGCCCGAGCAGACCGAGTCGCTCGCGAAGTTCTACCCGAACTCCGTCCTGGTCACCGGCTACGACATCCTCTTCTTCTGGGTCGCCCGGATGATGATGTTCGGCCTCTACGCGATGGACGGCACCCCGCCGTTCCACACCATCGCCCTGCACGGCATGGTCCGTGACCAGAACGGCAAGAAGATGTCCAAGTCCTTCGGGAACGTCGTGAACCCGCTGGACTGGATGGACAAGTACGGCTCCGACGCCCTCCGCTTCACCCTCGCGCGCGGCGCCAACCCGGGCGTCGACGTCCCGATCGGCGAGGACTGGGTCCAGGGCTCGCGGAACTTCGCCAACAAGATCTGGAACGCCACCCGCTTCGCGCTGATGAACGGCGCGACGGTGGACGGCCCGCTGCCGGACGCGTCGAGGATGTCCTCGACCGACCGGTGGATCCTGTCCCGGCTGAACTCGGTGGTCGCCGAGGTCGACGCGTACTACGAGGACTACCAGTTCGCGAAGCTCTCCGACGCGCTGTTCCACTTCGCCTGGGACGAGGTCTTCGACTGGTACGTCGAGCTGTCCAAGACCACGTTCCAGGCGGGCGGCGAGGCGGCCGAGGTCTCCAAGCGCGTCCTGGGCGAGGTCCTGGACGTCACGCTGCGCCTCCTCCACCCGGTCGTCCCCTTCGTCACCGAGACGCTGTGGACCACCCTCACCGGTGGCGAGTCGGTCGTCATCGCCGAGTGGCCGCAGGACTCCGGCTTCCGGGACGCGGAGGCCGAGCGGGAGATCGAGACCGTCCAGTCGGTGATCACCGAGGTCCGGCGCTTCCGTGCCGACCAGGGGCTCCAGCCCGGCCAGCGGGTCCCGGCCCGGCTGACCCTGACCGGCAGCGCGCTCGCGGCGCACGAGGCGGCCGTCCGGCAGCTGCTGCGGCTCCAGCCGGAGGGCGAGTCGTTCACGGCGACGGCGACGCTGCCGGTGGCGGGCGTCGAGGTGGCCCTCGACCTCTCCGGCGTCATCGACTTCGCCGCGGAGCGCAAGCGGCTGACGAAGGACCTGGCGGCGGCGGAGAAGGAGAAGGCCCAGGCGAACGCCAAGCTCGGCAACGAGGCGTTCCTCGCCAAGGCGCCGGACCACGTCGTGGACAAGATCCGGGGCCGCCTGACCAAGGCGGACGAGGACATCGCCCGCATCACCGCCCAGCTCGAGAAGCTGCCGACGGCGTAGCCCACCCAGGGGCGCGGGGAACTGCGCGACCCGCCACGACGGCGCCGCACGCGCCGTCGGACCGATGCCACCCCACTCCGTGGGCGCCGAGGGGCGGGTCGCGCAGCCCCCGGCGCTCACCGGGTGCCGCCGCGCCCACCCGTGCCGCCTCAGCGGCACGACTGCCCGCCCCAGCGGCACGACTGCCCGCGGCGGCGGGCACGACTGCCCGCGGAAAGCGGGTACGTAGACTGGTCCCCGTGAGCGACAACCCCGGCGAGAACGACCAGCCCGACCCCTCCGGCCCCCTCGACTCCTTCGACGAGATCATCGACGCGGAGACCACCCGCGACCCCGACCTCGCCGTCATCGAGGCCGGCAGCCGCACCCTGCGCACCCAGGGCGGCCCCCCGGAGGCCGACGTCCCCGGGCGCCCGGAGGACCCCGAGGTGGACGCGGCGCTGCGTGCCGTCGAGACGGAGCTGGCGACCCGCTGGGGCGAGACCAAGCTGGAGCCGTCCGTCAGCCGGATCGCCGCGCTGATGGACGTGCTGGGCGAGCCGCAGCGCTCGTACCCCTCCATCCACATCACCGGGACCAACGGCAAGACCTCCACCGCCCGCATGATCGAGGCCCTGCTCGGCGCCTTCGAGCTGCGCACCGGGCGGTACACCTCGCCGCACGTGCAGTCGATCACCGAGCGGATCAGCCTGGACGGGGCGCCGATCTCCGCCGAGCGGTTCATCGAGACGTACGACGACATCAAGCCGTACGTCGAGATGGTCGACGCCCGGCAGGAGTACCGGCTGTCGTTCTTCGAGGTGCTGACCGGCATGGCGTACGCCGCCTTCGCCGACGCGCCCGTGGACGTGGCCGTCGTCGAGGTCGGGATGGGCGGCTCCTGGGACGCCACCAACGTCATCGACGGGGACGTCGCCGTCGTCACCCCCATCGACCTGGACCACACCGACCGGCTCGGCGAGACGCCCGGCGAGATCGCGGTCGAGAAGGCCGGCATCGTCAAGCAGGACGCCACCGTCATCCTGGCCCAGCAGCCGGTGGACGCGGCGCAGGTGATGCTGAAGAAGGCCGTCGACGTCAACGCCACCGTGGCCCGCGAGGGGCTGGAGTTCGGCGTCGTCGCCCGCGAGGTCGCCGTCGGCGGGCAGCTGGTCACCCTGCGCGGGCTCGGCGGCGAGTACACCGAGGTCTACCTGCCGCTGCACGGCGCCCACCAGGCGCACAACGCGGCCGTCGCGCTGGCCGCCGTCGAGGCGTTCTTCGGCGTCGGCGCGCAGCGTCCCGAGCCGCTGGACGTCGACACCGTCCGCAAGGCCTTCGCCTCCGTCGCCTCGCCGGGGCGGATGGAGGTGGTGCGGCGCTCGCCGACCGTGGTCCTCGACGCCGCGCACAACCCGGCCGGCGCCCGGGTCACCGCCGAGGCGGTGGGGGAGGCGTTCCAGTTCAGCCGGCTGATCGGTGTGGTCGGCGCCAGCGGCGACAAGAACGTGCGGGGGCTCCTCGAAGCCTTCGAGCCGGTCTTCGCCGAGGTCGTCGTCACCCAGAACTCCAGCCACCGCGCGATGGACGCCGACGAGCTGGCCGCGATCGCCGTGGAGGTCTTCGGCGACGACCGCGTCCAGGTCGAGCCGCGGCTGCCGGACGCCCTGGAGGCCGCGATCACGCTGGCCGAGGAGGAGGGCGAGTTCGCGGGCGGCGGTGTGCTCGTCACCGGTTCCGTCATCACCGTCGGCGAGGCCCGACTGCTCCTGAGGAGGGGCTGAGAAACCGTGCGTACGCTCTGTGCTTCGACTCTGATCGGCGAGTTCTTCGTGATCGGCTTCGCCGGACTGGTCGCCATGAAGGACCCGGACCTGTCGGTGGGGACGGTGTGGACGGTCAGCGGCATCGCCATGGTCCTCAGCGTGCTGCTGTGCGGGGTCATCACCCGGCCCGGCGGGGTCGCCCTCGGCTGGGCGCTGCAGGTCGCGCTGATCGCCGCCGGCTTCGTGGTGCCGACCATGTTCTTCCTCGGTGCGGTCTTCGCCGCCCTGTGGTGGGCCTCCGTGCACTACGGGCGGAAGATCGACGAGGCGAAGGCGAGGTTCGCCGCCCAGGCCGAGGCCTCCGCGCCCGACCCCGCCTGAGGGGCGCGACCCGGCCGACGGACCCGGTGGGCCTGACGCTGCGTTACGGGCGCCGCGACACGCCCGGTAACCTCATTCATCACCCGCACGACCGCACATCTCCAAGGGAGCCCCTCGTGACCCAGCGCAGCCTCGTCCTCCTCAAGCCCGACGCCGTCCGTCGTGGCCTGACCGGCGAGATCATCAGCCGTATCGAGCGCAAGGCCGGCTGGCAGATCACCGCGCTGGAACTGCGCACCCTGGACACCGAGACGCTGGAGCAGCACTACGGCGAGCACAAGGGCAAGCCGTTCTACGAGCCGCTGGTCGAGTTCATGGCGTCCGGGCCGGTCGTGGCGATGGTCGTGGAGGGTGAGCGGGTCATCGAGGGCGTGCGCGCGCTGGCCGGTCCGACCGACCCGATCGCCGCCGCCCCGGGCTCCATCCGCGGGGACTACGGTGTGATCGTCCGCGAGAACCTGATCCACGCCTCCGACTCCGAGGAGTCCGCCGAGCGTGAGCTGAAGATCTTCTTCCCGGGCCGGGTCTGATCCTCCTTCGGGACACGCCGGGAGCGCCTTTTTTCTGACACCATGTCAGTCGAATGGACCGGGCGGAGCCGGGGCGGTCGCGCGAAAGCGACCGCCCTGTGGCATATGCGCGCCTGATCGGGGGAACGGATCCCACCGTTGGCCCGTCTCCACAAGCGAGGCGGTGCGCCATCTGCTGACAATGGCGGAGACCCTCGCGCAGTGTTCGCGAAAGCGCGTCTACGATGGAAGCCTCCACGCGTCACTGCACCCACTTCGCCGACCTGAAAAGCCCTCAAAAGCTCCTGGGAAGGCCAGTCGAATCCTGATGGGGAACTCAATGTCGTTCATCGGCCGTGACATGGCTGTCGACCTCGGGACCGCCAACACGCTGGTGTACGTCAGGGGTCGCGGGATCGTACTCAACGAGCCGTCCGTCGTCGCGATCAACACCAACACCGGTGGCATCCTCGCGGTCGGCGCCGAAGCGAAGAAGATGATCGGGCGCACACCCGGCAACATCGTGGCCGTGCGCCCGCTGAAGGACGGCGTCATCGCCGACTTCGAGATCACCGAGCGGATGCTCCGCTACTTCATCCTGAAGATCCACAAGCGGCGTTATCTGGCTCGTCCGCGGGTCGTCGTCTGTGTGCCCTCGGGCATCACCGGCGTCGAGCGCCGCGCCGTCATCGAGGCGTCGTCCCAGGCCGGCGCCCGGCAGGTGCACATCATCGAGGAGCCCATGGCCGCGGCCATCGGCTCCGGCCTGCCGGTCCACGAGGCCACGGGCAACATGGTGGTGGACATCGGCGGCGGCACCACGGAGGTCGCGGTCATCTCGCTCGGCGGCATCGTCACGGCCCAGTCCATCCGCGTCGCGGGTGATGAGCTGGACAACGCGATCATCCAGCACGTGAAGAAGGAGTACAGCCTTCTGCTGGGTGAGCGCACGGCCGAACAGATCAAGATCACGATCGGTTCTGCGTACGACCTCGACTCCGACGAGCACACCGAAATCCGTGGCCGGGACCTCGTCTCCGGGCTGCCCAAGACCGTCGTCATCTCCGCCGCCGAAGTGCGCAAGGCGATCGAGGAGCCGGTCAACGCCATCGTCGACGCCGTCAAGACGACCCTCGACAAGTGTCCGCCGGAGCTGTCCGGCGACATCATGGACCGGGGCATCGTCCTGACCGGCGGCGGTGCGCTGCTGCGCGGGCTCGACGAACGGCTGCGCCGGGAGACCGGGATGCCGATCCACATCGCCGAGGACCCGCTGGACAGCGTGGCGCTCGGCAGCGGCAAGTGCGTCGAGGAGTTCGAGGCACTCCAGCAGGTGCTGGACGCCTCGCCCCGCAGATGACGTCACACTTCGGTTCCGCCGTACGAGACGATCTCCTCTCGTGCGGCGGATCGTTGATATAGAGGGTTCCGGTACCGGATGCGCGTGAAGTGCCCGACGTACCGCATCAGCTGAATTCCTGAACACCGCCACGTACATTCCGAGATTCCCGAATTTCGACGAGGAAGGCACGGCCGCCGCACGTGAGGGACACGAAAGAGAGCCGGCTGCTCCTGGTGCTGCTGATCGCCATCGCGTTCGCACTGATCACGGTGGACATCCGCGGCGGGGAGGACTCACCGGTCGACGGTGCCCGGCAGGCCGCGGCCAACGTCTTCGGTCCGATCGAGAACGGGGTCTCCTCCGCGGTCGACCCGGTCGGCAACGCGGTCTCCGCGATCCGCGACTCCGGCGACCGGCACGACCGGCTCTCCCGGCTGGAGACGGAGAACGCGGCCCTCAAGGCGAAGCTCGGCAGCGACGAGCGCGGCCGCAGCCGGCTGAAGCAGTTCGACAAGATGCTCGGACTCGCCGGGGCCGGGCAGTACGGCATCAAGGGCGCCCAGGTCATCGCCATAGGAGCGGCCCAGGGGTTCTCCTGGACCATCACCATCGACGCCGGCGCCAACGACGGCATCAAGCGCGACATGACCGTCCTCAACGGCGACGGCCTCGTCGGACGCGTGACCACCGTCGGCCCCAACACCGCCACCGTGCTGCTCGCCAACGACCCGGACTTCACCGTCGGCACCCGGATGGAGTCCGGCGACGAACTCGGCTTCGCCTCCGGGCAGGGCAGCCGCCCGCTGCGCGTCGAGCTCCTCAACGGCAAGGCCGACGTCAAGAAGGGCGACCGCCTCGTCACCTTCGGCTCCCAGGCCGACAAGCCGTTCGTGCCGGGCGTGCCCGTCGGCACCATCACCCGTGTCGACCCCAACGGCGGCGACCTCACCCGCATCCTCGACGTCACGCCGTTCGTCAGCTTCACCAAGCTCGACATCGTCGGCGTCGTCGTCCAGGCCCCGGCGAAGGACCCGCGCGACACGGTGCTCCCGGAGAAGAAGCAGCCGAAGCCCACGCCGACCGTGACGGTCACCGTCACCCCCGGGGCCGACCCGGAGGGCCAGGCCCAGAACGACGAGGCCGGGCAGAACGACGCGACCGGTCAGAACGACCAGACAGAGCAGCAGAACGAGCAGCCCGAACCGTAGGAGCCTTCACCCCATGCGCGTCAACCGGATCCTGCTGTCCGTCGCCCTGGTCGTCGTCGCCCTGGTGATCCAGGTCAGCGTCCTCGCCCGCCTCCACCTGCCCGGCGCCGTCCCCGACCTGCTGCTGCTCACCGTCCTCGGCCTCGCCCTGGTCTACGGCCACGTCGGCGGCGCCCTCGTCGGCTTCGGCGCCGGACTCCTCGCCGACCTCGCGCCGCCCGCCGACCACGCCGCCGGCCGCTACGCCCTCGTGCTCTGCGTCATCGGCTACCTCGCCGGTCTCGCCAGACCGGACAACGGACGGCTCCGCTCGGCCACCGGCCCCATGGTCGTCGTGGTCGCCGCCGCCATCGGCACCACCCTGCTCTACGCCGGCGTCGGTTCCCTCGTCGGCGACACCGCCGCCCGCCACGTCGGCCTGCCCAGCCTGCTGTTCACGGCCGCCCTGTACGACCTGCTGCTCGCGCCCTTCGTCGTCCCCGGCATCATGGCGCTCGCCCGGCGCGCCGAACACGACCCGCTGGCCGACACCAACTCCGCCGCCCAGAGCCCCGACATCTCCTCCGGCTGGCTCTCCGGAGGCACCGGCCTGCGCATCGGCAGGCAGCGCAACGGACTGCGGGCGAAGGCGGCACGCGCGCGCGTGGCCCGCGCCGGACGCATCAAGGGGGTCAAGCGGCTGTGACGGCCTGCCAGCACACCAGTACCTACTTCGTCAGGGGGAGGCAGCAGTGACCGCCCTCCCGTCGCCCACCACCGCCCTCAACCGGATGGGCTGCGCCCATGACTAACATTCCCGAGACCGGCCGCAGCACCCGCGTCCGGACCCGGCTCGTCGTCATCCAGATCCTCGTCCTCTCCCTCCTCGCCACCCTCGGCGGACGGCTCTGGTACCTCCAGATCCGCCAGGGCGACGAATACGCCGAGGAAGCCTCCGGCAACCACGTCCAGCAGGTCGTCCAGCCCGCCACCCGCGGCTCGATCCTGGACGCCCGCGGCGTCGCCCTCGCCGACAACGAGACCCGGCTCGTCGTCTCCGCCTCCCGCACCGACCTGCTGAAGATGAAGGACGACGGCAAGGCCGTCCTCACCAAGCTCGCCGGCGTCCTCGGCATGAAGCCCCAGGACGTCATCGACAAGGTCCGGCTCTGCGACGCCGAGACCCCCCAGCCCTGCTGGAACGGCTCGCCCTACCAGCCGATCCCCGTCACCGACGAGGCCACCGTCAAGCAGGCCCTGCAGATCCGCGAGCGTGCCGAGGACTTCCCCGGCATCACCGCCGAACCCATGGCCGTACGCCGCTACGCCGCCCCCGGCAAGTCCAACACCGCCCAGGTCCTCGGCTACCTCTCGCCGGTCACCGACGAGGAACTGCAGCAGGCCCAGGACACCGACTCGCCCTACCTGCGCTCCGACCAGGTCGGCCGCTCCGGCCTGGAGCGCCAGTACGACAAGGCACTGCGCGGCAAGGCCGGCGTCACCCGCTACGAGGTCGACAACCTCGGCCGCGTCATCGGCGAGGCCGAGTCCGACGCGGGCACCCCCGGCTCCAACCTCGTCACCAGCATCGACGCCCGCGTCCAGCGGGTCGCCGAGTACGAGCTGAACGAGGCGATGAAGGCCGCCCGCAAGGAGATGGACCGCAACACCAACCGGACCTACGAGGCCGACTCCGGCGCGGTCGTGGTGATGGAGGCCAAGACCGGCCGGGTCGTCGCCATGGCCTCCAACCCCGACTACGACCCCAACGCCTGGGTCGGCGGCATCTCCGCCAAGGACTACAAGAAGCTCACCGGCAAGGACTCCAACTACCCGCTGCTCAACCGCGCCATCCAGGGCCAGGCGGCCCCCGGCTCCATCTTCAAGGTGGTCTCCTCGGCCGCCGCGGTCGAGGCCGGCTACGACTTCGACGGCAACTACGACTGCTCCAGTGCCTACGACGTCGGCGGCCAGGTCTTCAAGAACTTCGAGTCGGCCAACGAAGGCATGATCAGCATCGGCCGCGCCCTGGAGCTCTCCTGCGACACCGTCTTCTACCGCCTGTCCCACCAGGAGTGGAAGAAGGACGGCGGGATGAACCCCAAGCACCCCAACGACTACTTCTACAAGGCCGCCCACCAGTTCGGCCTCGGCGCCAAGACCGGCGTCGACCTTCCCAACGAGGTCACCGGCCGCGTCCCCGACCGCCAGTGGAAGCAGGACTACTGGAAGGCCAACAAGGACGCCTGGTGCAAGTCCGGCAAGAAGGACGGCTCCTACGTCGAGAAGATCGCGTACGAGAACTGCCTCGAAGGCAACAAGATGCGCGCCGGTGACTCCATCAACTACTCCATCGGCCAGGGCGACACCCTCGTCACCCCCATCCAGATGGCCACCATCTACTCGGCCATCTCCAACGGCGGCACCCTCTACGACCCGACCATCGGCAAGGCCGTCGTCAGCCCCGACGGCAAGAACGTCCGCGAGATCCAGCCCGCGGCGCACGGCAAGCTGCCCATAAGCAAGACCACGCTGGCCAAGATGGACGAGGCCCTCGCCGGCGTCGCCAGCCGGGGCACCGCCGCCTGGCGGTTCGCCCAGGTCGGCTGGCCGCAGGAAAAGATCCCGATGCACGCCAAGACCGGTACCGCCGAGGTCTACGGCAAGCAGACCACGTCCTGGTTCGCGACGTACACCAAGGACTACTCGATCGTCATGACGATCTCCCAGGGCGGCACCGGCTCCGGCGCCTCGGGCCCCGCCGTCCGCAACATCTACGACGCGCTGTACGGCGTCTCCGACGACGGCGACATCGACCCGAAGAAGGCCCTGCTGCCCAAGCCGCAGGCGAGCCTCCCGAAGATCAAGACGGACGGCACCATCCTCTCGCCGAAGATGCCCAAGGACGTCGTCAAGGAACTCCAGCCCGACGAGAAGGCCTCCCCGGACGAGGAGTACGCCCCCGTCGAGGAAGGCGACCAGCCGGCGACCACCCCCAACCAGAACGGCCAGAACCGCGACACCCGCCGCCACCGACGCCGAGGCGGCGCCCGCGGTGCCCGGCGCGGCACCCGGCGGGGCGGCAACGCGAGAAGCCGGGGGGCGCGCGCATGACCGGGGCCAACAGCTTCCAGGTCTCCGGATACGGACCCGAGAAGGCCGGCTGGACCCGCCTCTTCGCCCGGGACTCCATGGCGCGGCGGCTCGACTGGCCGATACTGCTGGCCGCCGTGGCGCTGTCCCTGATGGGCTCGCTGCTCGTCTACTCCGCGACCCGCAACCGCACCGAACTCAACCAGGGCGACCAGTACTACTTCCTCACCCGGCACCTCCTGAACACCGGCATCGGCCTCGCCCTGATGGTCGCCACCGTCTGGCTCGGCCACCGCGCCCTGCGCACCGCCGTGCCGCTCCTCTACGGCGCCTCGGTCTTCCTGATCCTGCTGGTGCTCACCCCGCTCGGCTCGACCATCAATGGCGCCCACTCCTGGATCAAGCTCCCCGGCGGCTTCTCCCTCCAGCCCTCGGAGTTCGTGAAGATCACCATCATCCTGGGCATGGCGATGCTGCTGGCCGCACGCGTCGACGCGGGGGACCGGCCCCACCCCGACCACCGCACCGTGCTCCAGGCCCTGGGCCTGGCCACCGTGCCGATGCTCATCGTGATGCTCATGCCCGACCTCGGGTCGGTCATGGTCATGGTCATCATCGTGCTCGGCATCCTGCTCGCCTCCGGCGCCAGCAACCGCTGGATCTTCGGCCTGCTCGGCGCCGGCACCGCCGGGGCGCTCGCCGTGTGGCAGCTCGGCATCCTGGACGAGTACCAGATCGCCCGCTTCGCCGCCTTCGCCAACCCCGCCCTCGACCCCGCGGGCGTCGGCTACAACACCAACCAGGCCCGCATCGCCATCGGCTCCGGCGGACTCACCGGCTCCGGCCTCTTCCACGGCTCCCAGACCACCGGCCGGTTCGTCCCCGAACAGCAGACCGACTTCGTCTTCACCGTCGCCGGCGAGGAGCTGGGCTTCCTCGGCGCGGGCCTCATCATCGCCCTGCTCGGCGTGGTCCTCTGGCGCGCCTGCAAGATCGCCCGCGGCACCCCCGACCTGTACGGCACGGTCGTCGCCGCCGGGATCGTCGCCTGGTTCGCCTTCCAGACCTTCGAGAACGTCGGCATGACGCTCGGCATCATGCCGGTCACCGGCCTGCCCCTGCCCTTCGTCTCCTACGGCGGCTCCTCCATGTTCGCCGTGTGGATAGCGGTCGGCCTGCTCCAGTCGATCACCGTGCAGAGACCCATGTCGGCGTAGCCCGGTACCCGCCCGGTGAGCGGTAAGGGGGACCGTCCCGGCCGGGTTAGGCTGGATGGTCCCCCCTGTCCGCACACAAAGGTCCCGTGAGATGCCTGCCGAAGCCACCCAGGCCGCCGAGTCCGTGTTTCCGCAGCTCGAAGCCCTGCTCCCACATGTGCAGAAGCCGATCCAATACGTCGGCGGAGAGCTGAACTCCACGGTCAAGGACTGGGAATCCTGCGACGTCCGCTGGGCCCTGATGTACCCCGACGCCTACGAGGTCGGCCTGCCCAACCAGGGCGTCATGATTCTCTACGAGGTGCTCAACGAGCAGCAGGGCGTCCTCGCCGAGCGCACCTACAGCGTGTGGCCGGACCTGGAGGAGCTGATGCGGGAGCACTCCGTCCCGCAGTTCACCGTCGACAGCCACCGCCCGGTCGGCGCCTTCGACGTCTTCGGCCTCTCCTTCTCCACGGAGCTGGGCTACACCAACATGCTCACCGCCCTGGACCTGGCGGGCATCCCCCTGGCGGCGAAGGACCGCGGCATCGACGACCCGGTCGTCCTGGCCGGCGGCCACGCCGCCTTCAACCCCGAGCCGATCGCCGACTTCATCGACTGCGCCGTCATCGGCGACGGCGAGCAGGCCGTCCTGGAAGTCACCGCGATCATCCGCGCCTGGAAGGCCGAGGGCCGCCCCGGCGGCCGCGAGGAACTCCTCCTGCGCCTGGCCAAGACCGGCGGCGTCTACGTCCCCGGCTTCTACGACGTCGAGTACCTCCCCGACGGCCGCATCGCCCGCGTCGTCCCCAACCGCTCCGGCGTCCCGTGGCGGGTCAGCAAGCACACCGTCATGGACCTCGACGAGTGGCCCTACCCCAAGCAGCCCCTCGTCCCGCTCGCCGAGACCGTCCACGAGCGCATGTCCGTGGAGATCTTCCGCGGCTGCACCCGCGGCTGCCGCTTCTGCCAGGCCGGCATGATCACCCGCCCGGTGCGCGAGCGCTCCATCACCGGCATCGGCGAGATGGTCGACAAGGGTCTGAAGGCCACCGGCTTCGAAGAGGTCGGCCTGCTCTCCCTCTCCTCCGCCGACCACAGCGAGATCGCCGACGTCGCCAAGGGCCTCGCCGACCGGTACGAGGAGGACAAGATCGGCCTGTCCCTCCCCTCCACCCGCGTCGACGCCTTCAACATCGACCTGGCCAACGAGCTGACCCGCAACGGCCGCCGCTCCGGCCTCACCTTCGCCCCCGAGGGCGGCTCCGAGCGCATCCGCAAGGTCATCAACAAGATGGTCTCGGAGGACGACCTCATCCGGACCGTCGCCACGGCCTACGGCAACGGCTGGCGCCAGGTGAAGCTGTACTTCATGTGCGGCCTGCCCACCGAGACCGACGACGACGTCCTCCAGATCGCCGACATGGCCACCCGCGTCATCGCCAAGGGCCGCGAGGTCTCCGGCTCCGGCGACATCCGCTGCACGGTCTCGATCGGCGGCTTCGTCCCCAAGCCCCACACCCCCTTCCAGTGGGCCCCGCAGCTCTCCGCCGAGGAGACCGACGCCCGCCTCCAGAAGCTCCGCGACAAGATCCGCGGCGACAAGAAGTACGGCCGCTCCATCGGCTTCCGCTACCACGACGGCAAGCCCGGCATCGTCGAGGGCCTCCTCTCCCGCGGCGACCGCCGCCTCGGCGCCGTCATCCGCGCCGTCTACGACGACGGCGGCCGCTTCGACGGCTGGCGCGAGCACTTCTCCTACGACCGCTGGATGGCCTGCGCCGACAAGGCCCTGGAGCCGACCGGCGTCGACGTCGACTGGTACACCACCCGCGAGCGCGGCTACGAGGAGGTCCTCCCCTGGGACCACCTCGACTCCGGCCTCGACAAGGAGTGGCTCTGGGAGGACTGGCAGGACGCCCTCGACGAGACCGAGGTCGACGACTGCCGCTGGACCCCGTGCTTCGACTGCGGTGTCTGCCCGGCGATGGACACCGAGATCCAGGTCGGTCCGACCGGCAAGAAGCTGCTGCCGCTGACGGTCAAGAACAGCGCTCCGACCGGCTGAACACGGCGAGTCCCGTGCCTGGCCGACGAGTCGGTACGGCCCGTCCGCGCCCGGAGGTCCGGGTACGGACGGGCCGCTGTCAAATCGCTCGGCATGCCGCCCGGGAGGAACTACCGTCCGTCGCATGACAGCTTCCGATCTTCCCCCGCGTCTCGGCAGTCTGACGTTCCACGGGCCGCTTTCCGGGGACCGCGCCGGGCGCATGGTCGCGCGGCTCGCCGCCGCCTCGCCCGCCACCGTCCTCGACATCGGCTGCGGCTGGGGCGAACTGCTGCTCCGTGTCCTGGAGTCCGCCCCCGGGGCGACGGGCGTGGGCCTGGACGTCAACGCCGAAGACCTGGCCAGGGGCAGGGGTCTCGCGAAGGAACGCGGGCTCGCCGACCGGGTCGAGTTCGTGGCGGAGTCGGCGCTCGGCACGGCACGCGGGCCCGTGGACGTGGTGCTCTGCCTGGGAGCCGGCCAGGCGCTGTGCGACCCGGGGCAGCCGTACGATCCCGGCGTCGTGCTGCGCGAGCTGCGCCGCCTGGTCCGGCCGGGCGGCCGTGTCGTGCTCGGCGAGGGCTTCTGGGAGCGCCTCCCGTCGGAGGCGGAACTCGCGGCGATGTGGCCCGGGGCGCGTGCGGACGATCACCTGGAGCTCGGCCCCCTGGTCGACCTCGCTGTCGAGTCGGGCTTCCGGCCGGCCTGGATCGAGTCGGCGAGCAGTGAGGAGTGGGAGGAGTTCGAGTCCGGCTACCGCCACGACACGGAGCTCTGGCTCGCCGCTCACCCGGACCACCCCCTTGCCGCCGAGACCCGGGAACGCGTCGACGGCCAGCGGTCCTCCTGGGTCAACGGCTACCGCAACGTCCTCGGCATCACGTATCTGACCCTGGTGCCGGTCGCCAGGACCTGAGTGAGGACGCCGCGGGATCCGAACCGGGTCCCGCGGCGTCCTTGTGAGCATGGTGGATCTGGAGAAGGCGCCCGACGCGGGGCCGCGGGAAGAGCCGGTGCGCCGGTCGGACGCCGAGGGGTGTCTGGCCGTGGCGGTCCGGGTTCCGGTGCGGATCGTGGTGCTGGTGCTGGTCGTGCCGGTGCGCATGGCGTGGGACGCGCTGGTCGTCGTGGGGCGGTTCCTGCGGGACACGGTGCTGCGTCCCGTCGGGCGGGCGCTGGCGTGGCTCGGGCGGGCCGTCTTCGTGTGGCCGCTGGTCGGGCTGTGGCGGTATGTCGTCGTGCCGCTCGCCAAGGGCGTGGGATGGCTGGGGCATGTGCTGCTCGTGGTGCCGGCGGTGTGGCTCTACCGGTGGGTGCTGACTCCGGTCGGGCACGGGCTCGCCTGGTTCTTCACCCGGGTGGGCGCGGTGCTCGCGGCGATCGGGCGCGGGCTGTACGCCGGTCTGGCGTGGCTCGGGCGGTACCTGCTCGTCGTACCGGCGGCATGGTTGTACCGGTGGGTGCTGACGCCGGTCGGGCACGCGCTTGCCTGGTGCGGCAGGGGGCTCGTCTGGTGCGGCAGGCAGCTGGCGCGGGGTGTGGGGCTGGTCGTCACCGGTGTCGGGTTCGTTCTGTACTGGACCGTCCGGGTGCTCCTGGTGCTGCCGGCCCTCGCCGTCTGGCGGTGGGTGCTCACCCCGGTCGGCCGGGTCCTCGCCGTCGTCGGCCGGGAGGTGGCGGACGCCCTCGGGCACGCCTGGCGGATCGCCGGGCACCTCTCACGCGCCGTCGGGCGGTTCCTCGGCACCGTCCTGCGGTGGACCGTGGCCGAACCGGCGCGCTGGGTGTACCGGAGTGTGCTGACCCCGGTGGGGCACGCCGTGCGGGACACCGTCCTGCGGCCTCTCGCCGAGGCGGGGCGCGTCGCGGGGCGGGCGGCCCGGCAGGCGCTGGCCTCCGCCCGGCTGTCCGTACGGCAGGCCCGCGCCGATGTGCGCCGGATGCTCTTCGGGGACCCCGCCGGGCGGCAGCCGGTGGACGGGCGGGAACCATCCGCCGCCGAGGCACGTACTCTTGGTAGCAGTACGACCGCTCTCACGAAGGACTGAACGACACTGGGCAAGCGACAGCCCGTAGGCCCGCCGCCCGTTCCCGCGGTGCAGCGCATCCGACTGCGTTACACCAAGCGCGGCCGCCTCCGGTTCACCAGCCACCGTGACTTCCAGCGCGCCTTCGAGCGTGCGCTGCGCCGCGCCGAGGTGCCGATGGCGTACTCGGCGGGGTTCACCCCGCACCCGAAGGTGTCGTACGCCAATGCCGCACCCACCGGCACGGGCAGTGAGGCGGAGTACCTGGAGATCGCGCTCACCGAAGCGCGCGATCCGGAGCGGCTGCGGCTGCTCCTCGACGAGTCGCTGCCCGCCGGGCTCGACGTCGTCGAGGCGGTCGAGGCCCGGACCTCCGGGCTCGCCGACCGGCTGACGGCCTCCGTGTGGGAGCTGCGGCTGGACGATGTGGAGTCCGCCGAGGCCGAAGCCGCCGTCGCGGCGTTCAACGCGGCCCCGGCGGTGGAGGTGCAGCGCCGTACCAAGAACGGCGTCCGCACCTTCGACACCCGCTCCGCCGTCGCGCACCTGGAGAGCGTCACCACGCACGGTTCACCGGCTGATAGGCCGACCGACCGGCCCTGTGCGATACTGCGGCTGGTTGTTCGGCACGTGACGCCTGCCGTACGACCCGACGACGTCCTGTCCGGTCTTCGCGCCGTGGCCGACCTGGCGCCGCCGGTCCCCGCAGCGGTGACCAGGCTGGCGCAGGGGCTGTTCGATGAAGAGACCGGTGCGGTGACCGACCCGCTCGCGCCCGACCGCGAGGCAGAAGCGCCCGTGCCGCATCCGGCCGCCGCTTCCGCCGCCGCGAAGGCGCCGGCGTAAGGAAGGTTCCGCGTCGGGACGGACGTCGTAGCGCCGCCCTCGAACTCGGGAGCCACCTGGGTCGGGCAGCGCACCGACCACAAGACTTTCGCCAGGCCGTGCACGACAAGGGGTACGGAACCGGCGAGACAAGACACGGAGAGCTTCCGAGCGGCGCCCGCGCCCCGGACGGCGGCGATCGCGCACCGCGCGAGCCGCGGACGTCACCGGCGGTCGACATGTCGATGCCGGACCAGGCGCGGCGCCCGGGAGCCTGACGGGAGAAACCCCCGCATGCTCGAACCGACCGAACCCACCGAGTCGTCGACCACTTCGACGGACTCCGAAGCGAACACCCCCAGCGACACCCTGCCGCCGCGCCGTCGGCGCAGGGCCGCGTCCCGCCCGGCGGGTCCGCCGTCCGGTGCCGCCGAGGCGTCGGCGGAGACCGTCGCACCGGCCGAGGCGGCCCCTGCCGAGGTGGCCGAGGCCCCCGAGCC
>NZ_MULI01000003.1 GCF_002939385.1 Streptomyces sp. MH60 | reverse complement strand
GCCGCGGGCGGGGGGCTGGGTGACGCGGGCTCCCTCGGCGGGCGTGCCGTGCGGGGTCGGCGCCGTGGCCCGCCCGGCACTCGCGGCACCGGCACCGTTGGCGAGGGGGGCCTCGGGGCTGCCCGCGTGCGAGGTGACGGTGTTGCGCGGGGTCGTCTCCCCCGAGCCTGGGGCGTGCGAAGTCGCGGTGGGCGTGTTCTGTTCGCCCCGGGGACTGTTCGCGCGCGGCACGCCGCCGGGGCCGGTGGGGGCGGTCTCGCGCACCGCTCCGGCGCCGCCGTGCGGGCTCGGCGAGACCACCGGGGCGTCCGGGAGGCCGGCGCTGCGCGGACCGTCCAGGAAGGCGTGCGGCGTCTGGGGGGCGGAGGGACCACCGCTGCGTACGAGGGCGGGCGGTGTGCCGTTGCCGGTGGCGAGGTCGTTGCCTGCGGTGTGGGGCAACTGGTTGCCCGGCCTGGGGGTGACGGGCGTGTTGGGTGCCGTGGCGGCGGGGGTACTCCCGCCGGTACGGACCTCACCCGGCCGCGGCGTGACCGGCGAGTTCGGTCCCGTGGCGGCGGGCGTGCTCGCGCCGGTACGGACCTCACCCGGCCGCGGGCTGACCGGCGCCGTCGGACCCGGCACCGCCGGGGACGTCCCCTCGGGGTGGACCTGACCTGGCCGGACGGTGTGGGGCGGCTGTCCGCCGCCCGCGGCCTGGCCCGCGGAGGGGGTGGGGAGAGGGTGGGGCACCGGGGAGTCCGTCCGGGCCGTGCCGGGTGTCTGCGTGCCCGGCCGCTCCTGCCCCGGACGCACGGTACCGGGCAGCGGGGTGGCGCTGCCCGGGGACCCGGCGTTCGGTCCGGGCGCGGCGGTCACGGGGTGGGGGACGCCGGCTCCGGTGGGCGGTGCGTGGTTGGTCTGGACGACCGAGTTCGGGAAGGGGGCGAGGTCTCCCACGTGCGGCAGCCCGACGTTCGGGATGTTGTTGCCCGCGTGCGGCACGGAGAGGCTGGACGCCTTGCTGGGGCTGGGGGCGGGGCCGGGGGTGGCGATGTTCGGCAGGCCCCTGCCGCCCGCGGCGGCGTTCGGGCCCTTGAGGATGTCGATTCCGCCCATCCCCCAGCCCGTCCACACGCCCAAGCCCATGTTGACGCCCTCGGACTCCCAGTCGATGTGCATGGGCCCGTGCCCCGCCTTGGAGCCCAGCCATCCCGCGAACAGGTCGGTGCCGAGGGTCACGCCCGCGTTGAGCACCGAGTCCGCGGTGAACGCCGCCGCCCGTCCGACGTTCGCGGCCGCGGCGGCGATCCGGGAGATGCTGGCGGCGATGCTCTGCACCAGTTGGCCCACGAGCGAGGTCAGCCGCGCCAGGACGGCGCCGATGCCGAACGAGGCGACGCCGAGGACCATGCCGAAGATCGTGGTCAGCGCTCCGATGAGAGCCGCGCGGTTGATCTCGTCGATGGCCTTCTGCAACTCGTCGGCGTAGTTGATGATCGCCTGACCGATCTCGACCGCCACGGTGCCCGCCTCCAGCAGGGCGTGCCGGATGTTGTGGTCGGCGACGCCGTTCCAGACGAGTTCCGCCGCGTGGCCCGCCTTGCCCGTCCAGCCTCCGGCCATGGAACTCACGGCGCCGTCCATGACCCCGACGGCTTCCTGCAGCATCTCGCCGGTGGAGATCCACAGCTGGCCGAGTTCTCGGATGTGCGCGTCGTCGTAGTGGACTGGCATGGTGTGTCCTCACAAGCGGGGGCCGGGGCGGGGGAACCGCGGTCCGGTCAAGAGGTTCGCGTGTCGGTCTCGGTGGTGCGCGGGGCCGAGGACCCGCGCACCGGCTAGTCGTCGGCGGGGTCGTAGACGGTCTGCAGCAGCGAGGCGCCGGTGCGGCGGGAGACGAGGAGGCCGCGGCCGGGTGGGAGGCGCCGGGCCCGCTGGTCGTGCAGGACCGATCCCTCGCGGGGGTCGCCCGACAGCAGCAGCCCGTCGGCTCCCAGGTCACGGATGCGTCCGCCGACCGGGTCGGAGAGGGAGCGGGAGAGCCCGCCGCTGCGGCGGGCCAGCACCACGTGGAAGCCGAGCTCGGCGGCCTGGGTCACGTAGTCGCCGATCGCGGCCAGCGGCCCGCGTCCGCCCGCCCCGGCGGGGGCGACGAGGTCGTAGTCGTCCACGACCAGGTACAGCTCGGGCCCGGCCCACCAGTCGCGTTCCTTGAGCGCGCGCGGGGTGATGCCGGGGGGCGGCATGCGCTCCTTCAGCTTCTCCACGACCTGCCCGAGGTACGCGGTGGCGGTGTCCGGGTCACCGGCGACCGCGCCCAGGTAGTCGTCGGGTACGGCGCCCAGCAGTCCGCGCCGGTAGTCGACGACGATGAACCGCACGTCCCAGGGCGACCGGCGGGCGGCCGTCTGCCGCATCCAGGACCGGAGGAACGACGTCTTGCCCGATCCCGAGTCGCCGTAGACCAGGAAGTGCGGCCCGGCCGTCTCCAGGTCGATGACCGCCGGGGCCAGGTCGAGTTCCCCGATGCCGATCGGCACGGCGCCCGCGGGCAGCGCCTCGGCGCCTCCGGGGAGGGCTTCCACGGCCTGCGCCAGTTCCTTCGGCGTCACCACGTCGGCCAGCACGCGCAGCGGTGGGGCCACGGCGCCCTTCCAGACTGTGGCGAGGTCCGCGACCGCGGTCTCCTGTGCCTTGGTCAGGTTGTCGACGGACGCGGCGCCGTCCAGGCGGGGCAGCGCCGCCTGGAAGAAGCTGCCCGGTGCCGCGAGGCCGCGCCCCGGGACGAAGGCGCGCAACTGCTTGGCCAGCGGCCGGGAGATCTCCGACTCCGCGGGCTCGGCCAGCCGCAGCTCGAGGCGTCCGGTGATGGTGTCGCGCAGGTTGGCCCTCAGTTCCGCCCAGCGGTTGGCGGTGAGGACCAGGTGCACGCCCACGTTGAGGCCGCGTACGGCGATGTCGGGGACGATCGCCTCGGCCTCCTCCACGGTGGCGCGCAGCGCGCTCCAGTTGTCCACGACGAGGACGACGTCGGCGGCGTTGACGCCGGGGGGCAGGGCCTTCTCGTCGCGGAGCCGGCGGAAGTCCGCCGCGGAGTCGACGCGCAGTTCCTGGAAGAGCCGTTCCCGTTCGTCGACCAGTCTGCGGACCACCGCGAGCGCGCGCCGAGTGCGCGCCTCGTCGTGCCGGGTGGTGATGCCCGACACGTGCGGTGCGTCCTCCAGGCCGATGAGGCTGCCACCGCCGAAGTCGATGCCCGTGAACTGGAGTTCGTCCGGGGTGTGGGTGAGCATGGCGCTGAGCATGAGGGAGCGCAGCAGGGTGCTCTTGCCGGACTGGGGGGCGCCGACCAGGATGAGGTGTCCCTGCTGGCCGGACAGGTCGAGGAGCAGGGCGCGCTGTTCCTGGCGGGCGGGGAGGTCCACGACGCCGACCGGGAAGGTGAGTCCGCCGCCCTGGGGCCACAGCAGGGAGTGGTGCCCCCGCTCGTCGTCGGTCTCCAGTGGAGCGAGTACCGATTCGATGTCGATCATCGGGGGCAGGGGCGGCAGCCACACCTGGTGCACGGGGCTGCCGTGCGCCTTCACCTGCTCGACGACGACCTGCATCTCGGTGCGCCGGCCGGGCAGCGTGTGGGGCAGGGAAGCCGAGGGCTCGGTCTCTTCGCCGTCCTCCTCCTGGGCGTCCTCGGCAGTGCGCAGGCCGAAGGGGACGGGTACCGCGGGCGGTCCGGTCTGCGGCACGTGTTCGTCGGCCTCCTCGTAGACCCCTGATATGTGGGCGACCCGGAAGCGTTCGTAGACGGACTCGTCGACCTTGAGGTAGGCGGAGCCCGGGATCGAGGGCAGCCGGTAGGCGTCGGTGGTCCCGATCACGGCCCGGCTCTCCTGGGCGCTGAAGGTGCGCAGGCACACGCGGTACGACAGATGTGACTCCAGCCCGCGCAGCCTTCCCTCGTCCAGCCGCTGGGTGGCCAGCAGCAGGTGCATGCCGAGGCTTCGGCCGACTCGTCCGATCTGCACGAACAGTTCGATGAAGTCGGGACGCTGGGTGAGGAGTTCACCGAACTCGTCGACGACGATCATCAGGTACGGCATCGGCTCCAGCGGCCTGCCGTCCTCGTCGGTGCCGCCGTTCGCCCGGAGGATCTGGTACTCGCGCACCGAGTCCACGTTGCCGGCCGCCCGCAGCATCCGCTGACGGCGCTGCTGCTCGCCCTGGAGAGCGGTGCGGACCCGGTCGACCATGGCCAGGTCGTCGGCGAGGTTGGTGATCAGACCTGCCACGTGCGGGAGCTCGGTCACGCCGGCGAAGGTGGCGCCGCCCTTGAAGTCGACCAGGACGAAGCTCAGGTGTTCGGGCGCGTGGGTCATGGTCAGGCCCGTCACCAGGGTGCGCAGCAGTTCGCTCTTGCCGGAGCCGGTGGCGCCGACGACCAGGCCGTGCGGGCCGATGCCGCCCTGCGCGGACTCCTTGAGGTCCAGCACCAGCGGGGAGCCGTCGCCGGTGAAGCCGATCGGCAGCCGCAGCAGCGCCTCGTCGTCGGGCTCGCGCCACAGCGCGGTGGGGTCGAACGCGCCGAGATCCGACACGCCCAGCATCTCGGGCAGGGCGACGGTACGCGCGAGGACCTGTTCCTGTTCGCCGGACAGCCTCAGCGGGGCCAGTGCGCGGGCCGTCTGCTCGCCGAGCGGAGGCGGGCACACGTCGGCGACCGCGTCCTGGGCGGTCTGGACCAGCGCGGCGTGACGCGTCTCCAGGGTGAGCGCACCCTCGGCGTCCACCCGGGCGCGGGCATCGACCCGGCTGGGCTCCTCGCTCTCCTTGGCGACCACGCACACCACGTGCAGGCCGCTGTCCGGGCCGGCCTCCGCCAGCAGGTCGGACACCAGGGGCAGCCCGGCCCAGTCCGCGTCGGGCCGGAAGCCGTCGAGGACGACCACGAGATGCCGTACCGTCCTGGCCTCGCGGCGTATCCCGAGCGAGCCGGCGCGCTCGGCGCGCTCTTCACGGACCCGGTCGACGTGGGACTGGAGGATGTCGGCGAGACCGTCCATGCTCAGCGCGATCATGGGCACCGAGTCGCCCCGGCCGGGCCGGCGGGCGTGCGGCAGCCACTTCGCCCAGGCCCAGGAGCGGTCCTCGTCCTGGACGAGGGCCGCGATCTGCACGTCGTCGGGGGCGTGCAGCACGGCGAGTTGCAGCAACAGCGATCCGGTCAGCTCGGCGGTGCGCTCCTCGGGGCCGAGCAGGGTCAGGACACCGGTGCCCGCGAGGTCGACCCAGGCGGGCTGGAGTCCGACGGTCTCGAAGTCGCGGGACAGCTTCTCGGCCCGACGGCGGGCGTCCTGGTCGTGTTCCGTCGTGGGGTCGCTGTGCCGGCTCAGTGCGATGCGCATCGCGGGGGCGCCTCGGCCGATGCCGAGCCGGAGCTTCATGAAGTCGGCGTCGGCGGGCCTGCGTTCCCACACGCGGCGCGGGCCGGTGGCGGCGATCGCCCACAGGCGCTGGGGGCTCGGGTGGACGAAGGCGCTGACCGCGCGCTGCGCCGCCGCCGACTCGCGGGCCTGGTTCCGGATGTCCCCCAGGTACTCGACGTACCGGTCGCGCTGCCGGTACTGGGTGCGTCGGCCGGCGTTCTTGGTCTGGGTCCTGACGACGACCGTCACACCGATCGAGACGACCACGAAGCCGATGCCCAGCATGATCATCCAGGGTCGCCCGAAGGTGACCATGTAGGCGGCCATACTGATGCTGCTGAGCAGCGGAAGCAGCATGTAGAGCCACGTCTGCGCCTGGTTCTGCGCGGCCTTCTGCGGGGGCGCGGCCAGCGAGACCTGCTGCTCCGGGACCGAGGGCGGGAACGTCCTGGCCGGGCGGTGGAAGCTTGTCCTGGTCATTTAGTTCGGGAAGTCCTGAGTGAAGGGGAATTCGGGTCCGAGGTGGTCCGAGGGCCCGCCGCCGTCGCCGCTGGGGACGGCCATCTCGTTGGAGAAGTTGGTGAAGGCCCACCACAGTTCGTTCTCCAGATGGCTGAAGCCCACGGCCGCGCCGAGTATTCCTCCGGCGATGGCGGGAAGGACGCCGAGTTGGCCGCCCTCCTGGCCGAACATCTCCGTCATCACGCGCGTCCATCGGTCGCCGAACTCCTGGGCCTCCGTGGCGCTCGGGGCGACCCAGCCGAGTCTCAGCCCGGCGGCGATGTTGTTGACACGCATGATCGACTCACCGATCTCGCCGGCGAGCGACACGAGTGTGGTGCCCTCCGTGCCGAGTGCCGGCGGATCGATCTTTATCGTGACGGCGTCGTAGTTCACGTTCTCGGGCATTGTCAGCCTCCGGAGTTAGTGGTGTTGGCCCGCTCGGCGGAGGCGTAGTTGTCGTAGGCGGTCTGCATGCGGTGCGCCATCTCGCGCAGCAGTTCCTCCAGATCGTGCGAGGCCCTGGCGAACCAACTGGTCATCACCTCGGCGGTCGAGGCCGCCGGGCTCTGCCAGTGGGTCTGCGCCGCCTCGAAGCGGGCCTCCACCTGGCCGATCAGTCCCGCGATGTGCTCGCTCTCGCCGCGCACCGCGCCGATCGCCCGCCTGAGTTCACCGAGCGCGACCCGGAACTCCTGCGGAGACATGCCGCCGCCGTGGCCGCCCGAACCCTCGCCGCCCGAACCCCCGTTGTTTCCGGCCGGTGTTGACATGAGTGACACTCCTTGATCCTTGACCGCAGTGCGCGGCACACGGAAGCCGGGCGGCCTCCCGGACATGGGGCCCGACGCTTTCACCGCCGGAGTTCGGTGTGACAACATTGCGAGGGTCGGCATCGTCCGACCGGAACGCCGGCTGTCTGTCGCCGGCGGACGCTCACACGGGAGCAGAGAATGCCCAATCCCCAGAATCAGCCCGCCCCGGGCGGCGAGGGCGGCGGAGCCGTCGAAGATCCGGACAAGGGGAAGGAGTTCGGTCACCTCGTCCCCGGCATGTCGGTGGGCTGGGAGACCCCGCCCAGCTTCAACCAGGATCCGAGCGGCGGGTCGGGCGGCGAATCGGCGACGGAAGTGGCCGACAGCGGCCCGATCATGTTCGACGCGACCACCGTCCGGGCGACCGAGACCACCCTGCTGGCCCAGGGGCGCAACGCGGTCAACCATTACGAGACCCTGCGGGCCAGGGTCGACACCGCCGTGCACTCGCAGTTCTGGGCGCTGGCCAAGCCGAAGCCGGCCATCTCCTCGGGTTCGTACGGCCCCACGACGCCCGGGGGCACCGGCTGGAGCCCGACGGTGCAGGAGACCAACGACAACGATGCGCGCATCGTCGCCGAGATCGGTGAGGAGTTCGCCGCCCACATCAACCCGGCCATGCAGAAGGCACTGGCCCTGCAGGCCAACGCCCTCGCGCTGCTGGGCAACTACGTCGCGCTCATCAACAGCTCGGGCCAGTCCTACTCCCGTCTCGACCGCGCCTCGCACTTCCCGGAGCCTCCGGGCCCCGTGACGAGCTGAACAGCACACCGTGTGCCGCCCGGCGCCGATGTGTCGGGCGGACACGCCGGGGCCCGCCATCAGGACACCGCCGCGGGGACGTCGACCGGCAGCAGCACCGTGAGGTCGTCGGCGTCCGGGTCGGACAGGTCGGCCACCCGCATGGCGTGCCGTTCGGTCATCTGCTGGAAGACCTGGCGGGCGGTGCGTCCGTTGCCGAAGCGCTCGGTCCGGGCGATCGAGCCGAAGTGGTCCAGCAGCGCCGCGGCCGTGTCGTCGCCGATCCGGTACTCGTGCCGGGCCGCCTGGTGCTCCACGATCCGCACGAGGTCCTGCGACGCGTAGTCGTCGAAGCGCAGGGTCCGGGTGAAGCGCGAGGCCAGGCCGGGGTTGGAGTCGATGAGGCGCTCCATGTCCTCCGGGTATCCGGCCGCGATCACCACCACGTCGTCGCGGTGGTCCTCCATCAGCTTCACCAGGGTGGAGATCGCCTCCTGCCCGAAGTCCGTGCTCTGCCCGGCCGGCACCAGGGAGTAGGCCTCGTCGATGAACAACACGCCGCCCAGCGCCCGCTTGAAGACGGCGGTGGTCCGGGGCGCGGTGTGACCGACGTACTCCCCCACCAGGGCGCCGCGGTCGGCCTCCACCAGGTGCCCGTCGGCCAGCAGTCCGAGAGCGGCCAGCAGCCGTCCGTACAGTCGCGCGACCGTCGTCTTCCCCGTGCCCGGGTTGCCCGCGAAGACCAGGTGGCGGCTCAGCGGCGGCGGTTGCAGGCCCGCCTCCTGACGCCGCTTGACCAGCTGCATCAGCTTCGCCATGGACTCCACCTCGCGCTTGACGCTCTCCAGGCCCACCAGGTCGCCCAGTTCGGCCAGCAGCTCCGGCAGCCGGTCCTCGCCCGTCCCTTCCCGGACGGCGACCGCCGTGCCGGTGCCGGTGCCGGTGCCGGACGCGGGTATGCCCGCGGTCCTGCCCGCGGTGCCCGCCGCGCGGGCCGGTCCGGCGCCGTCGTCCTCGTCCGCCGTGGGCAGGGTGGAGGCCGTGACACCGCTGGTGCGGCACTGCTCGAACCGGGCCGCGGCGTCGTCGGCCTGGGACAGGTCCTCGTCCGTGTCCCGCACCAGGCAGCGGCGCAGGAGAGGGGACGCTTTGGATCCCACGTACACCGCCGGATAGCCGGTGGCGGAGATCGTGCAGTCCTCCAGCAGGCCCCCGGATCCATCGCCCGCGTACACACCGTTCTTGGCGGTGCCCGCGATCGTGACCGAGCGGACGCGGGGCCGGGCTCCGGCCCAGATCACCAGGCCACTGCCCTGGGCGTCCGAGACGGTGAGGTCCTCGATCCAGGCCTCACTGCGTTCGTCGAGGAAGACGCCGGCCGACCCCGATCCCTCGATCCGGCCGCCCACCAGCAGGGCGCTGGTGCCCGCCGCGATCTCGACGCCGGTCCTGGCGGGCCGCAGCACCTCGCAGTCGGCCAGCAGCGGCCGGTGCCCGCTGTCCAGCCGGATACCGGTCTCCGTGTCGGCGACGACGAGCCGGCGCAGTACGGCGTCGGCGTCCTTGACGTCCACCCCCGTCATCCTGGCTCGTTCGATGCGGGTGTCCTCGGCGGTGAAGTCGGCCGCCCCCTCGACGCGCATGGCGTGCTGGGCGCTGTCCCGGACGGTGCAGGAGCGCAGTTCGGCACGGACGTTGCCGGCGATGTGCAGTGCCGTGTAGGCCGTGGTGGAGATCTCGCACTCGCTGAGCCGTACGGTGCACCGGTCCGTGGCGTGCAGGCCGTTGGCCCCGGTCCGGGCCACCGTGCCGCCGCGCACCCGCAGTTCCGCGTCCTCCACGACGGCCAGACCGGTGCCGGGCACGTCGACGACGCGGACGCGGTCCAGCTCGACGCGTCCGGTGCCCGCGGCGATGACGCCGGCGCCGCCGGTCTCCCGTATCTGGCAGTCGTCCATCTGGAGCCGGGCCGCGTCGCCCGCCAGGACGCCCTCGCTGCCGGTACGGAAGATCTCGCACGTCTCCAGCCTGGTGCGGGGCGCCCCGCGCTCGGCCGCTGCGGCGTGCTCCCCCTCTTCGGCCACGGGGGTGACGGCCGCGGTGGTGGCGCCGTCGGCGGCGCGTACGCCCTGGGCCCCGACATCGTGCAGCCGGCAGTCCCGCAGGAGCGGGCGCGACCCGGTCTGAGCCAGCAGACCGGCGTCGCCGACGTGGCGGACGGTGCAGGCGTCGAAGGTGCCCTGCGACTCGCCGGTCAGCACGATGCCGCAGCCGGTGGCGCGTTCGACCGTGGTGCGACGTACCTCCGCGCGGGCGGCATCACTGAGTGTCAGGCCGTGCCCCGCCGTCGAGCGGATCACGCACTCCTCCAGGACGGCGTGGGCCGTGCCGGTGACGAGGACACCGGAGCCCTGGGCGTTCTCGACGGCGCAGGTGCGCAGTTCGGCGGTTCCGCGGCCGATCTCGACGCGCCCGCCGGAGACGGCGCAGTGGTCGAGGACGGCCCGGCCGCCGCGGACCAGCACGGCGGGCTCGCGGTCGGCGGTGCCCTCGACCGTCAGGTCACGCAGTTCGCAGGTACCGCCCCGCACCGTGATCGCGGGTCCGTGGGTGGCGACGACGCGCACCGTCCCCGGGCCCTTCTCCGCGGTCAGGGTGATGTCGCGGTCCAGCACCACCGATTCGCGGTAGTCCCCGGGCTGGACGTGGATGACCGCGCCCACATCGGCCGCGCGAACGGCGGCCGCGACGGTGCGATGTGTGCCCCAGCCCCGGTCCGCCACCCTGAGGGCGTTGCGTTTCACCGCCGTACCGCTCCGGCGTCGGGGCCCCTCACGGCGTCTGCCCCGACTGCAGCAGCGAGGTGTAGACGCCGAAGACGCCGACCGCGACCGGTACGGAGGCCAGCAGGAAGAACCCGGCGAGTGTGTCGATCCAGGTCGGCCGCTCCTCGTCCGGGTCGGCGCGGAACGCGCGGCCGAGGCCGAACGCCAGCGCCAGCACGGCCGCGCCCAGCAGGGCGACGGGCCCGGACCACGCCGGTGCCCCGAAGTTGCCCGGAGCCCGGACCAGTGCCACGGCCAGGCCGAGCGTCCCGGCGGCCACCATCGGGACGACGGCGGGCGCCATCGTCAGCCGCCCCGCCCGCAGGATCAGCGCGAGGCCCAGGCAGGCGGTGAGCGCGACCGCGAAGGCGTGGTCCGCCGCACCCAGGACCACGAGGCACGCGGCCTCGACGGCCGAGCCGAGGACGTTCGTGCCGATGAGTACGCGCTGCCCCCGCTTCACCAGCCGAAGGACGTCCGCCTCGTCGGCGTAGGGGTCCGTGCCGCCCGCCCGCGAGCCCGCCAGCACCGCGAGGTGCCCGGCCGCCTTGGGCGCGGCGGCGAGCACGCCCATGGTGGTGACGGACACCGCGGCCGCCGACTCCAGCAGCGAGGTACGGCCGAGGGTGAGGGCGGCGGTCAGCACCAGGGTGATGCCGGTGATCGCCACCGCCATCAGCGTCATGACGTGACGGATCGCCAGCAGCCCGGCGAGGGCTCCGACCAAGGCACCCACGCTCAGGGCCAGGAGCAGGCCGGAGATGCTCGCGCTCACCACCGGCAGGCAGGCCGCGGACGTGGCGAGCAGGGGGACGGCCGCGCACGCCATGATCAGCCTCAGGCCCAGTGACAGCGACCAGCCCTGGCGGGTGGAGTGCCAGGCCAGCAGGGTCAGGGCGAAGGCCACGACCATCGCGCCGACCCCGGTGCCGGGACGGTAGGAGTCCGCGGAGCCCGACCACGCCAGGACCACGAAGGCCGCGACGAGGCCCAGGACGGCCAGGACCAGTGTGGTGTAGGCGCGGGTCCGTCGGCCCCAGGCGGTGACACCGTCGCGGGTCTTCTCGACGGACTCCTCCAGGTCGGTGACCACGGGCTCGTCGAACTCGTCCGCGGCCACGTCCCGGAGGTAGAGCGTGGCGCCGTCCGCGACGCCCGCCTCCCGCAGCGACGCTTCGGGCGCGAGGGGAGGTGCGCCGGGCAGGGCCAGCGACCACACCGGGGGGAACGTCTCGTCCAGATCCACCTGCCCCACGAGCGTGAGCAGGGCCGGGGTGTACTCGGCGATGGCCGCGTCCGCGGGCACCGCGAGATCGACCCGCCGCCGTGCCCCCACCACGGTCACATGACAGCGTTCATTCTCCACTGGGTGTCTTCCTTGTCACACGTAGCCGGGGCCTGTCGGAGGGCGGCGGGGTCAGTGCACCGAGTTCCAGGTCCTGATGTTGGCCTCCTCGGCACCGACGTAGTTGCCCCAGTTCACCCGCATGACGTGGGCGATCTCGCCGAGCACGCCGTCGTCCTCCTCGCCGCCGAAGAGGCCCACGGCGGCCATGTCCCACTCGTGCATGCGCAGTTGATAGTCGGTCGCCGACTGGGCGTTCCAGGTGTCGATCAGCGACTGGATCCGGCTCCTCAAGGCGTGCAGTTCGCCCATGATGTGCTGGGCCGCGGCGTTGATGTCCTGGCCGGCGGTCTCCAGGCCCTGGCCGACATAGATCGGCACACTTTCGATATCGGGCATCGCGATTCCTTCCTCGGGGGATGTGAGCGGCGAGCGGACGTGCGGACGCAGGCCGGGATCAGGACAGGTTGGCCTTCGGGAGGGACACGTTGTTGAGGTTCGCCAGGTTCGAGTGCTCGGAGCCGAGGTAGTTGTCGGCGCTGGAGTCCAGGCCGCCCGCGATGGCGAGCAGCGCGTTCTGGAGCTGTGCCGCGTACACGTCCCACTCCCTCATCAGTTCCTGGAAGGTGTTCGAGGCGACGCCCTGCCAGTTCGCCTCCATCGCGACGACGTAGCTCTTGAGGGCGTCGAGTTCTGCCTGCACGATCTGTTCGGTCGTGCGGATGTCCAGGGCCTTGGCCTTCAGATCCTCGGGTGTCGTTTTGTACAGGACACCGTCCGAGCCTCTGAAACCGCCCTGCCCTCCGTCGGGTGTCGCCATGACGCCCCGCCTTCCTGAACTCGATTCGATGGCCCGGCGCTCGGCGCGCCGGGCAGGTGGGAGAGGTCGCGGAACCGACGGTCGTCGGCGGAACCGTCCGTCGGGCAGGCGGAACCCACCCGACCGGCACACGAACGACTGATCGGGAAGCCAATGTTAGGGGAAAACAACGGCGTACCTGACGGTGGATGGCCAAGTTCACGTTGGCTTGGCTCACTGTCACACACGTCCACACCCTTCGGACATACAGTGTGATGTGGACGTATGCCGGCCGTACCCGCCGCGTCGTGGCAGCTCAGACCGGAGGCCAGACGCAACCCGCGCTCAGGGCACCGGGGTTCGCTGGCGGAACGTCGTCGCTTCGAGCGGCGTGAACGATTCGGGTCCGCCGTGACCGACGACACTGTCCGGCCCGGGCCGACCCGGACGCGTCACAGGCAGCCGCAGTCGGTGGCGTAGAGCAGCAGGAAGAGAGCCGTCGCGGCGGTCGCACCGAAGGCGGCGGCGGTCAGGGCGGCAAGGCCCCGCCGTTTCCCGTTCGGCGGGGCACGGAAGGTCCGCCAGGCACCGTGGGCGAGGAGGAGGCTGAGGAGACCGGCTCCTGCGAGGGTCAGGCGTGGGCCGAAGGACCAGCTCAGGTAGGCGATCAGAACCAGGCAGCCCAGCAGGAGGCAGGCGAGCAGGCTGAGAACCGCCTCGGCGACGGCCTCGCCCACCGTGTCGACCAGAAACTCACCGACGCCCTTCACCGCCCTGCGGACCCCCACGTGACCGAACCTCGCCCTCGCATGCGGTTACCCTGGCGGGGCTTGGTAGTGAGGACCCCCACCGAGCCGAAAAGGTTGCAGGCGTGCTCGTGAGAAGCCGTCGGGCAACTGGAACGCGCCGGGCGCGACACCGACGTGAACCTCCGGTCGCCGGAGTTGGACCGGGTAGACGGCCTCACCCTGCCCGGAACGCCAGAGCCAGGCATACGGGGCGGTCAGGCCGCTTCGCGCATCCGTCGTACGACGCCCTTGAGGAGTGCGGCGAGGGCCGCCACCCGCTCGGGTGTGGCTTGGAACTCGGCGGGATCTCCGGCCGGTCGGCGCCGGCGCTCACCGACAGGCACGGCCTGACGGAACGTTGCTTCCGGGGGCCGTGCCTGCGATGGGTACGTTCGAGGGGCGATCAGCGGTTCCAGTAGCCGAAAACCCGGGACGCGGCATCACCGGTGTAGTCCGCCTCCATCTTCAGGTAACTCCCACGGGCACCGAAGGTGGGGTTGAAGATCAGCTCCCTCCGCTCAGCCTGCACCGGAGCCTCGGCGGCGAAGCGGGCGGCGAGCGGGTGCAGGTGGGAGGGGAACTCCCCTTCCCCCGCCGGGACGGCGAAGCAGAGCCTGCGGGCCCGCGCGGAGTTCCAGTCGAACGTGTAGTAGACGTTGATCGCTCCCCGGCAGCGCCCGATCTCCTCGTTGTCCGGCGGAAGAGAACCCATGTCCCGGATCATCCTGGCTACGTCCTCGTGGTCGAAATAGCCGGGACTGACCATCTCGGAGTAGAGGTTCGTCGTGTTGTCGCGGAAATCGAACCCCATGATCGCGAATCTGTCGATACGGGCCTCGCCGAAACGTTCACGATGGTCACGCAGGGAAGGGGGTACGTTTTCGAGCGAAGCGATGTCACCGAATTCCAGGGGCTGCTCGAAGAACGCCCAGACCTTCTGTACGCCGTTTCCCACCGACGCGTCCAGCCCCCACCACAGGGGGACCTTGTCGGTGACCTCCGCGAGCAGCGACATGACAGCAGGATCGGCGTCGGGAAGAAGTCCGTGTGCCCGGGCGATCCCGACCGGATCATGGGGCGAATCCGGGTACATGTAACGGAAGTTCACACTGCGGTTGGAGGCTTCGTGTGTCGTCGTGCGGACCGTGATGGTTCCCGTGGCGAACTGCTCCGCGAAAACGTCAACCACCTGCTCGACGGCTCGGTTGTCGAAGTCGACCTCGGCAAGCTCCGCGTACGCCTCGAGGTCGGAAAGGAGCCGAGCCAGATCCGTCGTTCCACCAGTAGGCATTGCTCTCCTGCTTCTTCCGGATCACATAGGGGTGCTTGTGGACATGACTCGCTCGTGGTCCGTGAACGCGACAGTCACGCGTCCGGGGCCGCCTTGCCGTCTGCCAGTCCGATACAGTGTGACTTCAGCCTCATCCGGGCCACTCGGCCACCACACCATACTGGACTTCCTCACACTGTCTGAGCCGTACCCATCGGGCTCAAGGCGAGAAGAACGTCACGCGACACCTCTGTCCCCGGTCCAGACAATGAAGAGTGCGACCGACTGACCCGTCGGCTGCACCGACAACGGCAACCCATCGTCCAGGGAGAATCATGACCGGCTCCGAAGCCGACGCCGAGGGACAGATCCTCAGTCGCATCAACGAAATGATCCGTCAGGAGAAGGACCTGCGGGAGCAGCTTGCCGAGCAGGTGATCGACGCGTCGACCGAGCACGCGCGTCTGGCCCGTCTGGAGGTCGAGCTGGACCGGTGCTGGGACCTGCTCCGGCAGCGAAAGGCTCGGGTCGCCGCAGGTCAGGATCCCGACAATGCGCGCGTTCGGCCCGCCTCGCAGGTCGAGGACTACCTCTCCTGAAGCGGAGCCGGCTGTCACGGCTGCCATAGGGAGGTGGCCGGGGGTTCAGGCAGTGAACGGCCGTGTGACAGAGGCGGGAGTTCGGGCGTCCCCACGATCGTGCGACGTTCGGGGACGGTGTCCGGGCCGGTCCGAGGAGTGAGCCCGCACTCTTCACACGGTGTACGGGGTGGCCGTATGCTCACCGCGCTCGAGAGAGGCCGACCGTTCGTTCGGTCAACTTTGAAGTGCCCGGGGACGATCGTCCCCGTTCGGCGCGACCGCAGGAGATACAGACACTTGAAACGACACCCAAGATGCTGGAGCGCGAGTGCAGTTGCCGCCGCTTCGGTGCTCGTGTTCACGGGACCGTTCAGCGTACAGGCCGTGGCTGGGCCCGGCTCCGCACCCGCGCTCGCCGCGTCGGAGGCCCCCTCTTCCACCGGCGTTCCCACCGGGGAGCACGTTGTGACACTGGTCACCGGGGACGTGGTGACCACCCGTCAGGGCTCGGGCGGAGCCGGTGGGGTGGTCACCGTGCGGGACGCCGACGGGAAGCCCGCGCGGGCGCGCCTCACCGAGGCGGACGGTGACCTGTTCGTGTACCCGGAGTCCGCGCTGCCCTTCGTCGCCAAGGGCAGCCTTGACCGCGAACTGTTCAACGTCACCGCCCTGATCGAGGACGGGTACGACGATGCCTCCCGCGACCGGCTCCCCTTGATCGTGTCGTACCGGAACGCGGCGGCGCGCCGTACGGCCGCTGTCCCTGACGGCGCCCGCAAGGTGCGCGACCTCGTCAGTGTCCAGGGCGCCGCGCTCAGTGCCGACCGGGCGCGGGCCGCGGAGTTCTGGCGTTCCGTCACCGGGGAGAACGCGGTCGACGACGGCGTCAGGGATTCACGTACCGACGCCGCCTTCCGCGGCGGGGTCGCGCACATCTGGCTCGACGCCCCGGTCGAGGCCGACCTGGCCGACAGCACCGCACAGATCGGCGCCCCGAGGGCCTGGGCCGGCGGCAACACCGGGCAGGGTGTGGAGGTCGCCGTTCTCGACACCGGCGTCGACGCCGGGCACCCGGACCTCGTCGGCCGGATAGCGGCGCGGCAGAGCTTCGTACCGGACGAGAACACCGACGACCGCGACGGGCACGGCACCCACGTGGCGTCCACCGTCGCCGGCACCGGTGCGGCCTCCGACGGCAAGGAGAAGGGGGTGGCGCCCGGAGCGCGGCTGAGCATCGGCAAGGTGCTGGACAACTCCGGGCGCGGGCAGATCTCCTGGACGCTGGCCGCCATGGAGTGGGCCACCGTCGAACGCCACGCGAAGATCGTCAACATGAGCCTGGGCTCCAGTGAGCAGTCGGACGGCAGCGATCCGATGAGTCAGGCGGTGGACCGGCTCAGCGCCCAGACCGGCGCGCTGTTCGTCGTCGCAGCGGGCAACGGGGGCGAGGCCGGCACCGTCGGCGCCCCTGGTGTGGCCACCTCCGCACTGACCGTGGGCGCGGTGGACGCCACCGACACCGTGGCCCCGTTCTCCAGCCAGGGTCCCCGGGTCGACGGCGCGCTGAAGCCGGAGATCACCGCCCCCGGAGTCGGCATCCTCGCCGCCAACTCCTCCTTCGCCGCCAACGGCAACGGTGCGTACCAGAGCCTGAGCGGCACCTCGATGGCCGCGCCGCACGTCGCCGGTGCCGCCGCTCTGCTCGCCGCCGCACGTCCCGACCTCACTGGCAGCGCCCTGAAGGACGCCCTCGTCAGCAGTTCGCACCGCACTCCGCAGTACGACGCGTTCCAGGCCGGCAGCGGCCGGGTGGACGTCGACGCCGCGGTACGCGCCGGGGTGTACGCCTCGGCGACCGCCTACGCCCCGGGCAGCTCACCGGGCCCCGTACAGCGCCCGGTGACGTACACGAACACCACCGGCGCCGCGGTCACCCTGGATCTTTCGGTCGCGGCGACGCACGCGCCCGAGGGGATGTTCCGGCTGTCGGCCTCCCGGGTCACCGTGCCGGCGCACGGCACCGCCGATGTCGCGCTGACGATCGACGCGTCGGGCTCGGCAGGTGGCCGCACCTACAGCGGCCAGATCCTGGCGACGGACGCCGACGCGCGGAACGTGACGCACACCGCGGTGTCCGTGGGCCCGGTCCGGCACAAGCTGACGGTGCACTTCAAGGACGCGGGCGGCAACCCCGTGCCGGGCGTGTTCGATCTGCTGAAGTCGGGGGACTCCGAGTCCCTCCCCGTCCTCGTCGGCGACAGCGGCACGACCGAGCTGTACCTGCCTGAGGACACCTACTCGGCCCTCGCCTACAAGACCGTCCCCGGCGTCCACGGCCCCCATTCGTGGGGCATGGCGCTGCTCGGGGACCCCGAGGTCCGGCTGACGAAGGACACCACGGTCACCTTCGACGCGGGCCGGATCGAGCGCATCGAGACGACGGTGCCCCAGCGGACCGAGGCGACCTACCAGCGGCTGGACTACCAGCGCTCCATGGAAGGGATGACGTACCGGACAGGCTTGGAGACCCAGACCGCGTACGACAGCCTGTGGGCGCAGCCGACCACCCACAAGGTGACCCACGGCGACTTCCTCGTCAGCGCCCGCTGGCGCAAGGAGCAGCCCGCGCTGACGGTGTCCACCCGGACCACGGACTTCACGGACGTCTTGCGCCAGGAGGGCGTCACCGCACTGCCGAAGGGCACGCGCAAACTGCCGTTGGTCTTCGCGGGCAACGGCGCCGCCACCGAGTACGCCCGGCTCGACGCCCGCGGCAAGGCGGTGGTGGTACGCCGCGACGACGACGTCGCCGACGGCGTCCAGGCGGCCAACGCCGTGGCCGCGGGGGCCACACTGCTGCTGGTGGTCAACAACGAGGACGGCCGTGCCTTGCGCGGCTACGGCGAGCCCTTCGGGCGGCCCGTCGCCCTCGACGTCGCGCTGCTGAGCACCGACGAGGGCGAGAAGCTCGCCGCCCAGGCGAAGGTGCGCGGTGCGCAGGTCACCGTGACCTCCCAGCCGGTCAGCCCCTACGTGTACGACCTCCTGGCGAGCTGGCACAACGAGATTCCGACCCGGATGACCACCCGGGCCGACTCCCGCTCCCTGGCCCGGGTCGACGTGGCCTTCGACAGCCCGCTGCCCGACGGGTCCGGCGGGGAGTTCCGGTACGACTGGATCCCGGGCAGCGGCTGGACCTTCGGCGGCCCCCAGCCCGAGCCCGTCAGTGGCGCCCGTACCGACTGGGTCTCCACCGGTGACTACCGCTGGAACCAGGAGGCGTACGCGGGCGGCGTGATCTACGAGATCGGCGCCAAGACGGCCTACCGGCCCGGCAGCCGCCAGTCGGAGGAGTGGTTCGGGCCCATCGAACGACCTCACCTCAACGACGCGTACCGTTCGCCCCTGCGCGTCGGTGACTCGATGGCCGTCGACGTCCCCGCCTGGGGCAGCCGGGACCACATCGGCCTCAGCCAGGACGACACCGGTACGACCACGCAGCACATGACCCTGTCCCAGGGCGGCACGACCCTCGGCGAGGGAGTCTTCTCGCTCGTCCAGGGCAAGGCTCCGGGCCCCGGGAAGCTGCCCTACCGGCTCGTCGTCACCGGTGAGCGCACGGCGCCGTTCACGCCGTACTCCTCGGCAACCCGGACCCAGTGGGACTTCGTCTCCGCTGCCGCCGCCGACCCGGAGGCCGAAACGGTGCTGCCGCTCGTACAGCTCGACTACCGCGTCGAGCTCGACGGCGCCGGTCGCGCCAAGCGGCACGCCACGCTGACCGTGACGGCCGCGCACCTGCCCGGCGCCGCGCACGTCGGCCACCTCGGCGCACCCACCCTGGAGCTGTCCTACGACGACGGCCGCACCTGGCACCGCGCCAACCGCACCGGGGACGGCGGGTTCCGCCTCGACGCCCCGAGCGGGGCGGAGTTCGTGACGGTGCGCGCCAGTGCGCGGGACATGGTCGGCAACACCGTCCACCAGACGGTCACCCGGGCCTTCGGCCTCCGCTGAACCGACGTCACCCCAGCAGGACGGCGGGCTACGGATCGGGGCAGCGCTGCCCGGATCCGTAGCCCGCCGTGCCGTTCCCTAATGGGTGAATATCCCGGTGACACGGTGTGTCGCGGCTCTCGCGTCAGCACTCTTCCGCTGATGGCTCACCCGGGCGCGGGGCAGTAGGGGGTACACGGTATGGGGCGCCAGCGGCCCGTTTCATGGCGACACCGAGCGCGTTATGTCTTCGACCGGACACTGGCCCGAAGCACCGGGGCATTGCTCGGCTGGCTGGCCGCCTGCTGTCTGGCGATCGTCGTTCCGGTCAGCACGCTCCTGGTGTGGACCGACCCGCGGGCACCCCGCTCCCTCTCGGAACGGCTCGTCGCGGTGTGGCGTACGAGCGCCGAGACCCTCCGCCTCGGCGGGGTGACCGGCGCACCGATCCGGATGCTCCTGTCGGTGTTTCTCGGATTGATTGCCCTGCTGTGTGTATCCACCCTGGTGGGCGTGATCACGACCGGGCTGGGTGACCGCTTGGAAGAACTGCGCCGGGGTCGGTCCAGGGTGCTGGAGCAGGGGCACGCGGTGGTGCTCGGCTGGTCCGACCAGGTGTTCACCGTTGTCGGTGAGATGGTCGTCAGCCAGCTCGGCAGGGTACGGGGGGCCGTCGCGGTGCTCGCCGATCGCGACTCCGCCGTGATGGCCTCGGACCTGAACGCGGCGCTGGGGATGACGCGCGGAGTACGCGTCGTCTGCCGTACGGGCGCGCCGACGGACCTCGCCGCCCTCGCGCTGCTCACTCCCGCCGCGGCGCACTGCGTCCTGGTGCTGCCGGGCGACGACGACGCCGCCGACGCGGAAGTGGTCCGGGTGCTGTTGGCCCTGCGAGCCCTGCTCGGCGCCGGGGCGGGCCCACCGGTGGTGGCCGCCGTGCGCGACGAGCGGTTCCTGACCGCGGCCCGGCTCGCTGCCGGAACGCGGGGCGTCATCCTGGACGTCGAGGCCACGACGGCGCGGCTGCTCGTCCAGGCCGCCCGGCACCCCGGCTTGGTGCGGGCGTTGAGGGACCTGCTCGATCTCACGGGCGCCGAGTTCCACTTGGTCCACGCACCGGACGCCCTGGGGCTGACGTTCGCCGAGATTTCGCCGCGGTACGAGGAAGCCTGCGCCGTCGGGTACCTGGCGGCCGACGGCCGTGCCCTGCTCACACCGGCGTCCGGCGCGCGATGTGGCCCCGGGGACCGTTTGATCGTCGTCGCGCGGGACGATCGGCCGCCCGTTCCGAAGCAGGACGGCACCGCTGTGGATCCCACCGTCATGGCGGACCCGCACGACCGGCAGCGGTCTCCCTCGAAGACGTTGCTGCTGGGTTGGAACCGTCGCGCTCCACTGGTCATGGACTCGCTCAGCCGCACCGCACAGCCGGGCTCACACCTGCACGTCGTCACCGGTTCCGACGACGGATCGGTGACTGCGGGGGCCGCGGGCCCCACTGAAGACGAAAGGGTCGCCGTGTCGTACCACGTCGGGGAGCCGACCCGACCCGACACTGTGCGCGCACTCGACCTGTTCGGCTACGACAGCGTGATCGCGCTCGGACCGGACGCGGGTCCGCACCGGGCCCGACCCGACGACCAGCTCCTGCTCACGCTGCTGACCCTCAGGGCCGTCGAGGAGGAGACGGGCCAGGCGCTGCCCGTCATCGCCGAACTGACCGACCACCGCAGCCTGGCACTGGCCCCGCTGGGCCCGGAGTGGGACGCTGTCGTGCGCGGCGAGCTGACCTCCCTGCTCATGACCAGGATCGCGCAGAACACCGGCATGGCCGCTGTGTTCGAGGAGCTCTTCGCCGCACGGGGTGGCGCCTTGGCCCTGCGCCCGGCCTCGCACTACGTGCTCCCCGGACGGGTCGCGTCCTTCGCCACCGTGGTGGCGTCCGCCCTCAGGCGTGGGGAGTGCGCGATCGGGTACCGAGCGCACGATGCGCGCATCCCGCGCCGGGAGATCGACGTGCGCCTCGCTCCCGGCAAGGCGGAACGACGTGTCTGGACTTCCTCGGACGAGATCCTGATCGTGGCCCCGCCGGACGCGGGTGCCCGTTGCTCGGGTGCCGCGTCCGACGAGCGACCGGTGCGTCCGGACATGCTCCCGGAAGCCCGGCGGGGCACGGAAGGCAGACCTGCGCGCGGCCCCGCCCCTGGATGAGGCCAAGAGGACCGGTCCGCTCAGCCGCGGGCGGAAGGCCGGACAGCGGTCAGGCCGCTGTCCGGCGGGTGAGGGCCGGCAACGTCCTGGTCCTGATCCGACGGTAGGTCGCGAACCCGTTCACGGTCACCGCTGCCCAGATGACGGTACTGAGCAACGGCCACCAAAGCTCGCGTCCCTGCGCACCCTCGGCCAGCTTGGCGACCGAGTTCAGCGCCCAGCCGACGGCGAGGAAGAGAGCCGCCCACCTGGCCCACCGCCAGATCGCCATGGTCCCTCGCGCACGGGATTCCTGCCGAGTCCGTTCCCTGTGCCGAAGTTGTGTGTCCACCATGACTCTTCGTCTGCCCGCCATCCGGCGTCGTCTGCTCGCCTTCGCGAGGAAGGCCGAAAACCACGGGTTGCCGTCAACCGCCAGTCAGTTCGCCAGAGACCAGTCGCCACTGCTCGGCGGGAGGGCCGCAACGGCGACGCGGGCGCAAGACCGCCGGCGGGTCTGGGTCACGCCGAACCATGCGGCCAGGCAGGTGACTTACCGTCCCAATGACATCGAACGGTGCCGCCGGCGAGTGGGTCACAACACACCGTGTTGAACCATGCGGACTCTCGTGGCACCTACAACCAGCTTCGCCCTATAGTCATCCTCGCATCGAGTTGCCCTGCGCCGACGGCCTGCCACGGCCGCTGGTCGGCGCGCCTCGATGCCCTTTACTTCTTGATAAGGAGCATCACCTTGTACAAGTCACGAAGGGCAGTCGTTCTGCCCGTCGGTGTCACGGTGGGCGCACTCGTCGCGGGTGGCCTGTTGTCCATGTCGGGCGCGGCACAGGCCGACACGGCGAGTGACGCCTCGGGAAAGCGCCAGGAGGCCCTGCTCGCCGCGGCGGACGAGTACCACATCCCGCCCGCCGTCCTGCTCGCCCTGTCCCACCAGGAAGCGGCGTGGGACGCACACGGCGGCCTGCCGAGCACCGACGGCGGTTACGGCCCGATGAATCTCACCGACGTCACCCCCGCCATGCTGGCCGGCGGCGGCGCCGGTGCCGCGGGCCGCGCCGACCTCGAGACCCTTGCCGCCGACCCCGCTCTCCACACACTGCGCACCGCTGCGGAGTTGACCGGCCTGTCGGCGGGGGACCTGCGCGAGGACGACGCCGCGAACATTCGGGGCGGCGCCGCGCTGCTGGCCTCGTACGAGCGGGAACTGGTCGGCGCAACGCCCACGGACCCCGCCCAGTGGTACGGGGCCGTGGCCCGCTACAGCCAGGCCAAGCAGGAGAAGGCAGCGGCGAGCTTCGCCGACCGCGTCTTCCGCACGGTGCGGGGCGGCGCCTCCGCCACGACCCAGGACGGCCAGCGCCTGCGCCTGGCTGCCAGCCCCTGGGTCGCCCCCAACCGGCAGCAGATAGACGCACTGGGCCTGAAAAAGACGTCCACGGCGGCCGTTACGGAATGCCCCACGACGGTCGACTGCACCTTCGTCGCCGGCTCTCCGGTCGGCGGCCAGGTGGCCAACCGGCCCGCGAACGGCATCCGCATCGACACGATCGTCATTCACGACCTGGAGTCCACCTACGACGCCGGTGTCGCGGGCCTGGCCAACCCCACCACCCCCGCCTCGACCCATTACGTCATGTCGTCGTCCGGTGCGGTCACCCAGATGGTCCCGACCAAGGACATCGCCTTCCACGCCGGAAACTACTCGACCAACCTGCACTCCATCGGGATCGAGCACGAAGGCTACGCCGCTCACGGCGCCGCCTGGTACACGGAGTCGCAGTACCAGGCCACAGCCGACCTGGTGAAGTACCTGGCCGCGCGCTTCGGCGTACCGCTGGACCGGCAGCATGTCATCGGCCATGACAACGTCGCTGGGCCGAACTCCGCGCTGGTCGCCGGCATGCACTGGGACCCCGGCTACGCGTGGGACTGGAACCACTTCATGAGCCTGCTCGGGGCGCCGGTCAGCGGTCTGCCCGAGGTGCCCCAGCCGGGCGAGGTCGTGGCGATCACGCCCTCGTTCACGGACAACGTGCAGACCTTCCAGGTGTGCCCCTCCGACGACCCCACCGGGCAGACAACCGCCTGCACCGAGCGGCAGCAGCAGACCAACTTCGTCTACCTGCGCACCGCCCCCAGCGAGACCGCCCCGCTCTTCGGCGACCAGGCGATCCACGGCACCGCCGCGGGTACCAACCGGGTGAGCGACTGGGGCAGCACGGCACAGGCCGGTCAGCAGTTCGTGGTGGCAGAGGTGCGGGAGGACTGGACCGCCGTCTGGTTCAGCGGGGCGAAGGTGTGGTTCCACAACCCGGGCGGCACCAACACCCGTATCCGCTACGGAGTGAAGATCATCAAGCCCGCCGGGAGCGCACCGGTGGCACTCTACGGCTCCAGCTATCCCGACAAGGCCGAGTATCCGGCCGGCCTCGGCGCCTCCACCCAGGCCCCGCTCAGCATGTACTCCATCCCGGTCGGACAGGCGTACGTGGCCACCCAGGACGCCTCGGCCACCGACGACTACTTCCCGTCCAGCGGAGCGGTCGTCATCGGCGGGAAGAAGATGTACACCGTGCAGTACAACCACCGCGTCGCACTCGTCTACGCGGACACCGTCACCGCGACCACGGCGACTCACCACTGGGAGAACGGCGGCGCCTGACCGTCGGGCCCGTCACGTGACGTCCGTCAGGGACGGGTCCGGCACGTCGCCGTCGTCAGCGGCGACGTGCCCGCCCTTCTGACGTCGTCCCGCGCACCTGGTCCGCTTCGGCAGGTGTCGGTGACTGGTTGCGCTCCGATCCGGGCAACGCTCCCGCCCGCGGTCGGGTGGCCTTTTCCTCGACGGCCACCCGACCGCGGGCATCTCACTGCCCGGCATCAGCCCTTCCCGTCAGAACGGCGCCCGATCAGGGTGCCCTCAGCCGAGGCCGGCCGCCAGTGTCACCGTGCCGCCCGCGGCCGGAACCGGTCTCGCGTCCGGCCGCTCACAGCCAGTCGCGGCGGGCTGCCGCCACGCCGGCACCGAACCGGTTGGTGGTGCCCAGCTCCGCGTACAGGTTCTGGATCCGACGTCGCAGGGTTCGGGTCGAGACGCCGAACTGGCGGGCGATGGCGTCGTCCTTGACGCCGGCGGCGAAGAGGGCCAGCAGCTGACGCTCCTCTTCGGTCGGCCGCCGCGCGCCGCCGCCCGGACCGGCTTTGTCCGGTCCCGGTGCCGCGGAGGTCTCCGCCTCGCTCAGACGGGCGGCGACGGCCCAGTAGCGGTCGAAGAGTTCGGACAGCACCTCGATCAGGGGCGGTGCCTCGGTGTAGAGGCAGTCGGTGCTGCCTCCTTCCAGGGTCAGCGACACCATCGCCGCCGAGCGATCGACCACGACGAGCTTGACGGGCAGCGCGGGCACCACTCGGGCCTCCTCGCCGCGGGAGACCAGGCTGCCCAAGTCCTGCCAGCCGCCGTCGTCGTCGAAGCTGGCGGCCGCGTAGACGGCCCGTACCCGTACCCCACGGCGGATCGCGGCCTCGTCCAGCGGCTCGTTGGGAGCCAGCAGGTAGGGCGGGCGCTCCAGCTCGCAGATCTCGCGCCGGGCGGCCTGTTTGAGCCGGTAGTAGCAGTCCCCGACCTCCTCCGCGCCACTGATGGTCCGGGTGTCGGGCTGGGCCGTGCCCGACCTCCGCGCCTCGTCGAAGAGTTCACCGAGCGAGGCGGCGGCGTCGCGCACGGCCGCCAGTTGCCGAGTGCGCGACTCCACCAGGGCGGCGAGCGCGTGTCGCGGATCCACGGTCTGGTACTCGCCGGAGGAGCGGCGGCTGAGCAGTCCGTTGCGGTGCAGGCGTTCGAGTTGGGCCACTGCCTGACCGCGGTTCAGCCCGAAGGCCGTGACGAGGCTCTCGGCGGTCCCGCCACCGCGTGTGAGCAGCTCACGGTAGACGGCCTCCGTGTCCGCGTCGAGTCCGACCAGCGCCATCGGCGCATCGGTTTCCGCCATCGCTCTCCCACCCTGACCCCTGCGGCGCGAGCATCCGGTGCGCCTTGCGTACCGTACGCCGGAACACTCGAATTACACACGGTGCAGTGTGTCGCGCTTGCGGAACGTTGCACCTTTTGCATCGTGTCCACATGGTGACATGGCACAGGAGTGCCAGAGATGTGTCTTTACAGCCTCGCGAGCGGGATGGCTGACTTCGATCGATCCCTGCACATCTAGTCGGTGAGGTCCCCTTGCCCATCCCCTGGTCCCGCGGACGCGGGCTGACCGTCGGCATCGCCGCCCTGCTGGTGCTCACCGCGACGGCTCCGGCCGCCTCGGCGGCCCCGGCGACGGTGTCCCCCGCGCCACCCACCGCTCCGGCGGGGCCGACCCGCGTCCTGACGCTGATCACCGGCGACAGGGTCACCGTGACCGGCGAGGGCGGAGCCGAGACCGTGCTGTCGGTGACCGACAGCCATGGCAGGAGCGGCGGCGCGCATGTGATGTCGGTGGGCTCCGACACGTACGTCTATCCCGACGCGGCCGTCCCGTACCTCGGGTCGGGAGCCCTGGACGGGCGGCTCTTCAACGTCACGGAGCTGCTTGAGGACGGGTACGACGACGCGCGCGCCGATGAACTGCCGCTCATCGTCACCTACACCGACACGGCGGCCCGCTCGCGCAGCGCGAAGACGCCCGAGGGTGCCCGGCGGACCCGGGCGCTCAGCAGCATCCAGGGTGCCGCCATCTCCGCGGACCACTCCCGCGCGGCGGACTTCTGGACGTCGCTGACCGGTACCGGGGACACCGGGGCCGGCGACTCGGCGGCCCGGTCGGGCACGTCCGGGGGCCGGCTGGCCGGCGGTATCGCCAAGGTGTGGCTGGACGGCAAGGTGCGGGCCACGCTGTCGGACACGACGGCGCAGATCGGAGCCCCGGAGGTCTGGTCGGGCGCGAACACCGGTGAGGGCGTGGGCGTCGCCGTCCTGGACACCGGCATCGACGCGGGCCACCCGGACTTCGCCGGGCGCGTCGCGGCCACGGCGAGTTTCGTGCCGGACCAGGACGTCACCGACCGGAACGGTCACGGCACCCATGTGGCGTCCACCGTGGCCGGGACGGGCGCCGCGTCCGGCGGGGTCGAGAAGGGCGTCGCACCGGGGGCGTCGCTGCACATCGGCAAGGTCCTCGACAACAGCGGGAGCGGTCAGGACTCCTGGGTCCTCGCCGGCATGGAGTGGGCGGTCCGCGACCAGCACGCGAAGATCGTCAGCATGAGTCTGGGCGACTCCCCCACCGATGGCACCGATCCGCTCAGCGAGGCGGTCAACCGGCTCAGTGAGGAGACCGGAGCGCTGTTCGTCATCGCCGCGGGCAACTCCGGCCCGGAGGCGTACACCGTGGGCACGCCCGCTGCCGCCGACGCGGCGCTGACGGTGGGTGCGGTGAACGGTCCGGGCAAGGGCGTCGACCAGCTCGCGGACTTCTCCAGCCGCGGTCCCCGCGTGGGTGACAACGCCATCAAGCCGGACCTGACCGCTCCGGGTGTGGGCGTTCTCGCCGCGCGCTCGCAGTACGCGCCGGAGGGCGAGGGCGCCTACCAGTCCATGGACGGCACCTCGATGGCCACGCCGCATGTGGCGGGCGCCGCGGCCCTGTTGGCCGCCGAGCACCCCGACTGGACGGGGCAGCGGCTCAAGGAGACACTGGTCGGCACCACCGCCGGCACCCAGCGATTCAGCCCGTTCGACGCGGGCAGCGGACGGGTGGACGTCGCCGCCGCGGTGCGCTCGACGCTGCTGGCATCCGGTGACGCGTTCGCGCAGACCCACTACCCGTACACCCCGGGTCAGACCGTCCGCCGGGACGTCGCCTACACCAACTCCGGCCCCGCGCCGGTCACGCTGGATCTCGCGCTGAGCCCCGCCGAGCTGCCCGAGGGCCTGTTCACCCTGTCGGACGCACAGGTGACCGTGCCCGCCCACGGCACCGCCTCCGTCGGCGTGATCACACATCTCGACGCGGCCGAGGACAACGGCGCGTACGCCACCCGCCTGGTCGCCACCGGCGCCGACGGAGCCGTGCTGGCCCGCACCCCGGTCGGGGTGAACAAGGAGGGCCCTCGGGCGACCCTGGCGCTCACGGCAAAGGACCGCCACGACAAGCCGTTGTCCGGAACCGTCATCCTCAAGGACGTCGAACGCAACACCGCGCCGAAGGTCTACTCCGTGGACGCCTCGGGCCGCCTGGACCTCCGGTTGTCCCCGAGCACCTACTCGGTGTGGATGAACTCCGCCATGCCCGGCGTCGACGGCACGCACACGCTGGGCTTCGCGATGTTCACCGCACCCGAGGTCGTCCTCGACGCGGACCGCACGGTCGCCTTCGACGCCGACGACCTGCGCAAGGCGGCCGCCGTCACACCACGGGCCACGGCCAACCAGTTCCTCCGGATCGACCAGTACCGCGGCAACACCGGACTGTTCCCCTTCATGGACAGCTATGTGGCCGAGTACTGGCGCTACGACAGCCTGTGGGTCACACCCACGCCCGAGGTGCGGACGGGCTCGTACACCTTCGCCACCCGCTGGCGGCAGATCCAGCCTCCGCTGACGTTCTCCGCGGGCTCCCAGACCTTCGACGACGTCACGGTCCAGAGCCTGTCGCCCGAACTGCCCGAGGGCACACATGCCTACCGAGCCGTCTGGGCGGGTGACGGCTCCGCGGCCGAATTCCGCCGGGTCGAGGTCAGGGACCGCGTCGCGGTCGTCCGTCGCAGCGACACCGTGACCCCGACGGACCAGGCCGCCGCGGCGGCGAAGGCCGGGGCGCGTCAGCTCCTGATCCTGAACGACGGGTACGGGAAGTTCGACCCCTGGGCCGACCTGCCGGAGGCCGCCCCGCTTCCCGTGGCGTCGCTGGGCACCGACGACGGCAGGCGGCTGCTGGCCCGGCTCCGCGGGACCGGCACGACCACGCTCCGGGTCGTCTCCCACCCCGCCCCCCGCTACGCCTACGACCTGGTCCGCCACCACGACGGTGCGGTTCCTCAGAACCCGTCCTACCGCCCCGCCCCCGGGGAGCTGGCACGCGTCGACGACACGTTCCGCGACACGTCGCAGGGCCGGGCGGTCGAATACCGCCAGGACGTCTCCCTCCTCGGCCATCCGCTGGGCGTCGTGCCCACCCAGGTCCGGGCCCAGGGTGAACTCACCTCGTGGGTCACCGCGGACGACGACGTCCAGTGGGTGTCCTTCGCCTCCAGGTCCGACCTGGGCCAGCGGGGCGTGGCGCGCTCGTACAAGCCGCGCAGCACCACCCGGGAGACCTGGTTCGCCCCGATCCAGCACCCTCGCCTGCTCAGCGACGACGGCACCAGTGGGCAGGGCCCCTTCCGGGCCGGTGACAACATCAGCACCTCCGTCATGACCGCGTGGGGCGACTCCGGCCGGCACGCGGGCGTCGTCTGGGCCGACAGCGACACGTCCCGGATCTCGCTCTACCAGGGCGGCGAACTGCTCGGCGAGGACGTCAACGAACGGATCGTCACGGTCGGGGATCTGTCGCCTGATCCGAAGCCCTACCGGCTCGTGCTGGAAGGCAGCCGAAACCTCCCGGACCGCCCGTACTCGACCCGTACCCGCACCGTCTGGGACTTCACCTCGGCCACCACGGATCCCACCCGTCTCACACCGCTGCCCCTGGTGCAGCTCGACTACGCGGTGGACGCCGATCTGTCGGGCCGCGCCCACCGACGCACGGAGCTGACCGTCACGGCCTCGCACCTCAGGGGCGCGGCGGGAGCCGGCGCGATCCGCACGGCGACCGTGGAGGTGTCCTACGACGACGGCGCCACCTGGCACCGGACGGCGCTGCGGACGTCGGCGGACGGCTGGACGACGCGGCTCGACGCACCGGGCAAGGCGCGCTACGCGAGCTTGCGGACGACGGCGAAGGACACCGAGGGCAACGGCGTCAGCCAGACCCTGATCCGCGCCTTCGGCCTGCGATGAGCGCGGGGTGGGGACATCTCCGGCCAAGTGCCCCGGGGTCATCGAGACGAGGCCTCGGGTTCGTCGAACAGCGTCGAGAGGAAGGCGTCGGTCCCGAGCCGCGACGGCTCCGTACCGGCCGGTACGTGCAGGTACGTGCGGTCGAGCCACTCCTCCAGTTCCGGGACGGGCAAGCTGAAGATGGCTATGCCACCATGTGCGTTGATCTGGAGCCATGCGGTCTCTCGGTCGGCGGGGGTGTCGGCCCACACCTGCACGTCTCCCAGGCCGCTCGTGGTGCGCAGGCCCTCGTACAGCAGGTCACGGCCGACATGCCAGGTGACCGGTGGGGCGCCCACGGGAGCGAAGCGGATCGTGACGAGGAGCGGATGGTCGGGATCGTAACGAAACTCCGCTGGAACGTCCTCCCACTCAAGAGCACCCGTCATCTGGCTGAGACACAAGGAAAGAGGGAGGAGAGTGTGTGCGGCCAAGTGTTGTGCCTGCACACTGTGGTGGTCACCACTCATGATGGCGGTTCCTTCCAGTTGGGCGATATGGATGACAGCCACTGTGGCCCGGGACAGCCGGAAGTTCATCCGTCGGTTGACGGTCGGACCCAGGGAGACCCGCCGGAGAGGAAGGGCGCGGCACACCGGCCCCGACCGGGCTGTGGCGCGGACAAGATCGCTGCGAGGCACGTACCACGACAGTGCGTCTCACGGTGGCAAGACAGTGGCACATGCGGCTAGTGTGGCGGCACGTGACCGGTTCCCGGGGAGAGCAGTGAATCGGGCACCATGCCGCGACTACGCGCAGGCACAGCAGATGGCGACGCTGCTGCTCGAGAAGCACCGTGTTCTCACGGTCGCGCCCACAGGTATCGCACCGGGCAGCGCTGTCCGGGTGATCTCCACGCTGTACAACACGCGCCAGGAACTCGACCGTCTGGTGGCGGCGCTCCGCCAGGAACGTGGCGCCTTCGTGTGAGGCCGTCCCGGCCGCGCGAGTCCGAAGGAACGTCGGCTCTCCGCGCACCGCTCATCCGGCCAAGCCCGCTCAACCCGAGGTCGGCTGGTCGTCTCCGAGCGCGGCCAGCGCTGCGGAGAGCCTGCCGCGGCTGGTGATGCCCAGGCGCGGATAGATCCGGTACAGGTGGGCTCCGACGGTCCGGTGCGAGATGAACAGGCGCTGGCCGATTTCCCGGTTGCTCAGCCCCTGCGAGGCCAACTCGGCGATCTGCCGTTCCTGGACTGTCAGACTCTCGCCCTTGCTCGGGCGCCGACGTCCGTCCGACTCCCCCGCGGCCCGCAATTGCTCACGTGCCATGTCGGCCCAGGGTTGCGCACCGACTCGGTCGAACTCGTCACGCGCGAGCCGCAGAGGCTTGCGCGCATCCACGTTCCGACGCTGTCGGCGCAGTCGCCGGCCGTGCTGCAGATGAAGTCGGGCACGCGACAGCGGCCACGTGTCCGGCAGTGCGGAGAGCGCGGAGTCGTAGCATTCTTCGGCGGTGTCGTCCGCAGCGAGGACTGCCGCGCTGTAGGCGCGGGCGACGATCATCATTTCCGAGGGCAGCCGGTCCGCCAGCTCCGGCAGCTCTGCCAGCAGCTCTCGTGCCTGTTCGGTCCGGCCCGCGGCCGCGGCCGCGTCCACCAGGTCCGGGACGAGCAGCCAGCGACTGGTCGAGTGGTAGTGCGGGTCGGTCCTGTCGAAGGCACGCGCGAGGACGTCGTACGCCTCCACGGCGCGGCTGTCGAACAGGGCGAGGAGACCGTCGACCTGTTGCGCCATGACGCTCGCGAAGGGCATGACGTGGAAGAGGCTGTGCGCTCTCAGTTCCCCAACGCTCCGAGCTGCCGCTTCGCGTTCCCCCCGCAGCACCGCCGCGAGCGCCGACGTGGCCTTGACGCCCAGCCAGACGATCCACTCCCCGGTCTCCTCGGCGAGCGCGATCCCTTCGGCGGACTCTTCACGGGCCTGGGCCAACTGCCCGAGGTACAGACGTGGCCAGGATCCTGCCAGGGATCGCGCGAGCAGCCCGAGGCGGCCCTGGGACCGCCACACGGAAGCCGCCTGGGCCAGGTAGCGAGTGGCACGGCCGATGTCACCGATGACCATCGAACCGCTGCCGAGGTAGTGCAGCAGCTGGCCGTTCTCTCGGTCCGGCTTGAGCTTCTCGAGCCGTGCGATCAGGTCGGTCCCATGGCGGTACGGCTCCGTGTAGGCCCGTACCGTCAGGACGTGGGGGGCGTCCGGGTCGGGCTTCCACCGGTCCAGTTCGGCGGCGGCCTGGGCACGCACGCGTGCGTCACCGTCCTGGAAGAAGCATCGGGCGGCCGCACGCCACAGCAGGTTCTCCGCGACGCTCGTACTGCCGACGTCGAACGCCCCCGCTGCCGCGTCGATCATGTCCTGAATGCGGCGTTGCGGCTCATCGGGCTCGAACGCGGCCTTGTCGGAGACCAGCATGAGGCGGGCCCGCTCCGTGGGGCCCAACTCCGCCAGATCGGCTCTGTCCAGCAGGATCTGGGCCTGGACACGGTCGTTGATCTCGCTGGCCAGCTCGGCCGCCCTGACCAGAAGGCCGGTCTGGCGACGTGCGTCGTGCACCAGCTCGCCGGCCTGGCGCAGGGCCGGTACGGCCGCGGCCAGTTGCCCCCGTTTCTGGGCGTCGTCCGCGAAGCGCTCCAGCTGGCCGGCCAGTTCGTCGTCCGGCCCGAGCGCGGCCGCGGCGAGGTGGACGAGCCGCCGCCCAGGTGATCCCTCCAGCGTCCCGGCCAGGGCCCGGTGGGTGGACAACCGGTCGGCGACGGTGGCCCGTGTGTAGATCGCGGAGCGCATCAGGGGATGCCGGAACTCGGGTGTGCGACCGGTCAGAACCACCAATCCGGCGTCGACGGCCTCCTGAAGGGCGTACACGGAGACTTCCGAACCCGCGAGACGACTTGCCACGTCGAGGAGCTGGTTCAGTGGTGCGGTGGGTTCCGCTGCCAGGACCAGGAGGAGCGTCCTGCACTCGCGGGTGAGCGAGTCGGTGCGGGAGGCGAAGGCGGTCTCCAGTCGCTGGGTCAGAGGCAGGTCGTCGAGCGGGGGCGACATGCCCTGAGCTGCCCTCGGCAGTTCGACGAGCGCGAGAGGGTTACCGGCGGCGCGCTCCAGGATGCGGGCCCGCACCGCGTCCGCCAGGCCCGGGGCGTCGGCGTCGAGCAGTTCGGCCGCCGCCGCCGGGGAGAGGGGCTCCAGAACGAGTTCGGCGTGCGTCCCCAGGCTGTACGTGCCCGGTGACGAGGTCCTTGCCGCGCCGATCATGAGGATGGGGAGGTCCCGGGTACGCCGGGCCACGAATCCGAGCACGTCACGACTCGACGAGTCGACCCATTGGAGATCATCGACGAGCAGCAGGAGGGGCTGGCGGTCGGCGGCGTCGGCGAGCAGTTCGAGCACCGCCATCCCGACCCGGTAGATCTCGGGTTCCCCGTCACTGGCCCCGAAGGCGCCGTCGAGGGCCTTCTGGTAGGGGGCCGGCAACGTCTCGGCGCCGCCGAGAACCGGTTGGAGCAGCAGGTGCAGCGCGGCGAACGGCAGCCACTGTTCGGTCTCGACGCCGGAGGCGCGAAGGACTCTGACCCCCTGGTCCGAGGCACGAGAACCGAATGTGCGCAGCACGGAGGATTTGCCGACCCCGGGGTCTCCGCGGACCAGCAGAGCGTCGCCCTTGCCTGCCACCGTGCTCGAAAGCAGGCCGTACAGGACCGCCAGTTCCCTGTCCCGACCGATCATGCCGTGAGCACCGACAGCGGTCCGGACGAAGCGCCCCTCAGGCGCGTCGTGGTCGGCCGTTCAGCCGCCGTTTCTCTTCGTATCCGGCTCAGCGTCTGCTGCACACCTCTGATTTCGGCCACGGTTCCGGACTTTACCTGTCCCTGACCGCTTCCGTTGAGACGGGTCCGGCTCAGTCATCAGTCGAACGACTACGTGATGACTCACTGCCCACGGCTTGTCCGGACCGGTCTCCTCCGCTCTCGTCCGCCGTGGGCCGCCCGCACGCGGTCCACCGGCTGGGTCGGTGGACCGGCATGCGGGGAGGTGGACCGAGGCGCCTACCGCTTCCAGAGGTTCCAGTAGCCGGCTTCGAGGTCGTCGTCGCAGTAGTAGCTGTGGCCGGGGTCGCCGCTCTGGTAGACGACCTTCACCGCGAGGCACTGTGCCTGCGTGCTGTAGCTTCCGACCATGGTGTCGGCGTACGCGGCCGCGCTCGCCCCGACCGTGACACCCGTCGCGCCGAGCGCGACCAGGCTCGCGGAGACGAGCTTCCTCTTCAAGCCCTGCAATATCATCTCTGACCTTTCCATTCCTTGGCAGCGCGGTGCTCGTGATACGAGATGACGAGCACGTACAACGTGTCACACTGTGTCACATTGACGAGCAGGCGGTATCCTCGACACATGTGCGCTGGTGCCCGTATGAGGACCGCGCACTCCGGAAAGAACGGGCCCATGCCGCCTGATTCGATGACACCGTTGCACGGTGAAACGTAAGAGAGTGACGACACGTGGATCTCAAGCTGGAAGTCCTGGTACTGCCCGTCTCCGACGCCGACCGGGCGAAGGCCTTCTACGAGGCGGTCGGGTTCCGCCTGGACGCCGACCACGTCACGGACGACACCTACCGAGTCGTCCACATGACACCCCCGGGGTCGCCCTGCTCGGTGCTCTTCGGCACCGGCGTCACCCTGGCCGCGCCCGGGTCGTCCAAGGGCCTCCACCTCATAGTCTCGGACATCTACGAGGCCCGGGACGAGCTGGTCGGCCGAGGTGTGGAGGTGGGCGAGATCTATCACGACACCAGCGACATCTTCCACCGCTGCACGGGCGAGAAGTGGATCAGCGGACCCGACCCTCAGCGCCGCAACTACTGCACGTACGCGGACTTCACCGACCCCGACGGCAATGGCTGGGTCCTTCAGGAGGTGCCGAACCCGTAGGGCTCGTCGTGCGCCTCGTTCGTGGGTCCCGCCCTCTGCTGCCGATCCTCCGCGGGCCCCGGCGCCCGCGCCCGGGGGCGCGCGGTGGCCGGGGCCGTTGACCGACGGTGAAGGCAGCCGTCAGCGGCCTACTGGGAGATCACCTTCTCCACCGAGAAGTGATCGATGTTCGCGACGCCCGGTGCGGTGCCGAGAGCCTTGAGGTAGACGTCGTGCGTGCCGCTCGTCGGCGTGATCGTGAACGTCTGGTCCAGGTACGTGTCCCAGCCGCCCGTGTTCTCCACCCGCACCGTGCCGACGACCGGGCCGGTGGCCGAGTCGAGCCGGACCTCGAAGCGGCCGCCCGCGTACGGCCGCTCGCTGCCGATGCTCGCGACCAGGAGATTCCGGCCGGTGCCGAAGTCCACGTCGTCGTAGCGGACCCAGTCACCGCCGTCGAAGCTGCCGAGCACCGAGCCGGTTCCCGCGGCGTGCGTGGCGACGCCGCCGCCCTCCGCGTACGACTCGGCCTGGACCGTCGTGCGCTGCACGGCCACCCCGGCCTGCCACGGCGTCGCACCGTACTGGTACGCGCCGGCGCTGGGCTGCGGGTCGGTGTAGCCGTCCGTGGCAGGGGGCCGCACCAGGCCGTAGTTGCGTGCCGGTGAGGAGGAGCCGAGGGTGTAGTCGTGGTGCGCGGGGTCGGTGAACTGCGGACCGTCGGCCATGGGCAGGTTGTGGGTGGAGGACACTCCGGCCATGGTGTCGGCGTCGCCGATGTTGTTGGCCACCTCGGTGTCCGAGTAGGTGCCCGGGAAGAGGCTGACGGACTTGCGATCGGTTCCGCTGGTGTTGTTGTAGACGCGGTTGCCGCTGGTGGTGCCGCCGTTGGGGTTGATCAGGACGACGCCGTAGGTCGTGCGGTTCCACGCCACATTGTCGTAGACCGTGGCGTTGTACGTGGACAGGTCCAGGTACACGCCGGGCGCGGGCGCGCTGGCCGCGAACAGTGCGGCGTCGTGGAGCTTGTTGTGATGGATCTCGGTGCCGGCCAGGTTCACCTGGCAGCAGATGTAGATCGCGCCGACGTCCACGACCAGGTTGCCGTAGTCGGACAGGTCGTTGTAGGCGATCTCGTGGCCGGCGGCCGTGGTCCCGGCGACCTTGTTGTCGATGTTGATGTTGCTGCGGCCGCTGTTGGTCACGGTGTTGTGCGTGATCGTCTGGTCGCTGCCGAGGACGTTGATCCCGGCGGCGTAGCTGCCGCGGTAGTCGACGCGGGTGATGAGGTTGTTGGTCACGGTGTTGCCCGAACCGGCCAGCAGCACCCCGTTTCCGGCGCTGTGGTCGATCCTGCTGTTGCGCAGGATGTTGGCGGTGCCCTTCAGGAGGATGCCGCTGGTGGTCTCACCCGCCGTCAGCACGTCGCAGGGGTCGGCGGGCGTGACCTTGCCCGGGTCCACTGTGAGGTCCATGTAGTGGGAGACGTAGGTGGCGTCGATGCCGTCCAGCACGTTGTGCGTGGAGGTGGACGAGGTCACCACCGTGGCGGCCCGGACACCGAGGCCGACGAAGGACACGTAGGACCGCCCGGACAGGTCGACGGCGACGTTGCGCTGCTTGGCCTCGACGGTGTGCCCGGCCGGGCTCGTTCCGTCCGGCATCCACATGTAGAGCCGCTGCGCGTCGGCGTCGTAGAACCACTGGCCGGAATGGCTGAACGCCTGGAGCTTGCCGGTGAGCGAGTAGAGGTTCTGCTGGTTGGGGCTGAGGCCGACACAGGCGGTGGCCAGCCCGGAGGCGGTCACGGAGCCGACCGCGGACGAGGTGACGGTGCCCGTCTGGCTGACGAACCAGTTGTGCGAGGTCAGGCGGGCCCCCTTCCAGTACCCGGTGGGCTGGGTCAGGGCGTCGTCGTACAGCGTGTCGTTGGTGCCGGCGTCCGCGGAGTTGTAGTCGGGGCGCGTCGGCTCGGTGCCCGGGTAGGGCCACTGGGCCTCCCCCAGCATCGTGCCGTCGACGAAGAGCTGGTTGCCGGGCAGCGCGGGGTTCAGGGCGATGTCGGTCCGGTACATCTTCCCGGCCGTGGCGGCCGTGGCGAAGTCCGAGCCGCTCAGTGTCGGGTCGGCGGACTGCAGTACCGACAGGTCGGAGGCGCTGACCTGCGCCCATCCGTCGACCGGGGCACTGCCGTCGAGGACGACGCGCGCACCGGGGGCGGCGCGGAACGTGATCCGGGCGGACGCCGTGCCGTCGCGCGGCGGCGTCAGGGTCTCCCGGTAGGTTCCGGCGGCGATCACACAGGTGTCGCCGGCCTGTGCGACGTCGGCGCACTGCTGCACGGTGCTGAACGGGGACTGCTTGGTGCCGCGGTTCGCGTCGGAACCGGTGACGCTCACATAGCGCGTGGTGCCCTTCGTGTGTGCCGATACCGGAACGGCGGCCGTCAGTGCGGTGAGCACCGTCGCGGCAGCGGTTCCGATGACCAGAGCACTACGTCTCCAGTACATGACTCTCCCATCGCCTATCGATAATCGCGAGTCGGCGATCAATATAGGTCCCGAGGCGCGATCGCGTAAGGAGTCGGAGGCATGGGTCTGTGAGGGGGTGTGCGGCGCGGACGACGCCGCGTGGCGCGGCGCGGCGTGAGTGACACCCGTCGCCGGGGCGGAGACCGGGCGGACCCGCGGCGGCACGGAAAGCGGGAGGCCGCGCACGGCCTGGAGGCCAGGGGCGGCCGGACCGTCGGCGACGGACGGACGGTCAGAGACGGCCAGAAGGACACGAACCGACGGGAGCGGTACGCACGCCGAAACCGTCGTGGACAGGCGGGCCGATCAGCGGGCCACGGCCCGTCCCCGTGAAGCGGAGAACCCGCCGAGCCGGCCGACGGGGCAGGCCGAGGCGGGGAGAGAGACGGCGGACAGCGCGGGACGGCTCAGATCTCTTCGAGCCGACCGGCCCACGACCGGGCCGGGCTGGACCGGAAGGTGCCCGCGCACACGCCCCGCTCAGCCGTGGCCGTGGCCGTGGCCCAGAACGCCCTCGTCCCCCCGGGCGTGCGCGGCGAACGCGGCGGCTGCGCGGTCGGCGTCGGCCGACTCCAGGGTCTCCAGAAGTACGCCGTGCTGGACTGCCATCTCGGCCCAGTCACCGGTGAACATGGGGTCGGATACCACGCGCAGGGCCCGCAGGCTCGGCTCCATCAGGCTCCAGATGCGGGACAGGAACGGGTTGGCGCTCGCTTCGCACAGGATCCGGTGGAAGGCGATGTCGGCGTCCCGGAAGCGTCCGATGTCGCCGGCCTCGGCCGCTTCCCGCATGTCCCGCACCTTGGCGCGCAGCGCCGCGACGGACTCCGGGTCGGCGCGCTCGGCGACCGCGCGGGCCGCGAACTCCTCGATGATGACCCGCACCGCCCGCGCGGCGTCGGCGTCCTGCGAGGACACGTCGGCCACGAAGCTGCCGCGCCGCGGGATGTGGTCGGCCAGGCCCTCGTGCACCAGCCGCTTGACGGCTTCCCGTACGGGTGCCTGGCTGACCCCGAGATCACGGGCGATCTCGGCTTCGACCAGCCGGTCGCCGGCTTTGAGGTCCCCGTTGACGATGAGACCCCGCACCCGGGTGTACACCTGATCGGACAGCAGTACCCGGGTCAGCGGCTCACCGACGCCCGCCATGACGGCCCCCTAGGTTCGTAGAACGTCTTCGCATCTTATCGATGATCGTGTGTCTGTGGTTGCAGGCTCTTGACAACCGCGTGACAGGAGTCATCATATCACCTATCGATAGAACATAATCGATAGGGAGGGCGACATGGCCCGGAGAAGATCCATCAACGCCGCGGTAGGCATCCTGTTGGGCCTGGCCCTGACCACCGCGTGCGGCGGCAGCGGCGGGTTCGAGGCGGACTCGGCCGCCGACCCGGACTCGGGTGCCACCGGCACCGTGCGGATGCTGGTGAACATCACACCGAACCTGACCAAGGGGTACTGGCGGGAGCTGGTCGCTCCCTTCGAGAAGGCCAACCCCGGAATCAAGGTACAGATCGACTCGCCCACGGCCGCCGACGGCTCCGTGGACAGCACACTGCAGCAGCTGCTGGCAGCGGGCAACGCCCCCGACGTCGTCGAGGGCTCGCACAACGACAAGGTCCTCCCCTATCTCAGGGATCTGTCCGACCTGAGCTGGGCGGCCGACGCGCCCATGGCGGACGCCCAGCGACTGGACGGCCACCTGTACGACGTGGCGATCGGACAACAGGTCCAGTCCCTCGTCTTCTACAACAAGAAGGCCTTCGAGAAGGCCGGCATCGCCAAGCCGCCCGCCACCATGCAGGAGCTGACGGCGGCGATGCGGAAGCTCAAGTCCGCCGGGTACCTGCCCCTGCAGACGGCCGGAGAGTGGGTCACGCAGGCACAGGTCATGATGCTCTTCGCACCGACCGTCACCACCGGCGAGCCCGACTGGTTCAAACAGGCCGCCGACGGCAGGCGTTCCCTGGGCACCGACCTCGGCCCGGCCATGGACCTGTACAAGGACTGGCTGGACGAGGGCTATCTCGACAAGCAGGCCCTGGGTACCAAGTACGCCGACGCGGAGACCGAGTTCCTGTCCGGCAAGGCCGCGATGTACCCGATGGGCTGCTGGTTCGTGGCGGCCGAGGCACAGGCGAAGAAGGACTTCGAGGTCGGCGTCTTCCCTTCACCCCAGCTCAACGATCCCTCCACCCCGAGGCTCTCGGTGACCCCCGGGGCCAACTACAGGATCTTCAAGGCCGGCAAGCACCAGAAGGCCTCGGAGAAGCTCGTCCAGTTCCTGACCACCGACCGCGCCGCCGTGGCCGGCCAGCTCAAGCAGGACTCCTCGTTCCGCACCGGCTACCCCTACAAGCTCTCCCCGCTGGCCGACGAGGTGCAGGCGCTCCTCGACAAGTCCACCAACCACCAGGCCATCGCGGGCAGCGGCGAGTACCAGATGCCGACCGGCTTCGAGGCGGAGCAGAACAAGCAGGTGCAGAGCCTCTACACCGGCGGCGACGCCGCCGACGGGCTGAAGAACGTGGACACCTGGCTGAAGGCGCACACGAAATGAGTCTGCCCACCACCTCCCGGCCGGCGCGGGCCGTGCGCGACCTGTTCGCCACCGCCCGCGGCCGGGACCGGCTGACGGGACTGCTCATGACCGCTCCCGCGGTCGCGCTCTTCCTCGTCATGATGGTCGTGCCCCTGGTGCTGTCCGGCTACCTCAGTCTGACCGACTGGGACGGCTACACGGCACACCCCGCGATGGTGGGGCTCGACCACTACCGCGCTCTCGTGGACGATCCGGAGGTCCGGCAGGCGGCCTGGATCACGGTGCTGCTGGCGGTGATCGGCACCCTCGCCGTCAACGCCGTGGGACTCACCCTGGCCCTCGCCATCTCCACTCCCAGCCGGACCAACACCGTGCTGCGGACCGTCTTCTTCTACCCGTACGTCATCAGTGCGCTGATCATCGGCTTCCTCTGGTCGGCGCTCCTGTCCACCAACGGCGCGGTCAACAGCGTGCTGCGCTCCGCCGGGCACGCCGGACTGCCGTTCCTGTCCCAGCCCGGCTGGGCGCTGGCGAGCCTCATCGGGGTAGTGGTGTGGTCCGGCTTCGGATTCACCCTCGTGCTGTACATCGCCGGCCTGCACACCGTCCCCGCCTCGCTGCTCGAAGCCGCCCGGATCGACGGCGCCGGCCGGTGGCGGACCCTGCGCAGTGTGACCCTGCCGATGATCGCGCCGGTCGTCACCGTCAACATCGTGCTGACCCTGGTGACCCTGCTGCGTTCCTACGACCTGGTCCTCTCCCTGACCGGAGGCGGTCCCGCGGGCTCCACCCAGACCGCCGCCTATCTGATCCTGGCCCAGTCGTTCCAGAACAACGCCCTGGGATACGGCTCCGCCCAGTCGATGGTGCTGACGGTGGTGACCGGCATCGCCGCACTGGCGATCACCTTCCTGCGGCGCCGCGCCGACGAGAGAGCGGGGGCCTGACCATGCCCACCGAACCCACCACCAGCCCTCCCCCGGCCGTCCTGCGTCCAGTGGCACCCGCCGCTGCGCCGGACCAGGCCCCGCCGGGCCCGGCGCCCTCACGGACGCGGCGGCGCGGGAGCGGCACCGTACCGGGAACCTCGCTGTGGCGGCTGCCACTGCTCCTCGTGTCCGCCTCGTTCATGGTGATCCCGCTGTGGCTGCTGGTCGTCAACGCCTTCAAGTCGGAGCAGGACATCCGCGACTCCCCGTTCGGCCTGCCGCTGACCCGGCTGAGCCTGCGGCCGCTGCGCGACGCGTTCTCCAACCCGGACTTCGACGTCGTACGGGCCTACGGGATCACCCTGCTCTTCGTGCTGCTCGTCAACGTCCTGTCCCTGCTGGTGTCCGCCCCGGTGTCGTACGTGATCGCCCGCGGCACCACACGGTGGCACACGGCGCTGCTGCTGCTGTTCGTCGCCGGGACGTTCGTCCCCAGCCAGGTGCTGCTGATCCCGGTGGTCTACGTCCTCAAGTACCTCGGACTGATGGGCACCATCCCCGGCTTCGTGCTCTTCGAGACGGCGCTGACCCTGCCCGTGTCGGTGTTCCTGTACAGCGCCTACATCCGAACCATCCCCAGGGAGCTGGACCAGGCCGCGTCCGTGGACGGCCTGGGACGGCTGCGGACCTTCCGGCTCGTCGTGCTGCCGCTGATGCGGCCCATGGTGGCCACCGCGGTGATCCTGCACAGCCTCAGCGTGTGGAACGACTTCGCCAACCCGCAGATCATCCTCGGACCCGGCAGCGGCCTCTACACCGTCACCACCGGGGTGTACGCCGCGGTCGGCAAGTACTCGACGCACTACGCCGTGGTCTTCCCCAACCTGCTCCTCGCCGTCGCGCCGGCACTCGCCTTCTTCGCGATCATGCAGCGGCACATCATCAGCGGCCTGACCTCCGGTGCCCTGAAGGGCTGACATGAACGCACCACACGACAATCCCGCCACCGGGACGAGGTCCGTCGGGGCTCCGCCGTCCGGCAGCACGCCCCCCGAAACCCGCCCCATCGAGATCACCGCCACCCTGCCCACCGGGCCGCCGCCCGCCTGGGCCGTGCTGCAACGCCACCTCTTCGACGAACTCGACAGAGCCTGGCGGCTGTTCAGCGACCGATACACCGAACCCGACGGCCGACTGCGCTTCTCCGGCACCATTCCCGACCGGGACGGCGCCGACGACTTCTACGAGGCGTTCTTCAACTGGCCCGCCCTCTATCGCCTGGGCGGAGCCGACGACCTACTGCCCGCGGTCAAGCGCCACTGGGAAGGAGTCACCGCACAACTCACCGAACTGGGCCTGTACCGGGACGAGTTCGAGCGCGGCTACGACTGGTTCCACCAGGGCGAGGCCCTGCTGATGTTCTACGGCATCTGTGCCGCCGACCCCACCGACCAGCGCTTCCGCGAGCGGGCCCGGCGCTTCGCCGAGCAGTACCTCCCGGGCAGCACGACCGGCAACTACGACCCCGTCACCCGGGCCCTGCGCGCGCCGCACAACGGCTCGGACGGCCCCCGGCCCGGCCTGGGCCCCCAGTGGGACGACCGGTTCGGGCACGAGCAGCGGGGTATGCGCCCCTACGGTCTGCCCCTGCGCGACGTCCCCGGCATCACCTCCTGGGACGACCTGGCCGACGAGGACAACGCCGTGCGGATGGGCCACGCGATGCGCGACCGGCTCGGCCGCGGGGACACCGCCGTCGATCTGGCCGCCACCGCTCTGGTCGTCAACGCCTGGCTGTACGACCACGATCCGCGCCTGGCGGACTGGGTCCTGGAATACGTCGACGCCTGGCGCGAGCGCGCGGCCGCCGCCGGGGCCATGCCCGACAACGTCGGCCCCTCCGGCGAGGTCGGCGAGGACCACGGAGGCCGCTGGTACGGCGGCCACTACGGCTGGACCTGGCCGCACGGTGTGCACTCGATCGGTGCCGCGACGCTGGTCGGAGCCATCAGTGCCGGCATGGTCGGCCGTGCCGACTCCCGGCTGGATCTCGCCCGGCGGCCTCTGGACCAGGTCTGGGAGCAGCGCCGCACCGCCATGCCGTACGACACCGGAGCGACCCGCCGCCCCGGCTGGGCTCACGCCCTCGGCCTGGGCGAGGGACGCACCGTCAACGCGCTGCCCACCCGCGTCGGCCCCGAAGGATGGTTCGACCACCAACCCGCCCAGGTCGCCTACTGGACCTGGCTGTGGTGGTTCGGCATGCGCGACGAGGACCGCGCCCGTCTGGAGCGGGTCCGCGAGCACTCCGGCTACGACTGGCGCGAGGTGCACGCCTTCCGCGACAAGGAGGAGGCCGGACACGAGGCGCCGTGGCTGGCCTACCTCGACGGTGACAACCCCGACTACCCCGAGCGTGCCCTGCGTATGGCCCTCGCTCAGGTCGCCCACCGCACCGCCCTGATGACGGCCGAGGACGCCGACACCGACGACCTCGACCTGCACAAGTGGCAGCGGGTGAACCCGGTGGTCACCGAGGTGCTCACCCAGCTCACCGCCGGAGCGCCGCAGACCCTCTACAACGGTGGCCTGCCGCTCGCCCGGGTGCGCTACGACGACCTGGACGCCGCCCGCCCCGGGCTCCCGTGGGACGTCGCCGCCCTCGTCGAACACCTCGACGCCGGCGGCACCACCGTGCAGTTGGTCAACCTCAGTACGGTGCACACCCGCCGGCTGCGGCTGCTCGCGGGCGGCTTCGGCGAGCACCTGATCACCGAGGCCCACTGGACCGGCGGCGGCGAGCACTATCCGGGCGACTCCCACGACTACCACCTGCCGACCGGCCCCGAGACGGAACACTCGGCACCGGTCAACGACCACAGCCTCCACATCGTCCTGCCCCCGGGGCGCCGCATCCGGCTGCGGCTGGACATGCTCCTCAACGCCCGACCCTTCGCCCACCACGCATCCCCCACGACCTTCCGGAGAACCCGATGACCATGTCACTCCCCCGTCCCGCGGGCCACGAGGCCGACGGCGTCGCGGCTGGCGCCCAGCCCGTGTGGGACCTGCCCGTGCACGGTGCGCCCTGGGACCGCCCCGACGGCGAGCTGGTGAGGAGCCTGAACCGGGTCAGCTCCGCCACCGCCTGCGCCAAGCTCCACGAACTCGGCATCCGCCGCAGCTACCTGTCCGGACCCACCGCCCTGGAACTCGGCAACAAGGTCACGGGCCCGGCCCGCACCCTCCAGTTCATGCCGCAGCGCGAGGACGTCGCCAGCGGCCTGGCCCAGGAGTACGTCGAGCGCAGCACGGCCCTGTGGGCGGTCCTCGAAGAGGTCCAGCCCGGCGACGTCCTCGTCGTCCAGGCCTACGGCAGTGCCTTCACCGGCTGCCTCGGCGACATGCTGGTGCGTTACTTCAAGCGCAAGGGCGGTGCCGGCATCGTCGTCGACGGGCGCATCCGGGACGCGCCCCGTGTCCGCGAACTCGGCGTCCCGATCTGGTGCACCGGCACCACCCCGCACTACGCCTCCCAATCCGAGCTGTTCCCCTGGGCCTACGACGTGCCCGTGGCGGCCGGCGGTGTCCTCACCCTGCCCGGCGACCTCGTCGTCGCCGACGACGACGGCGCCGTGGTGGTCCCGGTGTCCAAGGCCCAGGAGATCGTCGACAGCGCCTCCGACCACGAGCAGTGGGAGGAATTCAGCCGGATGCGCATCGACCAGGGCGCGCGGCTGTCGGACTACTACCCCCTGAGCCCCGACAGCAGGGAGGAGTACGAGCAGTGGCGTGCCTCGAAGCGGTGACCCCGGCCCCCGGCCGACGGCTCGCCCTGCCCCGCTTCGGCCTCGGCTGCGCCCCGATCGGCAATCTCTACCACGAGGTGGATCCCGACGTCGCCGCGGCCACCGTGCACGCCGCCGTCGACGGCGGGGCCACGTTGATCGACACGGCTCCGCTGTACGGCGACGGCCTGTCCGAGCGACGGGTCGGCAGGGCGCTGGCCACCGTGGACCGCGCCCGGTTCCAGCTGTCCACCAAGGTCGGCTGGCAGGTCACCGAAGGCGCCGAGCCCCGGCACGCGTTCGGCCGCGACGACGTCCTGCGCAGCCTCGAAGGCAGCATGGCACGTCTCGGTGTCGACCGGTTCGACGTCGTGCACGTGCACGACCCCGAGGACCATCTCGACGAGGCGGTACGGCACGCCGTGCCCACGCTGCTGCGCCTGCGGGACGAGGGAGTCGTCGGCGCCGTCGGCGCCGGGATGAACCACAGCGCGCCGCTGGCGGAGCTGGTGCGGCGCACCGACCTGGACGTGGTGCTGATCGCCGGCCGCTACACACTGCTGGAGCAGCCCGCGCTGGCCGGCCTGCTGCCCCTGTGCGCCGAACGGGGCGTCGGGGTGATCGCCGGAGGCGTGTTCAACTCCGGGCTGCTGGCGGACCCCCGGCCCGGCGCGCCGTACCACTACCACCCCGTACCGGACGACGTGCTGCGACGGGCGCTCGCGCTCGACGACGTCTGCGCACGGCACGGGGTGCCACTGCGGGCCGCGGCCCAGCAGTTCCCGTTCGGGCACCCGGCCGTGGTGTCCGTCGTTGTGGGCGCCGCGTCGCCGCAGGAGGTGACGGGCAATCTCGAACTGGCCCGTCACCCGATCCCAGCCGCGATGTGGGCGGAGCTGCGCGAGGCGCACCTGCTCGCCCCGGCCGTCCCGGTGCCGTGACAGCGGGCGCCGGGCCACGGGCAGACACAGGACCAGGACCGACGACCATGGGGAGAGAGCACATATGACAACGACCGGTTCCGCACTACCCGGCGCGGTGCCCTTCGCCGGTCTCACCGCGCTGGTCACCGGCGGCGCCTCCGGGATCGGCCTGGCCACCGCCCGGCTGCTCACCGCTCAGGGCGCCCGCGTGGCCGTCCTGGACCTGTCCGAACCGGAGCCCGCCGACTTCGCGGCGACCCTGCGCGCGGACATACGCGACGACGCCTCGGTGATGGCCGCCGTCGACGCGGCGGTCTCCCGGCTCGGTGGACTCGACATCGTGGTCAACAACGCGGGGATCGGGGCGCAGGGCGGCGTCGAGGACAACTCCGACGAGGAGTGGCACCGCGTCCTGGACACCAACGTCGTCGGCATGGTCCGGGTCACCCGGGCCGCGCTGCCCGCCCTGCGGGCCTCCGTCCACGCGGCGGTCGTCAACGTCGGCTCCATCGCGGCCACCGCCGGGCTGCCCCAGCGGGTGCTGTACTCGGCCGGCAAGGGCGCCGTGGTGGCGATGACCCGGGCCATGGCCGCCGACCTGCTGCCGGAGGGCATCCGGGTCAACGCGGTCAACCCCGGGACCGCGGACACGCCCTGGATCGGCCGGCTGCTGGACCGGGCCGCCGATCCCGCCGCCGAGTACACCGCCCTGGCGGCCCGGCAGCCGCACGGCCGCCTGGTCGCCGCCGACGAGGTCGCCGCCGCGATCGCCTACCTCGCCTCGCCGGCCGCCGGGTCCACCACGGGCACGTGCCTGGCCGTGGACGGCGGCATGGACAGCCTGCGGCTGCGCAAGGAGGGGTGAGACGGCTTCGTGCGCGTCGACGCCCATCATCATGTGTGGGACCTGGCCGTCCGTGACCTGCCGTGGACCCACGGCAGTCCGGTCCTGCACCGCACCTACACGGCCGACGACCTGCGCCCGGCCCTGCTGCGGAACGCGATCGACGCCACCGTCGTGGTGCAGACGTGTGCCGTGGCCGAGGAGACGGCGGAACTGCTGGCCCTGGCCGCCGGGGACCCGCACACGAGGGGGGTCGTCGGCTGGGCCGACCTCACCGACCCGGCCGTCGCCGACCGCCTCGCCGCGGTGCGCGAGGGTCCCGGCGGCCGGGCCCTGGTGGGCCTGCGGCACCCGGTGACGGACGAGGCGGACCCGGACTGGCTCGCCCGGTCCGAGGTCCGCCGCGGGCTGCGTGCGGCCGCCGAAGCGGGCCTCGTCCACGACCTGCTCGTCAGCGTGGACCAACTGCCGGCCGCGGTACGCGCGGTACGGGGACTGCCGGAGGTCCGCTTCGTCCTGGACCACGCGGGCAACCCGGTGACCGACCCGGACGCGTTCGCCCTCTGGGCGGGGCACATGGCTGCTCTGGCGGTGAGCCCCAACGTCGTCGTCAAACTGTCCGGTCTGGTGACCCGCACCACCGGGGATCCGGTCCGCGCGCTGCGCCCGTTCACCGACGTGCTGCTGTCGGCCCTGGGTCCGCAGCGTCTCATGTACGGCTCGGACTGGCCGGTGTGCCTGCTGGCGGCCGGGTACGACGAGGTGCTCACGCTCGCCGAGACCCTCACCGCGGGTCTCGGAACGGAGGAACGCGAGGCGGTCTTCGGCACCACGGCCGCCCGCTGGTACGGCCTCGGCGCCTGACCGCCCGCCGGGCGCCGCTCCGAACGCCCCAGGCGCGCCCTCGCGAAGGGCTCGTCAGCTGTGTCCGTCCGTAGACAGTCTGATCGCGTTACGGGGCTCGTCGTAACGCGCCGACTACCGAGCCGCCGAAACACACATGTACTCCAGCATTGCGGTAAGGACGACTGCACTCCAACGCCTGCGGTGATTCTCAGGCTTGTCCGGTTGCTGTGGGTCAGTGCGGTTTGAATTCGGGGTAGTAGGCTGCGGCGGCAGTCGCCGTGTCGATGTTTCGCGGGAAGAGCCCGGCTTCGTAGGCGCGGATGGCCGCGTCGACGTTCTCGGGCTGTTGGGCGATGGCGTTGCCGAGCTGTGCTGCGTCGAAGAGGGCCCAGTTGGCTCCTTCGCCGTCCGGTGGTGCCAGGTGGGCGGCGTCTCCGACGAGCGTGACCCCGGGTACATGTTCCCAGCGGTGTCCGATCGGTAGCCCGTACAAGGGGCGGAAGACCGGCGGTATGTCGCTGTCCGCGACCAGGGCCACGAGCTCCGGAGCCCATCCCTCGAACATCGCCGCGACCGTCCGGGCGGCCGCGGGGCCGTCATTGAAGTCGATGCCGTCGAACCAGTCGAGCGGCTGGTCGAACATGGCGTAGGAGTGCAGGGTGTCCGCGCGCTCGCGCTGCACGCCGAGACCGATGCGGGTGGATTCGTCGTAGGCGGTCATCGATCCGCCGCCGACCAGCGCCAGGGTGTCGGGGTGCCGGGTGCCGCTCTCAAACAGGTACGTCTCGATCATCGAGCGTCCGGCATAGGCGGGCGTGGCATCGGACAGCAGCGGCCGGACCTTCGACCAGGCGCCGTCGGCACCGACCAGGATGTCGGTGCCGATCGTCGATCCGTTGGCGAAGGTCACTTCGTGACGACCGTCGGCGAGGGTCCGGACACTCCGAGTCCTGTGGCCCCAGACGACGCTGTCGGGGGGCAGGGAGTCCAGCAGCAACTGCCGAAGCTCGCCACGCTGTACCTCGGGGCGGCCTCCGGCGGGGTCATCGGGCCGGTCCGCCAGGACAGTGCCGTCAGGTGTCACGTCGCGGGACGCCTGGCGGCCTTCGAGGACGAGGGATCGGAAGCCGTCCATCAGGCCGGCGGCACGGATCCCGTGCTGTCCGTTGTAATCGTGGATGTCGAGCATGCCGCCTTGGCCCCGGGCCTGGGCAGACGCCTCCGCTTCGTACACCGTGGACGGGATTCCGTGAACCGCCAGGGTTCGTGCCAGTGTCAGTCCCGCAAGACCGGCACCGATGATCGTGATCTGGGTCATACCTGTGTTCCTTACTGCTGCTGGAGGAACCGGTGGTCCCGCCCGCGAGGCTCCCGGCCCGCCGTGCCGTGCGGTGCGGTAGAGCCGGTTCAGGGAGAGCTGGGTGGATCGATCCGGGACGCGAGCTGTTCCAGGAGTTCATGGAGCCGCGCCTGCCCTGCGGCGCCCAGCGGCGCGAGGATCGACTCCTCGACGCCGTCCATGGCCTCTTCGAATCCTTGGATCAGCTCGGAGCCCGCCGGAGTGACCTGCACCCGGCGGCTGCGCGTGTCACTCTCCTGTGTCTGGCGCTCCACGAGTCCGCGCCGCTCGAGTCCGGCCAGGAGCCGCGAGACGCTCGGCGCGCTGGTGCGCATGGCCTGCGCGACGTCACGCTGAATGGCGTCCGGGTTCTTCGACAGGTACGCCAACACGGCGCTCTGCTCGTGCGTGAGGCCGCGTTCCCGTATCCAGTCCTCAGCGATGCGTCGCTGCGCCCACACAACCCACCGCATCAGCTCCAACGTGCTCTCTCGGTTCGATCCACTCATAGTTAGCACGCTAACTGTTGTCAGGCTAACTATCAAGCCTTGGGCCTTGCCTCACTCCAGCCGGCACCTCCGCGTCCTGTGGCCCGCCGCGACGTCCGCGACCTGGATCGGCGGTGCTCACGCCTGGTGGCGGGTGCCCGGACACACAGGTGGGCCCGCCCCCTTGCTGAGGGGGGCGGGCCCATCCGCGTCGCGTGGCCGCTCGGCCGGTGAGGAGCGGGTGGTGGCGGGATCACTCACCCGGCCTGATGCGCCCGCGCCAGGCTCCAGACTCGTCGCCGCGCTTCTCGATGTACTCCTTGAAGCGCTGCATGTCGCCCTTCACCCGTCGGTCGATGACTCCCAGCATGTCGCCGGTCTTCTCCGCGACGCCGGTGGGCTCGACATTCATGACGAGTTCGACCCGGGTGTGCGTGTCGTCCAGGCGCTGGAAGCGGACCGTGCCCTTCTGGCTGGTGTCACCCGTGGTGGTACGCCACGTGATGCGCTCGTCGGGGAGCTGGTCCACGATTTCGGTGTCGAACTCGCGCTTCACTCCGCTGACCTGGGTGATCCAGTGGTTGTGCCGCTCGTCCAGCTGCCTGACCTCCTCGACCCCCTCCATGAAATGCGGGAACTCCTCGAACTGGGTCCACTGGTTGTAGGCGGTGTGCACGGGAACCTCGACGTCCACCGCTTCCTTGACCGTGCTCATCTGAGAACTTCCCTCTCTGTCGCGATCGTTGCTGCCAAGGGGCTGACGTCCGGTCAGCGCCCTCGGCACGATGAGGCGAGTACCCGAGGACTGCCCGTATAACGTCACTCGTCGCAGTCGGCCGTGGTCCTTGTGGACGACGACGCCCAGGACGATCGCGCCCACGTCGCCGATTCCCGTGAACACGGCGGACGCCGTGCCCCCCGGCAGGTCCCGACACGGCTCGCCCTCGCCTCGGAAGGGACTACAGAACCCTTCAGAGAGCCTTAAGTCCCGCATCCGCATGTCCACTTCACCCTGATCCGCGGCGTCGGCTCACCGACCGACGGATTCAGTCGGGCCGGTGAGCCGGCCACGGTGCGTAAGCCTGAGCCGGCGCGTTGGCGAGCTCCTCGCGGAGTCCTGGCACCGCGTTCGAGGGCTGGGCGCGGGGACCAGGTCAGGTCACAGCAACCGGTCGACCAGCCCGTCGATGTAGTCCGGGGTGAGCGGGACCATGCCGAACAAGACGCGGATATACATCGGGGCCAGGATATGGTCCAGCACGTCGAACGCGTCGGGTGCGTGCTCGCCACGGTCGCGGGCGCGATCGAGCATGGCCTGCAGTTGCCGGGTGCGTTCGGCGCGGAGGTCCGCGCCGGCCCGCAGCCCCTGCTGACCGCTGGTCGACAGGGCGACGGCCAGGTGCAGCACCGCCGGACCGTCGGGTCCGGTGATCTCGCGGGCCACTTGGGCCGCGTACGTGCGCAGATCACCGACGAGGCTCCCGGTGTCGGGCATCGGCGACTGCGCATTGAGGCGGGTGAGCGCCACGTCGGTGAGCAGGGTTTCCAGGTCGCCCCACCGGCGGTAGATGCTGCTGTCGGCCACGCCCGCGCGGGCTGCGACCTCGCCGACGGTGAAGTTGCCGTAGCCGCGCTCACTGATCAGGGCGGTGACGGCCTGGTGCACCTGCGCGCCGACGCGAGCGCTGCGCCCGCCGGGCCGCCGGGCTCGCTGTCGCTCGTTCATCCCACCACCTTAACGCAGCCGGTACTTGCGTTTACGAGGCAACCCTCCCTATAGTCACCTAACGCAGTAACCGACTGCGTTAGTGCGCTCAAGTGCATCACCACCCGCGGCGACCGCGACCGGGCGGGCGCCATCAACGATTGAGGGGCATCCCATGGCCGCATCGCATGCGACCGCAGGCAGTCGATCGAGCCGTGCCGTGCTGCTCACGACGACCTGCCTGGGCCAGTTCATGGTCCTGCTCGACAACACGATCGTCGGAGCGGCACTGCCCGATATGCAGCACCGGCTGCACACCGAGCTGACCGGACTGCAGTGGATCGTCGACGCGTACGTACTGCTGGTCGCCATGCTGCTGCTGTCCGGCGGCGTCTTCGCCGACCGTTTCGGCCGCAAGCGGGTGTACCTGACCGGCGTGGCGGTGTTCACCGCCGCGTCGCTGCTGTGCAGCCTCGCCCCCTCGCTCGGCTGGCTGGTCGCCGGCCGGGTGCTGCAGGGCATCGGGGCCGCGGCACTGAGCCCTGCCTCGCTCGCCCTGCTCGCCGCCTCCTGTCCCGTACCGCAGGAACGCGTCAAGGCGATCGGGCTGTGGGCCGGACTCAGCGGAATCGGCCTGGCCGCGGGCCCCGTGGCCGGCGGCGTGCTCACACAAGCCTTCGGCTGGCCCGCCATTTTCCTGGTCAATCTGCCCATCGGCGTGGTCCTGCTGCTGGTCGGCCTGCGGTACGTCGGTGAGTCCCGCAACCCGAGCGCCCCCGCTATCGACGTCCCGGGCACGGTGCTGTCCGTTCTGGCGGTGGGGGTACTGACCTACGGGCTGATCGAGGGGGGTGCCCGCGGCTGGACCTCACCGGTGATCCTGGGCAGCTTCGCTGCCGGGGCGATCCTCCTCGCCGCCTTCGTCGCCGTCGAAACCCGTCGTTCCGCTCCGATGCTGCCGCTGCGGCTGTTCGGGCAGCGTCTGTTCACCGTGTCCAACACCGCCATGGTCGTGGTGGGGTTCGCGCTCATGGGCTCGTCGTTCTTCTTCTCCCAGTTCTTCGTGTACGTACAGGACAGCTCGATCCTGCGGGCCGGCCTGCAGACCCTGCCGATGTCCCTCGCCATGGTGATCGTCAGCCCGTACGCGGGCCGACTCGCCGCCCGGTACGGCTTCCGAGTCGTGGTCACCACCGGCCTGGCCCTGGCCGGCCTGGGACTGCTGGCGCTCGGCACGGTGCACGCCGACACCGGCTACGGGAACGTGTGGTGGCGGCTGGGACTCGTCGGCATCGGCTTCGCCCTGGCCATGTCCCCACTGACAGGCGCCGCCATCCAAGCGGTCAGTCCGCAGGAAAGCGGCCTCGCCTCCGGCATCAGCAGCACCACCCGGCAGATCGGTGCGGTACTCGGCGTAGCGGTACTCGGAGCCGTCGTCCGCACCCGGCAATCCGGCGGCGCCTCCTTCGAGACCGGCCTCAACAGCGCCTTCCTCACCGCCGGCGCCATCCTTCTGGCCACCGCCGTGGTCACCGGCCTGTGGCTGACGAGGTCGCAGCCCGCGGAAGGCTACGCGGCGCCGCGACGTCCCACTGATCCCGGTGTGGTCACCACCTCGTACGAGGCATCCGTGAACAGCCGTTGACAAGAAGTACCGCCTTGGCCGGGGGGAGCGGCCGCGCGACATCGTCACCGCCATGCCCAGCCGCGGCGGCACAGTCGACCGGCAACGACGTCCGGTCCAGGGACCGGGCGACCGTCATACCCGACGTACGGATGGGAGACGGCGCCACCATGGCGGCCACCGCCGAACCCACCACCGCTTGCCCACGCAGATACTTCCCCACGGCATCAGCCGCACATGGCTCAGCACCACTGTCAAAGCCATGGCCAGACGTATCGCAGCCCTCTCGAGCCCTTGGTCTTGCTCAGAAAATCGTTCTACTGGAGGCTGACCCATGCATAATCCGCCGACGTTCGTCTTTGTTCACGGCGCCTTCGCGAATTCGTTCTCGTTCGCGCCGCTGCAGGCCGAGCTCGCCCTACTCGGACACCGCTCGGCCGCGGTCGACCTTCCCGGGCACGGATTCGAGGCGACTTTCCCCGCGGCCTATCAGGCTCCCCAGATCCTCGACGCCCTCGCCGCAGAACCGGGGCGCATCAAGGGAGTCACGCTCGCCGACAACGCCGCCCGCGTGATCGAAGTCCTCGAACGGGTCAAGCAGAACGGGCCCACCATGCTCGTCGCCCACAGCAGGGGTGGCATCACGGCCACCGCCGTCGCCAACGCCCGGCCCGAGCTGATCGACCGGATGGTCTACGTGTCCGCCTGGTGCCCCGTCGAGCTGGACGTGAGCGACTACTACGCCCAGCCGGAGATGGCGGACGTCGACGCGGGAGCCTTCGCTGCCACCCTCGTCGGGAACCCCGCCGAACTCGGTCTGCTCCGCACCAACTTCCGCACCGCCGACCCGGCGGCCCTCGCCGCGTTGAAGCGAGCGCTCGCCGCCGACCTCACGGATGACGAGTTCCGGGCCTTCCTGAACACCTTCCAGCCCGATGAGAACCTCGACGTCGGTACGTCCGCCGACCGGGCAAGGGCCGCGACCTGGGGCCGGATCCCCAAGACCTACGTGCGCCTGGCCGCCGATGCCAGCATTCCGCTCGCCGTGCAGGACCGCATGATTCGCGAAGCCGAGGCGCTCACACCCGACAACCCCTTCGACGTCCGGACACTCGAGGGGAGCCACCTGCACTGGCTCGTCCACCCGAAGCCCGCCGCCGAGCTGCTGGCAGACCTCGCAGCGCCACGCTGACCGGACTACTCGGTGTGGGCGGCGGCTGTCTCGCCGTCGCCGCCCTGATCGCCGTCCTGGCCTTCGAGATGGAGGCCGCAGTCGGCACCAGGCTGCTGGTCATCACGGCCAACTCGCCGGCCTCACTGGCCACTCGTTCCAGTGCCGCCATCTCACTCGACTGGGCGCTGATCGGCCCGTTCGTCGCAACCGCGATCCTGGGCGCCTGGGACGGCAGGCGCCTGGCCGCGAAAGTCTCCGGGCCCCGCCCGGAACGCATGTTCGCGGTGGCCCTCCTGGCCGTGGCCTTCTTCATGGTTGCCGACGCCGTGCTGTGATGGCAGCTCAGAACGACGACCAGTTCTCCAGACGGCCCGTAGCGGCCGGTTCAGGGCTGGAGATCGCGTCGCCCCAGGTGAGCCGCAGGATGTCGAAGGTCTCGCGGCGGCACAGTCGCCGGGCCACGTCGCCGTGATGACGCCTACACGCCACCCCGACTCACCGGCGGCCTCCCGCAGCGTTCCGGTGGGCCGAGAGCGAGGGCGTCGTCCGCACCCGCAGCGGCGCCGGGGCCCTCAGGGGTGCTGCGGGTCGTCGGCGCCGCGGCCGTAACGGGCGAGCATCGTCGTGACCGCCTCGTCGACGGCGTGGCCAACGTCGGCAGGTGCGGGGCTCCAGTCGGCGAGCAGCATCCGCGGCCACAGGACGTAGTTGGCGATCATGCCGAGGAACTGGTTGGTGGCACTCTCCGCGTCAGGTACCACCGCAGTGCCCGCGGCGTGCTGAGCCTCCAGGTAGCGCTGGACGGAGACGAAGTAGGGCAGCTTGCCCAGCTCGAACTGAGCCCGTCCCAGTTCCGGGAAGCGCGGCAGTTCGGCGATGACGATGCGGAAGAGGGCCGCCATCGCGGGCCGGCCGATCAGGTCGGCGTACTGGCGGCCGATCGCGCTCAGGCCGGCGCCCAGATCCCCGGGCTGCGCCGCGGGCGCCGCCGGGTCAGGCCCGCCCTTCCAGTACTCGGTGACGATGGCCTCGAAGAGCGCCGCCTTGGTGGGGAACTGCTTGAACAGCGTGGACTTCGAAACGGCCGCTTCCTGCGCGACCTTCGCCAGCGAGGTCCCGTCATAGCCCCGCTCCAGGAACAGTTTCGTGGCCGCTGCGGTGATCGCCTCGCGCTTGCGCTGAGCGAGTCGTTGATGGTGCACGGAGAGGCCTGCGGTCATGGGTCCAGTATGCCCCATCACGAGGCGAGTCACTTGACTCGCCACTGTCCGGATGTTTACGTGGACCGGGAGGCGAGTCGACCGACTCGCCTCTGGACGGCGGGAGCGCTCTCGGCCGCGTCGTTCCGGTGCCGAAGGAGAAGCACGCATGGAGTCAGGCAGGATCGCAATGGTGACCGGTGGCAATCGCGGGCTGGGCCGGGCCACGGCCCAGGCGCTGGCCCGGCACGGACTGCGCGTCATCGTCACCTACCGCGGCGACGCGCAGGAGGCGGAGGAGACGGTCGAGAACGTTCAGCAAACCGGCGTTACGGCTGCCGCACTGCGGTTGGACATCAGCGACGTGGCCGCCTTTCCCGCCTTCGTCTCCCGTCTGGCCGCGCAACTGGAGCGCTGGGAGGCGACCCGGCTGGACGTCCTGGTCAACAACGCCGGGATCGGGCTGTTCGGACCGCTGGAGGCGGTCACGGTCGACGACTACAACGCGGTGATGGACACCAACGTGCGCGGCACGTTCTTCCTCATCCAGGCGCTTGCCCCCGTGCTGGCCGACGGGGGGCGGATCATCAACGTCTCCTCCTCCCTCAGCCGTCACACCAGTGCCGGCACCTCGGTCTACTCGGCCTCCAAGGCGGCGGTCGAGGTCCTCAGCCGGACATTGGCCGTGGAGCTGGGGGCGCGCAAGATCCGCGTCAACGCCATCGCGCCGGGGCCGACCGCCACCGACTTCAACGGCGGCGCGATGCGGGACGACGCGCAGATGCGCGAGGGCCTGAGCGCACAGACCGCGCTCGGCCGCGTCGGCGAACCGCAGGAGATCGGCGACGCCATCGCCGCGCTCGCCTCCGAGGACCTGCGATGGGTCACCGCCCAGCGCCTCGAAGTGTCCGGCGGCGCCCTGCTGTAGGGATCCCCGGACCGCTTCAGCTGTTGCAGCTGAACCCACGTCCGGCTGCGGAACGTCGAGTCATGGCACGCGCGGCGCTGGTGCCGCATCACCCTGGTGCTCCCGCAGGCATGCCCAGGGCTGGTGTGCGCGGCCTGTCGGTGCAGGCCGCGCAGCGGCTGTCAGTGTGCCCGCCTCTCCACGATCCGCTGCTCCGCCGCGTCGGGAAGACAGCCCAGGACCTTCGGCAGCCATTACTCGAGCGGGGACCGCTCTCTGCTGCTACGGGCGCCTTGTCCGCCTCACCACGTAGAACGGGGTCTCAGAAGAAATGCTTGCGTCCACCGACCGCGCGACCGGTCGCACCCAGGATCCACAGGATGGCGCCAACCAGAATGAGGATGCCACCGATCGTCGTCAGCAGACCCATGCCGACAAGCAGGCCGATGATCAGCAGAATAAGCCCAAGAATGATCATTTCAAATCCCATCGTCAATTCCGACTCAGGCGCCTATACGCATAAGCGTCACAACGGCCTGAGTACGCCCCTTGGTTGGTAGATCCCGGCCCGCTCCGAATGCCAGGACCTCGGTGCGATAGCTCGTGTGCCCGGCGAAACGGCGTTCACACACTCCTTCGAAAGTTCGTGCAGTACGCCATCTCCTCGACCGACCACCGCTCCGGAAGGACCGTCCACCCGGACGCTTTGGACGTTCGTGACCAAGACACTCGCAGCGGCGCCACAGGAAGGCGCAGCTCTGCCCACTTCCGCTCCCTTCCCTGCCTGGGACACCTACACAGCGCTCCGGTACCAGGGTTGGTTGCTTCCTTACCGAAGGACATGGCTCAGGCGGTCGGGCCGACATTCATCGCGCCAAGCGTCTTCAGGCGCCCGAATGCCAGGTTCCGCAGCGACGCCGTTTCGCCCACCTGCCTGGAATGCGGTGAACCGTCAGAAGGCAGTCGGCCACTGGTGGCCACCGCAGCTTCCGGCCCGTGCTCACGTCTCGTTGCCGCGCAGCAGCGCCGTGGCGGCGTGCGTGGCCCGGGCGGCGACATCCTCCGGGGAAAGGCGGGAGCAGGTCAGGAAGTCCTCCGCGTCCAGGGTGATGTAGCCGTGGGCCAGGCAGAAGAGCTGTTCGAGCAAGAGCAGCGCCTGGGGAGGATCGGTGTGGCCCGCCCGCCGTGCGAGGTCGAGCAGCAGCGTCATCAGACCGCGGCCGGCCCGGGCCAGGTCGGCGTCGCGCAGCGGCCTCAACTCCCGGGCGAAGATCACGTCAAGGCCGGCGCCGCGGTCGGACACGTGGCGCACGTAGGCTCCCGCGGTGGCCGCGAGCCGGTCGATCGGGTCGGGGCCGGCCGTCTGTGCGGCGGTCTCCATGGCGCGGGTGAGCTCGTCGGCGGCGTGTGTCGCGACGACGGCGAGCAGTGCCTCCCGGTTGCGGAAGTGGCGGTACGGGGCGGCGGTGCTCACCTTGAGCCTGCGGGCGAGTTCGGCGACGGAGAAACCGGCCATCCCTTTCTCGGAGAGCAGTTTGAAGCTCTCGGCGATCAGTGCCGAGCGGAGCTGCCCCCGGGCGGGACGCTCCATACCCGCCCCAACTGTGGCCTCGGCCACTCATGACCACCTGCCTTGACCAGAAGTAAGAGCCCTCTTACTGTAGAAGTGATAGCCCTCTTACTTCTAGTGCTGGAGGCCGCACGTGTCAGGGATCAACGGAAAAGTGGTGGCCATCACGGGCGCGGGCAGCGGGATCGGCGAGGCGAGCGCACTGCTGCTGGCCTCGCGCGGTGCAAAGCTCGTCCTCGGGGCGCGTCGCGGCGACCGGCTCGAAGCGCTCGCCGCCCGCATCGAGGCCAAGGGCGGCACAGCCGCCTGGACGACTACGGACGTGCGTCGCCGCAACGACCTCGCGGACCTGGTGGCGTGCGCTCGCGAGCGCTACGGCGCGCTCGACGTGCTCGTCAACAACGCCGGGGTCGGCCCCATCTCCCCCTTCGACGAGCTGCGCGTCGAGGACTGGGACCAGATGATCGACGTCAACTTCCGCGGCGTGCTGTACGGGATCGCTGCAGCACTCCCCGTCTTCCGCGAGCAACGCAAGGGGCAGTTCGTCAACGTGGTCTCGACCGCCGGGCTGCGCATCGTGCCGAACCAGGCTGTCTACGCGGCGACGAAGAACGCGGTCCGCACCCTCACGGAGGGACTGCGCCAGGAAGCCGGGCCCGACCTGCGGGTCACCATGGTCTCGCCCGGCTACGTCGGGACGGAGTTCGCCGACTCGGTCACCAGCCCCACCGTCAAGTCGCAGGCCCAGACGGTCGACTTCTGCCTCGCCCCCGACGACATCGCCCGCGCTATCGCCTTCGCGATCGAGCAACCGTCGAACGTCGACGTCGGCGACATCGTCGTCCGCCCCACGGCCCAGGGCTGACGCCTCACGGAGATTCTGGCCCCCCTAGGCCGGTCCGCGGCGAAGGCCGTGCGCCAGGCCCGCGATGGTGGCGGAGTCGAGCAAGGCCGGCAACTCGCCGTCCGCGCCGCTGTGGAGGCAGATCACGCCCCCACAGGGACGGGCCCGCGTCAGGAGGACGGATGGTGAACCGGCCGGCGGGCAGCTCGTGCAGCCAGCCGCGGTCGACCAGTCGGACCAGCTTCCCTCTCAGCGGTCCCGCTGCCCGCGTCACATCAGCCTGACGTCCCCACCCGCGAAATTCCTCACCAATCGGCCAGACTCAGGAGCAGTCGGTGGACACCGGCTACTTCGGTACCCACGGGCACGTTCCCCTGTGCGTGACCCTGCCGACCGCGGTGGCGGTCATCCTGCTCACCGCGGCCGGCGGACAGCGCGCGGATCATGCAGTCGCGCGTGATCGCCAGCAAGCACCGCCGGGTCGGCCACAGTGCCGTGAAGGCCGAGACCAAGGGCTCATCGAAGGCCGGCGGTGGCCCGGACTACCGGGAGTCCGCCCCAGGGCGCGGCTTGTAAAAGGACTCCTCCAGGTAAGCGGCCTCGTGCGGCTGGTAGGGCTCCTCCAAGTAGGCGGCCTCGTCTTCGTCGAGTTGGACGTCCACCGCGGCGATCGCGTCGGCCAGTTGGGCCGGCTTGGTGACCCCGACGATGGGCGAGGTCACCGTAGGGTGGCGCATGACCCAGGCCAGGGCGACCTGGGCCGGGGACAGACCCCGCTTGCCCGCGATCTCCTGGACGCGCTCGGCCACCGCCTGGTCCTCGTCGCGGTAGAGGATCCTGCCGCCCTCGTCGGTCCCGGCACGCGCCGTGGCGGTGTCCCGGGCCCGCGTCAGCCTGCCTCGCGCCAGCGGGCTCCACGGGATCACGCCGATGCCCTGGTCGGCGCAGAGCGGCAGCATCTCCCGTTCTGCTTCTCGGTGGATGAGGTTGTAGTGGTCCTGCATCGACACGAACCGGGTCCAGCCGTTCAGGTCTGCCAGGTACAGGGCCTTGGCGAACTGCCAGGCGTACATGGAAGAGGCGCCGATGTAGCGGACCTTCCCGGACTTGACCGCGTCGTGCAGTGCCTCGAGGGTTTCCTCGATCGGGGTCTCGTAGTCCCAGCGGTGGATCTGGTAGAGGTCGATGTAGTCGGTACCCAGTCGCTTCAGGGAGGCGTCGAGTTCGGCGAAGATCGCCTTGCGGGACAGCCCGGCGCCGTTCGGGCCGGGGCGCATCCGCATCCAGACCTTGGTGGCGAGGACCACCTCCTCGCGCCGGGTGAAGTCCTTGACCGCCTGGCCGACGATCTCCTCACTGCTTCCGGCGCTGTACCCATTGGCCGTGTCGAGGAAGTTGACGCCGCCCTCGAGGGCCTGCTTGATGATGTCCCGGCTGGCGTCCGCGCCCAGCGACCAGGGCTCGCCGCCCCGGTCCGGCTCGCCGAAGCTCATGCAGCCGAGGGCGATGGCGGAGACTTCCAGTCCGGTCGTTCCTAGTTTGATGTATCGCACGATTCCGAACCTAGGAGTTGGAGTGCGCTCTATCGCAATACGTCTCGATCCGGAACCCGGAGTGGTGGGGCCTGTGCGCCCTGTCAGGTTTCAACCATTGCGGCCAGACGGGCTTGAAGGACTCAGCGGTCGGCGGGTTCAGCGCGCCGCCGGCCTCCCACGACTGGCGTTCCGCCCACGAGCCGCGCCGGTCCCGACACCCCTGTGACGGGGACATGCTGGGTACCGGTCTGACCAGGGCGAAGACCTCGCGGGTGGCGTACCGCGTCATTCCGCAGGAACGCGAAACTCGAATTCGGGACGGTCCCACGGCAGGACGGGCGGGTTCGCGAGCACGGTCCCGACCCGCACCGCACCGACGCGGTGGTAGAAGCCCTCGGCGGGAAGGTGCGACACGACCTTGACACAGTCCAGACCGGCGGCACGGGCCTCGGACAGCATGTGCGCGACGAGAAGCCGTCCAATGCCCCGTCCCTGCGCTTCGTCGGCGACGAACAGCAGGTCGAGTTCCGGTGGAGCGAGGACGAGCGAGTAGAACCCGAGGACCCGGTCTCCATGTTCGTCGGCGCCGACGGCCACAAAGACGCGGTGGGCCTCGATGTAATCCGGCCCGACCCGGTAGCCCGCGACTGCGGCTGCGTACTTACCCGAGTAGGCACCTGAGCCACGCACGAGCCGGGTAAGCCGTTTGGCATCCCGCGCAACGGCCCTCCGTATCGTGATCGGCCGGCCCATCGGGGAAGTGCGTGAACTCATCGGGAAAGTATTTCGCACCGGGGCGTACCGTCGTGCGGCGGGTCGGCTGCTCGGGCAGAATTCCTGCATCCCTCCCGGGAACCGCCTGTCCTGCCGAGTCGGCGATCACCTGCACGTTCATGCCGTGCTTCTTGTGCTTCCCGGAGTGGAAGGTCGGTCGGCGGCGATCCGGTCGATCGGCAGCAACATGCCGTCCAGGGGTGATCGGGCCGGTCCCGTGCGTCAGCCATCGAGGGGCGGCCGCACGAGGCCGCTCTGGTAGGCGATCACGACCAGTTGTGCCCGGTCACGTGCGTGGAGTTTGGTCATCGCGCGGGAGATGTGACTGCGCACGGTCAACGGGCTGAGGACCAACTGGTCGGCGATCTCGTGGTTCGACTTGCCCAGCGCGGCCAGTGCCATGACCTCGCGTTCACGTTCGGTGAGCAGGGCGAGGCGTTCCGGCGCGGCAAGGGGCACGTGGTCGGCCGGGGAGGCCAGGAAGCGGGAGATCAGGGCACGGGTGGCCGTGGGCGAGAGCAGGGAGTCGCCTGCGGCCACGGTGCGGATGCCGGCCAGCAGGTCGTCGGGTCCGACGTCCTTGCCGAGGAATCCACTCGCCCCGGAACGCAGGGCCATGGCGACGTTCTCGTCGTTCTCGAACGTGGTGAGGATCAGGACCCGGGTGCCCGACAGTTCGGTGCGGGCGCAGATGCCGGAGGTGGCGGCCAGCCCGTCGGTGGAGGGCATGCGGATGTCCATGAGGACGACGTCGGGACGGTGCTGGTGCGTGAGTTCCACGGCCTGCTGACCGTCGGCCGCCTCTGCCACGACGGTCATGTCCGGGTCGGAGTCGATGAGAATGCGGAAGGTGGCCCGGAGCAGCGCTTGGTCGTCGGCGAGCAGAACGCGGATCGTCATGAGGTGCTTTCCTCGGAGCTGGGAAGGGGGAGCGTGCAGACGACTTCGAAACCGCCGTCGGGCCCCCAGCCGGCATGAAACGTTCCGCCCACCGACAAGGCGCGTTCGCGCATGCCGAGCAGTCCGTAGCCACGGCTGGAGCCGGGGAAGCCTGCAGCGGCCGCAAGGCGTGGGCCGGCTTCGTTGGTGATGGTCAGGGACAGGTCGTGAGGGCTGTAGTCCAGCCGGACCCGTGCGGAGGGTGTGGCGGCGTGTTTGGTGATGTTGGTGAGTGCCTCCTGGACGATTCGGTAGGCCGTGAGGTCCAGGCCGGGCGGGAGTGGTCGTCGTCGCCCCTCGACGGCGACGGCGACGTTCAGGCCCGCTGACGAGCAGGTGTCGACGAGTTGCGGCAGCTGCTCCAGACCCGGTGCGGGAGAAAGCTCCCGCGAGTCGGTGTCCTGACGAAGCAAGCCAACCGTGGCCTTGAGCTCGCGGAGGGCCGAGGCGGTCACTTCCGGCAGTTTCTCGATCATGGCGATGGCCTGGTCGGGATGGGTCCGGGCCAGATGGGCGGCGGTGCCGGCCTGGGCGTTGGCGAGCGCGAGATGGTGGGCGACCACGTCGTGCAGCTCGCGGGCGATACGCATGCGTTCCTGGACCACCCGTCGGCGTGTCTCTTCTTCCCTCTCCTGGGCGGCGTGCTCGGCGCGGGCAACAGCGTACTCGCGGCGCACGCGCACGTAGCTGCCGAAGGAGGCGACCATCAGGATCCAGGCGGCCGGATTGACCAGGCCGATGATCCAGTCGTGCGGAGAGTCGGTGGCGATGAAGCCGGTGAGCGCGATCCCGGCTGCGGCCGCGACGGCGCTGTACCAGGTGGTTCTGCGATCGGGACCCAGACTCACGGTGTACTGCGCGACCAGCATCGGGCCCATGAGCAGCGGCGTCAGGAGGTATCCCAGGAACCCCTCGGTCATGATGCATGCCGTGGTCACCAGCAGCACGACAAGGGGGAAGCTGCGCCGGCGCAGCAACACGGCGCAGGCCACGGCGGACAGCACGAGGCCGGGCCACAGGACGAGCGGCTCCTCGGCCGCGACCGCCGGGGTGAGGAAGACACCGCCCACGGTGAAGGCGAGCAACAGGCTCGTGGTCACCGCTTGGAAGAGGGGGGTGCGGTCGTCGGCGCGGTGCTTCCATCGTTCAGTCATCGTCGTACTCCGAGGTGGGACCGGCCGGTTCAGGGTGACAGACGCGCCGTGGCGCCGTGCCACGGCGCCACGGCGCGTCTTGAGGTCGGCTTCGTTCAGCCGGTGCGGGCCGGCTCCCGGGGCTGAGCTTCAGCCCCCGTCGCAGCGGATGCCCGCGTCCGGGACGTGAGTGCGGCACCTTCGACGTCGACTCGGGGCAGCGCCCGGTCGAGCCACCGGGGCAGCCACCATGCCTTGTCCCCCAGCAGGGCGAGGACGGCGGGCACCAGGGCCAGGCGGACGACGAAGGCGTCGAAGAGGACTGCGACGGCGAGACCGAACCCGATCGTCTTGATCATGGACTCTCCGGAGCCGATGAAACCGGAGAAGACCGCCATCATGATCACGGCCGCGGCGACGACCACGCGGGCGCTGTGCCGGAAGCCGCTCACCACGGCCTGTCCGGGACGCTCGCCGTGGACGTGTGCCTCCCGCATGCGGGCGACGAGGAAGACCTCGTAGTCCATGGCCAGGCCGAACACGATGCCCACCAGGAAGATCGGCATGAGGCTCATGATCGGGCCGGTCTGCTCCACGCCCAGCAGTTCGGCACCCCAGCCCCACTGGAAGACTGCGACGACCGTACCGAGCGAGGCGAGTACCGACAGCAGGAAGCCGAGAGCCGCCTTGACGGGCACGAGTACGGAGCGGAAGACGACCAGGAGCAGCAGCAGGGACAGCAGCACGATGACCGCCAGGTAGGGCACCAAAGCGTCCTTGAGGGCCTGCGCGACGTCGATGTTCATCGCGGTGCTGCCGGTGACCTCGAACGTCGCCCCGGTCTCCGCCTCCAGATCGGAGCGCTCCGCGCGGATGGTCTGAACGATGTCCTTCGTGGCCTCCTCGCTGGGGCCGGCGGTCGGTACGGCGGAGAAGAGCGCGGCGTCCCCGGCCTCGTTGAACCGCGGGGGTGTCACGGACACGACGCCCTCGGTGTCCTTGATCTGCTCGGCCATCCTTGCCGCGGCCGCCTGCCGGTCCGCCGACCCCCTGACGTCGGCGATGATGGTCAGCGGGCCGTTGAAGCCCGCACCGAAGCCGTCGGCCAACGCGTCGTAGGCACGTCGCTCCGTCGCCGACGTAGGCTTCGCCTCATCGCCGGGCATGCCCATCTCCAGCTGAGCGGCGGGCAGCGCCAGGGCTCCCAGACCGGCCGCACCCAGCAGAAGGACCGCCACGGGCCGCCTCATCACGAAGCGCGCCCACCGGGTGCCGCCACCGGCGGCGGTCCCGGAGCGGCGGCCGGCGCTGCCGCCCCGCTTGCCGGGCTTGCGGACCTTGCGGGAGAGGACGGCGTTCGGCCACATCCCGAGCAGCGCGGGCACCAAGGTCAGGGCGACCAGGACGCCGACGGCGACCGCTCCGGCGGCGCACAGACCCATCTTCGTCAGCATCGGCACGCCGACCACGGACAGTCCGGCGAGCGCGATGATCACGGTCAGGCCGGCGAAGACCACGGCCGAACCGGCCGTGCCTGCCGCGAGGCCCGCTGCCTCCTGGGGATCGCGGCCGTTCGCGCGCTCCTCGCGGTAGCGGGAGACCACGAAGAGGGCGTAGTCGATGCCGACCGCGAGCCCGAGCATCGACGCGAGCGTACCGGTGGTCATGGACAGCCCCAGGGCGCTGCCGAGAGTGAGGATCGCGCACATGCTGACGCCGACGCCGATGACGGCTGTGAGCAGCGGCAGCCCGGCCGCCGCCAGGGAGCCGAAGGTGATCAGCAGGACGACCGCGGCCAGGGCGATACCGATCGCCTCGGCCGACCCGCCTGCGGCCGGCTGCGAAGCGAGTGCGGTGCCACCCACCTCCACCGTGAGCCCCGCGTCGCGGGCCTGGCCGAGGGCCCTTTCGAGGCCCTCCTTGCTGGCGTCGGTCAGGTCGTCGGCCTTGACCTTGTAATTGACCGTGGCGTATGCGGTCGAGGCGTCCTTGCTGACCGCGTGGGCCTTGAAGGGATCGACGGTGCTGTCCACCTGTGCGCCTTCGGCGACCGTGGACACCAGCTCGTCGATGGCGGCCCGGTTCTCCTTGGCCGTCACCTTCTCCTCGCCGGAAGCGATGAAGACGATGCGGGCGTTGGCGCCGTTGGCATCCGAGCCGGGGAACCGCTCACCGATGAGGTCGAACGCCTTCTGGGCTTCGATGCCGGGCATGAACGACGTGCCGTCGTCACCCGCGGCCGGGGCCTTGGCGGCGCCGAGACCGACGCCGCCGAGGACCACCAGCCACAACAAGGTCACGAGCCAGCGCCGCCGGAAGGCGGCTCGGCCCAGTCGGTACAGGAAGGTAGCCACGAGAAAGGTCTCTCCAAAGTGGGTTCTCAGGTAAGTACCAAGGCTGTCCGTCCGGGTGCTGCCAGAGCATCGTGCCGGTGCCGTGACCTGGTCCTCATGCCCGTGCAGCAGACAAGAGGCCGTCCTCGTGCGAGACGAGGAGGCCGTTTTCCTACCTGAGGATGACCGTGGGGGCGAAGGAGCCCGGCCACGGCATCGGGGGCGCCGCAGGCAAGGGTCGACCTGGCGAGGCGAGGACGGCCCGGGTGTGAACCGCGCGCTCGGTTTGCCAGGCGACCGGCCGGGGGCACAGCGCGTTCGAGGGAAGGAGGTGTGGTGCGCAGCATCCACCTTCGGGCACGGTCGGACGGTCACCGAGCCGGCACAGCCGCGGCTGTCTGGTCATCCCTGCCGCGTCACTGGCATGCGCGCGGAACGGTCCCTGAAGCCCGTTATGCGTGTTCTGACGGAACGCTACTGGTCGGGGGTGTCCGGCGAGGTGAACAGGGCTTGGAGGGTCTGTGTCGCCAGGTTGCGCAGCCAGGTGTGGGCAGGGTCGTTGTCGTGGCGCTGGTGCCAGAGCAAGTGGAGGGGCACTTTGGGCAGTTCGAGCGGGAGCGGCAGTGTGGTCAGGCCCAACTGGTGGCGGGAGGAGCGGGTGGCTGCGTCGGGGAGGGTGACCACGAGGTCGGTGTCATGGGCGAGTTGGAGTGCGGTGGCCGTGGTGGGGGCGGAGGCGATGACGCGGCGTTCGTGGCCGAGGTCGGTCAGGGCGTCGTCGATCCGGTCGCGCAGTCGCCCGCGCCGGGAGACGGTGAGGTGGTCGGCCGCGGCGTACCTCGCGGTGGTCACGGGCTGTTCGGTCAGTGGGTGGCCGGGTCGGACGGTGAGGACGAGCTGGTCGCGGCCGATGAGGCGGTGGCGGATGTCGGGCAGGGACGGCGGGCCGGCGCTGGAGGCGAGGTCGACCTCGCCGCGGCGCAGTTCGGGGGTGTCGTCGCCGGGTTCGGCGGTGAGCCGCAGTCGTACTCCGGGGGCGTGGCGGTGGACTTCGGCGATCAGTGCGGTCCCGCACGTGGTGACGAGGGCGTCGTGCCAGCGGACGGTGAACACCCGCTCCAGCGTCGCCAGGTCGAGTTCCGTCTGAGCCGACAGCAGATGGTGGGCCTGCTGTACCAGGGCGTGGACCTCGGTGCGCATGGCCAGCGCGCGGGTCGTGGGGGTCATGTGGCGTCCGGTGCGGACCAGGATCTGGTCGCCGGTGGCCTTGCGGATGCGGCCCAGCGAGCGGCTCATCGCGGGTGCGGTGACGTGGAGGCGGGCTGCGGCCCCGGTCACGCTGCCCTCTTCCAGTAGCGCGTCCAGGGCGGTGAGCAGGTTCAGATCCAGTTGCATGGCAGTAACTTTACGAGTGACAACCATGCACTTGTTGTTAATACCCGGGGCTTCTACCTTCGAGAAGCGGGGCCAAGGGAAGCACCCACGCTCGCCCCGCTTCCACCGAATCCAGGGAGTCCGCCATGAACACAGCCATGCCTTCCGACCTCGACGCCACGCTTCTGCCCGCGGTGACCGCCGTACTGCAAGACGCCGGAGCCACTCTGCGGGAGCGCCACACGACCCATGCCCGGGGCGTGAGCCTGGGCGAGGTCGTCGGCGAGATCCACGCCAATGACGACGCGGTCCTCGCCGTGATGCGTGAGCCGCTGATCAAGCTCAGGCCGGGGTCGCGGTGGGTGGAGGACGAGCTGGCGGGCGGGGCGCTGCCGGCGGGCGAGTGGTGGATCTGCGATCCGGCCGAGGGCAACATCAACCACGTCCACGGCATGTCCGACTGGGCCGTCACCGCCACCCTGGTCCGCGACAACCAACCGGTCCTCACCGTCGTCCACCTCCCGCTGACCGGCGACACCTACACCGCCACCGCCGGAGACGGCGCCCACCTCAACGGCCGCCGTCTGACCGTGTCGGCCAAGGACGACCTGGGCGCCGCACTGATCGGCACCGGGCAGGCCAGGCCCGGCGAGAGCACCGACACCTTCCGCCGGATCGGCGCCTCGGTCACCGCCATGCTCACCGCCGGCCTCGTCGTGCGGGTCTCCGTCCCGGCCACCCTGCAGCTCATCCACGTCGCCGCCGGGCGCATGGACGCCTTCTGGCAGTTCTCCGACGTCCGCTCCGGCCTGGCCGCCGGCGCCCTGCTGGTCACCGAGGCCGGAGGCACCGTCACCGACCTGGACGGCAAGCCCTGGAACGCGGGCAGCCGCGACTTCCTGGCCGCCGCCCCCGGCATCCACACCACGGCGCTGAACGTCCTGTCCGCGATCTGACCGGCCGCACCCCCACCCCCACCCCCACCCCGAACCACCCGCCTTCCCAAGGAGCCCCCTCTTGACCACCATCGGCATCCTCGGCGCCGGCCGCGTCGGCACCAACCTCGCCCACGCCCTCGCCGCAGCGGGACACCAGGTCGTCCTCGGCCGCCGCAGGAACGGAGACGAGACGAGTCGGCCGCCCGGAGAAGTAACCTCAATCCGCTACGCCGACCACGCGACCACCGCCCGCACCGCGGACGTCGTGATCAACGCGACCCCCGGCGACAGCACCCTGGAACGGCTCACCGCCCTGCGGGCCGAACTCGCGGGCAAGGTCCTCATCGACGTCTCCAACGCCACCCGCGACGCCGCCGACGGCCTGCCCGGCGACCTGTGCTACCCCGGCAGCAGCCTCGCCGAACAGCTCCAGACCGCCCTGCCCGACACCCACGTCGTCAAGACCCTCAACACCATGCTGTTCATGGTCATGACCGCCCCACGGATGCTGGCCACCCCGCCCACCGCCTACCTCTCCGGCAACGACGAACAGGCCAAGAAGACCGTCACCGGCCTCCTCGGCGACCTGGGCTGGGAACCCGCGTGGATCGAGGACCTCGGCGGCATCACCACCGCCCGCGCCACCGAGGCCATGATCCTCGTCGTCCCCCACATCCTGCGCCGCAACGGCTTCACCTCCTTCGCCGTCTCCCTCGCCCGCTGATCCTCATCCCACCGAGGCCACGCACCCCGGTCGACTGACAGCACCAGGCGTACGGGAGGCCCCCGGAGCCCGGAGCCCCTGTGCAGCCCGCACCCCTCGCCGTCAGCACCACCCCACGAGGGAGCACGTCGTACCAGCCCCCTCCGGTCTCGGAGCTGTCGTCGGCCGGACCGCAGCGAGTGGCTGTCTCGAGCCGGGGGCGGCCCGGTCGGCGAGTTCGGTGGCGAAGTCACGGTCGCCCTGGTCGAAGGGCTCGGGTCGTGGACGCGCGGCAGGGACAGTGCACCCGGGACGCAGCCGTGCGCGCTGAGGGGAACGGCCAGGCAGGCGTGGGCACCGGCGCGGGTTGGCGGCCGGGCGCAACAACCGGAGTCGACGGAGCGACCGCACGCGACCGTCGTGCGATCAGTCGCGGCGGGGATGCCGTCCGCCGGCTTCCACGGTCTGGGTAGTGTGCGCCGCTTGTGGGCCGGTCACGTCCAGCAGGAGGAGGGCATCGTGGTCGGGGGTGCCGGGTTCGGCGGTGTATACGCCGATGCGCTGGCCGGGGGTGCCTTCGACGTGCAGTGACTGCGAGGTGAGGGTGACCGGCGGCGTGGACAAGGTCATCGAGGCCGTCGGCACCCGACCGGCCCTCGACACCGCGCTCGGCGCCGTCCTGGACGGCGGCACCATCAGCCGCCTCGGCGTGCCGCAGTACGAAGTGGGACCGATCGGTCCCGGCCTGTTCATGCGGAACATCACCCTGACCGGCGGCGCCAGCCCCGCCCGCGCCTACATCGAGCACCTGCTGCCCGACGTCCTCGACGGCACCATCACCCCCGGCCGCGTCTTCGACCAGACCTTCACCCTCGACCGGACACCGGACGCCTACCGGGCGATGGCCGACCGGCAGGTCCTGAAGGCCCTCATCCGCCCCTGACCCACCGCCCCGCCGACGAGACCGAGCGCGCCGTCCCCGACGCCCTCGCCGCCGGCTACCGCCTCCTGGACACCGCCGCCGCCTACGGCGACGAAGAAGCAGCCGGCAGGTGTGCCCGCTCCGTATCGTCGAGCCGCAGCGCCCTGGCGAGCGCGTCCAGGACAGCGTCGGACACCCCGTCGAGGCTTCAGAAAAGAACGGATCTCCGCCCGGTTTCTAGCTCTCCCCCACGAAGCCCTCTCCACCTCCTGCACGACAGATCGATCACCCCGCCCGTCACCGAGACCCACGTTGCGGACTACTCCACCGGGTTCTCCAGCAGGGTGACTCGGTTGCCGTCCGGGTCCTCCAAGGCGGCGAACCGGGTACGCTCGCCACCGGTTTGCACCGGCCCCGTCGTAAGACCCCGCTCCGCCAGCTCGGACAGCGCCTTGTCCAACGCGGGCACCTCCAGGTTGAGCAGCGTCGAGCCGGCGTGTGTCGGGTCCTCGAAGACCTGGAGCCAACCGCTCGCGGTGAGATGCCAGTCGGCCAGCGACGGCATCGGCCGGAGGTCCGCCGGGCGGCCCAGCAGCCGTTCATACCAGGCCACCGCGATGTCGATGTTCCGTACCGGAGAGACCATCAGTACGCGAGTCACGTCCATGAGAATCACCTGCTTCCACAGCGCGTTCTTGGTGCTTCTTCCCTTGCAGACGACACGCGGGGCCAGAACTCATCGGTCCTCGAAGCATCGCAGCCGGCCCACCAGCACTGAGTGACCGGCGGACCGGCATCGGGACGAGCACGGGGAGGAGTGACGCCCATGACAACCCCGGTACGCAGAGGACGCCCCCGCGGTGCGGACGCCGACGGACGGGTTCTCAAGGCGGCCCACGAACTGTGGGCCGAACGCGGTTACGACCGGTTCGCCATCGACGAGGTGGCAGCCCGTGCCGCGGTGGCCAAGACCACGATCTACCGGAGCCGTCTGCTACCCGCTGCTGATCGCCCGGTGCACCGATCGGCGCCGATTGTGTCGAGGGGCCGGTCGGCCACGTACTCGCCGGATCCGGTGCCAATCGTCGCCCCGGTAGGACCTGATCCTGCCCTGCTGTTGCGTCTTCCGTGCCCGCCGCGTTGCTCGGGGCGGCAGCGCAAGCCTCCCCGGGAGCCGTCGCTTCGCCAGGCTGCGCCGGTTCCGCCCCGAGCCTGCCGGGTGGTCAGTCCAATGCGGGGCGTGTGCGGCGTGCGGTGGGTGCGGGCCGCCCGACTGCGGCGTACCAGACCAGGGCAGCGCATATGAAGGCCGTCGCCGCGGAGACCAGCGTCCTTGTGAGGGTGTCGTTCCGTGCGCCGGACACGAGGGCGACGGCCAGTGCCAGCGTCAGGGTGATGACGGGCAGCGCACGGGGGTTCCGCGTGGCGCCTGACTCGGCGGCCGGCGGCAGCAGCCAGGTGGCGAGGCCGTAACAGGCACAGGCAAGCAGTGTGGCTCCCAGCACTTCGCTGGGCCGGTGGCCGCCCATGGTCGCGCTGGCGGCGGCGATGCAGGCGAGCCACAGCACACCGACCGTGGCGACGTAGGGGCGGATGCGGGGGGAAACCACGAGGACGGCGGCCAGGGTCAGCGCGGCGGGGATGACCGTGTGCCCGCTGGGAAAACCCTGATCAAGGAGATTCTCGGGCGCGCCCACCAGGTCGGGGCGGGGCATGGCCGATTTGAACACCTCCTTGCCTCCGGTCGCGAGAATGACGACCCCGAGCGCCGCGCACCCCTGTCGCCAGCACCGCCGCACCAGGGTGAGGACCACGATGACGGCCAGACCCACCAGCACGGTGGGCTTGGCGCTCAATTCCATCGGCGGCAGGGGCGTCGAGCCGTAGGCCGATCCTGACAGGGGGTAGATCCATGCTTCTTCGCCGCCCTGTTCGCCGAGACCGAACAGGGCGTTCTCAGCTCGTTGCCCCCACGGGGTGCAGACGGCGAGCAGGTAGACCGTCAGGAACCCCAGGGCGTACAGCAGGGCCGGCATCCACGGCCGCGTCTCACGCGACGGGCCGGTGTCGTCGAGGGCCTCGGGGGCCCCGGGGGCCTGCCTTGAGGCCCCCGGACGGTGCGCGGGCAGGGACGGAGAATCGTGCTGAGTCATCTCTCTGTTTCTTCCGTTGGGAGGAGTTCGGTCACGCGCGCCCTGCGGCACGACGTGGGCCGCCGGGCTCGGCCGGCCAACCGGGGGTCCGCTCCTATTCGGCGAGCGCCTGCCCCTGTCGGCGCTGGGCGGTGATCGCCAGGGCGGGGAGGGGTGCGATCAGCAGGATGAGGACGACCAGGTCCGGAAAGGACTGCATGAACGCGTCCGGCCGGACGACGATCGCCTGCGTGCGGACGATCGCCACCGCCGCGACGGGGATCAGCCACCGGTGGTCGCCGGTGGCGGCCGTCGCCACCCATGCGGCGATCAGCGCGGCGACTTCGAGGACGAACAGACCACGCTGGAAAGCCGGGCTGACGGAGATGACATGCAGGCCCCCGGCCACGAACATGGCGAGCACGACGGGGGCCAGCCAACGGTACGAGCGGCGTCGCAGACGGCCGGGACGGCAGAGCGCCAGCACGGCGCACGCGGCGCACAGTGCCCCCGAGAGCGCCAGGTCACGGGCCGTTATCGGGGCGCCGAGACCGTAGTAGCCCAGGCCCGCCTTGCCCTCGTCGCCGAAGAGGGTGCGGCCGGGGGACGTGCCGCCGGCCCAGATCATGGCTGCCGCGGCCGGCAGCGCGATCCACGCCCTGCCCCGCAACAGAGCGATCAGGCAGCCCAGCGGGAGCAGCCCGTAGGGCAGCAGCCGTATCCGCGTGGGACCTTCGGCCCACGGGTACCAGCCGGAGAAGCGGAAGGCGATTGCGTGCTGTCCGGGATCGATGTGCAATGCCCAGTGCCACACATCCTGCAAGTACGGAACCAGTGCCAGCGCGGCGAGGACGAGGGCGGCCAGGTGGATGCCGTCCAGCCACCACGGCCGAGTGGTGTCGTCAACGGTGACACGGGCGCGGGCCTGCACCCCGGCGCGCACCAGGGCGGCAACTTCCCGCGGCGGGGGCCAGGAGCGGCCGGGATACGCCTCGGCCAGGCAGGCCAGCACTTCCTCTCCCTGCCGGGAACGGTAGGGCTCGGGATAGGCCGCAAGCAGCAGACGATTCATGCCGGGGCCGCTCCGGCATCCCGCGAGCGTCCGATGACGACGGCCGCCGCCTGCTGCATCCGCAGCGCCTCCCGGCCGAGTGCCTCGGTGCCGTCCTCGGTGAGCCGGTAGTAGCGCCTCGCCCGCCCGTCCACGATCTCCTCATGACCGGCGGCCACCAGCCCGGCCCGCTCCATCCGCTCCAGCGCGCCGTAGAGGGTGCCGACAGCGATCCGCAGCCGCCCGTCGGTGGCCTGCTCGGCAGCCTTGATGATGCCGTACCCGTGCAAGGGGCCGTCCATGAGCGAAGCCAGGATGAAGTACTGCGGTTCGGTCAAGGGCGGATTCTGTCTGGTCATGCGTCGAGCATATATCGACCTACGAAATATATCTGCCACCCCGGGCGGCCCGGCAGGCCCTCCACGCCCGCGGCAAGCGTCACCTCTCCCGGCCGACGGGTGCGACGGGCGTCTCCTCGACGCAGCCGTGCGGCGTTGGATCAGCGCCTGGCCGACACGGTCGGTGGCGACAACGTCTGCGAGACCACCGCCGGCGCTGACGAGACGAACTGATCCGACACGTCAGCAGAATCCGCCCCTTGGCGAGAGGCAAGGGCGGCCGACGTCGTTTCGCGCATGTTCGAGCAGGGCTGCCGCCGGCCCGCGGAGCTCAGCGCGCTCGGGGGAAAAGCCGCTCGACGGCGGTCACCACCGCTGCGCGGCGGGCGGCGGTGGTGGGGTCCACGGCGTGCGCGGCGGCAGCCTCGCTGAGTTCGGGTTGTGCCGCCCAAGTCATGGCGATCTGGTTGACCAGGGCGAGGACGTCGGCCGGGTCCCAGGCGGGATCGAGCTGTCCAGCCTGCTGCACCTGGCGGAGCTGGTCGACTTTGCGGGCGATCACCGCCTGGGTGGGATCGTCGGCAACGGCTGCGGTGCCCGGCAGTTCGAGGCGGCCCCAGGTGATCAGACGGTGGTGGTCCGGACGGACGACGAAGTAGTCGAACAGGCGGCCCGCGTAGCCAGGCAGGTCGTACGGGTCCATCTGAGTGGCCTCGGCGATGACGACGTACTCCCGTGCGGCCACGGCGGCATAGAGCGCTTCTTTGCCGCGGAAGTAGGCGTAGACGCGTTCTTTGCTGGTCCTGGCGAGCTTGGCGATGCGGTCCACGCGGGCGCCGGCGATGCCGTGGCGGGCGAACTCCTCCATGGCAGCGGCGAGGATGCGCTCGCGCGTGTCGCCGCCGGCGGCTGCGGCTGCGGGCGCTGCGGTCTGGCCGGAGTCACGGGACCGGGACATAGCTCCAGAATAGAGCACCGAACCATTTGGTTTGGCATCGCGGGCGATCGACCCGTACAGTCAAACCGAACGGTTCGGTTTGGCCTCTTCGAAGCAAAACCGGCGAAACACTGAGGGAGTGAACTCATGCAGCACCGCGATCTGGGCTCTCAAGGTCTGCGCGTCTCGGCGCTCGGCCTGGGGACCATGGGCATGTCCATGGCCTACGGCGCCTCGAACAACGACGAGAGCATCGCGACCATCCGCCGCGCGCACGAACTCGGGATCGACTTCTTCGATACCGCCGAGCTGTACGGCGCCGGTACCGGCAGCAACGAGGCCCTCCTCGGCGAGGCGGTCAAGGGCTTCCGCGACGAGGTGGTCCTCGCCACCAAGTTCGGCTTCGACATGACCGCCCGGCCGATCGGCTCCGCCTTCAACAGCCGCCCGGAAAACATCCGCAAGGTCGCCGAGCACAGCCTGCGCTATCTGCAGAGCGACCGCATCGACCTCTTCTACCAGCACATCTCCGACCCCGCCACTCCGGCCGAGGAGGTCGGTGAACTGATCACCGAAGGCAAGGTGAAGTACTTCGGTCTGAGCAATGTCGGCCCCCAGTACATCCGCCGTGCCCACGCCGTCACCCCGGTCTCCGCGCTCCAGTACGAGTACTCGCTGTTCGAGCGGGAGGTGGAGGAAAAGATCCTTCCCGTCCTTCGGGAACTCGGCATCGGCCTGGTGCCGTACTCCCCTCTCGGCCGCGGCTTCCTCACCGGCCAGGTCAAGCCCGCGAGCGAGTACCCCGCCGACGACATGCGCAGCTGGGACGAGCGCTGGCAGGGCGAGAACTACACGTACAACCTGCGCGCCACCGAACAGCTCAAGGATCTGGCCGACACCAGGGGCGTCACTACCGCCCAACTCGCGCTGGCCTGGCTGCTCGCCCAGGGCGAGGATGTCGCACCCATTCCCGGCACCCGCAGCGCCAAGCGCCTTGAGGAGAACGCCGGCGCCGTCGCCGTCCAGCTCTCCGCCGCCGATCTGGATCGCATCACCGAGATCCTTCCCCACGGCTCGGCAGGCAGCCGTTACCCCGCTGCGGCACTGCCCAGCTTCACCACCGACTGACCGCTCCCCCGCTCACGTATGCGAGCCCGGAGACGTCGTCCACAGACGGCACGCGGTCCGGTGGCGATGGCAGGGATGGCGCAGCTTCCTGCCGAACGCCAACCGAAGTGGAAGGGCGGTCATCTCCGCCGGTGCGGTCTGATCTGGGTGACGCCTGTGGTCGTTTCGGATTGCTGGGACAGATGTCGGCTTTCCTGGGTGATCTGCGGGGTGCCGGCGGTGGGCGCCCCGGTCTGGGAGGCGTCAGCGACGTCCCGGACGATGTCGGGGAAGTGACGCCGGAAGGTCGTGTCGCTCAGCCGGCTCTGCTGGCGGTGGTGCCGTGCCGCCGACACGACGCCGACGGCATCCTCACATACACCGAACCGCAGACCATCGTCCACCAGCGCGTCCAGGGGTTCTCCCCACCGTCGGGCATCAGCCCCAAGTCCTGGGCCGAACCTCCTGACCGGAGCGCTCAGGGTTCTCAAGGCAGCCGGGGTCCGCTGAACGGTGACCGTCGTACACCGGCGCCCCGATCGGGCCGCGCCGCGAATGACGGGCGGCCCGTGCACACGGTGGGCCGCCCCCTTGGTGAGCATCAGAGAAGCGGGACCGCTCCGGACGGCGCTGGAGCTGACGACAGGGGGAGATCAGCACATCGACCGTCTCGGTTCCGTCCTTCTTTTCGATCGCTTACGACGTATACGGCATTCACCTTTGAGAGACAATGTGGGCATTCTGATCATTAAGGATGCGTCCCATGTCCCCGAACGACACGTACCATCACGGCGATCTGCGTGCCGCCTGCCTGCGGGCCGCGCGCGAACTCCTCGAAGAGGACGGCAGCGCGGGCCTCTCGCTGCGCGCGGTCGCCCGGCGTGCCGGGGTATCGGCCACCGCCCCCTACCGCCACTACGCCGACCGCGAAGCCCTCGTCTCCGCCGTCGCCGCCGAGGGCTACCGCGAACTCGCCGGACACCTGGCCGGCGCCCATCCCGCGCCCTCGACCCCCGACGAACTCGCCGCGGTCGCCGTCGCCTACGTTCAGTTCGCGCTGAAGCACCCGGGCCTCTTCCGCGCCATGTTCGCCGAGCCCTGCGATCCGACCAGCGAGGAACGGGTCGCCGCGACCGCCGCGATTTCGGAGTACGTCCGCGGCATCGTCCGGGCCACCTTCCCCGACGTGGACTCAGACACCCTGTCCACCACCGTGTGGGCCCTGGTCCACGGCCTCGCGTTCCTGCACCTCGACGGCAAGCTCGACGCCTCCACCCCCGAGGTGGTCACCACCCAGGTCACCGCCGCCGTCCACGCCCTGTTCAACGCCTCCCCGGCGATGTCCACAACGGCGGCAGCCGCTCGGCCCGGGGTCTGAGCCGTCGCCCCCCTCGGTTCCCGGCGGCGCACTCAGCGGTAGTGGGCTGCCACGCTCCGGCCTGGTGCTGTGCCTCGGCACGAAGCGGGCCCCGGAACCCTGGGGGTTGGCCACGTCGAGCAAGATCTACACTGCCCCCGGCGGCTGGACTCTCGCTTCCGGCGATGGATCGCGGTGTGGGCATTCGGAGCACACGATCACCGTCCCCGTGGATGGCGCGCGAATTCTGACGAAGGTGGACTGATGGGGGCAATACCTTTCGATGCGGCGCTGCTGGACGGATACCGCGCCGTGCAGGAGGCCGGTTCGGGCCCGATGAGCCTGGAGCGGCTGCCAAAGGTCCGGGCCGAGGACGCCGCAGAGGTCCCCACGCTCGACGAGCTGCAGCAGGGCGGGCGGTTCGAGGTGACTTCGCACTCGGTTCCAAGGGCGTCCGGCACTTCGGAGGCCGAGCTGCTGATCTGCACGCCTGCCGCCGTTGCGGGCGCGGCCGCGTCCCGCCCGGCCATCTACTTCGTGCACGGCGGCGGCTACTTCAGCGGCGATCCGCGGCACCTGTTCTTCCTCGAACCGCTGCTGGACGAGGCCGAGCGGTTCGGGGCGTCGCTGATCTCGGCAGGGTACCGGCTCGCGCCGGAGCATCCGCATCCCGCACCGCTCGACGATGTCTACGCCGGGCTGCTGTGGACCGCCGAGCACGCGGCCGAACTCGGCCTGGACGCGGACCGGATCGTCGTCGCGGGGACGAGTGCCGGCGGTGGCCTGGCCGCCGCGCTGAGTTTGTCGGTGCGCGACAAGGGCGGTCCGCGGCTGGTCGGGCAGTTGCTGATGTGCCCGATGCTCGACGACCGCAACGACAGTGCTTCGGCCCATCAGATGGACGGTGTCGACGTCTGGGACCGTAGCTGGAACGGCTTCGGCTGGAAGGCCCTGCTCGGCTCCGCGTGCGGGGGCCCGGAAGTGTCGCCCTACGCCGCGCCCGCCCGCGCCACGGATCTGTCCGGACTGCCGCCCGCCTTCATCGACGTCGGCTCCGCGGAAACGCTGCGCGACGAGGCCGTCGCCTACGCCGACCGGATCTGGCGGGCCGGCGGCTCCGCCGAGCTGCATGTGTGGTCCGGCGGCTACCACACGTTCGACCTGGTGGTCCCGGACGCGATGATCAGCCGGGCGGCGTGGCAGGCCCGCCGTTCCTGGCTGGAGCGGGTGCTGGCGGCGGACTGACGTCCCGCTCGGGTCCCGGGCGACGACCGCGCCGGCTCGTTCCAGGGCCCACGGGTTGGCCTCGGCCTTCTCACGAAGGCCCGTTCGGCGTCGTCGGAGAGGCGGCGGCCGGCGCACCGAGGCTGCCCATGGGCGTCATGCCTCAGCGCACCTTGAGCTCGATCTGAGCGGTCAGATACCGGCAGCCCAGGAAGCCGGGGGCATTCGCCTGCGACTCCAGCTGGTCAAAGACGTACGGAATCCGCTCGCGAGGTGCCCTGCCGTCGTCCGTCCCGGGCAGGAGCCCGGCCACGAAGGCGGCGGCGCCCTCCTCCAGGCTTGCCGCCGGCCGCTACCTGGACAAGAGCCACTGGATCTCGCTGAGGCCGGCGGGGCATCAGGAAGCAGCTGATCAACGATGCGGTCGAGCACTCCTACGACCTGGTCATCGACGGTCTGCCGCAGAGCAAGCGCCCGCCGCGAGCCCCTGGCCCGGGGCGCTAAGTACTTACAGCGTGCCGGGCCCGACCCCCGCCTCTTTGACCACCGCCTTCAGGGACGTGCCGACCCCGTACTCCAGGGAGTGGCGCTGCGCCGCTTCCAGGAGGGCAGCCCGGCTGCGCTGCACTCCGCACGGGGCTTGCGGCCCTGGTCCTCGGCGCTCATCCGCTTCTCCCTGACCACTGTGCCCCTGGACAATGAAACGGAGGCTACCTCCGTATGCATCCCCATCGAGAGGAAGGCTCTGGTCCACCTCGTATGGTCGCGTACACGAACCGGCTGGCTGCGCTTGAAGCGAGCTCCTCTCATCAGGCTTCTTGGGATCGATGATCTAGGCTGGCGCGGTGACTGATAGGCAGGAGTGGGTGCAGCCGTCGGGGGTGTGGGCCACGGCGGTGGGGGTGGCCAGGGTGCGGGCGCTGGAGACCGAGCGGGAGAACGCACTGTTCCGCGACCCGCTGGCACAGGCCTTCGCCGCCGCAGGCGGCCTATGGCCGTCCTCGTCGCCGCTGCCCGATGACGAGGCCGCACGACGCCGCCGGCTGGCCGTGTCGTTCTCCATCGTCATCAGGACGAAGTTCCTCGACGACCTGTTGCAGCGGGCCTCCGCGTCCGGGGTCCGGCAGGTCGTACTGCTCGGCGCCGGCATGGACAGCCGGGCCTTCCGGATGAACTGGCCCGAAGGCACCCGGCTGTTCGAGGTCGACACCGCCGCGCCATTGGACTTCAAGGAGTCGGTGCTGCGCCAGGAGCGGGCCGTCGCACGCTGCGAGCGGACTACCGTCGCGGTGGACCTGCGTGAGGACTGGCCAGACGCACTGGCGGCCGCGGGGCACGACCCGGCCGTGCCGACCGCGTGGATCGCCGAAGGACTACTGATCTATCTGCCCGAGGACGCGGTGGAGCTACTGCTGGCCCGGATCAGCGCGCAGTCGGCGGCAGGTAGTTGGATGGGACTGACGTTGGGCTCGCGCGGCGTGGTCGAGCGCTTCAGCGCGGACGCCGAGCCGGGATCGGCGGCGTCCATGTGGGTCTCGGAGATGCCTGACGACCCGGTGGGCTGGCTGGCCGGGCACGGCTGGGACGCCGACAGCCACACCCTGCGCGAGCGCGCCGCCGCCTACGGCCGCCCGATCAGCACCCCGCCGCAGCGCGAGGAGCGACCCGGCGGACTGATCTCGGCGGTCCGCCGGTAGAGAGCTCGACGACTACGAGCCCTACTCGATCAACGTTGGCGGGAAGGCAGCACCAACGCCCGGGAAGAGTGGTGTCCCGCAAAGGTCTTGGCTCCGAGCGCGCAGCAACCTGAGGAGCTGGCGAGGTGCTTAGCCGGTGGTTCGTGAGGCGTCCAGGGACCGGGCGAAGTCGGCGAGCGTGTGGAAGTCGTTCTCCCGTAGGCCAATCCGCGGGTTGACGTGGTGCAGGAGCGCGTGACCTTGGTGGCGGGCAGTCACGTACAGCTGATCCAACTCACTCTGCTCGTCGTCCACCCATGCGAAAGGACGGCCGTCTGCGTAGTCCACCAGCGGTCCGGTCTTCCAGTGGACTCCGTCAGGGCGTTCCTGGAGCAGGACGTCGCCGAAGTCCACGAAGGGAAGTTCCGGAAGGCCGAGGATCGGTGCGATCCACCGGTTGGCGTCGTCCATCCACGTGGTGGCCCAGCACAGCTCGAAGCCGAGCTGGAGCAGGAGTCTTCCGTGCTCCGGATTGAGCCAGACTCGCAGGGGGCGCCGTCGGGACGAAAGGCCCCTGTCGTCCTGATGGACGTCGTTCCGGGGGACTCTGAGCGTCGTGTAGCCCTCGGGACGCCTCTCCGGCTTGGCTGCATAGGGATTGAGTGGCCCGTCCACGTCGAGGAACAGCAGCGGTCGGTTCACGGCTTCCCCCCGGATCTTGCGTACTGTGGACTGCCCCGATCAGCGTAACTGTGGGATTGCCCTGGCATTGAGCCGGTCTCAGCGGTGATCACGATGTGGGGAGTGTGATCACGGCATCGGAGCCGTCCTGGATATCCCCGTTCGCGGGGCTGAGCCCGCGCATGCAACACCCTCATGATCGCAGCCCGCCATCAGCGTCGAGGACGGAAGCGCCCGGTACGTCCGCTGGCTGAAGGGCACGCCCACCGATCTGTCCGGCTGGCTGCGCCAGGAAGCAGGACAGCCTGCCTAGATGACCGGCGGACGGCCCAGGCGCGTCATCCGTGCCACGGTCGCCCACCGCATCGGCCGCCGCGGGCCGCCCGACTCACGGACGCCCTCGGCGAACCCGCCCGCCCAGGCCCGCCATCCGTCCCACGACCGCGTCCGCACCGCCGTCAGCAGGGCCCACACCCCGAGATAGACCGGGACCAGAGGCGCGGGCAGATGCCGTTTCGCCAGCCACACCCGGTTGCGGGCCGTCATCCGGTAGTAGACCGCGTGTCGGGCCGGTGACGTCCACGGGTGCTGCAGCAGCAGCGACGGCTCGTACACCACCCGCCATCCGTCATCCAGCGCCCGCCAGGCCAGATCGGTCTCCTCATGCGCGAAGAAGAACTTCTCGGGCCAGCCACCGATCCGTTCCAGCATGCGCATCGACAGCCCGTGCCCGCCGCCCAGGAACGTCGTCACCTCCCCGGCCCGCATCGGGTCCTTCGACCGCAGCCGCGGCACGTGCCGTCGCTGCGTACGACCGCGCTCGTCAGCGATCCGGAACGACACGATCCCCAACTGCTCATCGGCTTCGTACATCGAGGCCAGGTGGACGAACACGCCGGTGTCCACGAGCAGTCCGTCGTCGTCCAGGTCGACGACGACGTCCACGTCGCCACACGCCCGCAGGTGCTCGATGGCCACATTCCTGCCGCCGGACACCCCCAGGTTCTCCTCCAGCTCCACCCCGTCCACGCCTGCGGGCAGCTCCGGCAGCGGGCTGCCGTTGCCCACCACCACGATCCGCGTGGCCGGCAACGTCTGCCGCGCCACCGACTCCAGCAGCGCCTGCAGCTCCACGGGCCGGTTGCCCATGGTCAGGACCGCGATCCCCAAGCGTGGACGACTCACAGGTGAACTCCGATCGACTTCCGATCGACGCAGCCTATCGGCCCGCCGCCCCTCCCCGCGGCACCGACAGGAGACCACCGCGTGACGACCAACCGGCCGGCCCAACCCCGGACGCCCGCCTGGCCTTCAGCGACCTGACCGCTGGCTGACCCAGTGGCCCGACCTCCGCACGCGGACCGTGAAGACAGTCCCGCCCCTTCCACCCCACCACGATCATTGGTGAGGACGTCATCATCGACCCCGACGTACCGCTCTGGGAGTTCACCACCGTCGACGTCCACACGCTCTTGGCCCCGGGCAAGAGCATCGGCTTCAACCGCACTCTCGTGGGCGACCACACCCACCTCTCCCCCGACGTCCCGCGTGACGCCCTCGATGGCGCCGGCGCCGGCGATGAAGGGCGGCGGCGACTGGTCCTGGCCAGCGAGGGTCAGCAGGGGATGGGCGAGCTTGGCGGGGGTCTCCGGGCTGCTGTCCGTGGATGCTCTTCCGGGCTTCGACCGTGGCGGTGGTGCGCTCGGCATCGTCGTCGATGGTCGGCGCGGGCCAGGTGGTGGAGGCGTCCGCGAGCAGCTCGGTGTCTCATCCGCGAGCAGGTCGACGGAGTCATCGGTGCGTGAGACGTGCTTGCCCGGCCAGGAGGACCGCTCAAGCGCCCCCGCCTCTCCTCTCGGTGCCTGGCTCCTACGTGACGCATTTGACCGACACGCGCGGGCACGTTGCGGTCTTGGACGAGCCGGGTCGGTCCGGGCTGACATCAGATGGTGACGAGCCGGTGAAGGAACCTCAGGAGGCGTGGCGCACGTCCCCTCAGTGATCAAGCCAAAGGAGTCTTCACCATGCGGATCTACATCAGCGCGGACATGGAAGGCGTCACCGGACTCGTCGACGCTGAGGATGTCCAGCCCGGTGGCCGGGACTACGAGCGTGGGCGGTTGATGATGGCCCAGGACGTCAACGCAGCCGTCCGAGGGGCCGTCGCGGCCGGCGCCACCGACATCACCGTCAACGACGCTCATGGTCCGATGCGCAACATCCTTCCGGAGTCCCTGCACCCGGCAGCTCGTCTGATCCGCGGCAAGCCCAAGCACATGGGCATGCTCGAGGGCCTGCTGCCCGAGCATGACGCCATGGTCTGCGTCGGGTACCACTCGCGGGCGGGCGCCGTCGGAGTGCTGAGCCACAGCTTCATGGGGCACGAGATCGAAGACATGTGGCTGGATGATCGGCCGGTGGGCGAGATCGGCTTGGCCCACGCCACTGCGGCGGCCATCGGCGTCCCAGTAACGGTGCTTACCGGCGACGACCGTGCCTGCGAGGAGATGACGGAATGGGATGCCTCCGTTACTACCGTGGCTGTGAAGCGTGCGCGGGATCGGTTCGCGGCGGATCTGCGCCCAACCGAGGAGGCACAGGGGGCCATTGAAGAGGCGGTCGCCACCAGCCTTTCCATACGGCGGACGCCTTCAGCGGTGACTCCCGGTCCGTCCACCCTCACGGTCCGCTGGCAGTCGGCGTCAGTCGCCTCCACGCTCCTGGGAATTCCAGGGGTCACTTCGAAGGACACGCGGACCGTCCAGGCGCAGGGGAATCTGCCTGGCCTCTACCGGTTGTTCGGGGTGTGGATGCGAGTAGCGGCTTCCCTGACCAACCAGCCGCCGTACTGCTGACCCGCCACGAAGTGACAGCCGAGCGCACGTCGGGCTTCTGCTGGTGCGATGTGGGCAGTCACAAGGGCACTGTCATCGCCTCCACCAGGCGGTGGGTCTTCCCCCGTTGTGTGCCTACCCGCGACGTTCTCGGCACGCGACGAGTCGTTTCCGAGCCCAGCTCACGCAGTTCGAGGAGCGGCTTTCGGCGCGGCCGCCAGCCACCCTCCGGCTGTGATGATCGGGCCAGGTCGGCACCGCCCGCACCACCGCGCGCGCTCCTCACTCCGGTGCCTGACGGTGTCGGGCCGGTGACCACCGTTCTGCTCACACACGCCGTGGAAGCCGCCGCCGACCCGCTCGGTGTGCGGCACGCTGACGCGCGGTTCCTCCACGCGCACGGCAGAGCCGGAGCCCGGTTCGCACGGAGCGGGCCCCGGGCCGGTCAGGCTGTCGGGGCGGCCGCCAGCAGGTCCGCGGGGACGCCACCCTTGTCCGGCGCGTAGTAGTTCTTGATCTCGGCCTCCCAGACGTCCACCCGGATCCGGTCGGCGGCGTCGGGTCCGAACGCGTTGAACAGCGCCTCGATGTTGGGCAGGTCGAAGCCGACGCCCCTCATCATTCCGATGAACACCGGGCGCGTGACGGTGCCGCTGCCGTCCACGTCACCGAAGCGCGCGAAGCCCGCCGCGAACGCGTCCACGGCGCCGCTGAAGCGTTCCGGTGACAGGACGCACTCCTGGAACTCGTCGTAGGTGATCCGACCGTCGCGGTTGGTGTCGAGTTCCTTGGCCAGCGTCTCCCAGTAACGCTGGAAGCCGGCGCGCATCGCCTTGGTGCTGGCCTCGTCGGCGTCGGGCACCGCCGCGGCCACCCGGTCGCTCATGAGCCTGAAGTCGTCGGCTTCCAGGACCCCGTTGCCGTCGGCGTCGAACAGGGTGAAGACCAGTTTCACGCGTGTGACTGCTTCGGTGCGCATGTGTATGTGCCCTTCTTGAGTCCGGGAGACGGCCGTGTGTGCCAGCCGAGCAGCAACTATGCGGGCCTGCGGGCCCGGTGTCCCGGGAAGACTGGCTGGTCAACATAAAGAGTGAAGATGGTGCCACGTCGGCATGAACGTGACGCGGAGCCGGTTGAACCGGCGCGCACGGCGCATTGGTTACGGAGGTAGCACCTCCCTCGGTCCTCGCGCGCCCTACCGGTGGTCGTGGGCGGCCGCTGATGATGAGCAGACCGCAAAAGACGCAAGCGCGTTCGCACACTCCGGCCTGCTTCCCGGGCGCTGAGGGGTGTGCGGGAAGGAGTACACGTTGTTACTTCTGATCTCCCCGGACAGCGTCGAGGAAGCCCTCGAGTGTGCGAAGGCGGCGCAGCATCTCGACATCGTCGATGTCAAGAGACCCGAGGAAGGCTCGCTCGGCGCCAACTTCCCGTGGGTCATCAAGGACATCCGGGGAGTGGTCCCCGCCGACAAGCCGGTGTCCGCCACCGTCGGCGACGTGCCGTACAAGCCAGGCACCGTGGCGCAGGCGGCCCTCGGCGCAGTGGTCTCGGGAGCCACGTACATCAAGGTCGGGTTGTACGGGTGCACGACGCCCGCGCAAGGTGCCGAGGTCATGCGAGGGGTCGTCAGGGCGGTGAAGGACCACCGGCCGGACGCCTTCGTCGTCGCCTCGGGCTACGCCGACGCCCACCGCATCGGCTGCGTCAACCCGCTCGCGCTCCCCGACATCGCCCAGCGGTCGGGCGCCGACGCGGCCATGCTCGACACCGCGATCAAGGACGGAACACGGCTGTTCGACCATGTACCGGTGGAGGTGTGCGCGGAGTTCGTGCGACGGGCCCATGAAGCCGGACTCCTCGCCGCTCTCGCGGGCAGCGTGAAGGTCGGCGACCTCGGTGCGCTGACCCGTATCGGCACGGACATCGTGGGTGTGCGGGGAGCGGTCTGCGAGGGCGGTGACCGCAACGCCGGCAGGATCCAGCCGCAGTTGGTCGCCGCCTTCCGCGCGGAGATGGACCGGCATGCCCGGGAACATGCGGCGGCCGTCGTCGCCGCGGGCTGACCGCTGACATGCCGATGAAGTTCGACGCGGCGGTCCTTCGTTCCTCAGAAGGCCGGTTCTCGGTCGAGGAAGTGCTGCTGCACGCAGGACCCGACGCCGACGAAATACTGGTGCGGATCGCGGGCTGCGGGATGTGCCGGACCGATCTCGCCGTCCGGCGACCGGACAGCCGCTCACCGCTGCCGGCGGTGCTCGGCCACGAGGGTGCCGGGACCGTGGTGGAGACGGGCGGGCCGCACACCGGACTGGCCACCGGCGACCACGTCGTCCTGAGCTTCGACTCCTGCGGCCGCTGCCCGAACTGCCGGGGCGCCGCTCCCGCCTACTGCGACTCGTTCGCCGAGCTCAACCTGTTCGGCGGGCGCAAGGAGAACGCCGCCAGGTTCACCGACGCGGCGGGGGAAAGCCTGGCCCCGCGCTGGTTCGGCCAGTCCTCGTTCGCCGAGTACGCGCTGGTGCCGGCCCGCAACGCCGTACGGGTCGACCCGTCCCTTCCCATCGAACTGCTCGGACCACTGGGCTGCGGGTTCCTCACCGGCGCCGGGGCGGTCCTCAACTCCTTCGGCGCGGGGCCGCACGAGACCGTGGCCGTCTTCGGCGCGGGTGCGGTGGGTCTGGCCGCGATCATGGCCGCCACGGCGGCCGGAGCGGTGACCGTGGCGGTCGACCAGTACCCCGAACGGCTCGCCCTGGCGGAGCGCTACGGCGCGATACCCCTGCCTGTCACGACATCCGACCTGTCCGCCCGCATCCGCCGACTGACCGACGGCGGCGCGCACTACGCCCTGGACACCACGGCAGTCCCCTCGCTGATCAACGACGCGCTGCGGTCCCTGCGCCCGACCGGCCACCTCGGCCTGATCGCGCGGCTGCACACCACCTTGCCGATCGAGCCGGGAGCGCTGGACCGCGGCAGGCGCATCTCACACATCTGCGAGGGGGACGCCGTGCCGGGCCTGCTGATCCCGCGGCTGATCGGCCTGTGGCAGGCAGGCCGGTTCCCGTTCAGCGAGCTGATACGTACGTACCCGCTCACCGACATCGACGAGGCCGAACGCGACTGCGAAGCGGGCCGCGTCATCAAACCCGTCGTGGTCCCGCGGGAGCGGAGCCGATGAGCACATCCGTCAACGGAGGAAGCGTGGTCGGAACAACGGAGCACGACACCGGCGTCGCGAGCGGGGTGGGAAGGACCGCGCTCCTGGTCGCCGCCGCACGAGCCATCGAAACGTATCGCGACGACAGTCTCGCCCAGGATGTCTTCGCGGAACACTTCGTGCTCGCCGCACCGGCCTCCCACGGCTGGCCGACCCGCCTGCGCCAGGTGGCGGACGGGGACGCGAACCCGCTGTGGGGACGCTTCGCCCGCTACTTCGGCCTGCGGACGAGGGTCCTCGACGACTTCCTCCTCCAGTCGGCACACACGACTGGCGCCCGCCAAGTCGTTCTGCTCGGCGCGGGGTTGGACACCCGCGCCTTCCGGCTCGACTGGCCCGCCGGCACGGTCTTCTTCGAGGTCGACAGGGAGGAGGTGCTGGCCTTCAAACACAAGGTGCTGGACGGCCTCTCGGCCACCCCGAAGGCGGCGCGCGTCCCGGTCCCGGTGGATCTCCGCGCCGACTGGGTCACGGCGCTCGCCGCCTCCGGATTCGACCCGGTCGCACCGAGCGTCTGGCTCGCCGAAGGGCTGCTGTTCTACCTCCCCGCCGTCGCCGAGTCAGCCCTCATCGCACAGGTGGACCGGTTGAGCGCGCACAGCAGCGCCCTGGCCTACGAGGTCAAGCTCGAACCTGACCTGATGACCTACCGCGACAGCCCCCTCTACGTCGCGACGACCCAGCAGATCGGCATCGACCTGCTCGGCCTGTTCGCGAAGGAACCGCGCCCCGACTCCGCCGGCGTGCTGGCGAGCAACGGCTGGTCCACATCGATCCATACTCCCTTCGAATTCACCCACCGTCACGGACGCGGCCCACTCCCCGAGGGGAACGACGCCTTGGCGGGCAACCGGTGGGTGTTCGCGAACAGGCCCTGAGTCCTTGGAGGCCCGGACCCGATCCGCCGAACGGGCGCGCCACCCAGCCCGCGTCCTACCGCGGCTCGTCCCCATGGTGCTTCGAGCCCCGCGAATCGACGCAGCGGACAGCGAGCGGCAGTTGCAGAGGTCGCGGAGACGGTGATGCAGTCGCTCACCCGGAGTGCCAGGTCGTTGTCCGTCGCTGCCCGGCCCAGCCCGGTCCCGGAAGCGTGCACTTCTCGGTCCCCGTGATGGGTAGGATCACGCCGCACGCCAAGCGGACGGTTTGAGCCACGCGGCGCACGGCACAGACGAAACATCGGGGGCGCACGGGATGAGTACGTACGGCAATGGTCAGTGGGGTCCGGCGGGCGGACCCGGATACGGCCCCGGTGGGCAGCCAGGCCCGGGTCCCGGCCCTCAGCCATACCCCGGAGGCGGACCCCACCCGTACACCGGCGGTCCCGGCGTGGGGCCCTACCCACCGCAGCCCGCCCCCGTGCCGCCGCAGGGGTTTCCGGGACATCCGCAGGGCTGGGGCCCGTACCCGCCGCAACCGTACGGCGGTGGCCCGCGACCGCCGTTCCCCCGACCGCCCCGGCCTCCGCTGACGCGCGGGCAGCGGATTTTCAGGTGCGTCTACAACCCGTTCTACGCCGCCCAGCGCGCCTTCCGCCCCTCGCGCCCGGACGCCGTCGAGGACCTGACGGTGCGCAAGATCCAGATGTGGCGGACCGGGCTCGGCGCCGCCGCCTGGCTCGTGCTGGTCATGTCGTACAAGCCGGTCGACACCGCCAAGGGCGCCAACGCCGCCGCGAGCGACAAGTTCGACCAGAGCTGGACCAGCACGCTGTTCCTCGTGTGCGCCTTCCCGTTCGTGATCGCCCTGTTCGCGTTCGCCGCGCAGGGTACGCTGCGCCGGCTCTACCTGCGGCGGTCCCTGAAGCCCTTCGGAGCGGTGGCGGCTCTGATGGGGTCCATGGCGACGTTCCCCTCGCCGTCGCCCCCGACCCGGCGACCAGTGGCTTCCGTGACGCCATCGGGGTGCCCGGCATGGTCGTCCTCGTCGCCCTCTGCACGTGGTCGCTGGGATTCGTCCTGTACGGGATTGCGCTCTGCCTCAACCACGTCTTCCGCACCGCCGACATCCACGAGGTGCTGCCACCGGTTCTCGCCACCGTGCTGGCGTGGGTGATGGCCGCCCTCGACATGATCAACGACGCGAACGCCGAGGTTCCCGCCCTTGCCCGGATCGTGTTTCTGCTCGGAGCCCCGGTGTCGGTGACGGTGTTGTCGTGCTGGGAGCTGTACCGGCTGCGGAAGTACCACAACCTGTCCGTGCGACAGGCCCTCGGCCGCTAGGTGGACGAAGCGAGGGATTGGCGAGGAGTTGGCGACGCCCCGGCGTCGTCGAATGGCTGACGGCTGGTTGGCCCTCCGCTGCGGGGCCGGTGCTAGCTGCTGATCTCCGGAAGTCCAGCTGTTACGCGGGGCATGGACCGCCGCGGCAAGCTGGGATCGTTGCTCCATCTGCCCAGCGACCGGACCGGACTGCCGCTGTCCCGTAGGTGGCTCGTTCCTTTCGCGGCTCCGCGGTCGGTTCAGGTCAGAACCATCCATCGTCGGCCGTCGATGAGTTCCCGTGCGGCGTCGAGATGTCCGGCGTGGCATGCGGTTTCGGTGATGACGTGCAGCAGTACGTCCCGAACGGTGTGCAGGTGCGGTTCTCCGAAGAGGTGGTGGGGCCACCAGGCCAGCGGAGCGTCCGCGTCCGCAGTGGAGACAGCGGTGTTTGCGAGGCCCGCCTCCGTGCGGTATCGGTCGAGTACCTCGGTGTGCGGTACGTCGGGGGCAACCTGCCAGGCGTCGTCGATGTCGTCGAGGGCTTCGATGACAGCGGGATCACCGGTGATGACGGCACGGAACCAGAACCGCTCGACGTCGAGCGCGAGGTGCTGGACGAGCCCCAGGCAGTTCCATCGGGACGGCAGCACGGGCCGTCGCAGTGTCTCCGGGTCCAGCCCTTCGAGTATGCCGAGGACATGGCGACGCTGTCCCTCCAGAACGGACAGGAGGGCCTGGACCTCACTGTTCGTTGTCGGGAACACGTTTGCGGTCACTGTGCGATCTCCCAGATGTGGCCGCCCGGATCCTTGAAGCTGGCCGTTCGTATTCCCCAAGGCCTGTCCATCGGACCGTTCAGGAGCGTCACGCCGCGGCTGGTCAGCTCCTTGCACATCGCGTCCACGTCGTCCACCGGGAGGGTGAGCTGAACGCGGGAGCCGGCGTCGGGAGCGGCGAGGGGCGCAGGGTCGATCAGTTGGTGTGCCGCGGTGGATTGCAACAGGTTGATGATGGTGTTGGCGAAGCTGAACACCGCCGAGTTGTCGTTCTCGTAGGTCACCGGCAGGCGGAACACGTCACGGTAGAACCGCTTCGTGGCCTCCAGGTCCTCTACGAACAGGGTGATGGCACTGATCTTTCCGGGCCACGCGGCTTCGCTTGTCGTTTGGGTCACGGCTACAAAGGATCTACTAGTGGCTGCCCCCTGCCTAGGTGGCAGCGGGTATCTCCGCGTGAGCAGACCCAGGTCATCAAACGGGCGAGGGCGTGCTCGACGCGGGTGCGGACCTGAAGCACCGGTATGCCCTCGACTACTCGCCCACGTCGCGGTTCTTGGCCTGCTGCGTCCATGCGGGCAGGCGGGCAGGCGGGCAGGCGGGCCACCACGGTCATCTTCCGGCCCTGGTCGTGCCAGGGAATCCCTTCACGCAGCGGTGCCTGCACGAACCGCCTGATCAAGTCCAGGTGTTCCAGGTTGCAGGCCCATACCCCCCGTGTCGGGTCTCGGTCTGCAGCCTGCTTGAGCGAGGGGGAGACAGCACGTGGCATCGACTGCGTTTCGTATCGGCGGGGATCTGGAAGTACGGCGGCTGGGGTTCGGGGTTGATCACTCGCCGCCTGACGGTGCGGGCTGGAAGGCGATGGCGACGAGGTCGTCGCCCAGGGTGGACGCCCACCGGGCGACGTCCTCCTCGATGAAGGTGACGAGACGGGTGGGGGAAACCGGCCCCGCACTGCTCGAACAGTGGTCCTGGAGGCGTTCGCGCAGCGGGTAGAACGTGCCGGCGCTGTCACGCGCCTCGGTGACCCCGTCGGAGTAGGCGATCAGGATGTCACCGGGGTCCAGGGTCTGCGTCACGGTGCGCGGAGGCGCGGTCAGCAGGTCGCTCATGCCCAGCGGCAGGCTGTGGTCGCTCTCCACGACGGACGCCGTGCCGTGCCGGACCGTGAGCAGGGGCTGATGCCCCCGGTCCAGGACCCGTACGGCACGCGCGTCGGCGGTGAACTCGAGCAGGACGGCCGTGACGAAGACCTCGTCCACCGGCCCCGCGGCCTCACCGGGTGTGTAGGCCGGCCGTCCGTCCCCCATCGGCTCCGACGGAGGGCTGTCGCGGTCCAACTGCAGGGCCACGTCGATCCGCTCGGCCACCTGGCTCAGCGACGGGTGGAGCAACGCCGCCTCCTGGAACGAGGAGATCACTGTCGCCACCGTCTGCGTCGCGCTGATGCCCTTGCCCTTGACGTCCCCGACGATCACCCGGATGCCGAACGGCGTCGGACGGACACTGTAGAGGTCCCCGCCGATGAGCGCCTCGTCGTCCGCCGCCCGGTAGAAGCCGGCCAGGCGCAACGGGCCGATCCGGTCAGGCAGCGGACGCAGGAGGGCCAGTTGCACGGCCTCGGCGACCGCCTGTACGCGGCGGAAGCGGCTCTCGGCCCGTCGGCGCACCACACACAGCGAAGCGGACAGCACCGTGACGGTGGCCAGAACGGTCAGGGCCACGATGGTCATCGGACCGATGTAGTCCTCGAGCCACTCGGTGACCACCAGCAGCACACATCCTGCGGCGCCGACGGCGAGCACACCCAACGGCGGGTACGTGAAGAGGGCCAGCACCACCGAGGCCGACAGCAGCGAGCCGAAGAAGTAGCGCGACGGTGTCACCTGGTCGAGCACCATGGTCACCACGACGAGTGCGGGCGGGACATAGCGGAGCCACTGGGGCGGCCAGGGATGCTGCTCGTCCCACTGTCTGTGCTCCGCGGCAGCCCGCCCCGCACCCACACTGTCACCCCGCTTCTCACGAGCTCCCGGTCCCAAGGTCTCGGTGAGCATCATGCACGAGTGAGCACGCTCCGGACGGCACCAACCCACCGCGCGACGACACTGCCCGGAGCACGGGACGCCGCGGCCGCGGGGGCCAGTGAGGCTCAGATCCAGCTCGAAGGCGGAGAGGACGGCGAGGACGAGGCCGAGCTCGTTCACAGCGCTGCCGCACCTCACGCCGACCGCCCCGGTGACCCGCTGCGAGGGCGCAAGACACCGCCTTCTTCGGTGGGTTCGACTACCAACGTACTGGCCCAGCCATTCCCCAGGTCTCGCGTGTCCCGGACTTCCTCGTACTCGCGGCGGGACGTTCGTGGTCGGCCGGACGTGCGACAACACCCGCCGCAACGCACGCGTCTACCACCGCCTCCCGCTCCTGATCAACCGGAGATCGCACGGTCCTCGGGCGGATTGCCGGATGCCGACGGGACGGCGAAGAAGCCCAGTGCGGCGAGAACCGCCACGCTCGCTGCGAGAGCCAAGGCGACTGGAAGGGACCGACTCGCGACAGGGCCGGCAACCGCCGCCCCCACGGCGAATCCGGTGATCTTCAAGCTGGCGCCGGTGGTGAAGATCTGGCCGCGCAACTCTCCCGGGGCCTCCCGGTGACGGATGGCGAACACAGCGGCCAGTTGGGGGCCCTCACCGACCCCCGTTACGAGTACAGCCACGACAAGCATCACGGGAGAACCCACCGTGGCCAGGACCAAGGCGACAGCCTGGACCAGAGCGCCGGCCCAGATGATCGTCTCAGGGGCAACGGAACGCGCAAACCGGGCGAGTACGGCGTTGGCCGCCAGAGCGGAGACCGCCGCGCAGGAGAGCAGCAGCGCGCCGCGGCCGACTCCGCCCAGGACACGCTCACCCAGAAGCGGGACGCACGCCGTCAGCATGCCCTGGGCGACGCAGGAGACGACGGAGGTCAGGGTCGCGCGGGCCAGTGACGGACTTCCGATGATGACCTGTATCCCGGCGGCCAGGTCCCTGATCACCGGGGCCGTCCGAACACCCCGCGCCCGACCTGGACGGGCCGGCAACGTCCAGGCGGCGGGCAGTGCCAAGGTGATGAGCACGACGGAGACCACCACTGCCGACGAGGCGCCCAGCGCCTCCGCCACGACGCCTGCGAGAGCCGGACCGGCCAGACTCGCCACGCTGAACGTCATGGCATCGAGCGCGTTGGCCCGGGGCAGGTGGCCACCGGGCACGACACGGGGCAGCTGGGCCGTCCATCCGCCCGACAGGGCCGGCCCCAGCAGCCCTGTCACCATGGCGATCACGATCGTGACGGCGAACGGCCACCGGCCGAGTCCCCCGAGCATCACCGCCAGCCCCGTCACATACATGACGAGGGCCCCGGCCAGCAGGCGTCCCGGCCTCACCGCCCTGTCGAGGAGCGCCCCGAGCACCGGCCCACCTACGGCGGCAGAGATCGTGATTCCCGCGAGCAGCGCCGACGCTTCGACCGTCGATCCGGCCACGGCGAATCCTGCCAGCATCAGCGCCGGTCCCGACATCTCGTCCCCGGCACGAGCTGCCACTGCTCCAGCGAGATACAAGCGGAGTGAGTAACGCCCTCTCATCAGCGAGACGTTACGGAGGTAACTCAAAACTCAGCAAGATGCGTTACATTCCACAGGTGCTCTCCCACCGCGACGACTGGTCCACCCGCCACTCCGTGCTGACCACGGCTCGTCGGACCGCCGCCCTGATCAACACCCTCGCCGCCGACCACCCCGACCCGGCAGGAGTCGCCGACGTCCTCCGCACATACGGCGAGACCGACCCCATCGACCTGACCACCCAAGACGTTGCCGAGATGCGCGCAGCCGCTGCCCTACTGCGGCAAGTCTTCGCCGCTGAGCACACCGACGACGCCGCAGCCGCCCTCAACCGTCTCCTGCAGGACCACACCGGACCACTCCGCCTGACCTCGCACGGCAGCAGCACGCCCTGGCACCCCCACCTCGACCACGACGACAACGCCCCCTGGCACGCATGGTTCCTCGCCTCCTCCTGCATGGCCCTGACCGTCCTTGTCTGGGACCGCCAACGCCCACCCGGCAGAGTCTGCGCCTCGCCCAGCTGCCACAACGTCTTCATCACCCAGGGCAGCGGCCCCGAACGCCGCTACTGCTCCCGCCGGTGCGCGACCCGCGAACGAGTCGCAGCCCACCGACGCTCCCGCACCACCCAACAACCGAACAGACTCACGTAGAACGCCCAACCCCATGCAGACCACTCAACGACCTGGTCCCGACTCGGATCAGGCGGAGAGACACCCACTGAATCAGCGACCCAGCAGTGTCGACGCCGCGCGCGCACTGGCCGGGGGCGCCGAGGCCGCCCGCATGATCCGCGGCATTGTGCCGACCGCCCTCTCACCGGCGGTCCTGCCCTTCCTGTACGCGGTCTTCCTCCTGCCCGCCCAGCTGGGCGTCCCCGGCGTGCCCAGCCCCGCGGTCACGCCGCCGAAGTTGCTGTTCAACGTGATGGCCGGGCCCGGTGCCCCGTCGTCCATGACCACGTTGGTGTGCAGCGGCACATCTCGTGGCTCGCAAGAGGCGGTGGGTCAGGCGGCGCGGAAATCGTGAGCCGGGCCACCGCGCCATTCCACCCACCGCCGGTCGTCCAGAACGGCTTCCGCGTCGTCGATGCCGGCGCCTTCGAGGAACACCGCCAAGTCGTGATCGCTGTAGGCGGTGCCGAGTATCTCGTCCCGGCCGTGACGGTGCACGGTGACCCGTCGGCCCCCGGAGATCGAGGGCCGGTGCACGACGATGGGTGCGCGACTCACGCCTCCAGGGTGCTCCTGTCAGCCCGGAAGCGCGAGCAGCACGTGAGGGGGCGGTCATCAGCCGGCTTGCCGCGCCGCCGCTGCGCCTGATCGCTTCAGTCGGCCGGCGCATGCGATACCTGGGCAGTTCTGCCGCATCACGTGCGCGGTCAGGAATGGCGAGACCGTCGAGGGCTTGCGGTGACGCCATCAGCGATCAGCGGGCCAGTCCGGGGAGACGAGGCGGCGTACGGCATCAGTGACTGTTGCGCGCTGATGTGCGGGCGGGGCCAGGGCGTTGACGTCCTCTGTGTGGTGCTGCCACATGTTCGCGAGCGCCAGAACGAGCGCCAGGATCTCCGCGGCCGGCTTGTCCCGCCGGACGCTGCCGCGTTGCTGGGCGGCCTCGACGGAGGCGATCTTGTCTTGCATCGAGCGGGCCACGACGTCGGACGTCGGCCGTTCGGTGCTTTCCAGCGCGTACCAGGTGAGGAAGCGCATGACCTGGGGGTGCTGCTGTCCGGCATCGTGCAGGCGGCCGGCGTATTCGGCCAGGTCGTCGGCGTCGATGGGGACCGCGTTGACGGTCTGCTCGGCGATCGCTTCGTAGACGGCCTCGAACAGACCCTCCTTGCCGGCGGCGAAGGAGTACACCAGGCCAGGGCTGATGCCGGCTCGTTTTGCGAGCCGGTCCACGCGGGCTCCGGCCAGGCCGAACTCGGCGAACTCGGCGAGAGCGGCTTCCATCAGCTGCCGACGCTTGCGGTCGGGGTCACGTGTTGCCATGCACTCAGCCTTTCCAATGAACGTTCATTTGACAACTCGGATCAGCGCCTGCATGCTGAGCAAATTAAATGAACATTCATTTAGGAGGTACTCATGGCCAACGCGCACTGGACCCCGGCCGACATCCCGGACCTCAAGGGCCGAACCGCACTGATCACCGGCGCCAACAGCGGCATCGGCTACCGCACCGCCCAGGTTCTGGCGGAGCACGGTGCCCGCGTCCTGCTGGCGGGTCGGCGCCCTGACTCCCTGGCCGATGCCGCCCGCCGCCTGGACGCCGACGTGCCCGGCACTCGCCTGGAGACGGTGGAAATCGACCTCGGCGACCTTGCCTTGATCCGTGAGGCAGCCGCCCCGCTCGCCGCGGGCGAGACAATCGACATCCTCATCAACAACGCCGGTGTGATGGATGTCCCGGAGCGTCGGCTCACCCCCGATGGGCTGGAACTCACGGTGGGCACCAACCACCTCGGCCATTTCGCGCTGACAGCGCACCTGATGCCGGCCCTGCGGCGCTCTTCAGCTGCCCGCGTCGTCACGGTCAGCGCCGTCGCCGCCGCCTGGCGCTCCGGTGATCTCGCAGATCTGATGAGCGAGCGCGGCTACCGCCCGATGAGTGCGTATGCCAAGTCCAAGCGCGCCAACGTCGTCTTCACCCAGGAACTCGCCCGCCGCCTTGCCGGCCGTACGCACCGTGCAGTGGTCGTCCATCCGGGCTCGGCCGTCACCAACCTGCAGCGCCACACCTCCGCCAGCCGGACGGGGCGCCTGTTCGTGGCCCTCGCCTCCCGCACACTGATGGGCTCCCCCGACGGCGCGGCCTGGCCGTCTTTGTTCGCCGCGACCCATCCCGACGTCACCAATGGGGCCTACCTCGGCCCGGCCGGACGCGACCAGACCTCCGGCACGCCCAAACCGGCCCGGCTGCCCACCGGAGCGGACGGCCCCGACCTGGGGGCCTGGCTGTGGCATGAGAGCGAACGGCTGACCGGCGTCACCTTCCCCATCCCGCAGACGTCTGCTGGACTTCGGAGTTCGGCCAGCGCTGGCCCATGAAGGGGAATGGTGGTGCCTGCCTTCTGCCGCTCGGCGACTGCCCTGCTCGCCGGATCGACGGTGAAGTTCGAACGCCCCCCGGTCCACGCGCACATACCTCCCGTACACAGCACTCGTCGGGCGTCACAGAAGCACCGCTCCGACGACGACCGCCGCCACGCCGAGGAGCAGCGCCACGACGCCGAAGGCAGTGTCGACTGAGCGGGACCGGTGTTCTGCCGCGAGGTCGGTGGTGAACACAGCGGGGTCGTCGGGCGTGTAGTGGACTGTGACGTTGCGGCCGTAGGAGTTCGCGGGGGCAGGCAGCCCGCCGGTGCAATAGGCGCTGACGGTGGTGCCGTCGTGGGTGGTGAAGGTGATAACCGGCGTGTGGCTGGTACTGGTGTGGCCGTCCTCGTCGGTGCTGGTGTCCGTGAGCACGGCGATGACCCGGCCCTGAACAGGGGGCCGGGAGGTCAGCCCATCCATACGTCGGCTCGCCGCGCGTTCGCTCTGCGGCAGGTACCAGACGCCGGACACGGTCCACGGCCCACCGAAGCCGATCAAGGCCCACGGCCAGGCCCAGTCGACGGCGGCGAAGACGACCAGTCCGACGTAGATCAGGAAGAGCGCGAAGTTCGGCCACCCGAGCCCTCGTCGGCCCGCCCACAGGTCGCCGACGAAGTGGTAGGCATGCGGTCTCCCGCGCGGATAACGGACACCGATCTCCCGTCCGGGCCAGGCCGCCGTGATCCTTTCCCCGCGGTCACCGTCGTTCGTCACGGTGAACGCCTCCCCGGTGGACGGATCCTGGAAGGAGACGACCACGGGTATCCCGTCGTGCTGCGAGCTTCCGTGCCTGGGCTCGCGCACCCGCTCGATCCGCCCCACCACCCTCACCGCCCGCTGCGCCGGTGTCGCCCCGGCCAGCGACCGGGCATAACCGACCAGCGCGAAGATGCCGAACGCCCCGCACCACAGCGCCAGATATCCCTGCAGGCCCACGTGTCTTCCCTCTGCTCCCGTGTCGACGCGGCGCCCGTCAGTGCGCCGGAGTGCGGCGCACCACCTTGCCCTGCGCGTCCGCCTCCAACGAGGCACCTCCTTCGGTACCCGTCACACCGACCCTGACGGTGAGAGAGCCGGTGAGACGCTCGACGGTGATCTGCCAGGTCTGCGAGGAACCGGCCCGCAGGCTGCTTTTCGCCTCCTTGACCAGCGCAGGGAAACGGTCGTAGGGCAGGGAATCCGGGTCGAACGTCGAGGCCCGTGCGCCGGTGGGCGCGTAGACGATCGACAGCAGGCGTTCCTGCACGACGACGGTGAGCGCCGCGCGCGTGTCCGTGCCCTTGGCGAGCGAGCTGACCGCCCGGCGCAGTTCGCCCTCGTCGAGGAACGACTGGTTCGGGCCGAGGGTGACCGTGCCGGACGCCGACGACACCACCGTGGTCGACGACGAGGAAGTGGAGGAGGAGACCGATGGTCCGGTGGCGGCAGCGGGCGGGTGCGCGGAGGCGTTCTGGTCGAACAGGTCGGCGCGGAACAGCAGGACCACGCCGCCCGCTGCGAGCAACAGGGCGAGCAGCCCGACGAAGCCGACGGCACAGCCCTCGGGGGCCTCGCTCACCATGGCGGGTCCTGGCGCGGAGTCGATGCGGGCCCCGGCCGCGCGCTCCTCCCACTCCGGTGTCGGCCGCTTCACGATCCTCAACCGCCATGGCCGGTCCGGCGGGTACTGGACCACCACGACGCCGCCCGGCCGGTAGTCGGCCAGGTCGACGACGTTGATGCTCTGCGTGAACGCGACGCGATACGCCGGTACGTCGTCCGGCGCGACGGTCAGATCGAACCGCACCGCCACGTCGCTCGTCGACTCACCCCCGACCGCCTCCCGGCTCTCGACCATCGCGAGCGCGGTGCGGGGCGCGACCGCCGCCTCCCGGGCCCGACGCGGTGCACCGGCGAGGAAGAAGAGCAGACCGTAGACCGCGGGCAGGACCAGTCCCGTGACGAACAGCAGCGCGTTCTCGATGATGCCGCCGACGACGAGAGCGGCCAGCGACGCCCCGATCACACCGCCCGTGAGGAACCCCGAGGCGACAGCAGCGGGAGTGCTGCGCGTGGGCGGCGCGCCCGTGGTGATCGTCATACGGGTGATTGTGCCGGGCTCGGGTGACGGCCGGTACCTCTTCGACCACCCCGGCGCGGATCCGTAACGCCAGCCCGGCCAGCCCGGTCGGCAGGCCGGCCAGCAGATGAGCGATGCGCGGGCCGTCCGCCGTACCCGGAGTCCAGCACGATACGGAGGTCAGTCGGTGAAGAAGTCACCCAAGGCGGCGGAGAGCGGGCCAGGGGCTTCCTCCGCCACATGGTGTCCGGCGTCGATGCCGTGGCCCCGGACGTCGTCGGCCCAGTCGCGCCAGATGGTGCGCGGGTCGCCGTACAGGTCCTCCAGATCGTCCCGTAGCGACCACAGGACCAGGACGGGACAGTCGATCCGTGCGCCCCGGGCGCGGTCCGCCTCCTCGTGTCGGCGGTCCACGGTGAGACCGGCGCGGTAGTCCTCCAGCATGGCGCGGACGACGTCCGGATTTCTGGTGGCGGCCCGCCACTCGTCGTAATTCTCCTGCCCCATGGCCTCTGGGTCGCCGCGGTACCAGGAGTCAGGATCGGCGTTGATGACGCGTTCGGGGATCTCCGGCTGGGCGAAGAAGAACCAGTGCCACCACGCGGTGGCGAACCTGGCATCCGCACGGATCAGGTGCTCGCTCAGAGGCAGGCCGTCCACGAACGCCGCCCGGGTCACCGCGGAAGGGTGGTCCAGCACCAGCCGGAGCGCCACAGCGGCCCCACGGTCGTGCCCGACGAGCCCGAAGCGATGGTGCCCGAGGGCCTGCATGACCTCGACCATGTCCTCGGCCACGGCACGCTTGGAGTGCGGGGCGTGATCCGCGGCGGGCGCGGGACCGCGGGAGCGTCCGTAACCGCGCAGGTCGGGGCAGACGACGGTGAAGCCGCGCCGCACCAGAACGGGCGCGACCCGGTGCCAGGTCGCCGACGTCCGCGGGTGGCCGTGCAACAACAGGAGAGGCGGGCCCTCGCCCCCGTACCGAACGAAGACGGACGCCTCACCGGTGCGCACCGTCTTGGTGGCGAACTCCTCGAACATGGCATGCCCTTCTCGCTCCGGGGCCCGATCCGCGCTGCCCCGCCGTCCCGCCTGCCCCTCATGAGCCCCGGCACTCATCTGGACGGCCCGAGAAACGGGGCTCCGGTGTTGACTCGGCCGAAGCCAGGGCGCCATCCATCCGTCCGGCCCGCCCGCCCGCCCGCAGCAGGAAGACCGCCTTCGCTCGAAGAGCTGTGCACCGTGCGCTCCACGCCGAGCCACTCGCCGCACTCATCCGACGGACTGCTGCCAGTGCCACCAGCGATGACGCATGACGATCACCAGGCGCAGGTGCGGCTTCCCGTGCCCCCCTCAGGCAGCGACAGAATCCCCAACCGGCCACCGGCCTGCTCACGGACGTCGAAGCGGTGACGAGTATCAGGGTGCAACAGACCGCGGTCACGGACCGGGCGGTGCCACAGGCGGCTGGACAACCGGTGCGCGACGACCTCCGTGGAAAGCACCACACACGAAGCCGGATGAGCGGCGCTGCGGTGTTCCGCTCGGCCCGCACCTCCGTCATGTGCGCGGCCGGCTGCTCGAGTCCATCCAGTTCCGCGCGACGCGCGGTGATGCCGGCAGTTCGGGGCCCAGCACGCGTCGGGTCGCAGAAGGCAGCCCAGCCGCCACGGGAAGGAACCAGCCGCTCACACCCCGGGCCCCTCGTGATCAGCGTCCGGGCGAGAGGCGATCCGTCACCGCGAGAAGGGGAGGAGGGAAGGGATACTGGGACGCGCAACGGCGACGGCGGTGACCACCCGGTTGGGGGACGACCGCATGCCGCCCGAAGCCTGAGTGACCGGCTCCGGGCAACCGGACAGAAGCTGACGGGGCAGCCGTCTGGGTCAGCCGTGGTGGCGGCGCCGGCAAGGCCCGGCGAGGGTGGAGTAACGCCCGACACTCGTCGGCCCTCACCGCCACTCCTGCAAGGAGCACGCCCATGTCCGGACGCAATACCGTCATCCGTAGCCTGCACGACGTGGGCCTGGCCGCCTGGTTCGGCGGCTCTCTGATGGGCGCGGTCGGCCTCAACGGGGCGGCCGAGCACGAGGGCTCCACGGTCGCCGCCCGGGCCCGGATCGCCTCGGTCGGCTGGACGAAGTGGGTGCCGGTCAACGCCGCCGCGATCGGCGCGCACCTGTTCGGCGGTGGCGGCCTGCTCGCCGTCAACGCCCACCGCGTCAGGACCCAGCACGGCGTGGGCGCCTCCACCACCGCCAAGACCGTCGTCACGGCGGCAGCCCTGGCCGCCACCGCCTACGCCCGCGTCCTCGGCAAGAAGGTCGAGTGGGCCTCCTCCGCCAACCCCGACGACGCGGAGAAGGGGGCCCGGCACCCCGTCGACCTGGGAAAGGCCCGGCGCCAGCTCGCCTGCGTGCAGTGGACGGTGCCCGCCCTCACCGGATGCCTCGTCGTACTCAACGCCCTCCACGGCGAACAGCAGCGCCCCCTCGAACAGCTCCACGGCATGTGGGCGCACGCCCGCTCCATGACGCCGCTCGTCCCATGAGCTGACCCGTCGGACGCCCGCCCCAGGGCTGCTGATGGCCGCGAGCCCGCATACGACCCCGCCTCCAAGCGACGTGGTGGTTGCGAGGCGGGTGCTCCGCGGCCATGTCCAGGACGACGTCGACGGCGTCGAGCTGCTCGCCCCGGCACTTCACGGCGTTCGTGGACATACCGCTCGGTTCCGGGGCGGCGGAAGCTGTACACGCTGTTGTCGACCGACGCGCGACGCGGAGCACGCCCGCGGCACAGGCTCAGCCGTTGCCGACCAAGTAGCGCACTGCCATCAAGGACCGTGTCCTCGCGCAGGGGCGTGAACCCGAGGCGCTGGGCGACAGCCGCCTCTGCACCGTTTAACCTCTGGCTCGGGACGGCTTCCCCGCCGCCTGAGCGCAGACCGCCGCTCCGGGCGCTTTTCGCTTCTTCTAATCAGCCCCTATACCGCTGCCGTACGAGGGCGTGAGGTCAGCGGGGCGGGCGGGTCGGTTCCGTGGGTGAGGTCTGCGGCGTCGGCGCCGTCCAACTGGCGAGGAGCCTGAGTCGGTCCTCCGAGGGGGTGCCGGGCTCGGCCGTGTAGACGATCAGGTCGTGGACGGCTCGTTGGGGCAGGGGCAGGTCCAGGGAGCGGAAGGTCATCTCCAGACGGCCGACTTCGGGATGGTCCAGCCGCTTGACGCCCTCGTGACGGATTCGGACGTCGTGACTGGCCCACATGGTGCGGAAGTCAGCGCTGAGCGTGGACAGTTCGCCGACCAGCTCGCGCAGGGCCCGGTCGTGAGGTTCTCGTCCGGCTTCGGCGCGGAGTACTGCGACCGTTGCTCTCGCGCCTTCTTCCCAGTCGACGAAGAAGTCGTGGGAGCCGGGGTCGAGGAAGAAGTAACGGGGGAAATTGGCGCAGCCCCGCTCGCCCGTGGTGTCGCTGTCGAACATCGGTGAATACAAGGCCCTGCACAGCGCGTTGCTCGCGACGATGTCCAGACGGCCGGTCCGTACGAAGGCGGGAGCCATCGTCATGGAGTCCACCATCCACTGGACGGAGGACGGGATCTTGACGTCCTTGCGGCGGTTCGAGCTGCGGCGGGCGGGGCGAGCCGCCCTGGCCAGCTCCAGCAGGTAGGTGCGCTCGTCCTCGTCGAGGAGCAACGCCTGCGCGACCGCTTCCAGCACGCTCTCGGAGACACCGCCGATGTGGCCCTTCTCCAGCCGCGTGTACCACTCGGTGCTCACGCCGGCGAGGGCCGCGACCTCCTCGCGCCGTAGTCCCGGAACCCGGCGCCGTCGGCCGGTGGGCAGTCCGACCCGTTCCGGGGCCAGCTTGGCGCGTCGGCTGGTGAGGAAGGCACGGATCTCCGAGCGGTTGTCGGCGGGATCACCGGTCTGGTTTTCGGACGGAGGTTCCATTCGTCCACAGTACCCAGCGGCCGAGCGATGGGGAGGTTGCGTTTATGCCCCCCGTAAACCCGACCTTGCCCGCCTCTGACGGCGCCGGTTTCCTGAGGTCGGCGGACTTGAGCGGCACTCCTCCATGGCGGGCCGCCGTCCGCCGCCCCCCTTCCCCACCTCAGGAGCATGACCATGACCATGACCAGCAAGACCGTATTGATCACCGGCGCGACCAGCGGTATCGGCGCCCACACCGCGCAGTTGCTCCTCGACCGCGGCCACCGTGTGGTGGTCACCGGACGCAACGAGAGCAAACTGAAGGCCTTCCTCGACCAGGCCGGCCACGCCGACCGGCTGCTGGGTCTGGTGGCGGACGCGGCGGACTGGCAGGCCACCGAGTCGGTCGTGACCCGCACCGTGGAGCACTTCGGTGCCCTTGACGCGGCGGTGGCCAACGCCGGATTCATGTCCGGCGACTCCATCGGGGACGGCGACCCGGCGCTGTGGTCGCCCATGGTCCTCACCAACGTCCTCGGCCCCGCTCTGCTGGCCCATGCCGCCCTGCCCCACCTGGAGGCCACTGGCGGACGGCTGGTGCTCATCGGCAGCGTCGCCGGGCTGAAGAACTCTCCCGCCAATCTCTACTCGGCCACCAAGTGGGCTACCACCGGACTCGCCGAGAACCTGCGCCTGCACGCCACGCCCCGCGGCATCGGTGTCACTCTCGTCAACCCCGGAATGATCGACACGCCCTTCTGGCAAGGCGCCGACGTTCCCCCCTTCGCCCTGTCTCCCCAGCCCATCGCCGAGGCCATCTGTTTCGCCCTCGGCCAACCGGCAGGCGTCGACCTCAACACCCTCACCATCCGGCCCATCGGCCAGCCCGCCTGAAAGGGGCGGGGCTGGGGCAGGGGCCGGCGCGGCGGAGGCCTCTGATCGCATCACGAGCCTGCGGACAGACCGGCACCCGGCGAGGGCTGGGCGGCGATCCCCGTGTCGCCCCTGCCGCACCGTTTCGATCTCGCTTCCACCGGTACCCAGCCCTCTGGGTCCCGGGAGGCCGGGCGTTGAGAGGAGGCGGCTTGAAAGCCCGACTTGAACGGTATCTGCTGCAGGACTTCCCGTTCCTTCACCTGATCATCGGCGGCTTCGGCAACACGACGTTCCTGGTCGGCAGCGTGTGCTTCCTCTTTCCCAGCCTGGAAAAGATCGCCCTGTGGCTGTTCGTGGTGGGCTCACTCGGCATGCTGGTAGGCACCGCCGGTGAGGCGTTCGTCCGGCACGAGCGTAAGTCGCGCCAGCGGAACACCACCTCGCAGCCACCGCCGATGCACGAGGGCGGGGACGGTGGCATGCACGGACCCGGTCATTAGCAGCCCTACGGCAGGCGTCCGTCGGGTCGGCTCGTGGGACGAGCGGAGTCGTGGAGCGGGCGTAGGCGGTGGCGGCGGCGTTGACCGGACCCGTGCTCACTTCGTCCAGCCGGCCGAGGCGATCCGGGTCCGGGCGGCGATCGTGGAGCCGAGCTGCGGGAGATTGAGATCAAGCTGGTCGGGCTGACGCGTGAAGTAGCGGGTCGAAGCATTGACAGCGCGTGCTCGGAGAGCTGTGCGGGAACCGATTCCTCCATGGTGATCCCCTGAGCGGTCGTCGGTCCAGTCGGCTTGTGGGCCCGCGACTTCAGCCGGGCCTAGCACGACCGGATACAGTGCGCGGGTCTGCAAGTGTGGTGAGGGAGGGCAAGCATGACCGACACCAGCAGCACCCGGCCTGCCGAGGGTGGGGCGCGAGCGCCGCGGCAGAGCCGGCTGCACAGCCTGATGCGCTACCTCCCCCTGATCGCCCCCATCCTGCTGTGGGCCGTGCCCTGCTGGGTGCTCCTGCACGCGGGCCAGCACTGGCCGTTGCCCGTCACGCTGGCCGGCACCGCCCTGTTCGCCCTCGGCCTCGCCGGTATGCCGCTCGCGATGGTGCGCGGTCACGGCCGACACCAGCAGGACCGGGCGGCGATCGCCGGTGACACGCTGCTGGGCACCAGCTGGGTCCTTTTCACCTGGTCCGTTCTGCTCGGCGTCTTCTTGCGTCTGGCCCTGACCGTGGCCGGTGTCGGCGAGAGCCAGGACCGGGCTCGCATCGTCACGTGGGCCGTGCTCGGCGTGACCGCCGTACTGCTGACCTGGGGGTACGCCGAGGCCCGGCGCGTGCCGCGCGTGCGCCGACTCGATGTGCAACTGCCTCGCCTCGGTGCCGGGTTGGACGGCCTCCGGGTCGCCCTCATCACGGACACCCACTACGGCCCGCTCGACCGAGCCCGCTGGTCGGCACGAGTGTGCGAAGCGGTGAACGCCCTCGAAGCCGACGTGGTCTGCCACACCGGCGACATCGCGGACGGCACAGCCGAACGCCGCCGCGCCCAAGCCGCCCCGCTCGGTACCGTCCGGGCCACCCATGCCCGTGTCTACGTCACCGGCAACCACGAGTACTACAGCGAGGCCCAGGGCTGGGTCGACCTGATGGACGAGCTGGGCTGGGAGCCGCTGCGCAACCGCCACCTGCTGCTCGAACGCGGCGGCGACACCCTCGTGGTCGCCGGCGTGGACGACGTCACCGCCGAATCGTCAGGTCTGGCAGGCCACGGCGCCCACCTCGCCGGAGCCCTGAACGGCGCCGATCCCGATCTCCCCGTCCTGCTTCTCGCGCACCAGCCCAAGTTCGTGGACCGGGCCGCAGCAGCCGGCATCGACCTCCAGCTCTCCGGCCACACCCACGGCGGCCAGATCTGGCCCTTCCACCACCTGGTCCGCCTCGACCAGCCCGCCCTCGCCGGCCTCAGCCACCACGGCACCCGCACCTTCCTCTACACCAGCCGCGGCACCGGCTTCTGGGGCCCGCCGTTCCGTGTCTTCGCCCCCAGTGAGATCACCCTGCTCGTCCTCCGCAGCCCGCAGACGACCACGTCGGCGTAGCACCGGGCGGGTCATCACCGCGTCCGGCCTACGACGAGATCCGGCCTACGACGAGATCCGACCCACGCCCGAGGCCCGGCGCCGCTGCCGAGCCCGGCATGGCCACTTGCCAAGCCGGTCAGCGAGGGTGCACTGACGCCCGCTTTCGCGGCCACGTGCGTCGTGCCCGCAGCCGGCAGGCGGCCTGCGTCACGCCTGTTGCAGGTCGCGGTTCACGTGGACCTGGGTGAATCCATGCTCCAGCAGAGCCGAGCGGTTCGCATGCCCGTTTGATCGCACCCACTGGCTGGACACCGCGTCGAGTACCGCGGTGGCGGCGTTGGTGAGCAGGTCCGCGGTGTAGGCGTCGATGTCGGCCCCCGGCCGGCTCCGCAGCGCATCGCTGACTCGCCGACGCCATTCCGCTCTTCGTTGGTGGAGGCGTCCTACCAGCGCGGGTGTGGCCTCGATGAGGCGCAGGGTCGCGAGTACCTGCTCGCCGGCATGGATCTCCTCCTGCCAGGCCCGTAGGACGTGATGCAGAGAGTCCCAAGGGTCTTCCTCGGCGGGGCGTGCCGCGATGTCGCCGACCACCTTCTCTCCGGTGAGGTCGACGCCGTCGAAGACGACGTCTTCCTTGGTCGGGAAGTACCGGAAGAAGCTGCGTTTGGTCATGCCGGCTGCTTGAGCGATGTCCTCGACGGTCGTGTCGTCGAAGCCCTGGCGGACGAACAGACCGATGGCCACCTCGGCGAGCTCTGCCCGCACTGCTCTGCGGGTGCGTTCACGCAGTCCTTCTTCCATGCACCCAGTCTACTTTGCATCACCTGATGACTATAGTGTCACCGAGTGACAGGCGACGGAATGGAGTGGTGACCATGAAAGGCAAGACCGTTCTGATCACTGGCAGCACCGGAGGCATCGGCAAGGAGACGGCACGCCAACTGGCGTTGCTCGGCGCCGACGTCATCCTCGTCGGCCGTAACAAGAACCGCGCCGACAGTGCCGTGGCGGAACTCCGCCGCTCCAGCGGAAACGAGGGCGTCGCAGCGATCACAGCCGACGTGTCTCGCCTACGCGACGTCCGTCGACTCGCCCGGGAGGTCAGCACCCGGACCGGTGGCGTGGACGTGCTGATCAACAACGCCGGGGCGACGCGATCCCACCGCGAACTGACCGAGGACGGCATCGAGACCGCGTTCGCGGTCAACGTGGTCGCGCCGTTCTGCCTCACTCACTGGCTGATGCCGGCTCTGACGGCCTCGGGACCGGCCCGGGTCATCAACATCACCGGCGGCATCCCACGGGGACGGATCGACCTGGAGAACCTGCGTGGCGAGAAGTCCTATGTCGGACTGTCGTTCTACAACCAGACCAAGTTGGCGCAGATGGCGATGAGTTACCGCTTCGCCCAGCAGCTCAAGGCGACGCCGGTGACGCTGAACGTCGCCTACCCCGGGCACGCCTACACCTCGATGAACAAGAACCTCGCCACCAGCACCTACCCGCCCCTGGCACGCCCGATCGTGCCGCTACTGCGGCTCGCGATGCCCCTCGTGTACGGGCACCGGGCGCTGCTCAAGGCCACCCGCTCCAGCGTGTACCTCGCTTCCCGTCCCGAGGCGCAGGAAGCCCACGGCACCTACTTCAACAGCAAGGCCATCCCCACCCCGTGGCCCGACGCAGCCCTGGACGACACCACTCGCAACACCGTCTGGGAACTGTGCGAGACATACCGCGATCGTCTGACCACGACCTGACACACACCACCGGGCGAGGTTCGGCCCCTGGCACCCGTCCCGGGGCCTGAGGTCAACGGCCAGTCTCACCAGGTCGGCGCTTCCGGCCAAGGGCTCCGGCCCGACCCCAGGTACATCTCCCTACGATCACCGCGACCGGCGGACCGTGTTCCGCACAACACGCGACGACCTCACCGCTCCGGGATGGAGGCTGCAGCCCGGGTCACCGCTCGGGTCGGTGCTGGGTGGCCGAGAAGCGGTGTCCGCTTGCTCGCGTCGAGCGTCTGGGCGAGTGCGTCGAGGGTCACGTCGACGATGGCGCGCAGTTGCTCCGTGCTCGCTCCGGCTCTGCTCATGACGGCGAGGGACTGGTTCACGGCCGCAAGGTGGACCGCGAAGGACTCGGCCGCCTCGTCGTGCAGTCGGCCGGCCTTCAGCGCGGCGCGTAGCCGGGTGTGCTGGAGGCCGATCGACTCACGTGCACGCGCCGCAACGCTCGCGCTCAGCACGGGGGTCGCCATGACGGTTTGGGCCACCAGGCATCCGTCGGGCAGGCCGGGGTCCGCGATGCGTTCGAGGGTGACGTCGAAGAACGCCCGCGCGGCTGCCAGGGGCCGGTCGGCGGCACAGGACAACGCGGCGTCGTACTTGTCCCCGTAGCGCGTGGTGTAGCGCTCCAGGCAGCGCGTGAAGAGCGTGTCCTTGTCACCGAGGGAGGAGTAGATGGAGCTGCGGTTGAGTCCGGTCGCCCGGGACAGGTCGTCCACCGACGTGTCCGCGTAACCGGCCCGCCAGAACTGGATCATCGCGGCATCGAGCGCCGTGGCGACGTCGAACTGCTTCCTGCCTGCCATGCCGCCCCTCCCTCCTGCTCTGCCTTCTTGGTGGAGACCATCCTCTCATCATGAACCAATCAGTTCAAGATGGGTTAGGGTGGAGGCACGATCATGGCCGGTGGAGGAGAATCATGAAGGAACCCGCAAGCACCCCCCGCGACTCCGGCAATCCGGTCCGGGACCTGCCGTTGGCCAACCTGGACGGTTTCACCCACCGTTGGGTCGACGCGGGCGGTGTCCGGCTTCACGCGGTCGAGGGCGGTCAGCCGGGCGGTCCGGCCGTCGTGCTGCTCGCCGGGTTCCCGCAGACCTGGTGGGCCTGGCGCAAGGTGATGCCGGTCCTGGCCGACCGATTCCAGGTCATCGCGATGGACCTGCCGGGCCAGGGCCACTCCGAACGCCCTGCCATCAGCTACGACACGCACACGGTCGCGGCGCACGTCCACGCCGCGGTCGAGGCGCTCGGAGTCCCGACCTACCGGCTGGTCGCCCACGACATCGGCGCGTGGGTCGCCTTCTCCCTCGCCTTGAAGTACCAGGGCCAGTTGCGTGGCCTGGCCCTGCTCGATGCCGGTATCCCGGGCATCACCCTCCCTGATGCCATTCCGACCGATCCCGAACAGGCGTGGAAGACCTGGCACTTCGCCTTCCACCTCGTGCCCGAACTGCCCGAGACGCTGCTCGCCGGCCGCGAACGGGAGTACGTCGGCTGGTTCCTCAGGGCCAAGACCCTCTCCCCCGACGCCTTCGACGACGCCGAGGTCGAGCGGTACGCCGCGTCCGTGGCCGCCGACGGCGGTCTCCGCGCGTCCCTTGCCTACTACCGGGACGCCGCCGCCTCGGCGCGCAAGAACCACGAAGCCCTGGAGCAACAGCGCCTGACTGTCCCGGTTCTCGGGATCTCCAGCAGCCACGGCTCCATCCCCGACATGGCGGCTTCCATCAGGCCGTGGGCGAAGCACGCCAGCGGGATCGTCGTGCCGGACGCAGGACACTTCATCCCCGATGAACAGCCCGATGCGGTCGCTGCCGCGCTGACCGACTTCCTCACCGAAGACGAGTGAGACCGAGGGCCCGTCACCTGCCTCCCGGCGGTATCAGCCTGTTGACCGCTCGATGACTCGATTTTGGAGAGGGCGGGGTTGCGCGGGTCGGGCCGGTTTTGGTTAGGGTCGGTTGCAGTGCTTGGGAAGCAGGCGCTGCCCGCGGCCGGTGTGTAGGAGGCGGTTGCGGTCCGTCGTCGTGCCTGCCGTACCGCATTGGAGCTTCCCATGGGCCATCTTTCCCAGTACCCGAGTGGAGAAGCCGCCCCCACGCCGCCACCCGGATCGGGCCCCGCCCCAACGGGCTCGCGATGGGAACAGTGGCAACTGGACCGACGCAACCGACGGCTGGGGCATGCCGGCGTCGCCCACGCCCAGGACATCCTTGCCCGGCGATACCGCCTCGGGTGTGCCGAAGCGGCGTTCGAACTGCTCAAGACCTCGTCGCAGCAGTCCAACGTCAAGCTCCACACCCTCGCCGACGCGGTCGTCCGCACCCCGGCACCGGACCGGGACGCGATGTCGTGGTTTCCCGGCAGGGCTCGTTTCGACCCGCCCCGGCTGCCCGGGCTCCGCCTGGAAGCGGGCTCACGCGACAGTCAGGGTGCCGTACTCAAGGCGACGCTGCACCGCCTGCTGACGATCACACAGACACCGATGGGCAATATTCAACTGGCGGAGAACGGCCGACTCCATCTGGCCCGGCACACGGGTCTGAACAAGTATTTCACCGACTTCTTCGCCTTCGTCGAGACGCCCACCACCCTGTGCGCGCAGGCGGCCTCCGCCCGCCGGCAGGTCACGGTGCCGGAGGTGGGAACCGCCGCCGTATTCGACGAGGCCTCCCGTCAAGCCATCCTTCAGGCAGGCAGCAGGGCCGCCCACAGCGTCCCCCTGACCAACGGCAAGGGCCGCGTTCTGGGCATGATCTCCTCCCATCACGAGCGTCCCCTGACCGGCTTCTCCCGCCCCCAGCTCGCCGCGCTGCACCAGACGGGAAGCGACGTCGGCCGGTGGCTTTCCTGGCACTGGGACACCGTCGTCCTGGACGCCCTGGAGCGCCTCCACGCCCAAGCGGTCGGCGCCTGCCGCTGACGCCCTCCCGCGCGGAGCACTGAGCCGGAGCGTCACACCAGCGCGGTACCGCGGGAGTTGCAGGAACCGGGCGGCTACCGCGCCGGTCTACGCGGAGTTCAATCCCACGTGGGACGCGAGGGCACGCTGCGGGCCGTACGTTCTGGGACCACGAGGCGTCGGCCGACCACCGACACCACTCACGGCGGGCCGAGGCATTCCCGTCACGGCACATCCCGTCGCTGGGGGCGGGCGCCGGCCGCGACTGTGCGACCAGCGTCCGCTCGTGCTCACACAACGGAGGAATCATGCCCTGGAAACTCACACGTGCCCTGAAGCGGGCGTCCGTGGTGGCCGCCACCGCGGCCACGCTCGGTGCGGGGACCCTCACCCTCGCCCCCTCGGCGGGTGCCACCTCGTGGAACATCGACACCTGGTCGTCCTTCTGGCAGCCGTGCGGCACCTACATGTGCCTGTACTACAGCCCGAATCTCGACAACGCGAGCTGGACCCCGACCCGGACGTCGGACGCGAACCTCGGCGGAAACACGTTCGCGAACCACGGCACCGGCTCCGCGGGCGCCGGCCAGGTGGTGCGCAACAACGCCGCATCCATGGGCAACAACACGACCAACTGCCACGTCGCCACGTTCGTCTCGCCCAACTTCACCGGCGACGCCAACTGGCTGCACGCGGGTCACGCCGGCAACCTCAACTCCCGCCTGCGCAACAACGAGGCGTCGATCCGCGTGGACTCCTGCACCTGAGCAAGTACGGCCCAGCCGGTCCGACACCGGTCCGCCCTCGCCGTGGGGCGGACCGGCCGGCGCAGGAACCCATGGACGCATGCCCCCCCCGCGGCCGAATGACACAGACGCGGGGAGATCGGAGAGACCACGTGGGAGCAGCAACGACGAGGACGCGGCGGCGACGTCTTCACCGGCGTGCGGCACTGCGCACCGCTCTTTCCGGCGGCAGCGTGCTGGCCCTTTCCGCCCTCCTCCTCGGATGTACGCAGACGCAGCCCGGATCGACGCCCCGTACACCGGTGGCGGCACCGACGCCCTCCGGCATGGCCCCACTGCGCCTGCCGATCAACCGCTACGTGCTGACCGCCGAGGAGGAGGCCACCAGCGAATACCTCACCTACCGCGTCGAGCAGGCGTGCATGCGGGGCTTCGGGTTTCGGTATCTGCCGCATCTGTCCACCGACTACATCAGCCGTGCGGTGGCGGTCCGGCGCGAGTACGAGTCCCGTCGCTACGGCATCAGCGACCGAGCCATCGCCGCCGAGCGCGGATACCACCTGAGTCCGGCGTCGGCCGGCGGCCAGAAGCCGCAGAACATCAACACGCTTTCCACAGCGGAGCGCGTGGCCCTGTCCGGACGCACCGCAGACGGCAGCGGGTCCGCACCGTCCGTCCGAGGCCGGCCCGTGCCCAGCGGCGGGTGCGCGGGGAAGGCCGCACGTACGGTGCAGGGTGACAGCGCTTCGGACGAAGCACGCCACGGACACGATCTCGTCGTCCGCCTGCGCCACGAGCTGTTCCTGGAATCGCGCACGGACCCCCGCGTCACCGCGGTCGACCGCGAGTGGTCCGCCTGTATGAGCGGGAAGGGATTCCGGTACCGCGACCCGGACGCCGCGATCGGCGACAGTCGGTGGAACCTGCAGAGCGACGCACCCAGCCGCGGCGAGATCGCCGTGGCCAAGGCCGACATCGCCTGCAAACGGCGTACGAACCTGCTGGGTGTGAACTTCGCGGTCGAGGCCGAGTATCAGAACGCCGCCGTGTCCGACCACGCCGAGGAACTCAGCACCCTTCTCGAACACCGGAACACGGAGTCCGGGCGGCTGCCGCGGCTGATGGCCCAGTACGGGACACCGCCGGCCTGAGGACACACCCGGTCCGCGAGCCGCCCTGCCCGACGGTTGGGGGGTCACGCGTGACGGGCACCGGCGACCGCCATCACTTGCTTTGAATTCGAAGCAGAGGTACCGTCGTCCAACAGTTGCTTCGAATTCGAAGCAACGTGGATCGTTGGCGAAGGTGAGAACCGAAATGAAGGCAGTACGTTTCCATGAGTACGGCGACCCCCGCGTCCTGCGCTACGAGGACGTGGAACGGCCCCTCCCCGGGGCCGGCGAGGTCCGGGTCCGGGTCGCCGCGACGTCGTTCAACCCCGTCGACGGCAACATCCGCGGCGGCTTCATGCGCGGCCCCATCCCGGTGGTGCTGCCGCACACTCCCGGCATCGACGTCGCCGGTACGGTCGACGCGCTGGGCGAGGGCGTCGACGGCATCGCGGTCGGCGACGACGTCATCGGCTTCCTGCCGATGAACGGCGACGGAGCCGCCGCGGAGTACGTCCTGGCACCGGCCGCGATCCTGGCCCGGGCGCCCAAGAGCGTCCCCTTGGCCGACGCCGCCGCGGTGCCCGTGGTGGGTCTGACCGCGTACCAGGCGCTGTTCGACCACGGCGAACTGACGGCCGGGCAACGCGTGCTGGTCAACGGCGCCGGCGGAGCGGTCGGCGGCTACGCGGTGCAGCTGGCCAAGAAGGCCGGCGCCCACGTCATCGCCACGGCCAGCCCGCGCAGCAGCGAGGCGGTCACCTCGGCCGGCGCCGACGAAGTCGTCGACCACACCACCACCGGCGTCACCGCGGCGGTGACCGAGCCGGTCGACATCGCACTCAACCTCGCCCCGGTCGACCCCGCCGAACTGGCCGCGCTGGCCACCCTGGTCCGTCCCGGCGGGGTCGTCGTGAACACCACGGTCTGGATGCCGGCTCCCAGCGACGAGGAGCGCGGCGTACGGGGCATCGACCTGTTCGTCCGCAGCGACGCCGACCAGCTGGCGAAACTGGTGGCGATGATCGACAGCGGCGAGCTGCACGTCGCCGTCACCGAGCGGATGCCGCTGACCGAACTGCCTGCGCTGCACACCCGAGCCGCCGAAGGCGGGGTGCACGGCAAGGTCATCGTCGTCCCGCCCGCCGACTGACATCGGTCCCCCCGCACATCACTCCGGTGTGACGGCGGACGGCGGGATCCGCCAGGCGGACCCGCACATAGGGGCCGCGAACGAACTCCCGAGGACGATCGCCACTCCCCCGGCGGTTCAGGTCCTCGCCTGCCACAGGGGCCGGGTGCCCAGTCCCACGGTGTCCAGGGCGAGTTCGGCGTACATCGCGTTGGCCCAGGAGAACCAGGGACGGGTGAACCGGCGGGGATCGTCCTTGTGGAACGACTCGTGCATCTGGCCGGTGCCCGCGTCGGTCGAGAGGAGGGTCGTCAGGGCCCTCACGCGCTCTGTGGTGTCGTTGCTGGTCAGACCTTGTACGGCGATGGCGATGGGCCAGATGTGCTCGTCGGGCGTGTGCGGACTGCCGATGCCTTCGGCCGCTGTTCCCCGGTGCCAGGTGGGGTTCGCCGGTGAGAGGACGAACCTTCGAGTCGCGAGGTACACCGGGTCCGTGGTGGGGATGTTCGCGACGAGGGGCAGGGAGAGCAGCCCGGGCATGTTGGCGTCGTCCATCAGTACCGCGTTGCCGTTGCCGTCCACCTCGTACGCGTACATCGGGCCGAAGTCGGGGTGACGCACGGTGCCGTGCCGTACGGTGGCCGCTCGCAGCTCTGCCGCCAGTCGGGCGGCGTCCTCGGCGAGTTCCGTGTCGTGTGCGTGGTGGGCCAGTTCGGCGGTGCCGTCGAGAGCCGCGGCGGCACAGAGGTTCGCCGGGATGTTGTAGCCGAAGGCGCAGGCGTCGTCGCTGGGCCGGAACCCGCTCCAGGTCATCCCGGTCCGGGTGACGGGCGTGCCGCGTCCGGCGTTCGGCAGCGTGTCGCTCGGCGGGCCGCTCGCGCGGCGGAAGCGGTACGTGGAGAGATGTTCGTGGTCCTGCTCCGTGCGCCACACCGAGATGACGGTGCGCGCGGTCCGGAGCATCCCGGGGACGTGGTCGGTCCGCCCGGTCGCCGCCCAGAGGCGGTGGGCCAGCAGCAGGGGGAAGGCCAGGGAGTCGACTTCGTACTTCTCCTCCCACACCCAGGGGTCCTCGCACAGGTCCTCGGGGTCGTGGGCCTGCCCGGAGGGTTCCGCGTTGAAGGCGTTGGCGTAGGGATCGTGTGCGATCTGCTGGAACTGCCTGCGCAGCACGGCGAGCAGGAGGTCCTGCAGGGCGGTGTCGTCCTTGAGGAGTGCCAGGTACGGCATCATCTGCGTGGACGAGTCGCGCAGCCACATGGCGGGGATGTCGCCGGTCACGACGAAGGCGGTGCCGTCGGGCATCGCCCTGATGGTGTGGGCCAGAGTGTCGTTCAGACAGCGTGTCAACGTCTGGCCGAAGCGCGGGTCACCGAGGCCGTCCAGCCGGTGAACGGCCTCTTGGACGACCGGGTGGTCCGTGATGCCGGTGGGAAAGCTCATGGGTCGGCCTTTCGGCGGTCGGCGGGCGGCCGTCGGCGGTCGGAAACTTCGTGACGGGGTGTCAGGCGCCGGTGGGCGGGTGACCCGGCCCGTCCGCGCGGGGTGCGCCGTGGCGGACGACGCGCGTGGGCACGGTGACGCGACGGGAGGCCCGCGGCGTCGCGTCGTCGTCCTGTTCGAGTCGGTCGATCAGCAGCCGTGCGGCCTGGCGGCCGATCTCGTCGGCGTCGTAGGAGACGAGGGTCAGCGGCAGACCGAGGACGTCGGACAGGTCGAAGTCGTCGAAACCGGCGACGGGCAAAGTGGTTCCGGATTTGTACAGGGCACGGATCGCGCCCTGGCTGATGCGGTTGTTGGTGCAGAACAGCGCGGTGGGGGGGTCGGCCAGGCCGAGCAGGTCGAGAGTGGCGCGCTCCGCTGTCGCGGCGTCGACCAGACCCTGGCGGATGAGGGAGTTGTCCGGTTCGACGCCGACTTCTTCGTGTGCCGCCCAGAATCCGCGCAGGCGTTCGGCGCCGGTGTAGAGCGCCGGCGGGTTGCCGAGGAAGGCGATGCGGGTCTGTCCGTCGGCGAGGAGGCACGCGGTGGCTTCACGTGCGCCGTGGAAGTCCTCGACCAGGACGCAGTCGGTGTCGAGTCCGGCGGGCGGTCGTGCGGCGAGGACGACGGGGACGTGCCGCATGGCCCGGGCCAGATGCTGCTGCCGGCTGCCGGCCGGGACGACGATCAGCCCTTCGACCTGGTGGTCCACGAGTCCGTCGATGAGTCCGGGTTCGCGGTCGGCCTGTTCGCCGGAGTTGCTGAGCAGGACGCGCAGGCCGTACTCGGTCGCGACTTCCTGGACGCCGAGGGCGAGGCGTGAGTAGAACGGGTTGGCGAGGTTGGTGACGACGAGGCCGATCATCCCGCTGCCCCCGAGGCGGAGACTGCGCGCGGTCTGGTTGCGGCGGTACCCCAGTCGGTCGACCGCCGCGAAGACGCGCTCGCGGGTCGCTTCGGACACGCCGGGGTCGTCCTTGAGCACACGTGAGACGGTCATGGCGCTGACCTGCGCGAGCTTGCCGACGTCGTGCATGGTCGGCCCGCTGCCCCGGCGAGCGGTCATGCTCCTGCCCCTTCCTCTGCCTTCCTGCACCGGTGCCCCCGTCCTCATGACGCGTCCGGCGCGCCCTGCGCCCAGTGGGCGGCCCCGAGCAGGGGGGCCTCCTCGGGCTGCCGGGCCGGCCGGACAGGTACGTCCGGTCCGTCGGCCGACGCCAGTCCTGTGGTGAGCGCGGGGTGGATCAGGTCCCACGACCGGGCCATGGAGCCACCGATGACCACCGCGGTGGCCGCGAAGCGGTCGATCCATGGCGCCAGGGCCTGGCCGAGTGCGTCGAAAGCGTAGCGGAAGGCTTCCCGCGCGGCGGCGTCGCCCTTCCTGGCGCGCGCGGCCAGGTCACGGACGTCGGGGAGGCGCTGGCCCTCCGTCACGGTGGTGAGGCGGGCGTAGTGCGTGCGGATGCCGCGACGCGAGACCGTGTCCTCCAGCGGCCGGCCGTGCACCGTCAGGCGGTACGCGTGTCCGCCGGGCGGGACGAGGTGACCCGTGTGGACAGGACGGCCGCCGGACAGGAACGAGGACCCCACCCCCGTGCCCAGCGTCAGGCAGACGACGCGGTCGTGCCCCGCGGCGGCACCGGAACCGTACTCGCCGACGGCGAACGCGTCGGCGTCGTTGAGGAAGCACAGCCGCTCGCACCGGCCGGCCAGGCGCTCGCGCAGGCCCGCCCCGACGTCGACGCCGTTCAGGGATTCGAACTTGCCGACATCGGCGAAGCGGCCGACGCCGGTGGCGTAGTCGAAGGGGCCGGGCATCGCCACGCCCCAGCGCGGGTGGTGCCCGCCCGGCAGCGCCAGGGCGGCCCGGGCGATGGCGTCGAGGACGGCGTCGGCCTCCGCGTGCGACCTCAGCGGCCTGCGGATCACCGGGGAGGGCACGGGGCGGCTCCGGGTGTGGTCGACGAGGGCCGCGGTGACGTGCGTGCCGCCGATGTCGAGCACCGGGACCGGCCGTGCGGCCTGCCTCGCCGCGGTCACGGTTCGACCACCAGCGCCTTGACGATCCGCACCTCGTCGCCGCCCAGGGCGCGGACGCGGTACGGGCCGACCGCGGCGGGGATCGTGATGGTCTCCGCGAAGGCCAGGGTGTGCGTGCGGCCGTCGTGGGTCTCGATGACGGCGCCTTCGCCCGCGGCCACGTTGAGGATGTGGAAGCGTCCGGCGGTGTCGTCGGGTATGCCGGAGCCCTGCGACACGACGAGGCGGTGCACCGCGTAGAACATCTCGGGCAGTGCGCCGATGACCTCCTCGCGCCACCCCTCGCCGGAGCGCAGCGGACGCGGCTGCTGGATGAGGTCCTTCGTGACGTCGTCACCGCGCCGGGCCGTGTCCAGGTTGGCGAAGCCGTGCTCGTAGGGCAGGGGCCGGGAGGCGCCGGCGGCGTCCTTGCGCAGCCAGTCGTAGAGCCGCAGGGAGTACAGGTAGGGGGTCGCGCTCACTTCCAGCACCAGGTTGCCCGCGCCGGACGCGTGCGGTGTGCCCGCGGGGATCATGAACAGCTGGCCCACCGTCGCGGGGTGCGACTGGATGTGCTCCTCGACGGGCATCGGGGTGCCGTTGCGGATGGCGTCCTCCACCTGGCTCCGCATGACGCCGAGGTCCGCCTCCCCGGTGAGGCCGAGCAGCACCCGGGCGCCGTCCTCGCTCGCGGTGACGTAGTACGTCTCGTGCTGGGTGTACGGCCAGCCGAACACCTCCCGCATGTACCGCTCCCGCGGGTGGAGGTGCAGGGACAGGTTGCCGCCGCCCATCGTGTCCAGGTAGTCGAACCGGATCGGGAAAGAGGTGCCGAAGACGCGGTGCACGTCCTCACCGAGCATCTCCTCGGGGTGTGCGGCGCACAGCAGTTGGAAGGGGACCTCCACCTGGGCCGCGTCCTTGTCACCGATCACGACCCCCGCTTCGGGCGCGATCAGCTCGTAGCCCAGGGCCGTGTTTCCCGCCCGCGGGGTGAAGCCGAGTTCGCTCGCCGCCCACTGGCCGCCCCACGGGGTGGAGTTGAAGTACGGACGGGTGCGCACCGGCCCCCGGGCCAGGTGTGCCAGCGTGCTGCGCAGTGCGGCACCGTCCAGTGCGGCCGGGCCGGCCGCGTCCTGTACGTCGATCCACCGGTCGATCCGTGCCGCGATCGCGTCGCGGTGCCGGTCCAGCACGGGCCAGTCGGTGTAGAACAGGCGCACCAGGTCGCCGGGCGCGGCGGAGCGGCCCAGGTTGACCCCGACCGGCAGCTCGCCCTTCGACACGGCCGCCTCGGCGTACCGCTTCGGCAGGTCCGCGTACCACAGCAGGTCCGGTTCGCACAGCGACGCGCCCGGCCCGTAGACCAGCACCACTCCGTCCCGCGCGGGCCGCTCGGGCCGCGGAGGGGAGTCGAACAGGTCCGCCACCCGCGCCTCGGACAGCGGGGTGAAGAACGGGTCGTCGGCGGGGACGGGCAGGGGCGTGATCCGCTCGTCGGCCGCCACCGCGTAGTGGTCGCGCACATCGATCGGGGCGATGTCGCGCCCTGCGGCGCGTACGGCTCCCGCGAGGCCGTCGGCCAGCGCGGTCCAGTCGAGGGCCGCGGGACCGTCGACCGCCAGGACGAGCGGGCCCGGCGGCAGATCCGCGGCCAGGGCCGGCCAGCCGACGGCCACCTTGCCGCCGACCGGCTGATAGCTGGGGAGGGGGTCGTACGAACGAGACGCGGGCACATCGGCTCCTTACTCGGCTCCACTTGCGTTAACGATAACAGTGCTTGGCTGGAGGTGTCCACGACCGATCCAGCACCCGATGAAGACGACCTCATGCCATTGACCTGTGCTTTCATCGCCTCTCTCTTTAGATGGAGATTCTTTTCCCTTCGGAGTCTTGCTACCGACGGAATGGTGTCGTTAACCTCCACGCAACACGCACCGGGGCTGCTCCGGGGTCTCTCCGACGCCGCACACGTCCTGTGATTCACATCCGGCCATGCAGGTGGCCCGATTCCGTGAAGGTGATCAATGTCAGCATCGGGCAGGACCAGCAGTGCGGCCGTGCCGCTTGCTCGGCGCCGCTTCCTCACCGGGGTGGCCGCCGGCGCGGCCGCTCTGACGGCAGGGGGCTGCGCGCGGGGAGCCAGCACGTCCGCGCAGCCGGGGACCACGAGCATTTCCAACGACAACGCCACCTGGGACGACGGCTACCGGGCAGCCGGCCGAGAACTGAAGAAGATCACCGGATACACGCTCAGGCCGCTGTCGAATCCGTCCGTCACCTCGTACCAGCAGGTCGTGCAGATGACCCTGCAGACCTCGAAATCCTCCGACCTCGTCAAGTGGGCGTCCGGCTACCAGCTCAAGCGCCTGGCGCGGGCCGGCGGGCTCACCGACCTGACGCACGTCTGGAAGGGGTACGCGGCCAAGGGCTGGGTGCGTGGCACGTCGCGGGAGTCCGTCTCCTATCGGGGCAAGGTGTTCGGGATCCCGCTGTACGAGTCGTACTACGTGCTCTTCTACAGCAAGCCGGTGTTCGGGAAGCTGGGCCTGTCCGCCCCGAGCAGTTGGGAAGAGCTCCTGCACTGCGCCGAAGTCCTCAAGCGCAACAGGATCACACCGTTCCTCGCCAGCCAGGTGGGCGGCTGGCCGGCGATCGAGTGGTTCCAGGAGCTGGTCAGCAAGGTCGACCCCGGCTTCTACCAGCGGCTGGTCGCCGGTGAAGCCTCCTACACGGACGACCGGGCCCGCCGGGCCATGGACATCTGGCACGACTTCATGCGCAAGGGCTGGATGACCCCTCCCGACTTCGACCAGGCGCGCGGCCCCGGCGCGCTGAAGGAGGGCACGGTGGGCATGTTCCTGCACGGCACCTGGCAGGCGTCGGGCATGTCGGCGGCCGGGATGAGGCCCGGCACCGACTACGGCGCCTTCATTCTGCCGACGGTGCGTTCCTCCACCCCGAAGAGCGTCATCGCCGAGTCGGGCGTCTTCGTGGTGCCCAGCCGCGCCTCTTCGCACGCGGCGGCGATGGCGAACGTCGGGGCCTGGCTCGACCCGTCCGTCCAGCGGGTGTGGAGCGACTTCCTCCAGGACAGCTCCGCCAACCCGAAGGTGCGCGCCGGCAATCCGGTGGTGGCGGGACTCCAGCGGGACGTGGCCCGCAACCGCCGGACGGCGCTGGTCCGTTACTGGGAGGCCAGTCCGCCCAGCCTCATCCAGGGCAACACCAACGACCTCGGCGGATTCATGGCCGGACAGACCTCGCCGGCATCCACCCTGCGGCGGATGCAGGAGCGCGCACACGACGAATGGGCGGCCTGGAAGCGAGACGAAGCATGAGCACCTCTGTGACCGACCGACGCCCGCCGACCCCGGCCGGCGGACCCGGGGCGCCCCGGCGCACGATGCGGCGTCCCCCCTCGACACCTCTGTGGGCCACCGCGCGTGAACGTCTGACGGCCGGCGGGTTCATGGCTCCGGCCGTCCTCCTCGTCACGCTGTTCCTGCTGGCCCCCTTCGTGTGGACCGTCTACCGCAGCTTCTTCAGCGACACGCGGACCTCGCCGTTCAGCTGGTTCGACAACTACTCGCTGTTCGCGTCCGACCCGGCCCTGTCCCGCTCCATCCAGAACACCCTGATGTGGGTGGTGGGCACGGTCGCGCTGCCGTTCGTGCTCGGACTCGCGATCGCCTGCATGACCAACGCCGGCCGCTTCTCGCGCCTGGCGCGGCTGTGCGTCGTACTGCCCTACGCGCTCTCCGGATCCGCGGTGGCGGTGGTGTGGAACTTCATGCTCACCACCGACGGTGCCGTCAACCAGGTCCTGACCGGCATGGGGCTCGACTCGCTGGCCCAGGGCTGGCTGCTGACCTGGCCGGGCAACACCGTGGTGATGATCCTCGCCAACGCCTGGCAGGCCACCGGCGTGGCGGTCATCCTCTTCCTGGTCGGACTGCAGTCCATCCCGCCCGAGACCCTGGAGGCCGGTGCCCTGGACGGCGCGAGCGGCTGGCAGCAGTTCCGCCACATCGTGCTGCCGCAGCTCCGCCCGGTGTCGATCATCGTGATCGGCATGAGCCTGGTCAACGGCCTCAAGTCCTTCGACCTGATCTGGGTGCTCACCCAGGGCGGGCCCGGACGGGCCACCGAGACGCTCGCCGTGTCCATGTACAACGAGACCTTCCTCGAACTGCGGCCCGGCGCGGGAGCGGCGATCGCGGTCGTCCTCACCGTGATCGTGCTGGCCGCCTCCTGGCTCTACCTGCGCCGCCAGCTCGACGTGAAAGGCGTGTGACGATGTCCCTCGGCCGAGTTCTGCGCAACGCCGTCATCGCGGTACTGGCCCTGCTGTGGCTGGTGCCCACCTGGCTCCTCGTCGTCAACGCGCTGGTGCCCGCCGGGAGTTACTCGGGCAGTCCGCACTGGCTGCCCCAGGACTTCGGGCTGTTCGGCAACATGTCCCAGGCCTGGGACAAGGCCAACCTGGGCCCCGCGCTCGGCAACAGCCTCCTGTACTCCGTGGTCAGCGCCGCGGCCGCCGCGGTGATCGCCGGGTTCGCCGCCTTCGCCACGATCGTCATGCCCGTCAAACGGCAGGCGTTGTGGTTCTGGGTGATCTACTCCGGCACCCTGCTGCCCCTCCAGGTCTTCATCAGGCCCTTGTTCCTGTCCTACGCCCACACCTCGCTGTACGACACCCAGACCGGTCTGGTGCTGATCTACACGGCGATCGCGGTCCCGTTCGCGTTCTTCGTGATGCGCAACTACGCCCTGACGCTGCCGCGGGAGGTCGTGGAAGCCGCCCGCATGGACGGCGCGTCGTGGTGGCGGGTGTTCTGGCAGATCCACGTACCGCTGACCCGCTCCGCCATGATCGCCGTGTTCGTGTTCCAGTTCGTGGCCGTCTGGAACGACCTGATGTTCGGCATCACCATGGTCACGAGCCGCAACATCCGCCCCGTCATGGCCGCGCTCGCCGACCTGCAGGGCAACTACTCCAACGTCGGGCCGCCCATCGTCCTGGCCGGCGCCCTCCTGGTGTCGCTGCCGACCGTGGTGCTGTTCTTCTCCGCCCAGCGCTTCTTCGTCAGCAGCCTCAAGATCCACCGCTGAGCCCGCACGCCCGCTCCTCCCCCGTCATCGTCGCGAAGGGAACACCCATGCTGCGCTCCCTGCTCACCCGCGCCACCGCCCCCGTCGTCTGCGCCGGCCTGCTCTGGACCGCCGCCCCCGCCCACGCCCAGAGCCCCGAGCACACCAGCCCGGTCTCCTCCGGCACCTGGGCCGACCGTGCCACCAGCACCTACCGCGCCCTCCAGCGGCACCTGTACGAGGGCCCCGGCAACCACGGCCTGTACCTGGAGCACACACCCCGGCAGGCCACCGACCCCGAGCACTCCTACCTGTGGCCGTTCCGCGAGGCCGCCCAGGCGGCCGTCGACATGCAGCGACTGCCGCGCACCGGGGCCGCCTACCGCCAGGACGCGACCGAGCGGTTCGACACGGCCGAGCGGTACCACACCGATGGCGAGCGTCCGGGCTACCAGTCGTACCTGCCCGCCCCCCTGGGCACGGGCGGCGACGTGTACTACGACGACAACGCCGTGGTCGCCCTCAGCCAGCTCGACCAGTACGAGGAGACCGGCGACGCACGGTACCTGCGGCGGGCCGAGCAGGTCGTACCCGTCGTCTCCCGGGCCTGGGACGGCGACACCGCCAAGACCTGCCCGGGCGGAATGGACTGGTACGACGCGCCCGGCAACACCATCCGTGCCACCAACGTCACCGCTCTGTCGGCGCAGCTCGCCGCCCGGCTCTACGAGCACACCCGCGACCGCGCCTACCTCGACAAGGCGGAGCAGTGGTACGGCTGGGTGTACTCGTGCATGCGCAAGGCACCCGGCCTGTACGCCAACGACCGCGGCGACGACGGCAGCACCAACGAGACGCTGTGGACCTACAACTCGGGTTCCATGATCGGCACCGCCACGGCGCTCTACCGCGGCACCGGTGACGCCCGCTACCTGAAGAAGGCGGTGGAGGACGCCCGCGGCTCCCTGGCGTACTGGACCGGGGGCACCCGCCTGCACGACCAGCCGGCCGTCTTCAACGCCTTCTACTTCAAGGACCTGCTCGACCTGGACGCCGTCCGCCCGGACCCCGCCTATCTGAAGGCCATGAGCACGTACGCGGACGGCACCTACCGGTCCAACCGGGACACCTCCACCGGCCTGTTCCGCTTCCAGCCCTCCAACGGCGGCGACTACGACCCCGCCGCACCGGCCGCGACCCTCAACCAGTCGGCCATGGTCCAGATCTTCGCCACCCTCGCCGACGCCACCCACCGGGACCACCGGTCTTCCTGACGCGGCGGACCGCGCGCCCCGCTCCCCTCGACGCAAAGGACCTTCACGCACCATGCCCAAGCCACCGCTGACCCGGCCGTCCTGGTGGGACTCCGACATCGCGCGCGACATCCTGAAGGAGCGCGTGGCCACCACCGCCGGCCTCGGCGGCCTCCAGGTGCGGCTGTCGGGAGAGCCGCTGCTGCGCCACGACGGGACGGGTGGACTGCTGCAGTCCATCCGTCTCGGGGTACACCACCCCGGCGGCGCACACCCGCGACAGCGGATCACCCGGGCCCGTGTCACCACCGCCGGGGGCGCCCCCGTCCACTGCGAGATCGTGCCCGGACCGGGAGACGACTCCCGTCTTCTGGTCCCGGAAGCAGCCGCACCCACCCCCCTCCTGATCGAACTTCCGGAACTCGAGGAGGGGACCCAGATCGCCTTCGAGGTCCGGCCGCAGCGCCACTGGACGCTGCACCTGGTGCAGCACTCCCACCTGGACATCGGCTACACCGACCCGCAGGGCCGGGTGATGGCCGAGAGCCGCGCCTACCTGGACTCGCTCCTCGAACTGTGCCGCGACACCGACGACTGGCCGGAGCCGGCCCGCTTCCGCTGGGCCGTCGAAGGATTCCACTCCTTCCAGGACTGGCGGGCCAACCGGCCCCAGCGCCAGGTGGAGAGCTTCCTGGACCGGGTGCGCGAGGGACGCGTCGAACTCACGGCCATGCCGTTCAACCTGCACACCGAAACGTGCTCCACCGACGAACTGCACGAACTGCTGCGCCCCGTCACCGCGTTGCGCGACCGACACGGCATCGACATCACCACGGCGATGCAGACGGACGTGCCCGGCCAGGTGGTGGGCCTGCCCGACGTCCTCACCGACAACGGCATCCGCTACCTGTCCGTGGCGCACAACTGGGCCGGCCGCGCCGTGCCCCACCTCGTCGGCGGGGAACACCTGCCGCGCCTGTTCCGCTGGCAGGCGCCGAGCGGCAACAGCGTCCTGGTCTGGCGCACGGACACGCCGCACGGCCTGGCCTACATGGAGGGCTCGATCCTCGGCTTCGACGAGTCGTACGACCACGTCGACGACCTGCTGCCCGCCTACCTGGGCGCCCTCGCCAGCTTCCCCTACCCCCACCAGGGGCGCGGGATCCCCGGCTTCCCCGCCCTCGATCTGCCCGGCACCGCCGACCCCTACCCGTGGGACGTGCTGCACCTGCGGGTGCTGGGCAAGTTCGCGGACAACGGCCCGCCGCGCCGCATCATCTCCGACACCGTGCGCCGCTGGAACGAACAGTGGGCTTACCCGCGGCTGCGCGCGTCACGCAACCAGGACTTCTTCGAGGACGCCGAGAAGCGCGTCGGAGACCGACTGGAGACCTACCGGGGCGACTGGAGCGACTGGTGGGTCGACGGCGTCGGCGCGGGCGCCGTCCCGCTGGCGGCCACCCGGCGCGGGCAGGCGGCCCTCGCCGAGGCACAGACCGTGGCCGGGTACGCCCACCTGATGGGCGTACCCGGCAGCACGGCCGTCGCCTCGGCCGCACCGGACGTCTACCGGTCCGCGTCCCTGTTCAACGAGCACACCTGGGGCGCCGGCGACCCCTGGACCCACGGCGAGCACGGCCACGGGTCCGGCGAGAAGCAGTGGCACTGGAAGTACTCCCAGGCCATGCGCGCCCACGACGACGCGGAGACGCTCCTGGACGCCGCTTGCGCCCTGCTCGGTGAAGCCTTCGCCCCGTCCGACGAGGCGGCGGCGTCCTTCTACGTCGTGAACACCTGCAGCTGGCCGCGCACCGAGACCGCGCGCCTCTTCCTGCCGGAGAGCACGGTCGCGCTCGGCGACGCGGTACGGGTTCTCGACGGGCGTACCGGCGAGCCGCTGCCCTTCACGGAGGAGGCGCAGAGCAACGAGCGTCACCGCGCGGCCGGGCGGTTCCTGCACGTGCCGGTCGCGGACGTGCCGGCCTGCGGAACCGTGCGGCTGGACATCGTCACCGGCGCCGACTCCCCGGCATCGGCCGACGGGGCGAACCCGCCCGCCGAGGGCACCGTCCTGGAGAACGACCACCTGCGCGTGACGGTCGACCTGCGCGAGGCGTGCATCGCGTCGGTCGTCGACAAGGCGACCGGACGCGAGATGGTCCGCCAGGACGCCGTCGTCGGCTTCAACGGCTACGTCTACGACGAGTACGCCACGGCCGGCGCGTTCAACCACCAGTCCAGCAAGACCGTGGCCGACGACTCGATGCACCTGCTCGCCTCCCGCAGCACCGCGCCGCCCGCCGCCCTCGTCGACCGCACCACGGACGCCACCGGGCAGACCCTGGTCTACGAATGCGCCCCGGCCGGTACCCGTCGGCTGCGGGTACGCGTGCACCTGCCGCACCACGCGGCCCGCGTCGACATCGAGAACCGCATCGACAAGAACGCGACCCTCACCAAGGAGAGTGCCTTCTTCGCCTTCCCCTTCGCCCTCGACGATCCCGCCGTGCACACGGAGTCCACGGGCGGCGTGCTGGGCACCGGCCGCGAGACCGTGCCGGGCTCCGCGACCCACATGCGCGCCGTGCGGCGCTGGATCAGCCTGAGCGACGGCACCCGTCACGCGGCACTGGCGACGGCCGACGCCCCGCTCGTCCAGCTCGGCGGGATCGCGATCCCCTACGTCCCCTACCCTCAGTCGCTGCCCCAGGCGGAGCCGGCCACCGTCTTCTCCTGGGTGCACAACAACATCTGGGACACCAACTTCCCCGCCCAGCAGGCCTTCGACCACGTCTTCCGCTACAGCGTCGGCTTCGCGACGACCGCGGAGGACGACAAGGCGCGGGCCGACGAACTCGCCGTACGCGTCGCCGCTGTCACCGGCCACCCCCTCGTACCGGTACGCGCCCGGGCCCAGGCGGGGGTCGCGTCCCCGGCCCAGGAGCGATTCCTGGCCCTGGACGATCCCCGGGTGCGGCTCGTCGGGGTGACGGTCCCCGACAGCGGCACCCTCCTGGTACGGCTGCAGTCCCTGGCCGACGTCCCCGTCACCTGTCGCCTGAGCACCCCCTTCGCCGTCGTCCGCGCCGTCCGCAGCACCTATCTGGGCCTGCCCCTGCGAGACATCCGTCCGGAACCGGACGGTGCGACACCGGTCGACGTACCGGCACTCGGAACGGCGGCACTGGTCCTCGATCTGCGCCGGTGACGGCCTGGCCCACACGGGCCGCGAAGCCGGCCGGGGCGTCGCCATGGCTCAGCCCTCTGCCGTGTCGGCGTTTCGGCCACTTCGGACTCGACGCCAGGCCCCCGCTGGTCCGGGGTTCCGCGCCCGCAGGGTCTCCTGGCCCGGCAAACAGCGGGTTCCGCGGCGCGACCGAATGACGTGTGTTCGAAATCGCCGCCGAGTCGTTGGTCCCCATGACTGAGCCGCAGCAACCGTTCATGGGGGGACGATGACCTCGATCACTACTCAGAAGCAGCCGCCACAGCCGGCGGAGCACGCCTTGCGGGACGGCTACCCGCAGGAGGACGGTGTTCGAGCGGCTGCCGGCGTGGGCTTCCGCGTGCTCGCGCACGGTCCGTCGTACCGGGCGCTGAACCGGCCCGCGGGAGCGGCCCTGTGAAAAGGTTCTTCGGACGGGTCACGATGGCCGACCCGCAGGTGTCCGACGCCGAACACGAGCTGTTCGGCGGTCCCCTGCGCTACGACATGGGCTGGTCCCAGCACGAGCACGCGACCCTGGACCTGACCATGATGTCCGCGCTGCGTTCCATGCCCGCCCTCGTCGGGGCCACGCTGCGCCTGGCCTGGCAGGCCGACCGGCGTGCCCTGCTCTCGGTCGGGGTCAGCGAGATCGGCCAGGGCATCGCCGCGGCCGCCGGCCTGCTCGCCGTCAACGCCGTCATGCATGCCCTGCTGGCCGGCACCGGCAGCGCTGCCGAGCGGCTGCATGCCCTGCTGCCCGGTCTGCTGGCCGCCGCCGCCATCGGCGTCGTCAATTCCGCCCTGTCCGCGTGGTCCACGTCCCGCGCGGGGCGGCTGGAGCCCAAGGTCGAGCGGATCGCCACCACGCAGTACCTGGCCGCCGCGGCCGGCGTCGAACTGGAGGCCATCGACGACCCCGACTTCCGGCGGCTGGTGGACATCGCCCAGCACGGCCCCGGTTCCGCCCGTCGCATGATCAGTGCCTGCGTCGCGGCGCTGAACGGCCTCATCTCCCTGATCACCACCGCGGGCGTCCTGCTCGTACTGCACCCCGTGCTGCTGCCCATGCTGCTCCTCATCGCCGCCCCGCGCGGTTGGGGCGCCATGCGCGTGGCCCAGGAGCGGTACGTGTCGGTGATGAGCTGGATCGAGCACGTGCGAGCCAGCCGGCTGATCGGCAACCTGCTCACCGAACGCAGCGCCGCACAGGAGGTCCGGCTTCATGCCGTCGGCGCCTTCCTCCTCAGCCGCTACGAGCGCATGGCCGAGAGCGCCGAAGCCGAACAGGAGCGCCTCGCGTCGAGCAAAGCGCTGACCGAGTGGGCCGCCTCCGCCCTGTCCGGCCTGGCGATGGCCGCGACCTACGGAGCCATGTTCTGGCTGATCCTCGCCGGGCACATGAGCCTCGCCGTCGCCGGAACCGCCGTCATCGCCGTACGTACCGGCTCGGCGAGCCTGGGCGCGCTGGTGATGAACGTCAACCAACTGCACGAGGAGAGCCTCTACGTCCGCGACCACGGACGCTTCCTCACCCAGGCCGCCCGGCGAACGCTCCCGACCGGCGGTGCGCCCGTCCCCGAGCGGGTCGAGGAGAGCGTTCTCGATCAGGTCACCTACCGCTATCCCGACCGGGACACCGCGGCCCTGGACGGGGTCTCCCTGACACTGCCGATGGGGTCCGTCACCGCGGTGGTCGGCGAGAACGGCTCCGGCAAGAGCACCCTGATGAAGATCCTCTCCGGCATGCTGCTGCCCGATACCGGCACCCTGCGCTGGGGCGACGCCGACCTCACCGGCCTCGACCGCACCCAGGTCTTCGCACGCGTGTCCCTGCTCACCCAGGACTTCCAGCACTGGCCCGTGACCGCCGCGATGAACATCCGCCTCGGCCGCCCCGACCACCCCGCGACCGACAAGGACCTCGAACCCTCGGTCGACTACGCCGTCGCCGGCCCCGTCATCGCCAAACTCCCCGACGGCCTGCGCAGCCTGCTGGCCCGCGTGTTCCGCGGCGCCATCGAACTGTCCGGCGGCGAATGGCAGAAGGTCGGCCTGGCCCGCACGCACTGGCGCAGCTCGACCTCCCAGGCGGACGGCATCCTCATCGTGGACGAACCGACCTCCGCCCTCGACCCCGAGGCCGAGATCGAGGCGTTCGACCGCATCCGCCGCCTCGCCGCCCCGAACCGCGCGGTCGTCCTGGTGACCCACCGCATGTCCGGCGTCCGCCACGCCGACCACATCTACGTCCTCAACGACGGACACCTCGCCGAGCACGGCACCCACGACGAACTCGTCGCCGCCCGCGGCCGGTACGCCGCCATGTTCGACGCGCAGGCGGCCCAGTACGCCCCGGCCCCGAGCATCCCCCACCCCGCCGCGCCGAGCGTGCCGGACCAGGTATGACCCGCTCGGCCCTGCGCCACCGGTCATTCCGGTCCCGCCGCCCCGAGCGGCCGCGTCCCCCTCCCCGGCATCGCCGCGACCGGCACCCGTCGCCGGGGCTCCGGTGCCGGCCGGCTCCGTCGCGGGCGTTCAGTGCCGTCCCCGGGGTCGGACGAGCAGCAGGTACACCAGGGCGACTACGGCGACCGCCTGCGCCACGGCGGTGGCCTCCTTCTCGCCGAACCAGATCGGCTCGTACATGTTCGGGACCGGTCCCAGTTCGCCGACGTCCACGTAGCGGTACACGAGCAGGAGCGCCAGCCCGCCCGCCGCCACCGCGGTGGCGAAGAGGTCACCGGGAAGGCGGCGCCAGAGGAGGACGAGCACGGCGGCCAGCGCCGCGAGTGCGGCCTCGATGCGGAAGAGGTTCCCCTGGCTGATACTCGCCGAGATGCCGTCGTACTGGTCGGCCAGATCCGCGTGGACATACGCGTCCACGGCGAGGCAGGCCGCGGCGAGGAGCCGGGCCGCGCCCCTGACCAGGCGGCCGACGTCACCACGGCGCGCGGGCGGGCCGGTGGGCTGGGAGGACATGGCAGATCTCCATTCGCGGCACGGACGGTACGCCGGCCGGGTCTCACTTGACGGTGAGCGTGCCCTTCATGAAGGGATGGATCGTGCAGTCGTACGGGAAGTCTCCCGGCTTCGACGGCGCCGTGAAGGTGGCGCTCTTGCCCGGGTCGATGTCCCCGGTGTCGAAGGCACCGCCCTTGGTCGCCGTCAGCGTGTGCGTGGTCGTGTCGTCGTTGACGACGGTGATCGTCGCCCCCGGGGAGACGGCCAGGGAGGCCGGCTGGAACTTGAAGTCGTTGATGGTGACCCGAGTCCCACTGCCGGCGGACGGACCGGCGGTCGACGCGGTCTCACCGCCGCCGCCACCGCCTCCTCCGTTCGAACAGCCGAGGAGGGACGTCAGAACGAGCGCGCAGGCGGTGGCCGCGGCGGTCCGGGCCGGGCCCGTGGGGAACGAGAACGGCATGCTGTCTCCGAGCGTTCGTCGGCCTGACCGGGCCGGGGTCAGTACCCGCCGTCGTTGTTCTGGGGCTTGGTGGTGATCTTCTTGCCCTCGGGGTCGACGACGAACCACTTGGCGCCGAAGGCATCGACGTCCTGACCGTTGGTGTCGCCGGCCTTCTGGTCGTCGGCGAACCGGTACAGCGGGTGCCCGTTGTACGTCACCTGCTCGGAACCGTCGTCGCGTTTGATCGTCTTGAGCAGATCCTTCTTGACCCCGTCGCCCACGGTCGGTTCCGCCTTGACGGTGAACGGCGGCCACGCCTTGGCGCAGTCCCCGTTGCACATCGACTTGTCCTTCTTGTCCTTCTCGAACAGGTAGAGCGTCCGGCCCTTCTCGTCGACGAGCATCTTTCCGTAGGTGCCGTTCTTGACGTCGACGGCGGTGGAGGTGGACGAGGTGGCGGCCGGCACCACGTCGGTGTCCAGGTCGGCTGCGGCGTTGTGGGTCTCGGTGCCGTCCCCGGCGCTGTCGCCGCCGCTGTCCGAACACCCCGCCGCCGCCGTGGCGAGCAGGAAGACGGAGGCCAGGGCCGTGACCGTCCTGGTGTGCTGCTTCATGTGGGGCTCCTTGATCGTCGGCCGCCCGTGGGCAGCGCGCGGCCCGCCCGGTCGGGGCCGACGATCCCAGTCCAGCTCAGGGCCGGAGAACCGACCAACCGAGCAGGGCCGTTCGGAGGTCTGCCTTCCCTGCCGCACGGACCGAGCCGAGTGTGCGCTCAGTGGCGCGCCCCGCCCGCCGCGGCGGTCCTGCGGGCCCGTACCGCGGCCGCCGGGTCCCAGCCGCGGCGGGGAACCGAGGCCAGCAGCAGCCGGGTGTACTCGTTCTCGGGAGCGCTCAGCAGCCGCTCCGTGGGGCCCTGTTCGACGACGGTGCCGCGTCGCATCACCACCGTCTCGTCGGTGACGTGCTGGACCACGGCGAGGTCGTGGCTGATGAAGACGAGGGCGAGGCCGGTGTCCTCCCGGATGTCGACGAGCAGCCGCAGGATCTGCGACTGGATGGACACGTCCAGTGCGGCCACCGCCTCGTCGAGGACGAGGACCCGCGGGTCCACCGCCAGGGCGCGGGCGATGGCCAGCCGCTGCTGCTGCCCGCCGGACATCTCGTGCGGGCGGGCGGCGGCCTCGCGGGAGCCGAGGCCGACCCGGTCCAGGAGTTCCTCGATCCGTCCGTCCACGTCGGTCGCGCCGTGCAGGCTCAGCGACGTGGCCAGGCACTGGCGTGCGGTCAGCCGGGGGTCGAGTGAGAGGTACGGGTCCTGGAAAACCATCTGGATCTCCCGGGCCCGGGCGAGGCGTGCGCCGCGGCCGCGGCGTCGGCCCGCCGTCCGGTCCCGTCCGTCGACGGAGATCGTTCCCGCGTCGGGCCGTACGAGTCCGACGAGCATGCGGGCGACGGTCGTCTTGCCGGAGCCCGACTCGCCGACGATCCCGACCGACCCGCCCGTCGGCAGGGTGAAGGACACGTCGTCCGCGGCGGCCAGGCTGTCTCCGCCGGGGAGCCGGTAGGTCTTGCGCAGCCCGTCGGCGATGAGCAGCGGTGGGGCCGGGGGCACGGCTTTCGGGGTGGTCACGGGATGTTCCTCGCAGTCGCTCCGGCGGTGGCCGCCGCTTCGGGCAGCCGGCGGCAGGCGGCCTCGCCGCCGTCGGGGAGTTCTGTCGCCTGTGGGGTCCACACCTCGCAGGCGGACTCGGCCTGGGGGCACCGCGCGGCGAACGGACAGCCGTCGGATCCGTCCGCGAGCGACGGGGGCCGGCCGGGGATGGGCCGCAGGGGGCGGGACACGCCGAGTTCGGGCGAGCAGTCGAGCAGTCCGCGGGTGTAGGGGTGGCGGGCGTGGTCGAAGAGACTCCGTCCCGGCCGGTGTTCCACGATGCGGCCCGCGTACATGACGTACACGCGGTCGCAGTACGCGGCGGCCAGGTGCAGGTCGTGGGTGATGAACAGCATGCCCGTCTCCCGCCGTTGCCCCAGGTCGCGCAGCAGGGCGAGGATCTCCGCCTGGGTGGTGACGTCCAGGGCGCTGGTGGACTCGTCGGCCAGGACCAGGTCGGGGCCGGCGGCCAGGGCGCCGGCGATCACGACGCGTTGGAGCATGCCGCCGGACAGTTCGTGCGGGTACTGGCGCAGGCGGTGTGCCGGATCGTTCAGGCCGACGCTGTCGAGGAGTTCGACGGCGTGGTCGCGGGCGGTGCGGCGGTCGTGGTCACCGGTGCGCAGGAGGCGTTCGACGAGGAAGTCGCCCACTCGGTGGACGGGGTTGAGGGCCGAGCGCGGGTTCTGGTGGATCATCGCCACGCGCCGGGCCCGGTGCTCGCGCAGCGCGGCGGGGGTCATGGTCAGCACGTCGGTGCCGGCGACCGTCACCCGCCCGTGTGCCGCGGCGTCGTCGGGCAGGACACGGAGTACGGCCTTGGCGGTGGTGGACTTGCCGGAGCCGGATTCGCCGACGAGGCCGACGACTTCGCCCGCGGCGACGCGCAGGGACACGTCGGCGAGGAGCGGGCGGGCGGCGCCGGGCAGGTGGACGGTGAGTCGGTCGATGTCGAGCAGCACGGTGTGGCTACCTCCTGGTTCCGAGCCGGTCGGCCAGGTGTACCCCGGCGACGTTGAAGGCCACGACGACGGCGGCGATGGCGGTGCCGGGCACCAGCGCGGGCAGCAACGCGCCCTGCACGATGGCCGACTGCCCCTCCTGCACCATCAGTCCCCAGTCGGAGCTGGGCGGCTGGGTGCCGAAGCCGAGGTAGCTGAGGGTGGCCAGGCTCATCAGTGCCTCGCCGAAGAGGACCACCAGGTATCCGGCGATCGACCGGGCGAGGTTGGGCACGAGGTGGCGTACGCAGATCCGTGCGCCGCCCATGCCCTGCACCCGGTAGGCGTCGACGTAGGGCTTGGCGCGCTCCGTCAGGGCCACGCTGCGGGTGTACTTGGCGATCGTGGGCGCGAAGGCGAGGCCGAGGCCGAGCACCGAGGTGGTCATGCCGGTGCCGAAGACGGCGATGATCAGTACGACGAACAGCAGCCCGGGGAAGGCGTACATCACGTCGGTCAGCCGGGAGACGAAGGCGTCGATCCAGCCGCCCCGCCAGGCGGCCAGGGTGCCCAGGCTGACCCCGATGGCGGCGGCGAGCGCCAGCAGCAGCACGGGAGCGACGAGACTGGTGCGCGCGCCGTACAGCACGCGGGAGAGCAGGTCCTGGCCGGAGGCGTCGGTGCCGAGCAGGTGCTCGCCGCTGGTGCCGACCAGGGAGGACGACAGGTCGACGGCGTCGGGGGCGTACGGCGCGAGCAGCGGGGCGGACACGGCGGCGAGCACGACCAGGGCGAGGAAGCCGGTGGCGACGAGCGCGGCGACCGGGCGCCGGGCACGCCGTACGGTCCGGGCCGGTGCGGGGGCGTCGGCGGGTACGGCCGTCATGCGGAGCTCCTTGCGGACTTCAGGCGCGGGTCGAGCAGCGGGTGCGCGAGGTCCACGAGGGTGGTGACCACGACGTAGCAGGTGACCATGAGCAGGAGGACTGCCTGGGCGACGGGGAAGTCGTGGCTGTTGATGGCGCCGACGAGCAGGGAGCCGATGCCGCTGAGGCCGAAGACGGTCTCGATGGCCACGGTTCCGGCGAGCATGCCGGCGGTGACCAGTCCGCACATGGTGACGATCGGGCCGAGGGCGTTGCGCAGCACGTGGCGTCGGACGATCTCGCGCTCGGGCAGGCCCGAGGAGCGGGCCACGGCGACGTGGTCGGCTCCGTCGGCGTCGACGACGGCCTGCCGGGTGACGCGGCTGACCACCGCGAGCGCGCCCAGGGCCATGGCGACGGCGGGCAGGGTGAGGTGGTGCAGGGTGCCGGCCAGTCCTTCTCCGCTGCCGGTGACGGGGAACCAGCCCAGCTGCACGCCGAAGAGCGCGACCAGCGCGATGCCGCCGACGAAGGAGGGCACGGACGCGGCGAGGGTGGTGGCGCCCACGACGGCCGAGTCGATCCAGCGGCCCCGGTTGAGGGCGGCGAGCGCGCCGGCGCTCACACCGAGGACCACGAAGAGGACGGTGGCGTAGGCGACGAGTTCCAGGGTGGTGGGGAAGCGGGCGGCCAGCAGGTCGGCGACCTCGTCGCCGTATTGGAAGGAGCGCCCCAGGTCCAGGTGGAGGCAGTCCCACAGCCACCGGCCGTACTGGACGACCAGGGGTTCGTCCAGGTGGTACTGCTCGCGTACGGCGGCCAGGCGCTCGGGGGTGAGGGTGTCGCGGCCGCCCGCCAGGAAGACCGCGGGGTCGCCGGGGGCGGCGTAGATCGCGGCGAAGATGACGAACGACGACGCGAGGAGGGTGGCGAGGAGGCCGGCGAGCCGTCTGCCGATACGGACGATCATGAGCTCAGCCCTTCTTCGCGCCGAGCGACGCGGCCCACGGGTGGTAGAGGTACGCCATCGAGGCCGGCGGGCCGGTGAGCTTGTCGCTGAGGGCCAGGGCGGTGGGCGTCTGTGCCACGGGGATCCAGACGGCGGCGTCGGCGAAGCGGCGCTGGATGTCGACGACCAGTGCGGCCCGCTCGGCGTCGTCGAGTGTCCGCTTGGCCTGTTCGACCTTCGCGTCGTAGGCGGCGCTGTGGAATCCGACCCAGTTGTTGGAGTCGCCGGAGACGCCGTTGTCGTAGAAGCCCACGGGGTCGCTCTTGGAGATGTACCAGTCGGCGACCAGCACGTCGATGTCGGCGCGGGCGGACCTGTCGCCGTAGAACTCGCCGTACTCGGCGGAGGGCACGGTCTTGATCCGGGCCTTGAGGCCGATCTGCTGGAGGGCGGCGCGCACGCCGTTGGCGATGACGAGGCGTCCCTGGGTGCTGTCGGTGCCGATGACGATCGGCCCGTCGGGCCGGTGCGCGGCGTTCTGGACGAGTTTCCTGGCCCGGGCGATGTCGGCGGAGGTGGGCGAGGCGGGGGCGCCGGTCAGGTTCTCCTGGGCGGCCGAGAAGACGGACTTCTCGTAGCCCCAGGCGCCGGAGCCGACGGGAGTGGCCCACGGCTGGGCCAGGCCGCCGTAGCCGGACTTGGCTATGCCGGTGCGGTCGAGGCTCAGGGAGAGGGCCTTGCGGATGTCGGGGTCGGCCAGTCCGCCGCGCTCGGTGGGGATGAGGTCGAGGGTCGCGGTGCTGGGCCCGAAGTGCAGGTCGATGCCCTTCTTGCCGTCGAGGGCGGCGGCCGTGCCGACGGAGTCGGTGTAGGCGCCGTCGGCCGCGCCGGTGCGCAGGGCGTTGACCATGGCGCTGTCCTCGGCCCAGCGGAAGACGACCTTCCGGGTCAGTGCCTTGTCGCCCCAGTAGTCGTCGTAGCGCTCCAGGGTGAGGGAGTCGCCCGACTTCCAGGAGGCGAGCCGGTACGGGCCGCTGCACGCGTCGGCCTGGCCCGGTGTGCCGAAGTCCTTTCCTTGCTCCCGCACCCGCTTGTGCTGGTAGACGAGTCCGGCGTCGCCGGCGAGCGCCTTGGTGAACAGGGCGTCGGGCTCCTTGAACGCGACGGTGATCTCGTGGGCGCCGGTCTTCTTCATGGACGTCACGTTCTCGAACTCGTCGGCCTCGGACATGTCCGGGTCCGCGTGCCGGCGCAGGCTGAACAGCACGTCGTCGGCGGTCATGGCGGAGCCGTCGTGGAAGGTGACGCCCTCGCGCACGGTCAGGACCAGGGTCTTGGCGTCCGGCCGGGCGGCCTTGTCGACGAGCCACGGCCGCACGGTCATGTCGGGCTGCAACTGGTACAGGCGCTCGCACACGTTGGTGAGCACCGTGCGGCCCGCGCTGCCGCCCTGGGTGTCGAGGTCCAGGGAGTCGGGTTCGTCCTCCAGCAGCCAGTCGACGCCGTCCACCTCACCGGTGGCGGCGGCCGTGGTCGGGGTGAGCTCCAACTGGGCCACGTCACGGCCCGTGTCCCCGGATCGGCCGGTGTCGGCGCCGCTGCAGGCGGTGGCGAGTACCGTCAGGCCCGCCAGCCCGAGGGCGGCGATCGAGGTCTTCAACTTCATACGGTGGCTCCTGAGCGGGAAGGGTGGTGCGGAGACTGCTCGTTTCTGGGGGGAGGGGTTCTCGGTGACCTTCGATCCGGTCTAATGGGGGGCGTGGGGGCCGTCGTAGAGGTTCCAGGGCAGGTGCTGGTAGTCGCGGTCGCAGGGGGTGCCGGCGGTGACGTGGTAGTCACCGGAGGTCAGGTCGACGCAGGACGAGACGAGTGTCTGCCACTGCCGTACGGGCGACCTGCGCGGGTCGGGATGGGTGCACAGGGACTCGGGGAAGCCGAGGTGGTCCGACATGGCGTACTGGATGGTCTTGCGGGACTCGTCGGGGCCCGTGGAGTCGCGCAGCCGCCGCAGGCCCTGCTCGGCGCGGGGCACCCGGACCAGGGAGTCGGCGGCCAGCGGCCGGTAGTCGGCGGCGAGAGCGGCGGGGATGCCGGCCTGGTAGTGGTTGCCGTGCACCAGCAGGCCGTCGGTGGGATACATCCAGCGGTGTCCGGCCGGGGTGGTCTCCACGTCGATCGCGAAGCCTTCCCGGCAGGTGAGCAGCGCGTTCCCGGCGATGTGGGCGCGGGTCCGGCTCAGCACGCGCAGGGCGTCACTGATGTTGGACTGGTCCAGCACGCTGCGGCGGATCACGGTCTGCGGCAGTCCGACGGTGTCGTCGAAGCGTCCGCCCAGTCCGTTGGCGTTGAGCGCGATGCCGGCCGAGTTGGCGCCCTGACGGCCGATCTGACCGGCCTCCACCTGCATGACGAGGGTCGGCTTCGGGGGCTGGACGACGCGCAGCATCACGACGGTGCCGGTCACCGCGGCCCGCCAGTCCCAGTTCTGTCCGGCCCACACATGGCCGTCGCCGCTCGCCGGTCCGTAGGCCGCGAACGAGGTGCAGCCCTCGGCGGCCTCCTCGTCCTCGGAGAGCCGGCTGAACGTGGAGTCGTAGATGACCTCGCCGCGCGCGTTGAGCGCCAGTACGTCGAGCAGGCCCACGCCCGCTCCGTCGGCGATCCCCTGCATCTCCTCGACCAGTTCCGGGGCGTGGTCGCGCACCGGCTCCAGCCAGAGCCGGGCGCGGGCCGTGACCTGGTCCCAGGAGAGGCCGGACGCCTCACCGAAGGCTTCGGTGTAGTAGCCGACGGCCTCACCGATGCGGGAGCGCACCGCTTCGCCGTACTGCCGCCCGCGTTCCGTCGGTGTCCCGGAGATCTCTATGACCGGCAGGGCGTGGTGCATGACAGGACTCCTCGGGAGGCAACGGTGCTGTAACATCCATTCCAAAGATGAACATCATTGGAACAAGCTGCTCAGAGCGTAACCAGGAAACCGAGTAAGTCAAGAGGCGTAATGGATGTTCCAGAGGCTGGCAGTGTGGGGCCGGGCGGGCTGGCCCGTCTGCGGACCGCGATCCGAGACCTGTGGGAAGAACTTTCCACGTCCGAGCGCACCGTCGCCCAGTACCTCGCGAGTGCGCCCGCGGAGCAGATCATGTTCGCCAGCGCCCAGCAGCTGGGCACCGCAAGCGGCACCAGCAACGCCACCGTCGTCCGCACCCTGCAACACCTGGGGTACGCCGGGCTCCCGGCCCTCAAAAGGGAACTGGCCGCGGACTTCACCGCTTCACAGGCGCCCGAGGTCCGGCTCAAACAGCGCATCTCCCACGTGGGCCAGGACCTGGAGAGCATCTGGGGCGACGTGTTCGACGAGGCGCAGGAACGCATCGAGCAGGCCAGACGCCTGACCGGTACGAAGTCCTTCGAACGGGCCGTCGAAGCGCTGGCCTCGGCCCGCGAGGTCCTCTGTTACGGCGTCGCCGCGTGCGAGTTCGGGGCCCGCCACCTCGCCCTGTCCCTGGGCCGGCTGGGGCGCCGCGCCCGGTTCAGCGGGGCCACCGGGTTCGCCTTCGCCGACGACCTGCTGCCGCTGGCCCAAGGCGACGCGGTGGTCGTCTTCCAGCCGGCCCGGCACCTGCACGAACTGACCGTGCTGGTGGAACGGGCGCGTGCGGTGGGGGCCACCACCGTCTTGGTCACCGACGAACTCGGCGAGACGTTCGGTGACCGCGTCGACGCCGTGCTCACGGCGCCGCACACGCCCACCGGGAACACCAACGAGTCCCTGACCGGCCTGCTGGTCGCCGACGCCCTGCTGCTGGCCCTGACCACCCTGGACGAAACGCGCGCGGTCGAGCACTCGCATCAACTGACGGCTCTGCGGGAGCGGTTGGTACCGCCCCACCGGTGACGCGGAGGAGCCGACGGCCACCGCGGGCGGCCGTCGGCTCTTCGAAGCGGGGCGCTGACGCCCCTTGGCGGTCAGGTCAGTTCGAGTTCACCAGATCGTGCGCCGGTACGGTCACGGTCCGTGCGTCCGGCTTGCCGCCGAGCACGATCTTCCGCAGCGCGCTGTTGTTGTCGAGGCTGGTCTCCTTGAGCCGCTTCTCGGGGTTGGCCAGCACCTGGATGTAGTACGTGCCGTTGGGTACGTCCGTGATGTCGAAGGACTGGCCCGGCAGGTCCTGCGAGTACGTGTCGCCGGAGCCGACGTCGAGCACCTCCCGGACGGAGATGGAGTTCTCCTCGCCGCAGGCGGTGGACAGGTCGGTGTTGTACGGGTGCCAGTTGGCGTTCTTCACCGTGTAGTCGATCGCGTCGGTGTTGGCCAGGCAGAACGCCTCCTTGCCGCTGCGCACGGCCTCCTTCTTGTCCGCCTTCAGCAGCCGGTAGCTGGCGAAGTCGGTGAAGTGCCAGTGCACGTGTCCCGGACGCGGGTCCCATTCCATGGTGCCGGTCGGGGTGTAGCCGACCTGCTTGCCCTTGGCGTCGTAGAAGTACTGGTAGGCGTCCATCTTGGGCTTGCCGGGCGACCGGAAGCCGTCCACCACCAGTTGCGCCGGACCGGCGTTCCACACGTTGGCGCTGAAGGCCAGGTAGTCCTTGCCGGGGATGTCCTTCTCCCCGTCGGTGACGACGATGCCGTAGGCCGGCAGCGAGCGCAGGTCGGGCTTGGGAACGTCCGGCACGGCGGGCTTGCCGGCCGGTCGCTTCGCCAGCGGCTGGAGCGCCGGGGCCTTGCGCGAGCCGTCGGTCTGGCCTCCCTTGTCGCCGACCGCCATGGAGCGTGCGGTCTGCTGCTTCTTCAGCGCCCACGGCAGGGCGGGCGGTGCCGCCTTGAGCGGTCCGTGGCCCACGTTGTACGAGGGGCTCGCCCCGCTGGTGACCGGCGCTGCGGCCTGGGCGGGTGTCGGGGCGTGCCCCGGCCCGTGGCCCGCGTGTCCGGCCGGGGCCTGGTGGGCGGCTTCGTGACCGGCGTGCTCGCCCGCCGTCGCGGACCGGGGCGCGGCCGACCGGGCGGCATTCTGGTCGTCCTCGTAACTCCGCTCCACCACGGTCACCTTGACGCTGGCGGGCTTGTTCGCGATGCCGAACAGGTCGCGGTACTTCTTGGCGACCCCGACCTTGGCGGTGTAGGTCCCGGCCGCCAGCGCGACGGGCTCGGTGTAGGAACCCGCGTAGGTGTTGGCCGCCCACCCCTTCTCGACGCCCCACACCGAACCGAGCGTGAACGGATTGGTGGAGCAGCTCTCCGGATACTTGGAGGTGGCGGGCGCGTCGGGGCGTACCCGGCCGCTGGCGTTGTTCGGGCAGAAGTCCTCGGTCCGGTTGAGGACCTTCTTGCCCGACTTGTCGGTGACGGTGATCTCCGCGAAGCCGGGCAGCCCGGAGAAGTCCTTCACCGTGCCCTTGGGCAGGGTCTTGGCCTTGGCCTTGCCGCCCTCGTACACGGTCTGGGTGACGGTCACCGGGTCCTTGTAGGACTTCCGGGTCACCTTCAGCTCCAGCGGCCTGCCCTCCGCGGTGAGGTAGGTGCCGAGGTCGAGGTAGACGCCCGGATCCTCCTTCCAGGAGGTGAGCGTCAGTGAGTTGGTCGCGGCGATGAGGCTCAGCTTGGGCCCTCTCGCCGCCTTCGCCGGCTCCGCGGTGGCGGCCACGAGTCCGGCGGTCACGGCCATGGCGGCGACGGCCGTGGTGCCTGCGAGCAGTGGACGCCGCAGCCTGGTGGTGCGCGTTCTGGTCATCGATCCCTCGTCCTTCAGGTGCTGGGGGGTGCGGTGGGAAGGAAGCAGGCGGGCACGTTGCTGTGCCCGCGCTGTGAGAGGGAGCGGCCGGATGCTCGGTTGTCCAGAAGGTGCGAAACCGTGGGAGGTTGGCCGGATCGCTGTGTGGTGGACGAAATCAGGCTGAAGTCGGGGATACGGGCCGCCTGACGGCACGCCGTGCGGTAAAAGGCGTGGCCCGCGCCGACCGGGCACCGGCCGCGCCAACCGCGCGGGCCTGTGTGGCTCGAACGACTGACGACTAACGACTCAGGGGCAGTTCGGCGATGCCCTGCCAACCCGTGCGGGTAAGGCCGACCACATGCAAGGTGTTGACCTCCGTGGTGATCGGCAGGGCGGCGGCGGTACGGCGGGCGATGTCGGCGGCGGCCTGCGGGGCCGCGTCCAGGGCGACGGTGACGTGCACGGGCGGACGGGGTCCGAACCGGCCGCCGTAAGGGACCTGCGCCGGAAATGCCGCGCGGACGGCGTCGGCCGCCCGGCTCAGTTCGGGCACCGGGACACCGACGAACCCGCCGGTTCGTTCGACGGCGGCCAGCCTGATGGGGACCGGGCCGGCCGGTAGGGCGACCCGCAGCCGGTGCAGCTGCGCCTCCTCGACCTCGTCGGCTGGCAGCCAGGGATAGAGCAGCGCCGCGTGCGCGGGCACGCCCGGTCGCACCACCAGCCCGTCCACCTCGGCGGCCAACCGCAACAGCGGCTCGGCGTCCGGCAACAGCGCCAGCACCGCCGTCGTCCCTGTCCGGATCATCTTCTCCCTCTCCCCCGCGCCGCCTGGTCCCCCGGTCGAGCCGACCCTACGGCTTCCGGAGTGGCTGGCGCATGGCTGATCGCACCACCCTGGGCTCTGGAAGCCCCGGGTCAGAGGGTGCGTTCGAGTGGATCGAGCTCTACGTCACCGACAGTGGATTTCCCACGGCTTGCGATGATGTGCGGGAACACGACGGAGTACGGATGGCTCAGCCACGGTGCTGGGCCTGGTAAGGGGAATGAGATGGCCAAAGCGGTGCGGGCCTCACTCGGAGAGATGTGGATCACGTGCCAGGTCTGCAAGAGCGATCTCTTCCGCGAACGGGGCGTGAAACTCAACAGCACCGGCGGAGAGTTGTTCAATCTGGCCTGGGCGGATGAGAGCGCCACGGGGCTGATCTGCCTGCGTTGCGGTTTCGTACACCTCTTCGTCAATCGGCAGATACAACTGCACCGGGCCAAGGACTGAAGGCAGGCGCGGCTGCGGGTCGGCGTCCGACCGCGTCACCGCGCGCCTCCCGGACGACGGAGTTGTTCACTTCGGCGGAACCGGCCGCTGAACGACTTCGGCGCTGGTGCAGTCAAGGGGACGGACACTTCCGGCAGGCGCCCCGGCCGACGGCCGCCAAGCTCGTTCCCGCCCGGCACCGGCGAGGTCAGGCGCGGCGTGCGGTGTCGCCCAGGTGGGCCACCGCCGTCCGCCAGGCGGCGGTCACCGCGGTCCTGGCCCGTGCCGTCCGCGCGGCGTGGTCACCGGTCAGCTCCAGCGGCGCGCCCACATGGACGTGCAGAGCGGGTCGGCGTACGGGCGCCGTGACGAGACCTGCGAGTTGCTTGGCCGCGCGGCCCGAGACGACCCGGCGGGCGCCGGCCTGTCCCACGGGCACCAAGGGGGCTCCGGTGCGCTCGACGAGCCTGGCCAGGCCGCTGCGGAAGGGCCCGGGAGGTGCCTCCCCGGCGTCCCTGCGGCGGGGCAGGCCGCCCTCGGCGTAGATGAGGACCAGCCGCCCCCGCTCCAGGGCATCGACTGCCGCGTCCAGCGCGCCTGCGGCACGCCGGTCGCCGCGCACGACGGGTATGTGTCCTTCCCGGTCCAGGGCACGGCCGAGGACCGGGATGCGCCACAGCCCGGCGGCCGCCATGACGACCGGTTCGCCGCCGAGCCGGCGAAGGGCGGCGATCACCAGGGCCGGGTCCGCGAGGGACGTGTGGTTCGCGGCGATGATGCTGCCCGGCGCGAGTTCGGCACTCGGGTCGGCGGTCAACGACAGACGGCCGACGGCGGGCACCAACAGATCCGCGATGCGGCTGAGCATGAGCAGTCTCCCGGTCCAGGCGATGCAGGTCCTCATCGTCGGTGGCGGGGGCCGGTGTCGGCATGAGTCGTCGTACTCATCCTCGGCCCTCGCGGACCGTCCGCACCGGCGGGGTACGGGCTATGCGCCGCCCTCGCCGTCGCCGTCGCCGTCGCGCAGGGAGTGAATCATGCTCCGCAGGCTGCGGAACGCGCTCGCCTGCTCGGCCTCGGTCATGCCGGCCAGCATTCTCACCTCGACGGACCGGACCGCTGCGGTCGCCTTCTCCAGGCTCCGTCGGCCGCGCGGCGTGAGTCGCGCGGGCAGAGCCTTCCCGACGGGCGCCTCCGCGGGCCTGGTCACGTAGCCATCCCGCTCCAGGGTCTGGAGCAGCACGTTCATCGTCTGCCGTGTCACGAACGCACCACGCGCCAGCTCGGAGTTCGACAGGCCCGGCCGTTGGGCCAGCAACTCGAGGCAGGAGTAGTGCGTCACGCTCATCCCGAGCGGCCGCAGCACCTCCTCCATGGCTGCGCGCAGGGCGCTCGAAGCCTCTTTCAGCAGGTAGCCCAGCGATTTGTCCAGGTCGATGCCGGCACCGTTTTGACTCATGTCAGTATTCTGACATACCTTGGCCCATGTCAGAAAACTGACACGATGACAAGGAGCACCACCATGCCCGCCACCGGCCCCGACTTCATCTCGCTCCAGGTACGCGACCTCGATACCTCACAGGCGTTCTACGAGCAGTACCTCGGCCTCGTCCGCTCGCAGGCCGGACCTCCGCACGCCGTCGTCTTCGAGACGAAGCCGATCGCGTTCGCGGTCCGCGACATCGCGCCCGGCACCGACCTCGCCTCCGTCGCCCAGCCCGGCATCGGTGCCGCGATCTGGCTGCACGCCACCGGCGTCCAGGAGATCCACGACGCCCTCGTCGCCGACGGTCACACCATCGTCTCCGCGCCGGTCGACGGCCCCTTCGGCCGGACGTTCACCTTCGCCGACCCCGACGGCTACCACGTCACCCTCCACGACCGCGCCTGATCGCCCCGAGGCACCGCCACGTGCCCGCACCCCCGCCGCACGCCACGCCCGGCGCGCTCGGTCGCGTAGCCGTCGGGCCGCAGGGGGCACCGTTCACCCAGAGACCGGGCGGCGCGCTTTCAGACCGTCGATGAGCAGGCCCAGCCCGTACTCGAAGTGGCGTTCGAAGTCCGTGCTGGCCAGCGCGGACACGGCGGCGTGCAGGTGCGGGTACGAGCCGTCCGTCACCGCGGAGCGCAGCAGCCCGGCGGCGCCCGGTCCGCCGTTCTCCTCCGACCGGGCGGCCTGCTCCTCCAGGGTGTGGCCGACGGTGAAGTTCGACAGCGCGTAGAGCGTCCGGGCCGCGTCGTCCGCGCGGAAGCCCGCGTCGAGCAGGACGCCGACCAGTACGTCCGAAAAGCCGAGGACGTTGCCTCCCGTCGGGTGGGTCCCGGCGAACACCCGCGCGCCGTCGCGGTGATCGAGCAGCGCCGTCCGCAGGGCGCGCGCGAACTCCGCGACCCGCTCGCCCCACGGGGCGCCGTCGGTCGCCAGGACCTGCTCGGTGACGCCCTCCATCATCTGCTCCGACATGGCCGTGAGCAGGTCCTGCTTGGTGGCGTAGTAGCGGTACAGCGCTCCCGCCCGCACCTCCATCGCGTCGGCGAGACGCCGCATGGTCAGGGCGTCGAGGCCCGACTCGTCCAGCAGTTCCAGTGCGGTGCGCAGGGTGCGGGGACTGTCGATGCGCGAGGGGCGCCCCCGCGGCCGGGTTGACGAGGAATTCATGCCTCCCATTATAGTGAACAGCGTTCACGTGAACACCGTTCACTAATTGCGTGAGGCAAGAGAGGGCGATCCTCCATGAAGAACGACGTGATCATTGCGGGCGGCGGCCCCACCGGACTCATGCTCGCCTGCGAGCTGGCCCTGGCGGGCGTGCGGACCCGGATCCTGGAGCGCCGCGTCGAGCCGCAGCGCGATTCCCGGGCGCTGACCCTGCACCCGCGCAGCGTGGAGCTGCTGGATCAGCGGGGCCTGCTCGACCGGTTCCTGCCGCTCGGCCGCGCGGTCCCCGGCTGGCACTTCGCCCAGCTTCCGACGCGGCTCGACTTCTCCCGGCTCGACTCCCGGCACGGCTACACGCTCTTCCTGGCCCAGGCCCGCACCGAGGCGCTGCTGGCGGAACGGGCGGCCGAGCTGGGGGTGCGGATCAGCCGCGGCCACGAGGTTGTCGGCGTGCGGCAGGACGAGGACGGGGTCGAGGTGGAAGTACGGGGGCCGGAAGGCGTCGAGACCGTCCGGGCCCAGTACGCGGTCGGCTGCGACGGCGGACGCAGCGTGGTGCGCCGGGCCGCCGGCATCGGCTTCCCCGGCACCGACGAGACGCTCACCGGAGTCCTCGGCGACTTCGCGGTCATGGACACCGGCCCCGCGGCCCTGGACGCGGCCCGGGCCGCGGGCGTGCTGGTCGCACCGCTGGAAGGCGGCGTCACCCGGCTGGTCCTGGTGGATCCGGAACGGATGCGGGTGCCGTCCGCAGAGCCGGTCGGCCTGGCGGAGTTCCGCCAGATCCTGCTCCGGATGTGCGGCACCGACCTCGGCGTCGCCGACCCCCGCTGGCTCTCCCGTTTCGGCAACGCCACCCGGCTCGCGGACAGCTACCGCGCGGGGCGCCTCCTGGTGGCGGGGGATGCCGCCCACATCCACTTCCCCGCCGCCGGCCAGGGCCTCAACACCGGCCTCCAGGACGCCGTGAACCTCGGCTGGAAGCTGGCCGCCGCGGTCCAGGGCTGGGCCCCGCCGGACCTGCTCGACAGCTACGACGCCGAGCGCCGCCCGGTGGGCCGCGGGGTGACCGAGAACACGGAGATCCAGACCCTGCTCATGGAGCTCACCCTCGTCCCCCGGTACCAGCGTCCCGCCGCCGCCCTGCGGGGCCTGATGGACGAACTCCTCGGCCAGGAAGAGGTCAACCGCACGCTCGCCGGCCGGGTCTCCGCACTGGACACCGCCTACCGTCCCGCGGACCCCGACGCCGGCCCCCTGGCGGGACGACCGGTGCCCGACATCTCGCTGACGGCCGCGGGCTCGTCCGCCACCCGGGTCTACGACCTGCTGCACACCGCCCGGTTCGTCCACCTCGACCTGGCTCCCGGCCCCACGCCGACCGCCGGTCCGGAACCCGACGCGCGTGTCACCACCGCCCTGGTGACCGGCTACGACGACCACCCGGACCTGCGCGGAACGACCGAGATCCTCGTCCGCCCGGACGGTCACGTCGCCTGGACCACCCGCACCACCGACCCGACCGCGCGCCGCACCGAGCGGCTGACCGCCCTCACCCGGGCACTCGGCCGCCGGCGCCCCCTCGGCGCGTGCCCTACCCGTTGAGGCGCCTGCCGATCGCGAGGAACGCCTGGACGAGGGGGACCTGAGGGACCGCCGGGGAGACCACCTGGGAGGCGTAGTGGACGACGACCAGGTCCAGGGCGGGTGAGACGAACAGGCGTTGGCCGTGGATGCCGCTGGCCATGAAGGATCCGTAGGGGTCGTTCAGGATCCACCACAGGTCGTGGTACGAGAGGGTGGCCGGTGAGTCGGGCGGTGCCGCGGGAAGGCGAACGCGGCGCGGATACCCGTCGGGGACGCCCTCGACGACGGCGGTCACGGCTTCCGGCACGATCTGACGGTCGCCGACGGCACCGCCGCAGCGGACGAGTTCGCCCAGGCGGGCCACGTCGCGCGCGGTGGCGCTGAAGCCGCCGCAGGCCGCCTCCGCCCCGTCCGCGTCGACGAGGTAGTAGGCGTCCTCCTCCGCCCCGATGCGGGACCAGATCATCTCGGACATCAGCGCCGAGGTGCTCAGGCCGGTGATCCGTCGCAGGACCTCGGCGAGCGCCTCGACGTTGCCGTTCTCGTAACGGAACTCCGTGCCGGGCTCGCCCGTGGCCCTGGCGGTGGCGAGGTGTTCGCGGATGGTCGCGGGCCCCGAGTAGCCGTAGGGGCGCAGTCGCGGAGCGAGGACGGCGAAGTAGCGCTGCGCCTCCAGGGCCTTGTCGTAGGGGCGCCCGGCGTAGCTCATCCGCGTGCCCATGTGCAGCAGGTGCTCGACCTGGGCGTCGCCGAAGGCGGTGCCGGACAGTTCGGGCACGTACGTGGTGACCTGGGCTCCGCGGTCGAGGTGTCCTTCATGGGCCAGGGTGGCCGCCAGCAGACCGAGGTAGGACTTGGCGGCCGAGGCGTTGAAGTGCGGGACGTGGGCCTCGTAGCCGTGCAGGTACTGCTCGTGGACGAGCCTGCCCCGGTGCAGCACGAGCAGGGCGTCCGTCTCGGCCTCGGCGAGCAGTTCCGACAGCGTGAGCGTACGTCCGTGGGAGCCGGTGACGCTGAGGTCGTCGAGGGCGCCGGGTGGCGAGGCGGGCAGGTCACCGGGGCCGCCCGGGCCCCGCCAGACGCGGCGGCTGGGCATGATCTCCCGGCCTGCCGTCGTGTGTCGTCGCGCCCAGGCCGAGTCCGTGAATCCTCGTGCCCACACAAGGTCCGCCAGTGGGTCCGTGCCGGTCACGTGTCGCTCCGCTCGTTCGGGATCAGCTCATCACGAGATCGATACCGTACACGGTGTTCGGAAACGGAGGAAGGGTGGGACCGCCGGTGATGACTACTGGGGTCCGGCGCCCTGCCCCCCGGGGAGGTCGACGGCCCCGGGAGCGTCCACCGGGGTCAGGCCCGTGGCCCAGACCCTTCCGTAGACGGACAGGTCCCGCAGGTGGGCGGTGATCTGCTCGGCGGTGTACCCCGTGTCGTTCTCGACCCACCAGCTCAGCACCGAGATGAGTTCGCCGGTCCAGGCGCGGGCGACGATGCCGAGCGGGATCCTCGGCTCCACGCCGAGCTGTCCCGCCCGGTCGCGGAAGGCCATCTCGGCGTGCGTGCGGATGAGTTCGGTGAACTCCCGCAGTGCCCGCCCGTCGCCCTCACCCCGCAGGATGACGCGGTAGACGTCCCGTTCCTGGGTGGCGTGTTCGAAGATGTACTTGACCGGCAGGCCGGTGAAGCCCTGGGCGTGCGCCTGGCGAACGGCCGGCAGCAGACGCTCGCGGTCCTGTGCGAGGTCGCGGACGATGCCGACGAGCAGATCCTCCTTGTCCCGGTAGTGCGCGTAGAAGGTGGCCCGGCCGATGTCGGCCCGCTCGGTGATCTCCTCGACGGTGATGGCCTGGAACCCCTTGTCCAGCACCAGTTCGACCAGGGCCTGACGGAGCGCGGCGCGCGTCCGCCGGACCCGGCGGTCCTCGGGCTTCATGTCCACTTCGATTCCTTCTCGTCACGACCGTTGACCTGACCCTAGCGCTGCCCGTACGTTGCCCGACAGCGAGATTGATACTGAACACATTGTTCCGAAACTCTGGAGGTGGCGATGAACCTCGGTCGCTACGTACGCCGGACAGCCGAGCACCACCCGGACGCCGAGGCGGTGGTGTGCGGACCGGTCCGCCTGACCTATGCGGAACTCGACGACCACAGCGACCGGCTGGCGGCCGCGCTCACCGGTTCGGGCCTGAGCCGGGGCGAGCGCGTGGCGACGCTCGCGGCCAACCGCGCGGAACTGGTCGTCACGGAAGTGGCGCTCTACAAGGCGGGTCTGGCCCGGGCGCCGGTCAACGCCCGCCTCGGCGAGGGCGAAGTCGCCCATCTCCTGCGGGAGTCCGACGCCCGTGTCCTGCTCACCGATGCCGCACACCTGGAGACGGCACGGCGGGCCGTACCCGGTTCGGGTGTGAAGGCCGTCATCGGCTACGACGGTCCCGCCGACCTCGGTCCCGGCTACGCGGAGACCCTCGCGGCCGCCTCCCGGGAGGCCGTCGACGTGGAGTGCGCCGAGGACGACATCGCCGTCCTGCACTTCACCTCGGGCTCCACCGGGAAGCTCAAGGCGGCCGTGCAGACGTACGGCAACCGGCTGGCCCTGCTGCGCAAGTCGGTGATGAACCAGGCCACCCGGGTCGGGGCGGGCGACCGGCAGATCCTCGCCGGTCCCGTCACCCACGCCTCCGGCATGCCGCTCATGGGCATCTTCTTCGCCGGCGGATGCGCCGTCGTGCTGCCGCGCTGGGACGCCGCGGAGTTCCTCGCCACCGTGGAACGGGAACGCGCCACCCACGCGTTCCTGGTCCCGACCATGGTCAACACCGTCCTCGCGCTGGAGAACGCCCGCGACCACGACCTCTCCAGTCTCCGCCATCTGCTCTACGGCGCGGCACCCATGTCACCCGCCCGGGTCCGGGCGGCCTGGGACCTCTTCGGCCCCGTGCTCGGCCAGGGCTACGGCTGCGGCGAGACGACCTCCGGCGTGCTGTTCCTCTCCGCGGAGGACCACCGCCGCGCCGTCGAGGGCGAGGACGAGGAACTGCTGCTGTCCTGCGGCCGCCCGCTCGCCGAGGCGGAGGTACGGATCGTCGACGACAGCGGCGTCCCGGTGGCGGACGGCGAGGTCGGCGAGATCGCCGTCCGCGGGCCCGACGTCGTTCCCGGCTACCACAACGAGCCGGAACTGACCGCGCGGAGCTTCCGCGACGGCTGGTTCCTCACCGGCGACCTGGCGCGGCGACGCCGGGACGGCTACGTCTTCATCGTCGACCGCAAGAAGGACATGATCATCTCCGGTGGCTTCAACATCTACGCCGTCGAGGTGGAATCCGTCCTCCACCAGCATCCCGGCGTCTTCGAGGCCGCGGTCGTGGGCGTCCCCGACGAGCAGTGGGGCGAGGCGGTCAAGGCCGTCGTCGTCCCGCGGGCAGGGGTCACGCTCGACGCGGAGGAACTGATCGCCTTCTGCGCCGAACGCCTGGCGCGCATGAAGAAGCCCCGCTCCGTGGACCTCGTCGCCGCGTTGCCCCACAACCCCAACGGCAAGATCGACCGCCGCGCGATACGCGACACCTACTGGTCCGGCGCCGAGCGCCGCGTCCACTGAACAGGGAACACCCCCATGCCCTACACCCTCACTCCCCGCTACGACGACAACCCCCGCCTGGAGGAACTGGTCGGCCGGCTGCGCGCCTATCTGACCGACGAACTCCTCCCCTACGAGCGGGCACACGGCATCACCCCCGAGAGCAGGCTGGACCGGCCCACCCTGGAAGGCGTCTGGAAACGCAGCGCCGAACTCGGCTTCTACGGCATCAGTCTGCCGCCGGAACTCGGCGGCCAGGGACTGAACTTCACCGAACTGTGTGCCCTGAAGGAGGAACTCACCGCCTCCGGGGCGGCCTTGTCCCACTCGGTCCTCGGCGACATGGGCGGACCGCTGCGCGTCGGCGCGATCGTGAAGTACGCCACCGACGAGCAGCGGGAGCGCTATCTCCTCCCGGTCGTCCGCGGTGAGCGCGCCTGCTGCTTCTCCCTCACCGAACAGGACGCGGGTTCGGACGTACGCCGCATGCGGACCACCGCGACGCGCGACGGCGACTCCTACGTGCTGAACGGGCACAAGGTGTTCAGCTCCGCCGCCCCGTTCGCCGACTTCGCGGTCGTCGTCGCCCGGATGGCGGACAGCGAGGAGACGTACAGCGCCTTCCTCGTCGACCTGGACACCCCCGGCTGCCGTGTGCTGGAGGGCGCCGTGCCCATGTCGGGCCAGCGGATGGAAGGCGACCTGGTCTTCGAGGACTGCCGCGTCCCCGTCGCGAACCTGCTGGGCGAGGTCGGCCAGGGGCTGCGCATCGGCATCGGCCGCATCACCCTGAACCGGCTGCTCCACTGCCCCTCCCTGATCGGTGCCGCCCGGCGCGCCTGGGACCTGTCCGTCGCCCACGCCAAGACCCGCGTCGCGTTCGGGCAGCCGCTGCTGGCGCTCCAGGCCATCCAGCACAAGCTCGCCGACATGGCCACCGACCTGTACGCGGCCCGGTCGATGGTCCTCGCCACCGCCGCGAAGGCCGACCGCGGGGAGAACATCGCGGTGGAGGCGAACATGTGCAAGCTGTTCACCGCCGAAGCGTGCTTCCGCACGGCGGACCAGGCCGTGCAGATCCACGGCAAGGACGGCCTGACCCGCGGTCACGAGGTGGAGCAGATCTTCCGGTCCCTGCGCATGTTCCGGATCGTCACCGGCACGACCGAGATCCACAAGAACGCCATCGTCAAGGCACTCGTCTGACCGGCGCCCCGGGGCGGCCGTCCGAGCCGGCACTCCCCGGGGCCTGCTCGGCCCGCATCCGCAGGAGTCACCATGGCACCCCAACCCTCCGCGCCGCCCGCCGACCGCTCGGCGCGTCGGCCCGTCGCCCGTCCGCTCGACCGCCGCCGGGCCTGGCTGGTGACGGCCATGATCGTCACCTTCATGGTCATCAACTTCGCCGACAAGTCGGTCCTCGGCCTCGCCGCCGTCCCGATCATGGACGAGTTGCACATCAGCAACAGCACCTACGGACTGATCTCGAGCTCCTTCTACCTCTTGTTCAGCCTTTCCGGACTGGTCGTCGGATTCTTCTCCTCCCGGATCTCCAGCAGGACCATGCTCTTCGTCATGGCACTGCTGTGGGCGGTCGCTCAGCTGCCGGTGCTGGCCGTGGCGGCCGTCCCGACCCTGATCGCGGGCCGCGTCCTGCTGGGTGTCGCGGAAGGCCCGGCAGCCTCGATGTCCATGCACGCGCTGTACAAGTGGTTCCCGCCCGAGCGGCGCGGGCTGCCCTCGGCTTTGCAGATCGGCGGCGCCGCGATCGGCACGCTGGTCTCCGCGCCCGTACTCACCTGGCTCATCACGGACTTCGGATGGCGGTCGGCGTATGCCGTCCTGGCCGTCGTCAGCCTGCTGTGGGCGCTGGTGTGGCGGCGGACGGGCCACGACGGGCCGTACGACGAGACACGTCCGCCACGAGCCGCCGATCCGCGGCCCGTGAAACACCTGCCCTACCGCCGGCTGCTGCTCACCGGCACCACGGTGGGCAGTATCGCCGGCGCCTTCGGAGCCGCCTGGGCCCTCGCGCTGGCCCACGCCTGGCTGCCCGCCTACCTGAGGACCCAGCTCGGTCTGGGCCCCCAGACGGTGGCGACCGCCATCAGCGGCATCTCCGCCCTCAGCCTCGTGCTGCTGCTGACCGTCTCGCCGCTCATGGACGCCCTCAAGGCACGCGGAGTGTCCAGCCGCTGGTCCAGCGGTGCCGCACAGGGAGCCTCGGTATGTGTCGCCGGCTGCGCCATGGCCGCCTTTCCCTTCACCGACGGGGACGTCGTCCGCCTGCTGCTGATCGGGGTGGCCTTCGGCACGGTCGCCGTCGCGATCCCCTTGCACTACGTGACCGTCGCGGAGGTCGTTCCGGCGGCCCAGCGCGGTGCCGTCTTCGGCATCGTCGCCGCGACGGGCACCCTCCCCGGCCTGATCGCGCCCTTCGTCACCGGCCACCTCATCGACGCGGCGGACACCGCGTCCTCCGGCTACACGACCGCGTTCCTCATCGCGGCGGCGGTGATGCTGCTGGCGGGCGCCTCGGCCATCGCCGCCATCCGGCCGGAGCGGGACGCGCGACGGCTCGGCCTGCTCCGCCCCGCGACCGACCCCGAGAAGGGCGCACCCGCATGAACCCGATGAACCGGCGCGGCTTCGTCGCCGCCGCGGCGGGCGCCGCCGCGGCGACCGTACCGCTGAACCCGCAGGCGTCCGAGGCGTCCCCCGGCCCCCGGTCCGCCACAACCCCGTCCCCCACCCACACCGGCGGTCTCCCCTACGACGACCGAAGCGACTTCGCCGACGCCGACCGCGGCTTCATCGCCGCGTACACCGGCGGACCGATCACCACACCCTCCGGCGGCACCGCCTGGGACCCCGACGCCCACCGCTTCCTCGCCGACGCCACCGGGACCCCGCCCGCGACCGTCGACCCGAGCCTGTGGCGCCAGGCCAGGCTGCTGTCCCGCCAGGGGCTCTACGCGGTCACGGAACGGATCTACCAGGTCCGCGGCCTGGACCTGTCCAACATGACGATCGTCGAGGGCGACACCGGCATCATCGTCATAGACCCCCTGACCTCCGCGGAGACCGCGGCCGCGGCACTCCGGCTGTACCGCGTCCACCGCGGCGACCGCCCGGTCAAGGCCATGATCTACACCCACCCCCACGTCGACCACTTCGGCGGCTGCCGGGGCGTCCTGCCCGACGGCACCGACGGCACACCCGTTCTCGCGCCGCGGGGTTTCATGGAGCACGCGGTCAGCGAGAACGTCTACGCCGGTCCCGCCATGTCCCGCCGTGCGGGCTACATGTACGGCTCCAGCCTGCCCGCCGACGCCGCGGGCCAGGTCGGCTGCGGCCTCGGGCTGGCGGTCTCCACCGGCACCGTCGGCCTGATACCGCCCACCCGCTCCATCGAGGCCACCGGGCAGGAGGTCGTCCTCGACGGGGTGCGGATCCGCTTCCAGATGACTCCCGGTACGGAGTGCCAGGAGGAGATGAACTTCCTCCTCCCCGATCTGCGGGCGGTGTGCATGGCCGAGAACGCCACCCACACGATGCACAACATCCTGACCCTGCGCGGCGCCCAGGTCCGCGACGCGCACGCCTGGGCGGGATACCTGACGGAGTCGATCGGCCTCTACGCGGGCGCGGCCGACGTGGCGTTCGCCTCCCACCACTGGCCCACCTGGGGCAATGACGGCATCGTCGCCCTGCTCACCCGGCAGCGGGACCTCTACGGCTATCTGCACGACCAGACCGTCCGTCTCATCAACCAGGGCCTCAACGGCACCGAGATCGCGGAGAGCCTCCGCCTCCCGCCGCAGCTGGAGCAGGTGTGGGCCAACCGTGGCTACTACGGCTCCCTCAGCCACAACGTCAAGGCCGTGTACCAGCGGTACATGGGCTGGTTCGACGCCAACCCCGCGCACCTGTGGGAGCATCCGCCGGCCGAGGAGGCGCGGCGGTGGGTCGAGTCCCTCGGCGGGCAGGCGGCCGTACGGGCACGTGCCCGGCACTACAGCGACCGGGGCGACCTGCGCTTCGCCGTGACGCTCCTCAACCACGCCGTCTTCAACGACCCGGCCGACACCGGGGCGAGGCGGCAACTCGCCCTGCTCTACATCCGCTTGGGCCGGGCGGCCGAGAACGCGGTGTGGCGCAATTTCTACCTCACCGGTGCCCAGGAGCTCCTGCACGGGATCAAGCCGGTTCCCAAGCCCACCACGGGACCCGATCTGCACCGGGCCCTGACGGTCGGACAGCTCGTCGACGGTCTGGCCGTACGTGTCGACGGACCCGCCGCGTGGTCGCTGCGGCTCGCCCTCGACTGGCACATCGGTGATGTCTACTGGCACCTTCGGCTCGCCAACGGTGTGCTCACCTGGACCAGCGACGCGAGCCCCGCCCCGGACACGGCTCTGACCATGACGATGACCAAGGAGCAGCTCCTCGCGGTGCTCGCGGGCAAGGGCACCGACGGCATCACCATGACGGGTGACCGTTCACAACTGGCGCAGCTCTTGTCGGTCCTGGACACTCCGGACCACCGCTTCCCCGTCGTCACTCCCTCCTGACGATCGCCGGGGCCCGCGGTGACGACCTGCGCGACGGCGGCGCGCACCCGGGCCCCGTCGGTGACGGACACGACCTTCCGGGCGTCGGAGGTCACGGTCACGGACGTCCGCCCCCGGGGCCGGGGGTCAGTACGGCCACGCTGGTGTCGTCACGCAGGGGGCGAGCCGCGCTGCCGGCGTCCCGCAGGACGACCGCGGCCACCAGGGCCGGGTCGTGGGCTTGGAGCGCGGGGTCGTGCGGCGGCTCCCACCGGCTGGGGAGCCCGTCGCTGTGCAGGACGAGCAGGCTGTCCGCCTGCCACGCCTCCTCGTGCACGGGCACCCGCGCGGGGAAGTGCGCTCCGACGATGCCCGGGTGGGACGTGAGGGAGCGCCAGGAGCCGTCCGTGCGGAGCCGGGCGCCGGTGTTGCCGACACCGGCGAAGGAGAGCCGGCCCCTGCTCTCGTCGAGCTGCGCCACGCCTACGGCCGCGCCTCGCGTGTCGTGCAGGGCGGCGTGCAACTGCCTGAGGATCTCGGCCGGTGACCGGTCGGCGGTTACGTGCAGCGCGTGGACGGCGGCGGTGGACGCCCGGGCCGCCGCTTCGCCGTGCCCGAGTCCGTCCGCGAGCATCAGGGTGAGTCGCGGGCCCGAGCGCACCCAGGCGAAGGAGTCTCCGGAGTGCTCGGCGTGGGCGAGTGAGGTGTTGACTCCCCCGGCCCGGGCTCCCGTGGCGGAGCGGACCGGCCGGGACCGGCGGCCGGCGGATGTCACTGACGCGTTGATGCGCGCCATGGCCACGGTGCCTCGGCCCGGTCGGCTGTGGAGGTCGAAGTCGCCGGCTATGCGCAGGCAGGTGCCCAGGCCGGCGCCGAGGGAGACGGCGGAGGTGGTGTAGCCGTCCCGCAGGGTCGCCTGGATGTCGTCGATGCCGGGGCCGTGGTCGAGCGAGATGATCTGCACCTGCGGCACGGTCTCCGCGAGGGTGTCGGAGGGGCCGGTCAGATTGATGATGATGCGTCCGCCGTTGGCGTGTTTGACCAGGTTGGTGGCCAGTTCGGTGGTCACCAGGGCGGCGACCGCCGTGGCGTGCGCGTCCAGGCCGCTGGCGGCGCAGGCGGCTTCCACCGCGACGCGGGCGTCGCGGACCCGTGTGCTGTCCTGGAGCGGGATGTCCCAGACCCTGCTCATGATCCGCCCGTACGGGCGGAGGGGAGGGCGGTGACCCAGTCGGTGAGGGTGACGGTGGTGCCCTGTCCGGGACGGCTGTCGAGGGTGAATTCCTGGACGAGCCGCTTGGCTCCGCTCAGGCCGAGGCCCAGGCCGCCGCCGGAGGTGTATCCGTCGGTCATGGCCAGCTCCAGGTCCGGGATTCCGGGGCCCTCGTCCGTGAAGGCCAGCCGCAGTCCGCGGCGGACACCGTCGTCGAGAGGTGTCATCTCCACGTGTCCGCCGCCGCCGTGCACGAGTGTGTTGCGGGCCAGTTCGCTGGCCGCGGTCACCAGCTTCGTCTGCTGGACCAGGCTGAAGCCGAGGCCGGCAGCGGCCTGGCGTACTTCGTGGCGGACCCAGGCCAGGTCCGCGTCCGAGCCGATGTGCAGACGTGTCGTCGAGGCGGATGGGGCATGCATCACGCACCCCCTTCCGGGTGAACGTGGGGAGCGGGCCGAGGGCCTCGTCCCAACAGGGCCACGGCCGCTTCGACGTCCAGGGCCGTCACCAGGCCGGGCAGGGTCAGACCCAGCTCCACGAGGGTGATGGCCACGGCAGGACGCATCCCGGCCAGGACCGTGCGGGTGGCCAGCAGGCTCGCGGCCGCCGCGATCTCGGCCAGGACGCGGCCGAGGAAGGAGTCGACGATCTCCACGCCGGAGATGTCGATCACCACACCTGCGACCGGTGCCGTGCTGGAGGCGATGCGGTGGGCCACGTCGTCCTGCAGTTGTTCGGCCGCCCCGTCGTGCAGTTCTCCCTGCAGCGTGACCAGCAGGACATCCCCCAGCGCGAGCACCGGCACGTGCACCGGCACCGGCGGGGAGGTGGAGAACCCGGTCACGGCGCGCTCGCTCCCCCGACCGCCCGTGGGGAGACGACGATGCCCTGCCGGGTGAGGGCGTGCGCCAGGGCGTCGGCCAGGGAGGCGCGGGTGGTGATCGACCCGAGGTCGATGCCGAGGTGGACGATGGTCTGGGCGATGGCGGGCCGGATTCCGGAGACGATGCATTCGGCCCCCATGAGACGGGCCGCGGCGACGGTCTTCATCAGGTGCTGCGCCACGAGCGAGTCCACGGTCGGCACACCGGTGATGTCGAGGATGGCGTACCGGGCCCGCTGGGCCACGATCGCTTCCAGCAGGTTCTCCATCACCACCTGGCTGCGGGCGCTGTCCAGGGTGCCGATCAGCGGCACGGCGACGACGCCCTCCCACAGTTGGATGACCGGGGTGGCGACCTCCAGCAGTTGCTCACGCTGGCGAGCGATCAGCTCGTCGCCGGCGTGCACGGTCGTCTGCATCACCACGAGGCGGAGCGTGCCCATGAGAACGGTCAGCGCCAACAGGCTGGCGTTCGCCTGCTCGACGGAGCGCTCCTCGAAGTCGGCCCGCAGCAGGGCACCGACCGGCTCGCGCAGGCCGGCGATCTCCTCGGCGATCTGCGACGGGCTCTGGCCGGCCCGGCTGCGGGAGGCGGACATCCGCCCCAACTGGTCTCTCACGGCGCTGTAACCGGGCGCCGTGACGTCCTCCAGCCGCCCGGTGCGGGCCACGTCCGCCAGGGCGTCCACCACCGCCTTGCCTGCCTCGACCGCCTCGTCTCTCGAGACCGTGAAGACCGTGCGGAACAGTGCGGCGTCCGCCCATCGCTGGGCGATCTGCTCGCGTCGGCGTTCCAGGAAGGCGCCCAGCTCCTGCGCCGTCTCGGGGGCCGTGTCGTGCTCCGCCACCTGCATCGTCTCCCTGCTGCGTCCTGTGGCCCGCCGAATGACGGGCCATCCGGCAATTATTGCCGGATGACAAACGTTAGCGTGACGGAATGAGCCGAACAACACGCGATCGCCACAACTGGCCGGACCCGGCCGTCAGCCGTCCCGCCTTCCGTGCCAGTCCAGACACACGACCAGGGCGTCGTCATCCGGCACGGCCTCGCCGCGGTGGCCGGTCAACTCCCGCAGGATGGCGCGCGGCACCTCCGCGGCGGGCAGCAGCCGGGTCGCGTGGATGGCCCGGGCGAGGGCCACATCGCCGTAGGTCTCTCCCTTCGGAGAGGCCACCGCGTGGACGCCGTCGCTGACGCAGACGAGGCGGTCACCGGGCTCCACGTGGAAGTCCTGCACCACGTAGTCGGTCTCCTCGAACATGCCCAGAGGCAGCTGGGCCTCGAAGGACACACGTTCCACCTTGCCGTCCCGCAGCCGCAGCAGCTGGGGGGAGCCGGCGTCCACCACGCTCGCCCGGCCGGCAGCCAGGTCGAAGTCGAACATGAGGACGGACAGGTAGCAGCGCCCCTGGTAGTGGGCGTAGACCGCCTGATCGGCCAGTGCGGCCTGGTCGGCGATGGAAATGCCGGCGCGGCGCGCGTTGCGCAGGGCGTTGATCACCAGGTTCGTCAGCAGGGACGCCTCCACGCCCTCGCCCATGCCGTTGGTGACGTACAGCATCAGATGGTCGGCGGTGGCGGACCAGTCGAAGTTGTCGCCGTAGATGGCGTAGGCGGGCTCCAGCTGAGCACCCAACTCGTACTCGGGACGCGAGCTGGAACGGCCGGGCAGCAACTGCCACTGCATCTCGGCGGCCAGGGTCAGCCGGTCCCTGCGCCGCGCCTGGAGGTACAGATCGGTGTCGCGTTCCGCCACCATCACCTCGTGCCCCAGCACGGAGGCGATCTCGGCCAGTTCGGACTCCCGCTCCCGGGCGGGGTCGGCCCCGGGCAGCGTGACGCTCAGCACGCCGAGCCGGTCGCCGCGCACACTGACCGGAAGATGCAGGCGCGCCCGCCCGTCCCCGGTGTCCTCGCGATAGGGCTCCTGCGAGCCGAAGGCCCGCCCGGCGGGACTGTTGTGCACCGACACCGGCTCCATGGTGTGCGGGAGCACCGACACCGGCTGAAGCACGGTCAGGCCGTAATCCGCCATGAACAGCTCGACGTCCTCCCCACCGTACTGGTCGGCCAGTACGGCACGGATGGCGTCGAGCAGCTCGTGCGGAGCCGCCGTACGCAGAGCGCGCTCGGCGGCTACGAATCTGTTCATGATGGGATAAACACCTATCTTTCGTCCTACAACGAAACACGTCTCGCTCACGGAGTGGCATCGGTCGCCCCGGACCGTCTGCGCTCGGCGAGCGCGCCTAGTACGCTGGCAGGCACCCCAGCGCCTGCGAGAGTGTGATCGTGACTGCCTTCCGCCGCCCGGAGCCCGACGAGGTCGCGCGTGTGACCACGACGGCCGTCGAGCTGCTGGAAGTCGTGTGGGGCCGGGCCTCCACGGCGCCCACGTCCGCTTCCCAGCTGCGCGTGCTGCACATCCTCGAGCACCACGACGGCATCAACCTGCGCACTCTTGCCGAGTCCCTCGCCTCCACGCCACCGTCCACCAGCCGACTGTGCGACCGCCTGCACGCGGCCGGATTCGTCGAGCGGGTGACGCGTCCGGAGGACAGGCGTGAGGTGCGGCTGCACCTCAGCAGCCGAGGCCGCGCCTTCCTCGCCGACCTGCGCACCCGAAGGGAGAAGGAACTGCGGAAGGTACTCGCGGACATGCCCGCCGCCAAGCGAGTGGCCCTGCTGGAAGGGCTGGAGGCGTTCTGCGACAGCGCGGCAGCGCAGATGCACGATGACGTGACGGACTCCGACAGCCGCACGGCCTGACCCAGCGCTCGCAGCATCTCAGGTCCTCTCCCCTCATACCCGGCACCCCCTGTCCTGACCCCGTCTACCCGCTCGAAGCGAGTTCTGCCGCGACTGTGTGCCATATCGCTCACTTCGGTGACGGACCGGCCGTTCCGGCGGTGCTCCGCACGGAAAGCGCGGCGCTGCCGTGCCGCCGGAGATGCGCCCGTACGGGTGAGCCTGCTCAGGACGTGATGGGGCAGGCGCCCCCGATGGGATTCCTCGAAAGCGAACGCTCCATGGAGCAGTGGGTAAGGAACGTGTGGGGCCGCCTGTCACCGGCTCGGCAGCCGCACGGCGAGGCCCTGACGACGTTATTGCGGCAGTGCGACGAGAACGCCCTGATCGTCGGTCGGCAGCGCGTCGTGGCACCCAACGCCTACGTCATCGAACTGCTTCCGCAGACCCACCGCCTGATCTCGGACAGCCCGGTGCCCGTGGCGCCCGCGCTCGCCGCCCACGTCCGCCGCCATGCGGCCGAGCGGGGGTACACCTTCGCCGGCCCCGTCACGGTTCGCCTGTGCCCCGCGCCGGACGACCGTACCGACCGGTTTCGCGTGCACAGCCGTATTGCTCCGGCGAAAAGGCGATGAGGCGATGAGGCGATGAGGCGCTTCAGGACGGAATCCGTGAACGCGAACGCGGAAGCCTGTGCCCGACTGAAGGCGTAGCCGGTTCCAGGGGTCAACCATCCAATGCCGCCGGGGAGATGTCCCTCGTCGGCCGCGGAAAAGCATGATGCGCATACGCCGCAAGAGGGCGTTACGGGTTGAAATGCCGTCGGGCGGGCACACGCTGGGCCTGCCGGCACAACCGATCAGGACCGGGTGGTAGTGCATGACCGACACCGACACCACACGTACCTTCACCCCCGGGTTTCCGGTCCGTACCGAAGGTGACAGCCCTTGCGGCATCGCTCACGCTCGTGACGTCACTCGTGCCTTCGTCGACGGACTGGACCCGGCCCCGGCCGCCGAGACGGTGGAGACTCTCGTCCTCGTGGTCTCCGAGCTCACCACCAACGCCCTGCGTCATGGCGGCGGCCGGTACACGCTCGAACTCACGGCGACCGCCGACGCGCTCAACGCCGCCGTCAGCGATCCCGACCCCGCGCCCCCACGGGAACGGACCCCCGACCTCGACGGGGGCACCGGCGGGTTCGGATGGCCCATGGTCCGCCGCCTCACCAGCAGGATCGGCGTCACCACGGTCCCCGGACGGGGCAAGACCGTCCACGCCCGCCTGCCGCGCCGGCCCAGGGCCGGCGACTCGCTGGGCTGACCCGCGGCTTCCGGCCGTCCGGGCGAGGCGTGGCGCCGACGGTTCGGCGCCTCCGTGCCGCTACCTTCAAGGGGTAGAAACCGGGGCATTACGGTATGTCTCCGGGGATGGCTCACCGTTGGGAGGCTGGCGTGGCCGTCATGCATCATCTGGCCGCGACGCCGTGGCAGGCCGCCGTACTGGCCGTGGACAAGGTCTCCGAGGGCGACCTCGCCGCGGCCCGGGCGCAGATGGGGTTCTCCCTCGCCTGGCACATCGTCGTCGCGTGTCTCGGTGTGGGCCTGCCCGCGCTCACGCTGATCGCCGAGTGGTACGGCATCCGTACCGGAAACCCCGCCCACCGGCTCCTGGCGCGCAGGTGGGCTCGTGCGATGGGCGTGCTCTTCGCCGTGGGCGCGGTGTCCGGCACGATCCTCAGCTTCGAGATGGGGCTGCTGTGGCCGGGCCTGATGGGGACGTTCGGGCAGGTCGTCGGGCTGCCTTTCGCCCTGGAGGGCATCGCCTTCTTCATCGAGGCGATCTTTCTGGGCATCTACCTCTACGCCTGGGACCGCCTCCCGCCCCGGCGGCACCTGCTCACCGGGCTGCCGATCGTGGTGGCGGGTGTCGCCTCCGCGTTCTTCGTGGTCTGCGCCAACGCCTGGATGAACCAGCCCCGTGGCTTCGTGCTGCGCAAGGGGAAGGTCGTCGACGTGGACCCCTGGGCCGCGATGCTCAATCCCGCGAGCCCGCCGCAGACCGTGCACATGATCCTCGCCGCGTTCATCGTGGCGTCCTTCCTGACGGCCGCGGTCTACGCGGTCGCCCTGCTGCGGGGCCGCCGGGACGCCTACCACAAGGCGGGGTTCTACATCCCTTTCACGCTGGGAGCGGTGGTGACGCCCTTCCAGCTCGTCGTGGGGGACTGGGCCGCGCGGTTCCTGGCGGAGTTCCAGCCGGCGAAACTGGCGGCGATCGAGGGGGTGTTCACCACCGGTTCGCACGTGCCGCTGACCCTCGGCGGCATCGCGCGTGACGACGCCCTGCGCTACGGGCTGGAGATCCCCAACGGCCTTTCCCTGCTGGTCGGCTACTCGCCGGAGACCGTCGTCCAGGGCCTGGACAAGGTACCCCGCGACCAGTGGCCGGCGGTGACGGGCGTGCACTGGGCGTTCGACGTCATGGTGGGGATCGGATTGTTCCTCCTGGCCCTCGGAGCCTGGCTGTTGCTCTCCTGGTGGCGCGGACGCCGGTCCCGGGGTGAGCTGCTCGACCAGCGCGGGTCCCGGCTGTTCCTGACACTGGCCGCGATCGGCGGTCCGGCCTCGGTGATCGCGCTGGAGAGCGGCTGGTGCGTCACCGAACTCGGGCGGCAGCCCTGGATCGTCTGGGGAGTCATGAGCGTGCGTGATGCCGTCAACCCGGCGCCGGGGCTCATGACCGGACTGTGGCTGGTGCTGATCGTCTATGCCGGCATGACCGTCGCGACCGTCTATGTGCTCCGCCGCCTCGCCAAGGGCACCGCCGTGCCCCTGGCACCGCAGGAACAGGACGTCGAGAGCTACCCCGTCGTATGACCGGTCCCCGGCCTCCCGGCGCTCCGCACCGCCCGCCGCGCCCCGAGCACTCCCCCGCCCGCTGCTTCCACCACCCGAACCCCTTCTCGCGCCGCCCAGTCGGCCAGCACCGGAGGTGACCGTGCTCGCAGACACGGCTCTTGCTGTCATGTGGGTGGGCCTCACCTGCTACGCCCTGTTCGGCGGGGCGGACTTCGGGGCCGGCGTGTGGGACCTGCTCGCCGGTGGTTCCCGGCGCGGACTGCCCCAGCGGCGCCTGATCGAGCACAGCATCGGCCCCATCTGGGAGGCCAACCACGTATGGCTCATCTTCGTGATCGTGCTGCTGTGGTCGGCCTTCTCCCCCGTGTTCGCCGCCGTCATGTCCACGCTCTACCTGCCGCTGACGCTCGCTGCCCTGGGCATCATCGCGCGCGGGGCCGCCTTCGCTTTCCGCAAAGCGAGCACCGAACTGTGGCAGCAGCGGCTGTTCGGGGCCTGCTTCGCTCTGTCCTCGCTGATCACGCCGTTCTTCCTCGGCGCCGTCGCGGGGGCGGTCGCCTCCGGACGGGTCCCGCCGGGACTCGCCGCCGGCAACGTGATCACCAGCTGGCTCAATCCGACGTCTGCCCTCGGCGGCGTCCTCGCGGTCACCACCTGCGCCCATCTCGCCGCGGTGTACCTGTGTGCCGACGCCGCCCGCGCCGGCGAGCGGGCGCTCGCCTCGGCCTTCGCCCGTCGCGCCGTCATCAGCGGCCTGGTCAGCGGTGCCGTCGCGGGCGCCGGTATCGCCGTACTGCACGCCGACGCCCCCGTGCTCTTCCACGGGCTGACCCACCGGGCGCTGCCGCTGGTCGTCGTGAGCGTCGTGGCCGGTCTCCTCGGCCTCGCCCTGCTGCACCGCAACCGCTTCGTGCCGGCCCGTCCCGTCTCGGCGCTGGCGGTCGCCGCGATCATTTGGGCGTGGGGCGCGGCGCAGTACCCGGCGATGCTGGTCGGCGGGACGACGGTCGAGCAGGCCGCTTCGGACGGTGCGGTCCTGGCGGCCTGCCTGGTGGTACTGGCCGTGGGAGCCCTCCTGCTCGTCCCCTCGCTGTGGCTGCTGTACGCCACGTTCCAGCGGCGCGCACCTGCCGCCGGGCCCGGCTCCTCCCCCTCTTCCGAGGCGTCGAGCGACTGAGCGACTGAGCGACTGAGCGACTGAGCGACAAGATCAGTCCACGTCGGGCAGCTGGTCCCGTTCCAGGGCCTGCATGGCGTGCGACGCGTTGAACGGCAGGATCGTGACCGCCACGTGCGGCAGTTGCTCCAGCGCTCTGGACATCTTCTCCCCCGTGCCCCGGTGGAGGAGTTTGCCGAGGGCGTTGGCGTACATCCGCCGGGGCACGAGCACCGTCAGGGACGTGTCCCCGTCGTCCGTGGTTCTCACGGCGAGTTCCCGCATCGCGTGACGGAGGCGGCGGTCGGGGCACGCCACCACTTCCAACTCGACCGAGGTCGCGGACGTGGACGCCCAGCGAGCGGACAGCCGGCGCGCGTGTGCCTCGTCGATGGCGAAGTGGACCGCCCTGACGTTGTCGGGCCGCAGCTCGTGGGCGTACCGCAGGGCTTTCAGAGTGGCCAGGTCCAGCGTCTCGACCAGCACGAACACCCGGTGGCGGCGCGTACGCGGCCGGTCCGCGCCCACGGGCAGCCGCTCCAGGGCGGCGGCCTCGCGCCGGTACTCGCGGTTGATCCGGATCAGTACCCAGACCCCGAGTGGGAAGACCACGACGACCAGCCAGGCGCCCTCGGTGAACTTCGTGACGGCGAAGATCAGCACCACGGCGGCGGAGACGACCGCCGCCAGCGCGTTGACCGCGATCTTCACCCGGCGCTGTGACTCGCGCCTGCGCAGGTGGTAGGCGGTGAGACCGGCCCCTGCCATGGTGAAGGCGGTGAACACGCCGATCGCGTAGAGGGCCACCAGCTTGTCCACGTTGGCGCCCGTGCCGAGCAGCAGGGCCAGCGAGAGCGCGGAGAGCGTGACGATGCCGTTGGAGAAGGCCAGCCGGTGCCCGCGCCGGGTGAGCACCCGCGGCAGGAACCGGTCCTGTGCGACGAAGCTGGCCAGGTACGGAAACCCGGTGAAGGGCGTGTTGGCACCCGTGTAGAGGACGAGCGCGGTCGCCAGCTGGACGAGGACCAGACCGATCGTCCCCACGGTGCCGTTCCCGAAGGCGAGCCTCGCCTCCTGTGCGATGACGGTCGGGGTCCCGTCGGTGTACGGGACGGCGTGGGTGAAGTGGGCGAGGGTGGAGACGCCCAGGACCAGGACGGCGAGCACGCAGCTCATGGCGATGAGGGTGTGCCGGGCGTTGCGGCCCTGTGGTTCGCGGAAGGCGGAGATGCCGTTCGAGATCGCTTCGAGTCCGGTGAGGGAGGAGCCGCCGTTGGCGAAGGAACGCAGCACGATGAAGAGCGACGCACCGTAGAGCCAGCCGTCGCCCGGGGTCCCCAGAGGCACGACGCCGGGAGCGTTCAGGTCGGCGTGCGGCAGCCCGCCGCTCAGTCCGCGCACCGCCGCGACGACGAAGACCAGGCCCATCGCGGCGACGAAGAGGTAGGCGGGCAGCGCGAACATCCGGCCCGCCTCGCGCACCCCGCGCAGATTCCCGAACCCCAGCAGCACGATCACCGCCACGGAGACCGGCAACTGGAGGTGATCCAGCCCCGTCCAGCCGTTGCCGACGAGATGGGCGAGTGAGATCAGCGCGCTCGTGCCGGCCGACACCTGGACGGCGACAGTGACGATGTAGTCGACGAGCAGGGCCACCGCGGCGACTTGCGCGATGTTCGGCCCGAAGTTCTCCCGGGCCACCACATAGGAGCCGCCGGCCCGGCTGTAGATCGTGACGACATCGCTGTAGCAGAGTGTCAGCAGCAGCAACACCAGCAGAATCGCCCCGGTCACCGGCATGACCAGCGTGAACGCGGCCGCTCCGGCGACCGGCACGAGGACCCGGAGCATCTCCTCGGAGCCGTAGGCGGACGAACTGATGCAGTCGGAGGCGAGCACCCCGAGGGCCGTCCGGTTGCTCAGTTTCTCCTCGGTGACACGTTCGGTGGTGAGCGGCTTGCCGAGCAGACGCCGCTTGACGCGGTACATCGGCCGATCGAGAGTCATACGGCCATGAGACCGGGTGGCCGGTCCGGAACCGGGTAGACACCACCGGCAGGCACCACGCGCCTACGCCCGCTCAGCGGGTGGGCAGGGCGGTGGGACGGAGGCGGAGGGTGCCCTCCCGCGTGTCATTCCGCCGTCTCCTTCGCCTCGTCCGCGGCGTCGCCGGCGCGCAGCGCCACCAGGGCGTCCGCCTGGGAGAGTCCGCTCTCCTCGACCACGCCGCGCACGCTCTGCGCCTCGCGCACGAGGGCGAAGGCGACCCGTCCGCCGGAATCCGTCCGATAGCCGTAGACGGCGGGCCGTGGCAGGGAGTTGTAGGAGAAGTGCGAGGAGAAGTAGTACGCCCCGGTGTCGTACAGCGCCACCACGTCGCCCGGCTCGACGGCCGGCAGCTCGCGCCCGGTCGCCGTCAGGTCGCCGGCGAAACAGCACGGGCCCGCGACGTCGACGACCTCGGTCGGGCCCTGCTTGGGACGGCCCGTGGCGTCGAACACCCCGACGCGCAGCGGCCAGGCGTCCGGCATGAAGACCGTGCGGGTGGCCACCTGGGCGCCGGCGTGCGTGACCGCGATCCGCCGGCCGCCGGCCGTCTTGGTGTATTCGACGATCGAGCCGATGGTGCCGCTCTTGGCGAGCAGGGAACGGCCGAACTCCGTGATCAGGGCATAGCGGCCGTCGAAGAGGCCGGGTACGGCGGTGCGGAGTTCGGCGACGTAGTCCGCGTACGTCGGGCGGTCGTCATCGCTGTCGAAGTCGACGGGCAGGCCACCGCCGATGTCGAGTCCGGTGATCTGGGCGCGGTCCAGTTCGGTGTTGATGCGCTCGGCCAGTTCGTACGCCGCCCGCACCCCCTGGGCGATGAGCGGCAGCGGGCAGCCCTGGGAGCCCACGTGGGCGTGCAGCCGGTTGAGCCACGGCCGGCGCGCGAAAGCCTCGATCACCGCGTCGACGGCTCCCTCGTCGCGCAGTGCGACGCCGAACTTGGAGGTCGCGGTGGCCGTACTCATCGCACCGATGGCACCGGCGCCGACCTGAGGGTTCACTCGCAGCCCGATGGGCCCGGAGGCCTCTCGGCCGGCCAGCAGGCCGTCGACGCGGGCCATCTCCTGGAAGTTGTCCAGGTTGATCGCGATTCCGTGGGCCAGGGCGAACTCGAGCTCCTCGACCGTCTTGGCGGGGCTGTCGAAGACCAGCCGGTCGTAGGTGAACCCGGCCGCCAGTGCCTGCTCCAGTTCTCCGGGTGAGGCCACTTCGCACCCCATGCCCGCCTCCGCGAGCAGCCGCAGCACGGGCACCAGCCCGCACGCCTTCGCCGCGAACGTGTGCTGTACCGCGGCCGGTCCCTCGAACGCCTCGTTCAGCGCCTCGACGGCGGCAAGCACACCGTCGACGTCGAGGAGACCGACCAGGGGCGCCCGCGGGCCCAGCAGGCCGTCCTCGACGGCCCGGGCGAGGGCGGCTTCACGGGCGCTGCCGCGCTGGTGGGGGGAACCGGAAGTCACTGTCAACACACTCCAGACGCGTCGGTCGTGCACGGCGCTCGTCGGGCGGCCGGCCGTTCTGCCTTGCACAGCTTCGTTCCGCGGAACCCGCCGCGTCTTCGTTCGGTGCGACCACGGTCGAACCAAAATGCTGTGCATCACCACAGTGAGATGATCAATGTCCCGGGCCGCGGTCTCACCCCGTGCGCCGCGCCAGCCGCAGTCCGATGTCCGCCAGGAGCCGTACGGTCGGGTCCGCCAGGTCGATGCCGAACAGCTCCCGGGCCCGCCGCAGCCGGTACCGCAGGGTGTTCGGATGCACGTTCAGACGACCGGCTGCCGTGCCCGTGTCACCGAAGGCGTCGATGTAGGCGGCGACCGACGCGCCGTACTCCGAGCCGTGCGCCCGGTCGTGCTCCACCATCGCGTGCACCGGACCCGACAGGTTCTCCCACAACGGCGCGATCCGGTCGAGCACCCGCAGCGCGGACACCTCGGGAACCAGCTCACCGAACGCCGCCACCGCGGACACCACGTCCGCGGCAGGCAGCCGCGCGGCCCGCTCCCCCAGCACCCGCACCACCAGCTCCGCGGCCTCGCGCGACGCGGGCAGCTCCGACAGGTCGGACGTCACCGGGCCGACGCCCGCGAACACCACACCGCGCGGCACCGAGCGAGCCGCCGCCAGCAGGGCCCGCGCCGGGTCCCTCTCCTCCTCCCCCGCCGGAAGCAGGACGTACAGCCGTCGCCCCGACCGCGCCGTCGCACAGCCCGGCCGGTACGCCGCGGCCTGCAGCGCGAGCACGTCCAGCACCCGCTGCTCGGCGGCTGCTCCCGCTGTCCCGTTGGGCGCACCTGCCAGATCCCGGCCGTCGTAGGCCTCCGCGACCATCACCGTGTACGGCCGGCCCGGCGCGACCCCGGCTTCGTGCGCGACGCGGGCCGCCTGCCCGCTCCCGTCGAGCAGGGCGTGCACCGCGCCCTCGCGCGCCCTGGCCGCGGCCCGGCCCCAGGTCTGGTGGTGGGACAGATGCGGCACGGCGGCCCGCGCCGCCGTGTGCAGCGCCGCCGCCGCGTCCTCGGCCAGCGGCCGGCCGTCGGCGGCGGCCCAGAGCGAGCCGAGGACCTCCGACCCGTGGCGCACCGCGACGGCCAGCCGTTCCGCGTACCGGTCGTCGGCGGGCAGACGTACGACGCCGTCGGTGCTCCACAGGGCCTGGAAGAAGCCGCTCTCGCGCAGTTCGTCCACCCGCCAGCGCGGGACCTCCTGTCCGAGGATCGTCAGCCTGCGCATCGGGTCCGGCTCATGGTCCATTCGCGAGTAGGCGAGCACCCGCGACTGAGGGTCCTCGATGGTGATCGCGCCGCCGACCAGGGCCGCCACCGTGTTGGCCAGTCCTGACAGGTCACCGAGCCGCAGGCCCGCCACCCCGGCCGTTCCGGTCGGGGCGCTGTGCGCCAGGGCGGTGCGCAGCTGGCCGAGCAGCTCCGTCCATCCCTGCCCCGGCCGCCGGGTGAGCAGCGCCGTACGTCCCGAAGCGGCCGCCTCCAGCAGCGCCGTCCGCGGCCCGCGAGCACCCCGCCTCAGCACCACGGCCGCGGCTCCGGCCCGGTCGGCACCGCGCAGCACGTCGACCGCCTCCGGCGAGGCGACGTCCACACCGACCGCGAGCAGGATCAGTCCGGATGCCGCCCAGGCGTCGTCGTCCCGCTCCTCACCCGGGTCGTGCAGCACCACGTCGGCCACTGGCACACCGGAGCCGCGCGGCGCCACGACGACATCCAGCATGCCGGGGGCGATCAGACCGAGGATCTGCTCCAGCGACGGACCGCTGTCGGGCCGGTCGGGTTCCTGTGCTGCCATACGTCCATCATCGTCGGCCGTCGGCCGTGTGCTCACGGTCCGTCTCGGGCCGCCGGGCTGTCGTCGCCCGGCCCGGTGGGACGGCTGGCGAGGTGGTACCGCACGGTCACGTCGCGGTAGTCGTGCCCGGGCTCCACCCGCTGGGGGAGGTTGGTCCGCTCAGTGCGGGACACCGACTCGCGCGCGCCGGTGCCGGGGAAGGAGACCCGGGTCCGTGGTGCCTCCTCGAAGCGCAGACGGCCGCCGCTGACGACCGCGTCGAAGGAGACGGCGGGGGCGGGGCCCGCGAGGTGCCCGGTGGGTGTCTCAGCGGACGGCGACGCCGGCGGGTCCGTTCAGGGCGGCTCCTCGCGCTTCCTGACACCCCGGCGCCCGATGGGCCGCGTGGCCCCGGACTCGTCGTCGCGTGTGCGGCGCCGACGGGCGGAGTCCCCGCCCGAGGCGCCCGGGGAGGCGGTGCGGTGCGTGCCATGGTCCGTGCGAGTGACGGAACCAGCCGTTCCACCGGCCCGGCGAGCGGTCTTCCCGGCTGCCTCCCCGGCCCCGGCCTCCTGCGCGGTGCGGCGAACGCTTCGCCCCGCGGCCCGTCCGGTCTCCAGCGCGGCGTCGCCCGCGCCCACGCCGACCTCGCCGACGCCCTGTGCCACCTCTCCGAGTGCCTCGCCGGCGCTGCCGCCGACGTCCTCGACCGCGGACCCGGCCCCCTCTGCGACGTCCTGCGCGGCGTTCCCGATGCCGCGGGCCAGGTCCTCCAGGATCTGCGGATTGCGGTCGAGCGTGGTGAGGACCCGGTTGATGATCAGCGCGACGTTGTCCAAGCGGACCTTGAGCTGGGCCTGTGCCTCGACGCCTGAGATGCCGAGGTGGACCTGGCCGAGCGCGACGTCGGCGCCCACGTTCAGCTTGAGCAGGTCAAGCACCTCGGCCTGGAGGGACACCCGGGCCCGCAGGTTCTCCACGTCGAGGTCGAGCTCGTCGACCTTGAGCTGGGGGACGTCCAGGAAGACATCGGGGCCGCGCTCCTCCGTGGCATCCGTCGTGTGGTCGTCCTCGTTCTCGGCGTGCTGCTCCATCGCTGCGCCTCCACGAACTCGCCCTTAGGGATTTCACCCCCTTTACACCAGTATGGCGCGGACGTGAGGCGTCAGGCGTCGGTGACCGTCGTGCTCACCGGGGTGCCGATCTCGACGGTCCTGCTCACGGTGCACAGACGGTCATGGGACGCCTTGACCGCGCGGGGCAGGATCGCGCGGGCGCGCTCCGCCCCCTCGTCGTCCGGGAAGGCCACCGTGAACGCGACCTCGAGGTTCGTCATGCGGTTGCCCAGGTCGTCGCTGACCTTGTCCCCCGTGACCGTCACGGAGAACCGGGTGGGCTGCGCGTGCCGGCCGGTCGCGATATCGACGTCCACGGCCGAGCAGCCGCCGATCGCGGCCAGGAACAACTCGACCGGGGTGAACCCGGCGTCCTGCTCGCCGTCCGGAGACGTGCCGAAACGGATCGATGCGCCGCTGGCGTTGGTCGCCACGAACTGGCCGCTGCTGGTGCGTTCGACGACGACGGAACGCTCCGAGTGTTCGCTCATGCCGTTCACATTAGTCACATCGCTCCGGCTGGTCGCGCCCATACAGCGCCACCCGGCTCTGCTGCACGACGGCCGCGGTGAGCCGCTCCTCGTCGTCCGTGGCGAGAAGGTCGAGCAGCGCGCCCCGCAGGACGGCCAGGGCCAGGGTGCGGCGAGCGAGCCCGTCCTCGCCGGCACGTTCGGACGGTGTCTGGAAGCCGGCCAGGACGCCGAGCCAGTCGTCCACCGTCGCACGGGCGAACCCGGCCCAGGCTCCGTCGGGCTGGTTGAGGGAGCGCGCGTAGGCCTCGGCCCACAGCCGCAGCAAGGGCCGGTGCTCCTTCGCGGCGAGCCATGTCCAGACCCGTTCGACGGCCGGCGCCAGTCCCGCGGGGCGATCGGGCCCCCCGGCCCGTTCCAGGAGCGCCAGTTGGTCGGCGCGCGCCCGTGCCAGCAGCGCGCGCAGCAGCCCGTCCTTGCTTTCGAAGAGGAAGAGCAGGACCCGCGGGCTGGAGCCGATGGCCCCGGCCAGGGGGCGCAGGGACAGGCCGGCCAGTCCGTGGGTGAGGGCGTACCGGTAGGCGGCCTCCAGCAGTTCGTTCCGCCGGGCCGAGGGGGTTGGCGCTTCCTGGGACATGCGGCTAGCCTAACTGAAACGACTGTTTCAGTGATGCGGTGATGCAGTGATGCGACGGAATGAACCGCGAAGGCCGGGAGAGCGCCACATGCCGCAACGAGATCAGGAGAACGTCGCCGTACGCCGCGCCGACCGGCCCGGCGACCTGGGGTGGGTGGTGATGGCCCACGGCGAGACCTATGACCAGCAGTTCGGCTGGAACACCGATTTCGAGGCGCTGGTCGCCAGGATCGTCGCCGACTACGCCGCGCGGCACGACCCGGCCCGCGAGGCGGGCTGGATCGCCGAGGCCGACGGCCGGCGCGTGGGCTGCGTCTTCCTCGTCGCGGGCGACCGGCCGGAGGTGGCCAAGCTGCGGATCCTGCTCGTCACCCCGCGGGGCAGGGGCCTCGGCCTCGGAACGCGTCTGGTCGGAGAGTGCCTCGCTTTCGCCCGCGAGGCGGGCTACCAGCAGGTGACACTGTGGACCAACGACGTACTCGTGGCGGCGCGCAGGATCTACCAGAGCTTCGGCTTCACCCTCGCCGACGAGGCGCACCACCACAGCTACGGCCAGGACCTCGTCGGCCAGAACTGGACCCTCGACCTGCGCCCCGGGCCGCCGCGCTGAGCTTCTTCCGCCGGCTCGGCGGCGCGACCGGCGCAGGCACGCCACGGGTCAGTTGTCGACGTCCTCGTTGAAGTCGTCCGCGCAGGCGTCCCGTTCGCTCTGAGTGTCGGCGTGCCGCACACAGTCGTCGAAGTCCTTGAACTCGTCCGAGTTCAGGATCGACGCGCCGATCGCGATGATCACCACGGAACCGATGACCCCGAGCACGCCCAGCACCGCCCCGAAGATGGACATCGTGCGGCGCGGCGCTCTGCCGCCCCGGGCTCTGCGCGCGCCGATGATGCCGAAGACCAGCGCGAGGATGCCGAGCACCACACCGCCGATGACGGTCCAGAAGAGGACCACGGCCAGGATGCCGAGCACGAGCGCGGCGATCGCCATTCCGTTGCCGCGCCCGGCTCCGGCCCCGGGCTGCGTCGAACCGGCGGGCGTTGCGGGGTGTTCGGGGAAGGACACGTCATCACGCTCATCTCTGTGTGCGTCGCGGGGAGTTGTCGTGAACTGCGACTGCCCCGCCGAGCGTGACGGATGCCTGCCGCCGCATACGGGAGTCGGCGGGCCCGGCCCGGACACCTCTGCCGCCGCATCCCGCCGCCCGACGCGGAAGGTGCGGAGCGTACCGCTGACCTGCGATGTCGGTGCGGTGTCGGCGCCTCCGCCGTCACGGGCCCGCGGGTCGGCGCGGACGGCGCCTGGTCACGCGTCCGGCCGCTGCTGTCCGACGCCACTTCCGAGTACATCGGCGACTCGGTCGTCGAGACCTACCTGATCGACCTGTTCAGCGAGAAGGGCCGGTGGACAAGCGGGTCCGACTTGCCGTAACCGCAAGGTTTCGTGCCAGGCGCGACGTGCCCGGCAAGACTGCCGGCGAGGCACCTCGCCACCGTTCCGCTCTCCTCAGGATGAGACGCACATGATCACTGCACAACGGCCGCTGCCGTGCCGCGCCCTGCGAGCCACGCGCGCACGGGCAACCGTCGTCCTCGCCCTCCTGCTCGCGCTGGCCACCGCGGCCTGTTCCACACCGACACCACGTCAGGACGCTCCCGCCCACGCCGCCGCCACGCAGGACGATCCCCGCTTCGAGGGCACCTTCCGTCACGAGTTCGCCGAGGTCGACGGCGTCCGCATGCACTACGTGACCGGCGGCCGGGGCACACCGGTCGTGCTGATCCACGGCTGGCCGCAGACCTGGTACGGCTGGTGGCCGATCATGCCGGAACTCGCCGAACACCACACCGTCTACGCCGTCGACCTCCCCGGGCTGGGCGACAGCACCGGTTCACCGACCGGCTACGACAAGGCCACGCTGGCCCGCTACGTGCACGAGCTGATCGCCGACCGGCTCGGGGTGGACGACGCCCGCGTCATCGGGCACGACTTCGGCGCGGCGGTCGCGTTCCAGTACGCCAGCCGGTTCCCCGACGACACGGCACGGCTCGGCTACTTCGACCTGCCGCTGCCCGGGCCCGCGGTCGACGCGCCCACCTACCGCTCGCTCAGCTGGCACATCGCCTTCCACTCCCAGCGGAAGGTCCCCGAGGCGGTCGTGGGCGACGATGTCCGCGCGTACCTGTCCCTGTTCTACCCCCAGGTCTCCTACGGCGGCACGGCGTTCGGCGGCACCCGTGAACGGTCCCCGTTCACCGGCGCCGAGGTCGACGAGTACGCACGGACCTACAGCCGCCCCGAGGCCCTGACGGGCGGCTTCGAGCTCTACCGCGCCCTCGACGAGGACGTCCGCGACACCGTGGCGGCGGAACCGGTACGTGCCCCGACCCTGCTCATGACCGCCCAGGGTCAGCTCGACGCGATACGACGCACGGTCGCCCCACGTCTGGGCAACATCGTGCGGGCCGTGGACGTTCCGAAGGCGGGGCACTGGCTCGTGGAGGAGAACCCCCGGTTCGTCACCGCGGAGCTCTTGCGCTTCCTCGACGCGTGACCCACGTCCCCGCACTCGCCTCCACCGACGCACAGGAGTACCGCACGATGCACACGTACGACGTCACCGTGACGACCGGCGCCTCGCCGGAGACCGTGTGGAAGCTGCTGGTCGACGCCTCGAGTTGGCCGCTGTGGTCCAAGGTGGACAGCCTGGACACGGCACGGTCGGCCGGCCTCGACCCGGGCGGCGACGACGCCGTCGGGGCTGTCCGGGCCTTCCGGACGGGACGCACCGTGACCGGCGAAAGGCTGACCGAGAAGGTCGAGGGACGCGTGCTGGCCTACGAGGACGCGTTCAACTCCTCGATGCGCAACTATCGCGCGCGCATCGAGCTGACCCCGGCAGCCGGCGGCTCGGGCACGGCCATTCACTGGTACGGCGAGTACGAGACGAGCCGGCTGCTCGGCTGGTTCATGCCTCGCTACCTCCAGAAGTTCATGCGGGGCATGGCGGAGGGGCTGGCCCGCTACGCCGAGGAGCACTCCGTCTGAAGCGGACGGGCACCGCCCGACTTGATAGGCAAGTGCACGCTTGCCTATCATGACGTGGTGGCCGACGAACTCTTCAAAGCCCTGGGCGACCGCACGCGCCGCATCATCCTCGACGAACTCGTGCAGAAGTCCGGACAGACCCTGTTCGAGATCTGCTCGCGGCTGAGCATGAAGCACCGGCTGGCCATCTCCCGCCAGGGGGTCTCCCAGCACCTCGCCGTGCTCGAGGCCGCCGGGCTCGTGGAGTCCCGGCGCGAGGGCCGCTACAAGTACCACGACCTGAACACCGCGCCACTGCGGCACATCACCGAGCGATGGCCGGTCCCCGGCACGTCCGAACCTAAGGAGAACACCCCATGCGGATCCACCTGACCAGCCTCTTCGTCGACGACCAGGCCAAGGCGCTGGAGTTCTACACCGAGGTGCTCGGCTTCGTGAAGAAGCACGACGTACCGGTCGGCGAACAGGACCGGTGGCTGACCGTCGTCTCCCCCGACGAGCCCGGCGGCACCGAACTCCTGCTGGAGCCCGCGGGCCACCCGGCCGTCAAGCCCTACCGCGACGCTCTCGTCGAGGACGGGATCCCCCTCGCCCAGTTCGCCGTCGCCGACGTGCACGCCGAGTACGCGCGCATGAGCGCCCTCGGCGTCCGCTTCACCCAGGAACCCCTGGAGATGGGCCCGGTCACCACCGCCGTCTTCGACGACACCTGCGGCAACCTGATCCAGATCTCCACCGAGCCGCGGTGACGGCCCGCCGCCGTCGCGCGCCCACCTCGACCGCCCGCGCGGCGGCATGCCGGACGGGGCCCGTGCCGAGCCCTGCAGGCAGGGGCACTCAGGTTCGCCAGTCGGGGGCCAGAACCGCCCAGACCTGCTTGTCGTGACGCACACCCGCGTACGGCCACGCCTCGCGTCGTACGCCTTCCAGGGTCATGCCGAGCCTCTCGGCCACCGCGGCACTGCGGTCGTTGTCCGCCCGGCAGTGCCATTCGGCCCGGTGCAGTCCCCGGACCGTGAAGGCCCAGTCCAGCAACAGGCCGCAGGCCCGCGTGACCAGACCGTGGCCCTCGGCCGACGGCTCCAGCCAGCAGCCGATCTCGCAGGTGCCGAAGGCGGCGTCGAAGGCGGTGAACATCACACCGCCGACCAGCGCTTCCTCCCGCCAGATGCCGTACATGCGGGCACCGTCGCCGGCCTGGCGTGCGGCATACCGCTCAAGGGTGGCCCGCGCTCCCTCCACGTCGTCGGTGACGAACGCGGGTCCGACCCAGGGACGGATGTGTTCCCGCGCCCGGTCCAGATGACCGGCGAACTCCTCGGCGTGCCACACCTCCAGCGGACCGAGGCGGGCAGCGCCACCGAGCGACACCGAGAACATGAGACCTCCCCGTTTGCACAACACGTGTTATGTCAATGTAGCGTGGCGGCATGCCACGCACCAAGGGAGATCACGAGGCCCGGCGGCGGGACGTCTCCGCGGCGGTCTGGCAGGTCATGGCCACCCGCGGTTTCGCCGGCCTGACCCTGCGCGCCGTCGCCGCCGAACTCGGTGCGACCACGGGCCTGCTCACGCACTACTTCCCCACCAAGCGCGCCCTGGTCGAGTACGCCCTCGACCTGCTCGAACAGCGCACCCTCTCCCGCCCCCGCCGCCGTGCGGGCGAGGGCCTGGCCGCCCTCAGGGACGCTCTGCTGGACATCCTGCCGCTGACCCCCGAGACCACCGACGGCAACCGCGTCTGGGTCTCGTCCTGGGACGCCGCGCTCTCCGACCCGGCCCTGGCCACCGACTACGCCCGCAAGTACGCCCAGGGCCGCGAGAGGCTGCGCGTGCGGGTGGCCGCCGCGCAGGAACTCGGTGAACTGCCCCCGAGCGACCCCGCACAGCTCGCGGAGGGCGCGCAGTCCTTCGTGCTCGGACTGGTGGTCCAAGCACTCTTCGACCCGTCGACGTTCCCGCCGGAGCGGCAGGTCGAGCTCCTGGACGGCTACCTGGCCGCCTTGGCCGCCGACACGTAGCAGCCGCGCGAGTCCCGTGTCCGGCACCGTGCCGGACACGGCGTCCCGCGACGACGCCTCACTCGCTCACGGGCCTCAGTGCCTCGATCCGGCGCTGCTGGGCCCCCGTGAGGGCGCGGACCATGAGGGCGCAGGCGAGGGCGGCGCCGACCACGGCAGCGTCCGCCACCAGCAACGGGGTGACATCGGAGTAGGCGCGGGCGATGACGGCGTCGGTCGAGTCGGCGTACATCAGACCCACCCCGCTCAGGGCGCCGATCAGCCACAGACCCCACCACAGGTTCACGCTCCGCGGCAGGCGGGCCTCCGGGTCACCGGCACGGTGGACCTCCGCCACGATGCCGCGGGGCACCCAGAAGTTCGCTATGGGGACGACCCAGCCGAGACAGACCCAGGGCAGGCCATAGCGCAACCGCCGCCCGGAGAGCGCACGCGCGTTGTCGCGGACGCGCAGCAACCAGGCCAGAAAGGCTATGGCGCACAGCACCGTGGCAAGGTCACCACAGGTACTGACGAGATGGTAGGCGTTCTCCAAGGTGGTCAGCGGGCGATGCCGGCCGTCTCCCTGGTCCGGCGGACCCGAGACCGGCCGGCCGGCCACGGCCAGTCGGATCTGCCAGATGCCTCTGGCGGTCCAAGCCGCTCCCGCCACGGCGAGCGCCACGACGACGCAGCGGGAGACTCCCCTGACCGGGCTCAGGGCTGGCGGGTCCATGTCACCGTTCACCCGCCCATCCTGCCTCATGGCAGCCGACGCGGTTCCACCTGCCCTTTCCCATGTCCGCCGGTGGCGCCGAAAGCCGGGAACAGGGACCTGTTCACCCGAGTGGTCAGCCCGCCGTGCCGTCGAGCAGCCGGTTGTAGCGCAGCCGCAGAGCCCGTTCCGTGCCGGCCGACAAGGTGATCAGGGTCAGCACGGCGTTGCCGGTGACCGAAAGGTGTACGGGCGAGGTGAGGGCCCCGACCCGCTCGGCCACCGCGGGTACCGCCGTGATGTGTTCGGCGATCTGCGCGGCCAGGCCGGCCAGCGAGACGACGAGCGCGGTCAGCGAGAGGGCGCCGATCCCGCGGCTCAGCGCGGGGTGCGCACGGTCGAGGTGGGCGCGGCGCCCCTCGGCGGAGTCGCGGTCCGGGACCAGCAGCTGCTCGGTGCCCTTGGTGGTGACGTAGTGGCAGCGCCGCAACCCGAATTTGCTCAGCCGCACCTCGACGGTGCCGCCCGGGACCGGGAAGGCGGCGGGAAGCCTCGACCGGGCGTGGTGCCTGCCGTCGAGGTACAGGTCGGCCTTGGCCTGCGCGGAGGTCTGGTCCTGACCGCGTCTGACGTCCACGGCGTAGACCGCCTGCCCGCCGCCACCGTCCGGCAGCCGGAGATAGAACAGGGAGCGGTAGGGCAGCTGCCACCAGCGGAACCGCCGGAGCGGCCGGCCGTCCCCGGGGGTGATCCGCCGGGCGGCACGACGGTTGCGCATCTCCTCGAACATCTCCGGCTCCTTCGTCACTCGCTCACTTGACCGGTCGCGCCGCGCAGGCGAGGTCCCGCGCAGGTCGTTCTCCGGTGGTCAGGAACGTCGTCGCCGCATCGTTGGCGCAGGCGTTGCGGCCGTACGGATACACACCGTGACCGCCCTGGTCGGCGGTCACCAGCGTGGCCCGCCCGCCGAAGGCCCGCCGCAGTTCCCGGGCGCCGGCGAGCGGGGTGCCCGGGTCGCGCTCGTTCTGCAGCATCAGTACGGTGGACGGGCCCCGGTCGGTGATGCGTACCGGCGGTTCCGTCCGCTTCCGCGGCCAGAACGCGCAGGGGTTGATGCTCGCCGTGGAGCCGCCCAGCATCGGGTACCTGAGCCGGTCGACGACGACGTTGCGCCGGTACGCCCGTATCGTCCTCGGCCAGCGCGAGTCGCCGCAGACCACGGCGAAACGCGAGGCCATGAGGTTCTCCAGGTCCGCGGGCGGCTCGGGGAGCGGCAGTTGCGCGCCCGTGTCGGCCGCCTGCCAGAACTCGGCGAGCCGCGGCATGGAGCCGTCCGTGTAGAGCAGTTCGAAGGTGTGCGCGCGGAACGCGGTCCCGTCGACGTCCTGTTGCGGCTTGGCGTCCAGTCGGTCCGCCAGCTCGAAGAACTTGGCCCTGATCTGCTGCGTCGTGGAGCCCAGGCCGTATTCCGGGTGCGCGACGGCGAACGCGGCGAAGTCGGGGAAGCGGTCCTCCAGCCCGCGGGCGAACAGCCGCATGGCCGTGATGTCGTAGCCGCCGGGCCCCATGTTGCTGTCGAGCACGATCCGGTCGCCGCGCCGCGGGTACAGCGTGGTGTAGACCGCGCCGAGGTAACTTCCGTAGGAGGCCCCGAGGTACGACAGCCTCGGCTCGCCCAGCGCCGTCCGGATGCGGTCCATGTCGCGTGCCGTGTTGGCGGTGGTCGTGTGCGGCAGCATCCACGCCGTCCGCGAGCTGTCGCACTGTTCGGCGATCTTCCGCGCGGGCCCGGCCGCCCGTGTGACGTCGGCCGCGGTGTGCGCGTACGGCGGGAAGTTGCCGCGCCACTGCTGCTCCTGCGTCAGGTCGCAGGTCACCGGCGTACTGTGGCCGACCCCGCGCGGGTCGAAGCCGATGATGTCGTAGGAGTCGAGCACCTTCTGGGGCAGCCCGGAGGCGGCGAGCACGGCCGGGTACAGAAGGCCGGAGCCGCCCGGGCCGCCCGGGTTGGTCAGCAGGACGCCACGCCGCTGTGACGGCTTCTCGCTCGCCAGCCGGGAGACGGCGACCTCGATCCGGCGGCCGTCCGGGTGGCGGTAGTCCAGCGGCACCCGGAGCGTCGCGCACTCCAGGCGGGGAGCGGCGGCACCCTCGGGGCACGGGCCCCACCGCAGGGCGCCCGGCGGTGTCGTCGCGGCCGCCGACGACGACGGCAACGCGGTCACCGCCAACGCGGCGGCGGCGAGAGCGAGGGACAGACTTCTGCGCATGAGGTGTCCTCCTGTGGGGGGCGACCTGGACGTGAACGAGTCTGTTCACCGGACGCGGTCGGCACATCGGCCCGGCGGACCGGCTCCGCCTCCGACCGCGGGAGAGGCACCGGTTAGACCTGGGTCGAAGGCGCATCGGTCCTCGGTCTGATCCGCCGGTCGCACGGTGTGGCGACAATGGCCTGGTGAACAACGACGTTGTGCCGCGGCTCGGGGAGTGGCGGCACGCATGGCGGCTGCTGGTGGCCGCGGTCCTGAGCGTGCCGGTCTGGCTCGCGACCGTCGCGCTGGCGCGGAACGGATCCGGCGAGCCGGGGTCCTGGATCCTCGTCGGTGATCCGCTGGTGGCCCTGGGCTGCCTGACGGTGCTCCGGTGGCGGCGGCGATGGCCCCGCACGGTCGCGGTGACGGTCGCGATCGCCTCGGCCGTGTCGGCGCTCGCCACCGGGGCCGCGCTGTTGGCCCTGTGCTCGGTCGCCACCCGTCGTCGCCCGGTGGAGATCGGGGTCGTCGTCGTGGCCTACGTGGCCGCGTCACAGCTCGCCGGCGGGGTCTATCCGGTGCAGGAGGCGGCCGAGGGGTTGTGGTGGGTCCAGGTCGTGGTGTCGGCGCTGACCGCGGGGATCGCGGTGGCCGCCGGCATGGCGGTCGGGGCACGGCGGGTCGAGGTGCGGTCCCTGCGGGAACGGGCGGAGAGCGCGGAACGGGAGCAGCACGCGCGGGCGGCGCAGGCACGGGCCCTCGAACGCAACCGGATCGCCCGCGAGATGCACGACGTCCTCGCGCACCGCATCTCCCTGGTCGCCATGCAGGCCGGGGTGCTCGACCACCGCGGTGATCTCTCCGCCGACGAGAGCCGGGTCCTGGTCCGCGGTATCGCCGAGGGCTCCCACCAGGCACTGGAAGAGCTGCGGGAGGTCCTCGGCGTGCTCCGGGCCGACCCCGGCAGCCCGGAACCCCCGCAGCCCTCCCTCGACCGCATTCCCGACCTGGTGGCCGACACCCGCGCCTCGGGTCTCGACGTCAGGCTCACCGACGCCGTGGCCGGGACCCCGCCCGACGGCGTCGGACGGACCTGCTACCGGATCGTCCAGGAAGCGCTGACCAACGCCGCCAAGCACGCCCCCGGCGCGGTCGTGCGGGTCACCCTCGGCGGCGCCGCGGGCGGCACCCTCGACATCGGCGTCCGCAACGGCCCGGCCCCGCTGCGCCCCGCACGGCCGCCGGCCTCCGGCTTCGGCCTGCTGGGCCTCGGCGAGCGGATCACCGTCGCCGGCGGCGAACTCGGCCACCGTCCCACATCCGACGGCGGGTACCTTCTCACCGCCCGGCTTCCCTGGCCGGACGGCCCCGCCCACCGCCGCGAAAGGGGCGCATGAATGGACACGCGACGTGATCCCGTACGGGTCGTCATCGTCGACGACGAGCAACTGGTGCGCATGGCCCTGCGGCTCGTCGTCGACGGTGAACCGGACCTGACCGTCGTGGCCGAGGCGGCCGACGGGAACGCCGCTCTCGCCGTGGTGGCCGAGCAGCGGCCCGACGTGGTGCTGATGGACGTACGGATGCCGGGCCGGGACGGTCTGGAGACGACCCGGGAGCTGCTCACCCGGCCGGCGCCGCCGCGGGTGCTGATGCTGACCACCTTCGACTCCGACGACCTGGTGCTCGGGGCGCTGCGCGCCGGAGCGCTCGGCTTCGTCCTCAAGGACACCCCGCCCGCGGGGATCCTCGACGCGGTGCGCACCGTGGCGGAGGGTCACCCGGTCCTGTCCCCGGCGGCCACGGTGCGAGTGATCGCCGCGGCCACGGGCCCGGACTCCTCGCACGTCCGTGGCCGTTTTCGCGAGGACGCGCGCGAGCGGCTGTCCGTATTGACGGAACGGGAGCGGGAGACCGCCCGGGCCATCGCGGACGGACTGGGCAATCCGCAGATCGCCGAGCGGCTGCGCATCACCGTCGCGACGGTCAAGGCCCACACCGGCAGCCTGTTCGCCAAGCTGGGGGTCGAGAACCGGGTGCAGATCGCGCTCCTGGTCCGCGACGCGGAGGACCCTCCGGAGGCGTGACCCGGCGGCCGCCGACGCGGCCCTGTCGGACCCGGCGCGGCGGAGGGTGCCTGCCCGTCCTGTGCCCGTCGGCCTCGCCGGCTCCCCACCTCAGCGCGGTCCGTCGGGGCGCGTGAGGTAGCGCAGGAGCAGGGTGCCCTCCTCGGCGAGTGCGGTGGCCAGGTGCAGGTCGGTGGGCCGGACGAGCGGACTGGTCGCGATCCGGCCGGCGGGGCCTGCCGCCAGCAGGGGGGAGACGGTCAGACGGAGTTCGTCGACCAGACCGGCGCCGGTGAGTGCCCCGAACAGGTGGGGTCCGCCTTCGCAGTCGATGCGCCGCAGTCCCCGCCGGGTGAGGGCCGAGACCGCTGCGGCGAGGTCGACCGTGTCCTCGCCCGCGACGACGACCTCCGCTCCGGCCTCCTGCCAGGCCAGGCGGGTGGGCACGGGTACGGACGCGCAGGTGAGGACGAGGGTGGGGACGCGGGCCCGGGTGATGACGGGTGCGTCGGGGGGCAGGGTCCGGCCGGTGGTCACGACGGCGGTGGGCGGGACGTCGGCCAGGCCGTGGCGGCGTCGGCGGTCGAGGGTGTGCTGGTCGGGGTGGACCCCGCGGAAGCCCTCGACCATGGCGGTGGTGGCGCCGATCAGCAGGACGTCGGCGAGGTCGCTGCCGAGCCGCAGCACCTTGCGGTCGGACGGGGTGGACAGGGGCCTGGCCAGGCCGCCGATCTCCACGGCTCCGTCGGCACTGGCGACGAAGTTGACGGCGAGCCAGCGCTCACGGTCCGGGTAGGTGTAGAGGCGTTCCAGTTCGTCGTCGTCGATGGGGCGGGCCTGTTCGGCGGGCCAGATCAGGTGCATCAGGCGATCCAGGTGGCGGTGCGGGCGGGGGGACGGCTGCCGTTGATGCCTGCGGCCATCTCCACGACGTGCCTGGTGGGCCGGACCTGGTGGGCGCGGAAGACGGCGGCGCCGTCCCGAGCGGCGATGGCGGTGGCCGCCAGGGTGCCGGTCAGCCGGTCCTCCAGTTCCACGTCCAGCATCTCGCCCACGAACGCCTTGTTGGACAGGGCCATCAGGACCGGCCAGCCGGTCTGGGTGAACTCGCGGAGGTTGCGGAGCAGCAGAAGATGGTCGGTGGTGTTCTTGCCGTACCCGGTGGCGTCGATGAGGATGCCGCCGCGCGGTACGCCGGCGGCTTCGGCCCGTTCGGCGAGCTGGACGACGAAGTCACGGACGGCGGCCACCACGTCGGGGTAGCCGGGGCGGAAGGGTTCGGCGCGGGGTGTGCGGCCGCCGGTGTGGGTGCACACGTAGCCGGCGCCGTGGGCGGCGGCCACCTCGATCAGTTCGGGGTCGGCGGCGGCCCAGGCGTCGTTGAGGAGGTCCGCGCCGGCCCGGCAGACGGCGTCGCCGACCTCGTGGCGCCAGGTGTCCACGCTGATCAGGAGATCGGGGTAGCGCTCGCGGGCCCATTCCACCAGCGGGACGATGCGGGCGGCCTCCTCGGCGGCCGTGACTTCCTCACCCGGGCCGGCCGCCACTCCCCCGAGGTCGATCATGTCGGCCCCCTCGGCGACGGCCCGGGCGACGGCGGCCTGGGCCGCCTCGGCGGCGAAGGTGGCGCCTCGGTCGTAGAAGGAGTCCGGTGTGCGGTTGACGATCGCCATCACCAGCGGTCGGTCGCCGGTGATGCGGCGGCCGCGGAATTCGAGCTCGATTGCTGCGGTGTGCATGGGGCGTGTGGCTCCTGTCGCTGGTCGGCCGGGGGTCCTCACCGCCGTGGTGCCGCGTCGCCGGTGGTGAGGGTGTGCGGGTCCGCCTCGGTGAGCCGCTGGGCGGAGACCCGGGCGCGGGTGGCGACCAGGGCCGTGAGCGCGTCGCCGTGGTCCCAGGAGTTGACGTTGAGGGCGGCGGTGACGCGTCCGTCGCGCAGCCAGAAGGCGAGGAACTCGCGGGAGGCGGGCTCGCCCCGCAGGACCAGTTCGTCGCGGGCGGGGTCGGCCAGGCCGCGGTACTCGCAGCCGAGGTCGTACTGGTCGGAGAAGAAGTACGGGTCCGCGTCGTAGGCGTCGTGGCCGCCGAGGAGGTTGCCGGCCACGTGGGCGCCCTGCTCCTTGGCGTTGGCCCAGTGCTCGACGCGTACCCGTCCCTCGTACCGCGGGTGGTCGTGGGCGGCGATGTCACCGGCCGCGTAGACGTCGGGGGCGGAGGTGCGCAGTGCGGCGTCGACGGCGACGCCGCCCGCCGCGAGATCGAGGCCCGCGGCTTGGGCGAGTTCGGTGCGGGGCAGGGCACCGACTCCGACGACGACCACGTCGGCGGGCAGTTCGCCGCCGTCGTCCAGGTGCACCGTCCTGCCGCCGTCGCGGGTGCCGGTCGCCTTGACGCCCAGGCGCAGGGTGACGCCGTGGTCGGCGTGCAGATCGCGGAACACCGCCCCGACGCGGTCGCCGAGGACGTGGCGCAGCGGCAGGGGGGCGGGGTCGAGCATGGTCACGTGGGCGCCGTGGGCGCGGGCCGCGGAGGCGACCTCGCAGCCGACCCAGCCGGCCCCGACGATCACCACGCGGGCTCCGTCGGTCAGCTTCTCCCGCAGGGCCAGGGAGTCGTCGAGGGTGCGCAGCGTGTACACGCCGGGTCCGTCGAACCCGGGCAGGGTGCGCGGGCGGGACCCGGTGGCCAGCAGCAGCCGGTCGTATCCGTGTTCCGCGCCGTCGGCGTCGACGATCAGGTGGTCGGCGGGTCGCACGGCGGTGACGGTGGTGTCGCGGCACAGGGCGATGTCGTGGTCGTCGTAGTAGCCCGCTTCCCGGACCAGGTCCGACGCGTCCCGCTCGCCCAGCAGGACGCCTTTGGACAACGGGGGGAGTTCGTAGGGGTCGTGGCCCTCCTGTCCGAACAGGGTGACGTCGCCGTCGAACCCCTGTTCACGCAGGGCGGCGGCGGCCGAGGCTCCGGCCAGGCCGGCGCCGACGATCACGATCCGCCGGGGCGGGCGCTGCGGTGCGGTCATGACGGCCCTCCGAGTCGCTGTGGTGTGACGTGGGGTTGCCCTGCTACCGCTGGACACCGGTGAGGGCGAGGAACTCCTGCCGGGACGCCGCGTCGTCGCGCAGGGTTCCGAGCATGGTGGAGGTGACCGTCCTCGATCCGGTGGCCTGCACTCCGCGCAGGGTCATGCAGGTGTGTTCGGCTTCGACGACCACCCCGACTCCCCGGGGCCGGAGCTGTTCGGCGAGCCAGTCCGCAGTCTGCTTGGTGAGCCGTTCCTGCACCTGGGGGCGGCAGGCGAAGTGCTCCACCACCCGGGCCAGCTTCGACAGTCCGAGGATCCGCGCGCCGGGCAGGTAGCCGACGTGCGCCACCCCCACGAAGGGCAGCATGTGGTGCTGGCAGACCGAGCGCACGGGGATGTCGCGGGCCAGGACCAGTTCGTCGTACCCCTCGTCGTTGGGGAACGTGGTCATCCGGAAGGGGCGCGGGCTGAGCAGCTCGGCATAGCCGCGGGCCATCCGTCCCGGGGTGTCCCCCACCCCCTCGCCGTCCACCACGACCCCGAGCGCTCGCAGGAACTCCCGCGCGGCCCGCTCGGCGGCCTCCAGGTCGGGTCCGGGGACGTCCTCGATCACCTGCAGTGCGACGGTGGCAGTCATCCCCGCGTCCTCCCTGTATCAACAAGGCATGTTGTTTTTACAGGCTGGCCATGTCGCTCGTAATTTGTCAAATCTCATTGGTGTTACATTGACGGCGTGGGTACGAACGAGGACCGTGGCAGGGACGCCATCAGCGAGCTGAGCAGCCTGGACGACCCGGTGCGGCGTCGGCTGTACGAGTACGTGCGGACCCGCGACGAGCCCGTCGGCCGGGAGGACGCCGCGAAGGCGGCCGGGATCAGCCGCACGCTGGCCGCCTACCACCTGGACAAACTGGCCGACGCGGGCCTGCTCGACACCAGCTACGCCCGCGCAGCGGGGCGCGGCGGCCCGGGTGCGGGCCGCCCGGCCAAGCGCTACGCGCGTACCGACGAAGAGCTGTCCGTCAGCGTGCCGCCCCGCGACTACGGCCTGCTGGCCGGGGTGCTGGCCGAGGCCGTCGCCGCCGACGGCTCCGGGGCGGTGCGGGAGGCGGTGGCCGCCGCCGCGCACGCGGCGGGCCGGTCGGCCGGCGGCGCGGACCTGACGGCGGCGCTGCGCGGCTGCGGCTACGAGCCCGCGACGACCGCCGAGGGGGGCGTCGACCTGCGCAACTGCCCCTTCCACCGGCTCGCCCGGGAGCACACGGAACTGGTGTGCTGGCTGAACCTGCACCTGGTACGAGGACTGCTCGAAGCGGGCGGACAGCCGCCCGGACGGGCGGTGCTGGCACCCCGCCCCGGCCGCTGCTGCGTGGTCGTCGACCCGCCCGGCCCCGCGTAATCGGTCCCGTTCACCCCACGGTCCCGGATCTCTTCGCCGTCCAGTGCGCTGCGGTCAGAGCAGGTCCCGCGGCACGGTTTCGTTCCAGGTACGGGAGAACACGCGGCGCCCCGCCTCGTAGCCGTCGAGGGTGGCGTCCACGAAGAAACTCCGCTCGTCGCACCTGAGCCGGGTGTGGGTCACGACGCTGACGTCCCAGTCGTCCCGCCCGAAGCGCATGGTCCACGTCGACTCGCCACGCGCCGAGGTGAAGTCGTCCGCCGTCGCCGCGTACCGCTCGTGAGCCCGGCAACCGACGTCCACGCCGATGTCGTCGCAGCGGATCAGGCCCCGGTCCTTGACGATGTCCAGTTCGGCGTCGTAGCCGATCAGGTCGCGCCTCACCTCCCAGCGTTCCTCCGGAGGCGTCAGCGTGGTCGTCGTCAGCGGCGGAGTCCCCTCCGGGACGCCGAACGGGTCGGCAGGCGTGTCGTCGGGGCGGTGCGCGGGCCGGACGGGGAGGGTGACGGTGCTGGAACGCTCGTGGACGCTCAGCTCGGCGGGCCTCGGCGGCGGCCAGGCGAGCGGCCAGTACGACGTGGACAGGGACAGCCGGATCCGGTGGCCGGGCGGGAAGGACTGCGCCACTCCGTTGAGGTGGACCGTGGCCCGGTAGCGGCGGCCGGGTTCCAGCGGCTCGGGTTGCTCGGTGCTCTCGCAGCGGGTGAGGTTGAGCAGCCCGTAGGTCACCCGGGTCGCGGCTCCGTCGGGGCGCACGTCGGACAGGCGCGCGGCCACCATGGCGACCGGTTCGGCGACCGACAGGTCGAGTTCCACGGTCGGTGAGCCGAGGATCTCCAGCGGTTCGGTGAGCGGATCGGTCTCGAAGACGAGGGAACCGCCGTCCTCCTCACGCTGGTCGTAGGGCAGGTCGGGCGGCGCGTTGTAGGAGGCCCACTTGCCGGCGAACTGGCCGACGGACAACGGCGACCGCACGGTCAGTACGTCGCCCGTCGCGGCCCCCTCACCAGGGTCGGACGACTGCTCCACCGGGTCCTCGATGCGGTGCCGGCTGAGCGGGTGGGTGACCGGGTGGACGTTCGGAGAGGGCCAGGACGGCTCCGCCACCCAGCGCCCCGGCCGTTCCTCGTACGACGTGGACGGCGGCACACTGTCCTGCATCCAGGTGCGCAGCATGGGGCCGTCCATGACGCCGTTGTCGACGCCCTTGAGCCAGTGGTCCCACCAGCGCACCACCTCCTGGAGGTAGCCGATGGCGGGGCCGGGCTCCCCGAGGTGGGGGAACTTGTGCGACCAGGGGCCGATCAGCCCCTTGCGGGGCACGTCGAGGTGGGCGAGCAGCCGGGTGACGGCGTTCGAGTAACCGTCCGCCCACCCGCTGGAGGCGAGGACGGGGCACCGTACGGCCTGGTAGTCCTCGGCGACCGAGGCGTGCCGCCAGTAGTCGTCGCGGCGCTGGTGCCGGAGCCACTCCAGCACCCAGGGCCGGGTGTGCTCCAGGCGTTCGTGCCACATCTCGCGCCAGCGGTCACCGACCACGGCCGGGTCGGGCGGGCAGGTGGCGTAGGCGAACATCGTGCCCGCCTCGGCCAGGTTGTCGGACAGCATCGCGCCGCCCATGTAGTGCATGTCGTCGGCGTGCCGGTCGTCCGTGAACGAGGCGATGACGATGGCCTTGAGGCTCGGCGGCTGCCTGGCCGCCACCTGGAGGGCGGCGAAAGCGCCCCAGGAGATGCCCATCATCCCGGTGCTGCCGTCGCACCAGGGCTGGTCGGCGAGCCAGGCCAGCACCTCCTCGGCGTCGCGCTGCTCCTGCTCCAGGTACTCGTCCCGGAGGACCCCCTCGGACTCACCGGTTCCGCGCAGGTCGACGCGGACGCAGGCGTAGCCGTGCCCCGCGATGTAGGGGTGGTGGACCGAGTCGCGGACGGCGGTGAGGTCCCGTTTGCGGTAGGGGATGTACTCCAGGACCGCGGGCACGGGTTCGTGGTCGGACGACAGGGGCCGCCACACCCGCGCCGACAGGCGGACGCCGTCGGACATCGGGATGACGACGTGCTCTTCTTCCTTCGTCTCGTGGGGCAGTTGGGTCACGTAACGCATGGGTTTTGCGTACTCCTTATCGTCGCGCTCCCGCGTCGGGCTCGTCGATGGTGAGCCCGAGGGCCGCCACGCAGTGGTCGTACTTCTCGCGCATCTCGTCCTCGTCGTTCCCGCCGGTGAAGATGTGCGCGACCTCGTAGCTGTAACTGTCCTGCTGCGAGAGGTCGGACAGGCGTCGGCCCGCCTCGGGCAGGACGTGGATCCGCACCCCCGGTGTCTCCCGCTCGATCCGCGCGATCGTCTCGGGCGAGGGCACGTTGCGCACCTCGCCGTCCGTGAACCAGCGGTAGTACCACTTCGCGGCCATCGCGTAGGGACCCTGCCGGTGCGGCATGGTCGGGTCGGAGCCGAGGGCGAGCGCCAGCATGGGGTGGTGGTTGGGCACCCCGTCGACGTACTGGAACAGCTCGGCGTGCGACTGGGAGTGGCGGGGGTTGATCTCGAGCAGGTTGATCCGCTGGCTGCTCGGGTCGTAGAAGTACTCCACGCTGAAGGTCGCCGACTCGAAGCCGATGCGGCGCATCACGCGCTCGGTGACGTCGTGCAGCCGTCCGATCACCTGCGGGGGGAGGGTGGAGGGGTACTGGTGGCGCAGGAAGCACGCCGAGTCCGGATAGTCGATGGAGTCCAGGGTGCCGTAGACGGTCACCTCGCCCTGGTGCACATAGCCCTCCACGGCGACCTGGATGCCGGAGCACTCCTCCTCGGCGAGGCACACCCGGCCGCCGACGCCGTCCATCTCGGGCGGCAGATCGACGCGGTCGAGGATGCGCTCGAAGGGGCGGCCGACGCGGGAGATGCCGTCCCGGATCTCGGTGACGGCCTTGCGGAACTCCTCCTCGTCGCCGACGCCGAAGGCGAGTTCGGAGGAATAGGACAGTGCGGGCTTGAGCCACATCGGGAAGCGCACGCCGTCCGGCGGGCGTGGCGGGTCGGCCCGCAGGTCCACGCGGTCGAAACGCGGATGGCAGTCGGTGACCTCCCGCTGTTCGAGCCGGCTCCAGTACTTGTGCTCGCACTTGACCACCGACTCCAGGCTGGTGGTGCGGGTGCCGTAACGCTCGCCGAGGATCGGCACCAGGGTGCTGACCGGGAAGTCCCAGTAGCCCACGATGGCGTCGATGCTGCCCTCGAAGGCGTCCAGCTCCCGCTGGGCCTTCTCCAGGATGTCGGGCACCGACACCTCTCCGTCCTGGAGTTCCTCCACCGTCAACAGGCCGTGGAAGCGCAGCGATCGGGCGCCCGGTACGGCCTGGAGCGTCGGCAGGTTCGCCTCGTCGAGACCGACGACGAAGACATTCTTCACATTCTCTTCAGACACGTCTCTCCTCTCAAGATCGGCTGGGTACCCCGCCACGCGCCGGACAACCTCCGGCCCTCGCCACCCGGTACGTTCGCGGGTCGTCGGAGTCGACGTGGTCCCGCGGGGGTACCGGCCCAGGTATGAACGATGCGGTGCAGGCGGGACTGTGGGGATTGCTGGCGGGAGCGGCGCTGCTGCTGGGCGCGGTGATCGGGTTCGGGGTGCGGGTGCCGCAGAAGGTGATCGCCACCGTGATGGCCTTCGGCGCCGGTGTGCTCCTCTCCGCGGTCTCCTACGAACTCGTCGGTGAGGCCTACGAACAGGCCGGACTGGCACCCGCGGCGATCGGCACGATCATCGGCGCGACCGCCTACACCCTCGGCAACGTCTGGCTGGCCCGCCGCGGTGCCCGGCACCGGAAGAGGTCCGGCCACCACGCCGCGCACGCGCAGCCCTCCGAGGCGCAGCAGGGCGGTTCGGGCCTGGCTCTCGCGTTCGGGGCGCTTCTGGACGGGGTGCCGGAATCGGCCGTGATCGGGGTGAGCCTGCTCGACGGCGGCGCGGTCAGCATGGTCACGGTGGCGGCCGTGTTCATCAGCAACGTCCCGGAGGGTCTGTCGAGTTCCGCGGGTATGAAGCGCGCGGGCCGCGGCACGGCGTACGTCTTCGGTGTGTGGGGCGCGATCGCCGCCGCCAGTACCGTGTCCGCGGTCCTCGGCTACACCGTCGTCGGCGCCTTCTCCCCCGCCGTCATCGCCGCCGTGACCGCGGTGGCGGCCGGGGCGATCCTCGCGATGATCGCGGACACCATGATCCCGGAGGCCTTCGAAGACGCCCACCTGGCCATCGGGCTTGTCACGGTCAGCGGCTTCCTCGTCTCCTTCGCGCTCTCCCACGCCTGAAGCACGTCCTCGGGAGGCTCGGAGGCGGTGTCCGACGCGGGTTCCTGGTCGCGGAGTTGACCGTGCCGACGGGTGCCGGTCCGGCCATGGCGTACGCGAGCGGTGCGCACTCCGCCCTGCCGGTCTTCACCTGCCCCTGCGACTTGGGCACCGCGTCGCCGCCTGGGTCGACCGCCTTCCCGTCATCGGTCGGCCAGTCCCCGGAGCAGGGCGCCGAGGACGCGGTCCAGGCGTGGCTCGACCTCGACGACCGCGTGCGCGAGCCGGGGGTCGCTGCGGTAGAGGGTCTGGATGTGCGGACCGGGCGTCGCCATCTGCCACAGGGCGCCCGCCAGGCTGGTGGCCGTCGCGATGACGTCCACCGCCTGGCTCTCCTCGATGCCGAGCAGTCGGCGCAGCTCGGCGACGATGCGGTCGACCTCGTCGAGGGTCACGATCTTGAAGGCGCGCACCGACTCGATGGACACGTTCCGTTCCAGGTTGAGGGGCGCCTGGGCCAGCAGGTCGCAGAACAGGGGCCGAGCCGCCAGGGTGGCCGCGAAGACCTGGCCGACGGCCTCCGGTGCGGCGTCCGGCAGTGCGCGCAGCCGGTCACACAGCTGAGCGGACCACTCCCTCCACCCCTCGGCAGTGATCTTGAGGAAGATCTGCTCGCGCGTCTCGAAGTAGCGCAGCAGCGCTGACTTGTGCATGCCCACGGCGGCGGCGATGTCGGTCAGCGTGATCTCGCGAATGCCCCGCTCGGCGCCGAGCGCGCGGGCCGCTTCGAGGATCGCCTGTTCACGCTGCTGCTTGGCCTGCGCGCTGCGGGCGCGCTGGAATCCGGACCCGGTCATCACCTCAGCATAGGGCAACCGCGTTGCATTAATAACGCAACGGTGTTTCACTATCGGTATGGAAGAACGCAAGCACAGTCAGCGGGTCTGGTTCGTCACCGGCTCCTCACGCGGCCTCGGCCGCGCCCTGGTCACCGCCGCTCTCGACGCGGGCGACCTGGTCGTCGCCACCGCCCGCCGGCCGGAACAGCTCGACGACCTCGTACAGCGGTACGGCGACGACCGCGTCCACCCGGTCGCACTCGACGTCACGGACGCCGCCGGCGCCCGAGGGGCCGTCGACGCGGCGATCCGCCGCTTCGGGCGCGTCGACGTCCTGGTCAACAACGCCGGGTACGCGAACGTGTCACCGATCGAGACGACGGACGACGCCGACTTCCGCGCACAGTTCGAGACCAACTTCTGGGGCGTCTACCACGTCACCCGGGCCGCCCTGCCGGTCCTGCGTGCCCAGGGCGGCGGCACGATCGTCCAGGTCTCCTCGGTCGGTGGACGCGTGGGCGGATCACCCGGCGTCGCCTCCTACCAGGCGGCCAAGTTCGCGGTGGACGGGTTCAGCCGCGTACTCGCCGTGGAGGCGGCACCGTTCGGCGTACGTGTCATGGTGGTGGAGCCGAGCGGATTCGCCACCGACTGGGCCGGATCGTCCATGACGGTGCGGCCGGTGCCCGCGGAGTACGAGGACACCGTCGGCCTCATGAACCGGCGCATGCGACAGAGCGACGCCGGGGCCGCCGGCGACCCGCGGCGCGCCGCCGGCATCATCGTCGAGGCGGTCCGACGCGACAACCCGCCCTCGCACCTCCTGCTCGGCGTCAACGCCGTCGAGATGGCAACGGAGTACTCCCGTCGCCAGCTGGCGGAAGCCACCGCGTGGGAAGGCGTCAGCCGCTCGGCGGACTTCGCCGAGCCCTACCCCGCCCGGATGCCCGCCGACGCGGCAGGAGGCGCACCGCGCCGCTGACCGGGCGGATTTCGACACCTGGCAGACCTCCGTCGGTCCTGGCCCTCGAACGGTCCGGACGGTGACACAGGCGTCCAGCCGCTCCGCCACGACCCGCGCCGTCAGCTCCGTCCTGCCCGCCGCCCGCTCGCGGACGCGGCCTCGCTGTGGCAGCCGGTCCCCGGCGTGCTCCACACCGACGAACGTCCGGTAGACGGCCGGAGGGCAGTGGACCTCATTCCCCGGGCGCCTGGTCCTCGTCGCTCCCCGCGCGACGGAGCTGGTCGGTGCGGCGGGTGAGGGTGTCGATGCGGTCGGCCAGTTCCGGATGGTGCGCGCAGAGGTGCTCACGGGCACCGGACAGCGGCTCGATCAGCCCGGCGGCGTCGTCGTGGCCCAGTGCCCGGACCAGCGGGGCACGGGCCCCGGCCGGGAGGCCCGCGAGTGCGGTGATCTGGCCGGCGAGCTGACGCAGGTCCGCGGCGTTGCCCCGGGCCCAGGTGGTGACGGCGCGGTCGGCGGCGCGGCGGTCGCGGGTGGCCTGGACACGCTGTTCGCCGGTACTGCCGGGGGCGCCGGGACGCAGGCGCAGGTAGCGGCGTTCGGCGGCCTGCCGGCTGGCGACGCCGAGGGGACGGGCGAGGTCGGCCCAGCTCGCGCCCGCCTCACGCGCGGTTTCGATCAGGCCCGTCTCCCACCCGGCGAGCTGGTCGCGCATCCGGCGCAGGAGCAGCAGTGCGGCGAGCGCCTGGTCGGAGCTGACCTCGTCACCGGGCTGCCTTCCGTACCGCGGTGCCTGGGCGCTGTGGACCGCTTCCTCGATCGCCGCCAGCGCTGCCTGGGCGGCGAGGAAGGACACGGGCTGGGGTGCGAATTCCTGGGGGTCTGCGGCCATGGTCACCTCCCGACACGGGTGTCACCCTTCTGACGACACCTTCACTTGTCATCGTTCCGATGACATGCTACAAGAAAAGCAAGAAGCAGCGCATGAGCGGATCCGCTCGAACTGGAGGTGTTTCACGATGCTGATGCGCACCGACCCCTTCCGTGAGCTCGACCGGCTCACCCAGCAGTTGTTCCCCAGCACGTCCGGCACCTGGTCGCGTCCGTCCGCGATGCCCATGGACGCCTACCGCGAGGGGGACGTGTACGTGATCGCGCTCGACCTCCCCGGTGTCGACCGGGACGCGATCGACATCGACGTCGAGCGCAACATGCTGACCGTCCGGGCCGAACGCCGTCCCGCCGCCAGGGGCGACGACGTCCAGATGGAGCTCTCGGAGCGCCCCTTCGGCGTCTTCTCCCGCCAGGTGGTGCTCGCGGACACCCTCGACACCGAGCACATCAGTGCTGACTACGACGCGGGCGTGCTCACCCTGCGCGTCCCGATCGCCGAGCGGGCCAAGCCGCGCAAGATCTCGATCGGCGCCGGCCCGGACCACAAGGAGATCCGCGGCTGAGGCGGAAGCCGCGCTCCGGGCGGGCGGGGGACGGGACGTCCCGTGCCTCCCCTCCCCCGCCCGCCCTACGGGAACGGACTCCCGAGGGAAGGAGAATCCCGATGACCATGCCGTGGAACGTGTTCCTCGACCAGGTGCAGGAACGCGGTGAGTACCCGACCCGTGCCGAGGCCGACCGTGCGGCACGCACCGTGCTGGCCCTCCTGGGCGCCCACCTGGTGGGCGAGGTACGGGCCGAACTGGCCGCGAGGCTCCCGGAGGGCTTCGCCCTGATTCTGCTCAATCCGCTCCAGGCCACCGAGCCGCTGTCCGCCGAACGTTTCGTGCGGGCCACCGCGGCGTGGATCGAGGGGGCCACGGAGCAGACCGCGACCTGGGACGTCGGGGCCGTGCTCAGCGTGGCCGCGGACGCGGCCGGCGAGGAGCTGACACGCCGCGTGCTGTTCCAGCTACCGCCGGGGTACGACCTGCTCTTCGGCCGGCCGCAGGACATCACCGCCCCGAGCCCGGCCCGCACATCCGCAGACTGACCCTCCCGCCCCACGGGACACCGCCACCACCACCGCCCGGACAGGCCGTACCGTCCCACGACTCAGAAAGGCACCCCTCACCGATGCAGTCCCAGACGGCGCCGACGACGATCACCATCGAGCCGGCCATGTCGTTCGTCCAGATGCTGGAGCAGGTCCGGTACCACGGCGCCTATCCCACCCGGCAGCGGGCCGAGGAGGTCGTGTCCGCCGTCCTGGCCGCCCTCGGCCGCCGCGTCACCGGCGAGGAACGCGTCGAGCTGGCCGCCCGTCTCCCCCGCGAGGCGGCCGAGATCCTCGCCGCCCAGATACCGGGCACCGACTCGATGACCGGCTGGGCGTTCGTCAGGGACCTCGCCGCCCGCACCGGCGGCACCCTGGCCACCACGCGCTGGGACGTCGGCTCGGTCCTGGGCGTCGTCGCCCGTCTGGCCGGCCCGGACCTGCTCGACCGCATCCTCGCCCAACTGCCCTCCGGGTACGCGATCCTCTTCGGGCGCGCGGAACTCACCCAGGCGGCCTGACCCCCGCCGGTGACGGTGGCGCCGGCTCAGGGCAGAGGCGTCCCGCCGGTCACGTTCAGGATTTCCGCGGTGACGTATCCGGCCTCCTGAGAGGCGAGATAGACGTACGCCGGTGCCAGCTCGGCCGGTTGCGCGGGACGGCCCAGCGGGCTCTGCTTCCCGAACTCGGCCGTGTCCGGCAGCGTCGCCGGGATCAGCGGCGTCCACACCGGGCCGGGCGCCACCGCGTTCACCCGGATCCCGCGTTCCGCGACCATCTGGGCGAGTCCCTGGGTGAAGGTCACGATCGCGCCCTTGGTCATCGCGTAGTCCAGCAGGTGCGGACTGGGCTTGTACGCCTGCACGGAGGTGGTGTTGATGACGCCGCCGCCCTCCGGAATGTGCGGCAGCGCGAACTTGGTCAGCCAGAACATGCCGTACAGGTTCGTCCGCATCACCCGGTCGAACTGCTCCGTCGTGATCGCTTCGATGCCGTCCGGCTGGGACATCTGGTAGGCCGCGTTGTTCACCAGGACGTCGATGCCGCCGAACTCCGACACGGCCCGGTCGACCAGGGCCCGGCAGTTGCGCTCCTCCCGGATGTCGCACGAGACGGCCACGGCCTTCTGCCCGGCGTCCTCCACCAGACGGGACGTCTCCCGTGCCTCGTCCTGCTCCTGATCGAGGTGGGTGAACAGCACGTCGGCGCCCTCACGGGCGAACGCCAGGGCCACCGCTCGGCCGATGCCGGAGTCTCCGCCCGTGATGACGGTCCTGCGGCCCACCAGGCGCCCCGATCCGCGGTACGACTCCTCACCGTGGTCGGGCGGCGGGTCCATCGGCCCGGTCCAGCCCGGGTGCGGCTGGTCCTGACCGGCGAAGTCCGGACGAGGATACTGATCAGTAGGGTCCTGTTGGCGATGCGGGTCGTCCGCCACGTCGATCTCCCGTATCTCGATACTGCGCGGTCAGCGACCGTGTGCCCTGACCGGGCGCTCCGAAAAGTCCTCCTCAGGCGGAGGAGTCGAGCGGGTTGGCGGCCATTCTCTCCGCGAGTCCCGACCCCACGGCGCCGGCCGCCGAGCTGTCGGGTTTGCGCGCCGCCTGGTCGCGGAAGCACGCCAGGAACGATGTGGCGAGGTCCAGCCTCGGGTAGCGGTCCAGCACCTCGTCGCGGAAGCGGGACGGGTAGGCGTCCGCCTCCTTGCCGACGACCTCGGTCGCGGTGGCGCGGGCCAGCAGGTGGCCCTCGGGGTCGGCGGTGACGTCCACCCGCGGCCACATGTGGCGGACGATCACGTCCGACAGGCGCGCACGGCGCTCGGCAGGCCATCCTGCCCCGGCGGCGAAGACGCGGGCGACGTGTCCGCCCGCCTCCTCGAAGGCGACGGTGTGGCTGTCGAAGACCGGCACCAGCCCGATGTCGTGGAACAGCGCGGCCACGTAGAGGAGTTCCGGGTCGAAGGGGACACCGTCCGCCGTACCGCGGGCCGCCGCCCACAGGTAGGCGCGCAGGGAGTGGTTGAGCAGTGCCGGGGAGAGGTGGGCGGCCGCCACGTCCAGGGCGGCGGCCGCCGTCCGGGTGTCGGGCACGGGAAGGGCGGCGAGCGAGATGTCCTTCACCGGGAACCTGCCGCCGCGGGGGTGTCGGACGCGACGCGGATGATCGTCCTGCCGTGTCTGCCCCGGCCGGGCGCGAAGGCCGCGGGCGCCTCGGCCAGCGGACGCACCTCCCCGACGGCCGGCCGGAGCCGCCCCTCCCTCACCCGCTGCACCAGTTCGGTGAGCCCGGCCCGGTCGGGTTCGACGACGAAGAAGACCGCCCGGCCGTTCTCCGGCCTGACCTCGGGCGGCTCGGCGATGGTGACGAGAGTGCCGCCGGGACGTACGAGCGCGGCCGAGCGGCGGAGGATCTCGCCGCCGATGACGTCGAACACGACGTCGGCCTCTCCCGCGTCCTCCAGCCGCTCGGACTCGAGGTCGAGGAAGACGTCGGCGCCGAGGGCGAGAGCGGTGTCCCGGTCGGCGGAACGACCGGTGGCGATCACCCGTGCGCCCGCCTCGCGCGCGAGCTGGACCGCGACCGACCCTACGCTTCCCGCGGCGCCGTGGATCACGACGGTCTGCCCCGCGGTCAGCCGTGCGTGGTCGAACAGGCCCTGCCAGGCGGTCAGTCCCGAGACGGGCAGCGCGGCGGCCACGGTGTGGTCGACGTCCGCGGGCAGGGGCGCCAGGTTGCGGGCCTCCACGGCGGTGTACTCGGCCAGCGATCCGTTGCGCGTCCAGTCGGCCATGCCGAACACCCGCTGGCCGACGGTGAGGCCGGTGGTGCCGTATCCCAGTTCCTCGACCACCCCCGACAGTTCGTGTCCGGGAACGCTCGGCGTCCGGTCGCGGCCGGCCCGGTCCGTCCAGGTGCCGGGCCAGTCGAGTTCTCCGCGGGTGAAGCCCGCGGCATGCACGCGTACGACGACGTCGTTCTCGGCGGCGTGCGGATGAGGCAGTTCCGTCAGGGCGAGCCCGGCGGCACCTGCCGCGCGGTCGTGGACGGTGATGGCTTGCATGAGGGGTCCTCGGGGGGGGTGCGGCGGTCATCGGTCACACGATGCCCGTGCGCGCTCGCGTGGGCTCACCGTGCGTCGTCTTCTCGACCGTATGCCCCTGCCGCTTGCCCCGTGTGGGCCACTTCGACAGCGGCCGGATGAGCCACTTCCGGACGGTGTCGCAGAGCCTTGGACCTCTCCCTCAGGCCATGTCGGGAGCCAGCGGCAGCAGTCGCGCCACGGCGATGCCGGCCACCACGATGGCCGCCCGGAACGGCCATCGGCTGCGTGCCCCCGACCGCACGGCCGTACCCGCGACGGCGGCGACCACGGCCGCCGCGGTGAGCGTCCAGCCCATGGCCCCGATCGCGCCGGGCGGTCCCGTGACCAGCACGCCCACCGCTGCCAGCATCACGACCGGCGCCAGCCACCGGCAGGTCCGCCGGTGCAGCCGCTGGGGCAGCCCGCGTACACCGGTCGCGAGATCGTCCTCGATGTCCGGCAGCACGTTCGACAGGTGGGCTCCCACGCCGAGCAGGGCAGCCGCGGTCGTGGCCCACCAGGCGGGCCAGGCCGACGCGGGCGGACCGAGGGTGACGAACGCGGGGAGGGATGCGAAGCCCGCGGCGTACGGCAGCGGTGACAGGACCGTGTGCTTCAGCCACAGGTTGTACATCCAGCCGGCGGCCACCCCGCCCAGGTGCACCGCCCCCGCGGCGGCCCCGCACACCAGGGACAGCGGTACGCACAGGAGCAGGGCGGTTCCCGCCGCCACGGCCACCGCCGCGCGCGGAAGGTCCCCGGTGCTGACCGGCTTGTCGCCGCGTCCGCAGGCCGTGTCGCGCCGTGCGTCGACCGCGTCGTTGCACCAGCCGATCGAGAGCTGGCCGGCGAGTACCGCGAGGCTCACGGCCACCGACCCGGCCGGTCCGCGGCCCGCTCCCACGGCCAGGACCGACACGAAGACGGTGACGGCGAGCGTCGGTTCCGGATGGCAGGAGCGCAGGAGCGCCAGGACTCTGCTCGGCGAACGCGGGAGAACCCCGGACGGGTGGACTGACACGTACGCACGGTAGTCGGGTCGCCGGCCGAGGAAGGCATGGACGACATGCGTGTCCCCGTGATCGTCGAGCATGCCCCTCCCCTGTCCGCTTCCCCGTCCGCCGCGCGGAGCGCGCCGCCACCGCCCACCGCGGGGCCCGCCGTCGCCGCCGTGCGGTGCGCACTGCCGCCCCACCGGTACGCCCAGAGCGAGCTCACCGAGCCGATCGGCGACCTGTGCCTGCTCCCGGGCGCGGACCGCGCGCTGCTGCGCCGTATGCACGCGTCCGCGGGGGTGCGTACACGTCATCTCGCTCTGCCGATCGAGCAGTACGCCCTTCTCGGCGACTTCGGGCGCAGCAACGACGCCTGGATCGAGGCGGGCCTCGACCTGGGCGAGGAGGCGCTCATGGGCGCGCTGCACGAGGCGGGACTGGGGCCGGCCGATGTCGACCTGCTGGTGTTCACCTCCGTCACCGGCGTGGCCACTCCGTCGCTGGACGCCCGGCTCGCCGGGCGCGTGGGGCTGCGGCCCGACGTCAAGCGGCTTCCGCTGTTCGGCCTCGGCTGTGTCGCGGGCGCGGCCGGCCTCGCCCGGGTGCACGACCATCTTCGCGGGCACCCCGACGACACCGCGGTGCTGCTCGCCGTGGAACTGTGCTCGCTGACCCTCCAGCGGGGGGACGGCTCGCGTGCCAACCTCGTGGCGGGCGCGCTCTTCGGCGACGGCGCGGCGGCACTCGTCGCCCGCGGCAGTGCGCGGGGCAGCGGCAGCACGGCCGCACCCGAGCCCCGACCGCTGGTGGTCGCCACGCGCAGCCACCTCTACCCGGGGACCGAACGGCTCCTGGGGTGGGAGATCGGCGCCGCCGGCTTCCGCGTCGTGATCGATGCCGGTGTCCCGGACATCGTCAGGGGTCACTTCGGTCGGCATCTGCGCGCGTTCCTGGCCGAGCACGGCCTGACGGTCGACGACATCGGGACCTGGATCTGTCACCCGGGAGGCCCGAGGATCCTGTCCGCGGTGAGCGAGACCCTGGGCCTGCCCGACGACTCCCTCGACTCCGCACGGCGCTCCCTGGCGGCGGTGGGGAACATGTCGTCCGTGTCCGTGCTGCACATCCTGCAGAGCGTCCGGGAACGTCGCCCGCCCGAGCCCGGCACGTGGGGCCTGCTCCTGGCGATGGGCCCGGGGTTCTGCTCCGAACTCGTGCTCCTGCGCTGGTGAGGTGGTCTCATGTCGTGGTACGCGCTGCTCGTGCTCGCCGTCGCCGGCGAACGCGTCGCCGAACTCGTCGTCGCCCGCCGCAACGCGGCGTGGACGCTGGCCCGCTCCGGGGTGGAGCACGGCCGTGGCCACTATCCCGTCATGGTCGCCCTGCACACCGGGTTGCTCCTGTGCTGCCTGCTCGAACCCCTGCTCGCCGACCGCCCGTTCGTTCCCGCTCTGGGGTGGCCCATGCTGGCCCTCGCGCTCCTGGCGCAGGCGCTGCGCTGGTGGTGCATCGCGACGCTCGGGCCGTTCTGGAACACCCGGGTCATCGTCGTCCCCGGAGCACGTCTGGTCGGTGCCGGGCCCTATCGGTTCCTGCGGCACCCCAATTACGTCGCGGTCGTGGTGGAGGTCGCCGCCCTGCCCCTGGTGCACTCGGCGTGGCTCACGGCCGCCGTCTTCTCCCTGGCCAACGCCCTGCTGCTCACCGTCCGCCTCCGCTGCGAGAACACGGCCCTGACCCAGGCGGCGCCCGCGTGAGCGCCCACCCCGACCTGCTGATCGTCGGAGGCGGGCCCGCCGGTCTGGCCACCGCCCTGCACGCCGCGCGCGCCGGTCTCGACGCCGTCGTCGTCGAACCGCGCCCGGCGCCGGTCGACAAGGCGTGCGGCGAGGGCCTGATGCCGGGCGCCGTCCGCTCCCTCGCCGCGCTCGGCCTGGAGGTCCCCGGCGTCCCCCTCACCGGCATCCGGTACGTCCAGGGCGCCCGCCAGGCCCAGGCGGCGTTCCGCCACGGCCCCGGCATGGGTGTCCGGCGCACCGACCTGCACGGCGTGCTGCACCGGGCCGTGCTGGCGGCCGGGGTGCCCGTACTGCCGCTGCGCGTGGCGGAGGTGAGGCAGGACGGCACGGGCGTGAGCGTCCCCGGTACGGGGCTGCGCGCCCGGTGGCTGGTCGCCGCGGACGGCCTGCACTCACGGGTGCGCCGCTCCCTCGGTCTGGAGATGAGCACCCGGGGCGCGCCCCGTTACGGACTGCGCCGGCACTACGCGGTGCCGCCCTGGTCGCCGTACGTCGAAGTGCACTGGGGCAGTGACGCCGAGGCGTACGTCACCCCGATCGGCCCCGGTCTCGTCGGCATCGCTGTGCTGACGACCCGGCGAGCCTCTTTCGCCGCCCAGTTGGAGGACTTCCCCGCTCTGGCCGAGCGTCTCCCGCCGGACCGGGCCGCCACCTCGGTGCGGGGCGCCGGGCCACTGCGGCAGCGGGCCCGCACCCGGGCCCACGGGAGGGTCCTGCTCGTCGGCGACGCCGCCGGATACGTCGACGCCCTGACCGGTGAGGGGGTCGCCCTCGCGCTGATCGGCGCCGAGGCTCTGGTGGCCAACCTGCGCAGGGGCACACCCGGCCGCTACGAAACCGACTGGCGGCAGGCGACCCGCCGGCACCGGCTGCTGACCCAGCTGCTGTTGAGAGCCCGGTCGCAGCCCGCGCTCGCGCCCCACATCATGCCGACGGCCGCTCGCCTGCCCCGCCTGTTCACGGCCGCCGTGAACGCCCTGGCCTGAGCCGGGCCGCGGCGGCCAGTTCGGCGGCGATGCCGTCCAGCAGGGTGTCCAGGACCACCGGGTAGGCGCTGTGCGGCATGCGGGCCGCGAGGCGCTCGGCGGTCGCGGCGATGTGGGGGTGGGACTCGGCGGGCAGCCGGGCATAGGTGGACGCCCACATGTCCTCGTCGGCTCTGCGGGCTTCTTCCGGAAGGGCCAGTGAACCCGCGTCGAGCGCGGCGAAGGCCAGGGTCAGGTCGATGAACGCGTGGTAGAAGCGGACCGCGGCCTCGTCGGCCAGTCCGGCATCCCGCAGGACACCGAGGATCGCCTCGTCCACGGCGATCTCGCGCGCCCGTCCGCTCACCCGGCTGGCGGTGAGCACGGCGGCCTGGGGGTGGGCGAGGTAGGAGGAGTGCAGGGCGAGGCCGAGGGAGCGCAGGCCGGCCCGCCAGTCACGGCCCGCCGTCCATCCGTCCAGGGCCCGCCCCATCAGCTCGTTGCCGACGGCCCGTGCCAGATCGTCCATGCCCGTGAAGTAGCGGTACAGGGTGCTCGGGTCCGCACCGAGCGCCGCGCCCAGCCGCCGGGCGGTCAGCCCGGCGGTGCCGTGCTCGCGCAGTACCCGCAGCGCGGTCTCCACGATGAGGGCCTCCGAGAGCACCGCGCCCTGCCGTGTCGGCCTGCGCCTGCGTCGCGCCTCCTCGGGCACCACCTTCTTCGGCATCCGTCACCTCCGTCCGCGGCCGCGCCGGGCCGCGGCATCCTTATGCCAACACGGTTGACCTTATATCGGGGAGTCCTGTTGCATCGGGGCGATCCGGAGGCAGCGGCCTCCCCTACGGAAGGGTCTCCGTCATGCGAGTGCTTCTCGTCGGCGCGGGCGGTGTCGGCACCGCCGTCACCCGGATCGCGGCCCGCAGAAAGTTTCTGACCCACATGGTCGTGGCCGACTACGACCACTCCCGCGCGCGGGCGGCGGTCGACGCGCTGCCGGGGCGGGGTGACCGGTTCAGCGCCCTGCGCCTCGACGCCGCCGACGAGGGCGCGGTTCGGCAGGCGCTCTCGGAGCACCGGTGCGACGTCCTGCTGAACGCCACTGATCCACGGTTCGTGATGCCCTTGTTCCGGGCGGCCCTCGCCGCCGGGGTCCACTACCTGGACATGGCCATGTCGCTGTCCGCCCCGCACACCTCTCGGCCGTACGAGGAGTGCGGGGTGAAGCTCGGTGACGCGCAGTTCGAACTGGCCGGGCGCTGGGCGGAGTCGGGGCGCCTGGCCCTGGTGGGCATGGGTGTGGAGCCGGGGCTGTCCGACGTCTTCGCCCGGTACGCAGCGGACGAGCTGTTCGACGAGATCGATGAGATCGGCGTCCGCGACGGCGCCGACCTGCGGGTGGAGGGCTACGAGTTCGCCCCCTCCTTCAGCATCTGGACCACGATCGAGGAGTGCCTGAATCCGCCGGTGGTCTACGAGAGGGAACGGGGCTGGTTCACCACCGCGCCGTTCAGCGAGCCGGAGGTCTTCGACTTCCCCGAGGGGATCGGGCCGGTGGAGTGTGTGAACGTGGAGCACGAGGAGGTGCTGCTGATCCCCCGCTGGGTGGACGCCCGGCGGGTCACCTTCAAGTACGGCCTCGGGGACGACTTCATCGCCCGGCTCAAGACCCTTCACGAGCTGGGCCTGGACTCGACCACCGAGGTCACCGTGCCGGGCGCGGACGGACCGGTACGGGTCTCCCCGCGTGACGTGGTCGCCGCGTGCCTTCCCGCCCCCGCGACCCTGGGCGACAGGATGACCGGCAAGACCTGCGCCGGCACCTGGGTCACGGGCACCAGGGACGGCAAGCCCCGCGAGGTCTACCTGTACCACGTGGTCGACAACCAGTGGTCCATGCGCGAGTACGGTTCGCAGGCCGTGGTCTGGCAGACGGCCGTCAACCCGGTCGTCGCCCTCGAACTGCTCGCCACCGGTGCCTGGTCCGGCGAGGGTGTGCTCGGTGCCGAGGCCCTGCCGGCCCGCCCGTTCCTCGACCTGCTCACCGAGTACGGGTCACCCTGGGGCCTGCGCGAGCAGACGTGAGCCGCGCGTCCGTGGGCTGGTGGGACCGGCGATTGCGGGTACAGGTGTGGCCGTCAGAACACCACCCCCTTCTCCCGTGAGGAACCGAGGATGACCGACGACGCCTACCTCGTCCTGCTGGACGACACCGCTTCCGCGCTCGGTGTGCCACTCGCCGCGGTCGCGGACATCGCCTGCCTGGAGACGCCCGCGGTGCGCGCGTGGCTGGACGCACAGGGGGTCACGGTCTCGTCGCCGGGTCTTCGCCTGCTGCCTCCCGAGGAGACGTCGGCCGTCCCCGAGGAGGCCGAACGGCTTCCGGTCCCCCTCAGTGACGAAGAGCTGAGCCGGGTGCGTCACCACGCCGCGCCGGAGGACGTCGCACGGCTGGAGGAGGAACTGCTGGCCTACCGTTCCCTCGTGGAGGGGCACGAGGCGTTGCTCGTGCGTGCGCTGGCGGCCGGTGTGCCGGCCCACCGGGTCGCGGAGCTGACCGGGGAGGACCTGGCCGCCGTGACAGCGATCGCACGCCGCTAGGGCCTGTCTGACGCTTCGCGTCGTCGCCCGAGGCAGACGGGAATCGTCAGACAGGCCCTAGGGGGCGACGGCTGTCACGGCGTTGCGCACCGCGGTGGCGGGGCGTCAGCCGATGTGCCAGGAGAAACTGCCGCCGTTGTTGGCGGCGACGGCGAACATCACGATCATGAGCACGATGTCGACCACTCCCAGACCCAGTGCCCACTTGGCCATCGCGGATCCGGTCCGACGCAGTGCCACGGCGCCGAAGACGATCGCGAGCGGCCCCAGGACGATCGGCAGGATGAAGAGTCCGACGATGCCGCAGACGAGTCCGGCGATCGCCAGTCCACTGGTCCTGCCACCCTTTCGGGTTCCCGTTCCCGTTCTGCTGTAGGTCGACATGATTTCTCCCGGTTTTCCGTGGATCGACTGGTTTCTCCTTCAGTGACCTTCGAGTTGCCCCTCGGGGCCGATTCACACCTACCGGTCGTCAAATGGAGGCGCTGGGCCGGGAGTTCACGGCATCACCCCACGAGTCGGCTCATCTCCGTCGCCGCCGGCAGTTCCAGATGATCGCCCTGGAACCGCCTCCGGAGCGCGCGATCGTGGGTGACCAGCACGACCGCTCCGCGGAACCCGGTCAGCGCCTCCTCCAGTTCCTCCACCAGGGCCGGTGACAGGTGGTTCGTCGGCTCGTCGAGCAGCAGGAGGTCGGCCGGCTCCGAGACCAGTCGGGCCAGGTCCACGCGGCGGCGCTGACCGTACGACAACTCACCCATGCGCAGGCGGAGTTCCACCGGGCGGAAGAGGCCGAGGGCGAGCAGCCCACCGGCGTGCTCGTCGGCGGTACCCACCCGACCCAGCCCGTACGCCTCGGCCACCCTCAGATCCGGCGGCCACGGCGTCCCCTCCTGGCGCAGATGCCCCACTCGGCCCGGCACCCGCACCGAGCCCTCGTCCGGCCGCAGTTCACCGGCGAGCAGCTGCAGCAGCGTCGTCTTGCCGGCTCCGTTGGGGCCGGTGACGAGAAGCCGGCCGCGACGGCCGAGGGTGAGGGAGCCCAGGCGCAGGCGGTCCCCCAGACGTACGTCCGACAGTTGTACGGCGGGGAACTCCTCGGGAGCGTCCCCTGTGGTCGCCATGCCCGCCGTGAAGACCAGCGGGTCCGGCGGCGGCGCCACCGGGTTCTCGGTCAGCCGCTCGGCCCGCTCACGGGCGTTGCGGATGCGGGCCATCGCGCCGTGCGCCCGGCCGCGGGCCCGGAAGCCGCCGTGGCCGAAGTTGGCCAGCGGCGCCTTGCGCGGGATGGCGGCGAGGCGGGCGGCGTGGCCGGTGGCCAGCCGGTCGTTGCGAGCCAGTTCGGACCGCCACTCCTCGTATTCCTGGAGCCTGCGTCGGCGCTCCGCCGCCTTCGCCGTCCGGTAGCCGGTGTAGCCGTCGCCGTAGCGGGTCACCTTTCCCGCCTCGGCCTCCAGAACCGTGGTGGTCAGGCGTTCGAGGAAGAGGCGGTCGTGGGTGACGGCGAGCACCGTGCCGCGGTGCGCCCGCAGTTGGGTCTCCAGCCATTCCACGGCCTGGTCGTCCAGGTCGTTCGTCGGCTCGTCCAGAAGCAGGACTTCCGGACGGCCGGCGAGGACACCGGCGAGGGCGAGACGGGAACGCTCGCCGCCGGACAGGGTGCCGAGCCGGCGCTCGCGGCCGAGTGCCGGCAGGCCGAGGTGGTGCAGCGCGATGTCCACCCGGTGGTCGGCGTCGTAACCGCCCCGGGCCTCGTAGCGCCCGAGGAGCACGGCGTAAGCGGCGAGCGCCGCCGGGTCCTCCCCGTCGCCGAGCGCGTGTTCGGCCCGGCGCAGCTCCGCCTCCAGTGCACGCAGGTCCGCGAGGGCCAGGTCGACGGCGTCCTGGACGGTGGCGGTGTGGGGCAGGGGGATGGTCTGCGGCAGGTAGCCGATTCCGCCGGGGGCGGTCACGGTGACCTCGCCACGGTCGGGGCGCTCCTGACCCGCGATGAGCCTGAGGAGGGTGGACTTGCCCGCGCCGTTGTCACCGACGAGTCCGGCCTTCTCGCCCGGCTTCAGCGTGAAGGAGACCTGGTCCAGGACGGAGCGGCCCGGATAGCGCTTGGTGACGTTGCCAACGGTGAGTTGTGAGGTGTGCAAGATCGGGGTCCCTCCTGGCCGCGCGGGTTTCGGCGCGGGCCGGATCGGGGTGGACGGCTGCACGGCGAGGCGCGGCGACGGCGGAGCGGTGCTCTACGCGGTCGGCGCCGATGATCTCACAGGGAACCCATCCGGAGGACGCTACGCCACCACAGGCGAACCGGCAAGACGATACGTCTCGCCTTGGTGCTGTGCCGAGGCCCCAAAAGCGGCACCCGGTGATCGGCAGCCCCCTAGGCTGCTGCCCCACACGGGTGTCAGCCGGAGGGGGACGTTGTGCCACGGTCCGACGCAGCTGCCAGGACTCGTACACGGCTGCTGTTGATGTACAACCTCACGCCGCAGGTGCAGGTGCCCGACGACATGCTCCGTCCGCTGTCCGAGGCGCTGGGCCTCGGCCGGTTCACCGCACACGTCGAGGCCGCCGAACTGCTGCTGCCCCGGCTGGTGCTGCACGAGCGCGTCCGCGACATCGCGCTGCCGTCGAGCGCGGTCCGGGTCGACGGTGCGGCCGTCACCCTGGCCGTCACGCCTCGCCGGGACCCGCTGCTCTTCCTGGACGTCGACCTCGCGGACGACGCCGACGGTGCGGAGGCGATCGCCGAGACCCTCTACGCCACGTGGCAGAACCGCTCCGCCACACGCGTCGAGGGAGTCCCGCTGACCGAGTGGCTCGACGGGCGGCTGCGGACGTACGGCTTCCCGGACCGGCCCGCCGACCAGCCGCCGCTCGAGTTCGGGCGGAACGTCCACCAGAGCGTGTTTCCCGGAGCGGCCCTCGCCCGCGGGCTGTTGGCCGAGCATGTGCCCGGCGACGCGGTCGGCCAGGACGTGGTGACCATCGTGCTGCGCGGCACGCTGGACAGCGACACCGGCGCCACACTGGGCATTCGGCGGCCCGCGACGCTGAACAACGCCGGCCAGACCATGGTGGCGCACGGCAGGGGCGTGTCGTTGATCGTCGGCTACGCGCCGCCGGTGGAGAACGCGTTCGGGCTGGCCGCCGCCGGCATCCTCACCGCGGTCGCGGCCGTGCACCGTATCCGACGGCAGGCGTTCGAGGCGCTCGAGCTGGACCGGGCGGCCGCGGTCGAGACGACGGACGACGCCCGTGCCCTGGTCGCGCAGCTCTCGCGCCGGCTCAACGATCTCCAGCTCGACCTGAGCTTCAGCGTCGAGGTGTACGCCGACACGATCCTCATACCGGAGCTGCTGGTCGAGAGCTTCCACTCCTCACTGCGCGACGTCTCGTCGCTGGCGGACGCGCTGGCCAACACCTCCCGCATCGTCGAGCGCGTGAACGCCGTGCTCGCCACGCGCCGCGTCGACCTCGAGACGGCGGCCCAGCAGTACGCCGAGGACCGGGACCGGGTGCTGGCCGCGGTGATCGCCGTCGGCTCGCTCATCGCGCTCCCGCCCGCGCTCCTGCTCGCGTACTTCGGCGTCAACAGCAGCGACGTCGACCCGAGCCGGTCGATCCTGGACCTCCACCACTACGGCGTCGCGTACGCGATCGCCTGGTTGCCGTTCCTGCTGCTGATCGCGGTCGGCCTGATCGCCCGCCGCCGTATATCGCTGCGCCTGTCCGACCCGGACGACGGCGCTCCCGAGCGGCGAACCCTGCGTCCCCGGCTCGGACGGTCGCGGCGGCGCGGCCGTGACGAAATCCGGTGAACCGACGGAGATCAACTGATCGGCGCAACACTGAATCGTTTCGCCGGGTGAACGGGGCCACCGTTCATCACAACGGCTTCCCCGAGCTGTGAGTCTGGGCGTCGCATCGGCAACGGATCGGCAGACACCGGCAGTCACGGCTGGCGATCCCCTCACCTCGGGAGCTCTCCTTGTCACTTCGTCGTATCGTCACCAGCGCCCTCGCCTCCCTCGCTCTGGCGCTCGCCTCCGCCGGCGCCGTCCCCCTGACCGCCGGTCCGGCCGCGGCGAATCCCTGCGGTTTCTACGAGACCGCCTCCGACGCCTACTACAACCACTGCACCTCGGACGGGTCGCACATCGTCATCGAGATCGACGACTGGGGTCCCAACAGCGAACGGTGCGTGGTGCCCGGCGTGACCTGGATCGGCTCCAGTTCCGACATCGACGGCGCCTGGTACACCGGCCGCACCTGCTGAGCCGAACAGCGACTACGGCCGGGACGGCCACGCCCCGGTGCAGCTCGGCCCTCCCGGGGGCCGAGCTGTCCTGCCGTTCCCCCACGGCTAGGGTGTGCCGGATGACGTTGGAACTCGTGCAGGTGAACTTCAAGGCCGGGGACGACTCGGCGCTCGGCCGGTTCTGGGCGGAGGCGCTCGGCTGGAGCATGTCGAGCGAAGGACCCGGCGTCACCAACCTGGAACCCGAGGGCTTCGACTGGCCGGACCCGTCCGCCGTCTGCATTGATCTCGTCCGCGTCCCGGACCCGGAGACGGTCGGGTACCGGGTGCACCTCGAACTCGCGACCACCTCCGCAGCCCACCAGGCGGAGCTGGTCGCCCGTCTGGAGCGGCTCGGGGCGACGCACGCCGACGTGGGCCGGGGCGACACGCCGTGGAAGGTGATGGCCGACCCTGAAGGCAACGTGTTCAGCGTCCTGGAGCCCCGCGAGCGCTACCGGGACACGGGGCCGATCGCCTGCGTGGTCGTCGACTGCGCCGACCCACGGGACACGGCCCGGTTCTGGGGCGAGGCGATCGACTCGACCGTCCACCAGCTGACCGGCGACCGCGCTCTGCTGCGCTCCGCCAAGGGCGTGGGACCCTACCTCGAGTTCCGCCGCGCGTCCGACGACGAGGGCGTGTGGAACCGGATCCATCTCGACGTGATGGCGGACCCGGTCGAGGACCAGGCGAGGGAGGTCGCCCGACTCGAAGGTCTCGGCGCGACACGGACCGACGTGGGTCAGGGTGACGTCTCCTGGGTCGTCCTGACCGACCCCGCGGGCAACCAGTTCTGCGTCCTCGGCCGGGGCTGACGACGCCGCCTTCGAGCTTGCCGTTCAGCTTGTCGCGCCCGATGGCCGCGAGCGGTCCGGCAGGGGTGGGTGTGCCGGTGGCACGGGCCGTCCGGAGCCGTGGCGTGAAGCATGGACCGGGTGACCCCGCACTTCGTCGGCTCGGAACCGGCTCGCATCGGCAACGGCCCGCGCTCGGGCCACCGGCTCCTCGGTCCGGAGGAGGACCTGGCCAGGCGGCTGGTTACCAGCCTGCACGGCACCGCGCGGGCGTCGGCGGTCTTCGCCGCCGTGCTGCCGGACGGCATCCTGACCCGGGCCGCTCCGTTCGCCGATCCGGGTCTCCTTCCGGCCGGTCTGGCGTACGACCGCCTGGCACCCGGGCAACAGCACCTGCTGGAGCGTCTGGTGCGCCGGTATCTCGACCGCGCGCCCGCGGCGTACGCGCGGGAGTGCTGGTCGGACGCCGTGGCCCGTGGACTGAGCACCGTCTCCTTCGCCTGGGCCGGCGGCCTCGCACCCGGCGACCGGCACTACTACTGCGTGCGCGCCCCGGACTTCCTGATCGAGTACGACAACACACAGGACGACGGCAATCACGCGCACTCGGTCTGGCGGCACGTCCGCCACGACTGGGGAGCCGACCTGCTCCGCGGGCACTACACGGAGCGGCACGCCTAGAGCGTGTCCCTCCGGACGTCCAGCCGCTCCAGGAGCCGGACGGTCACGGTGTCCCCCGGCTCCTTGCCGATCGCCTTGCGCACCTCCGCTCGGGAGTGACTCGGTGTTCACAGGCAGGACGGCGGACGGGCGGCTCAGCTCACCACCCGATAGGTCACGTGCGTGACCGCGGTCGCCGCCCGCGACGTCACCTGTTCGAGTTCCAGCGGCGGCACGCCCTCGAACAGCCGGGTGCCCGCGCCCAGGGTGAACGGCACGACGTGCAGGCGCAACTCCTCGATCAGGCCTGCCGCCAGGTACTGGTTGACGGTGGTCGCGCCGCCCAGGACCAGGACATCGGCGCCGCCGGCCGCCGCACGCGCCTGTTCCAGTGCCGACTCGATGCCGTCGGTGACGAAGTGGAACGTCGTGCCGCCGTCCATCGGCTGCGGCTCACGCTCGTAGTGGGTGAGTACGAAGACCGGGGCGTGGAAGGGCGGTGGGTCGCCCCACCAGCCGTTCCACGGGCGGTCCCACGCACCCCGCACCGGGCCGAACATGTTGCGTCCCATGACGAACGCCCCGGCGGCGCCCATCCTTTCGAGCTCGGCCCGGTTCTCCTCCGGGTTGTCGAACATCCACCCGTGCAGCCTCTCGCCCGACCCGTCGCCACCGTCGTTCCCGAACGGGCGTTCCTCGGTCTGGTCCGTTCCGGCCGAGCAGCCGTCGGCGGAGATCGTGATGTCGCAGATCACCTTGCCTGTGCGCGCTGTCATGCCCACGGTTCTACACCGTTCCGCCCCCGACTGCTCAGCAGGACATGACCGCACCCTTTTTTATGAGTCAGCATTGACAAAGTTTCACTGCCCCTCATCAATATGTACTCCACGGCCCCACTGGCAAGAGGTGCGGCGCGGATACCGTCGGAGGACAACCATGGGTGGCCGCACCGCAGTTGCGCGACCGCCGGGGCCCGCCCGCCCGGGCGAGCCGCGGTCGATGACGGAACGGCGTCGGTGGAACTCCTCAGCAATGTCCAGCGGCGCGCACGGCAACCCTCGCAGGGAGTACCAGGCATGGTGACGACCGGAACAGACCTGTCCCGGATGCGCGAGATGAACCAGCTGTCCATCGTGTGGGCGCTGCGCGGCAACCCCCCGTCGACGGTCACCGAACTCGCGGGCCGGGCCGGTCTGTCGCGTCCCGCCGTGGACGTACTGGTGCGGGCACTGGTCACCGAGGGCTGGGCCGAGGTGCGGGAGCCCGGGACCGGCAGCGTGGTGGGGCGCCCCGCCCGCCGGTACCGGTTCCGGGCCGACGCCGGCCATGTGCTCGGCCTCGACGTCGGTGTGCACAAGGTGCTGGCGGTCCTCAGCGACCTGGAGGGCAACCTCGTGCGGACGCTGCGCCGGCCGGTCGACCCCGAAGCGCCGCCCGCGGCACGGCTGTCGGAGGTCGACCGGGTCATCGACGACGTCCTCCGGGCCACCGGGATGACACCGGACGACGTCTGGGCGGTGACGGTCGGGGTGACCGGCCCGGTCGACGCCGCGGGCCGGACCAGCCTGTCCACTCCGCTGCCCGGCTGGACCGAGGCCGACCCGGTCGCCCACCTCGCGGCCCGCTTCTCCTGCCCCGTCCGGGTCGAGAACGACTGCAAGCTCTCCGCCGTGGCCGAGCGGTGGAGGGGCGTGGCGCAGGACGCGGACGACATCGTCTTCCTCCTCGCCGGACTGCGTACCGGCGCCGGTCTCATCCTGGACGGCACCCTGCGCCGTGGCCACGGCGGCGCCGCGGGAGAGATCGGCGCCCTCAGGGCGGTGCGCTGGCTCACCGCTCCGGACCACCTCCGGTCCTGCCCCGGTATCCCGGCCACGGCCGCGCCCGGCGAGGCCGCCGCCTGGGTCTTCCAGGCGGCGCGGGACGGCGACCGGGACGCGAGGACCGCGGTCCGCCGCTACACCCGCGACCTCGCGGTGGGGGTCGCCGCGCTGGTGCTGACCCTGGACCCGCAGGTCGTCGTCTACGGCGGCGGCTTCTCGCGCTCCGCCGACGTGGTCCTGGAACCGCTGCGCCGCGAACTGACCAAACACTGCCTGCGCCTGCCGGAACTGCGCGCCTCCACGCTCGGCGACGAGAGCGTGGCCCTGGGCGCGGTGCGCCTCGCGCTGGACGAGGTGGACGACCGGCTGCTGAGCGACGGACTCTCCGCGCCGACCGCGCCACGCCGCTAGGCGCCCGCCGCGTCGGCGCCGGGCCGCCCCGGCGCGCCGGTCCGGCTTGCCCCCCTCCCTCCGCACACCACGACCACCCCTCCCCCGCCGGGAACGAAGGGACAGCACGTGAGCCACCATGACGAGACATCGAGGTCGGAACTGCGCGTCGGCGTGATCGGCGTCGGCCAGCGCGCGCCCCTGGCCGCGTTGGCGAACCGTCCCGGGCTCGCCCGGGTGGTCTCCTGCGCCGATCCGGACCCGCGGGGCCGGAAGGACGCCAGGGCCCTGTTCGGACCGGACGTGGTGCTGCACGAGCGGTACGAGGAGATGGCCGAGGACGGCCTGGACGCCGTGTTCGTCCTCACGCCGGACCACGTGCACACGCGGCCCGCGCTGTTCTTCCTGGCCGCCGGGGTTCCGGTGTTCGTGGAGAAGCCGCTGGCGATCACCGTCGAGGACTGCGACGCCCTGCTGCGGGCCGCGTACGACTCCCGCAGCCGCCTGTACGTGGGCCACAACCTGCGCCATCTCCCGGTGCTGCGGCGGATGCGCGAGCTGATCGACGACGGTGCGATAGGGCAGGTGCGCGCCGTGTGGTGCCGCCACTTCGTCGGGCACGGCGGGGACTACTACTTCAAGGACTGGCACGCCGAGCGGGCCAACACCACGGGGCTGCTCCTGCAGAAGGGCGCCCACGACCTCGACGTGATCCACTGGCTCGCCGGGGGCTACTCCAGGAACGTCGTCGCGCAGGGCGCCCTGTCGGTGTACGGCGGCAACCCGCGGCGCGGGGCCGGCGACCCGGCACCGGCGGGCGGGCGCATGCCCGACTGGTTCGACCCGGAGATCTGGCCGCCGTCCGCGCTGCGGGAACTGAACCCCGTCGTCGACGTCGAGGACATCAGCATGATGCTGACGCGCCTGGACAACGGCGTGCTCGCCAGCTACCAGCAGTGCCACTTCACGCCGGACTACTGGCGCAACTACACCGTCATCGGGGACGAGGGCCGGCTGGAGAACTTCGGCGACGGCATCGAGGGCGATCCGGCGACGATCCAGGTGTGGAACCGGCGCCGCTCCGGCTACCGGCGCGACGCCGACCTCACCGTCCCCGTCCCCACCCCGTCCCAGGACGACCACGGCGGTGCGGACCGGGCGCTGGTCGACGAGTTCCTCCGCTTCGCCGCCGCCGGGGGCCCCACGGACACCTCCCCGGTGGCGGCCCGCGAGGCGGTCGCCGCCGCGGTGGCCGCGACGACCTCGCTGCGCTCGGGCGGCACCCCGGTCGACGTACCCGCACCGCCCGCGGCGATCGCCGACTACTTCCGGCAGCACCAGCCCGCACGGCCTCCGCACCCGCGGCCGCGCCCCTGACCCGCGCCGCATCGCCCACGGTCGGGAGACCGGCCCCGGCACGCGCCCTGCTCCGGGCGCCGGATCACTCGGCGCCGTAGTACAGCCTGAGGAACTCCTCCATCGCCGCGTCGACGCCGGCGCGGTCACCGGTGGCGAGCAGGTCGAGCAGCAGGCCGCGGACGGTGGCCAGCCCCAGCCTGGCGCGGTTCCTGGCCGTGACGGGCGACGCCCCGGTCTCGACCTCGGCAACCACCAGGGGCTCCAGCCAGTCGCTCACCAGCCCTTCGAGGACCGGGGCGGCCTCGGGGCGGCCGCGCAGCGCATGTCCGCAGATCTCGAAGAAGAGCCGCTCCTGACCGGCCACCCCCGGGTCCGTCAGCTGCCGCCACAGCAGCCGCGCCACATCGGCGGGCGAGAGACCGGGCTCCGCGCGGAGCCGGGACAGCAACTCTCGCTGGCGCCGCTCCGCGGTCCGGACGATCTCGACGAGCAGCTGCTCCTTGGAACCGAAGTAGTGGATCAGCATGCGATGGCTGACCCCGATCGCGGCGCCGAGCCCGCGCAGGCTCAGGTCCGCGATGCCGTGTGCCGCGACGTGGTCGACTGCCGCGTCGACCAGCAGCGCGCGCCGGTCTCCCCGCGTCTCCCGTCCGGCGCCGGATGCCGACTGCGAACCGTCCATGGTCACCACGCCATGAGTGTACCCATTGGTACACACCGTGTGTACCGTGTGGTACATGAAGCCTGTCACTGTGTCGATCGACGTGCCCCACCGGCCCGAGCAGGTCTACGACTTCCTCGATGTCATGGCGCATCACGAGCGGTTCACCGATCACTACCTGTCCGGCTGGCACTGCAGCGGCCCCGCCCGTGGCATCGGCTCGCGCGCCTCCGTCACCGCCTCGCTGGGCGGCGCGAAGGCCGGCGTCGACATCGAGGTCGTCCAGGCCGACCTGCCGCGGCGCATCGTCGAACGCAACATCAGCGCGGCCGGGCGGCGACTGGCCCACGGGACCTACACCATCGAACCGCTGGGGACCGGCGGGAGCCACGTCTCGTTCACGTACGCCTGGGTACGCGCCCCGTTCACGGACCGCCTGCTGAGTCCCGTCGTACGCATGACGATGCGGCGCGCCAACCGCACGGCCATGCGCCGGCTCGCCGCCGAGCTGGCCCGCCACGCGTCCGCCACCGGCACCTGACCCCGGCGCGGGCGGTGACACGGTCGGACACCTGTCGCGCACCGGCATACGGGTGTACGGTCACGGCCCGAAGGCTATGGGAGCGCTCCCAAAAATGCGTTCCTATTTGTCATGTCCGCTTCATACGAGGAGGAACGCGTTGAAACGCCTATTGGCCCTGCTCGCGACCGGCGCATCGACCGTCGGCCTCACGGTGCTCGCCGGACCCCCGGCACAGGCCGCAACCGGCTGCGCGGCCGAGTACACGATCACCAGCCAGTGGGAGGGCGGCTTCCAAGCAGGGGTGAAGATCACGAACCTGGGTGATCCGGTCAGCGGCTGGAAGCTCGAGTTCGCGATGCCGGACGCCGGGCAGAAGGTCGTCCAGGGCTGGAACGCGACCTGGTCGCAGTCCGGCTCCAGGGTCACCGCCGGCGGCGTCGACTGGAACCGCACGCTGTCCACCGGCGCCTCGGCCGACCTGGGCTTCGTGGGCTCCTTCACCGGTTCCAACCCGGCGCCCACGTCCTTCGCGCTCAACGGCGTGACCTGTACCGGGTCCGTCACCGGTCCGCCGACGGACCCGCCGACCGATCCGCCCGCGTCCGGCACCCCGGCGGCCGTCAACGGACAGCTGCACGTCTGCGGTGTGCAGCTGTGCAACCAGTACGACCGCCCCGTACAGCTCCGCGGCATGAGCACGCACGGCATCCAGTGGTTCGGCCCCTGCTACAACGACGCGTCCCTGGACGCACTGGCGAAGGACTGGAAGTCGGACCTGCTGCGGGTCGCCATGTACGTGCAGGAGGACGGCTACGAGACCGACCCGGCGGGCTTCACCGACCGGGTGAACTCCCTGGTCGACATGGCCGAGGCACGCGGCATGTACGCCGTGATCGACTTCCACACGCTGACGCCGGGCGACCCGAACTTCAACCTCGACCGCGCCAAGACGTTCTTCGCCTCCGTAGCCGCGCGCAACGCGCACAAGAAGAACGTGATCTACGAGATCGCCAACGAGCCCAACGGGGTGAGCTGGGCGGCCGTCAAGAGCTATGCCGAGCAGGTCATCCCGGTGATCCGGGCCGCCGACCCGGACGCGGTCGTGATCGTGGGCACCCGCGGCTGGTCCTCGCTGGGCGTCTCGGACGGCGCGAACGAGAGCGAGGTGGTCAACAACCCCGTGAACGCGACCAACATCATGTACGCCTTCCACTTCTACGCCGCGAGCCACAAGGACACCTACCGCGCGGCGGTGAGCCGGGCGGCCGCACGACTCCCCCTGTTCGTCTCCGAGTTCGGCACGGTGAGCGCCACCGGCGGCGGCGCGGTGGACCGGGCGAGCAGCGTCGCGTGGCTGGACCTGCTCGACCGGTTGAAGATCAGCTACGCGAACTGGACGTACTCCGACGCCGACGAGGGCAGCGCGGCGTTCAAGCCGGGCACCTGCGGGGGCACCGACTACAGCGGCAGCGGCGTACTGACCGAGTCCGGGGCCCTGGTGAAGAGCCGTATCAGCACCGCCGACGACTTCCCGACGAGTTGACACCCGGCGGGGCTCCGGAGCCGTCCGGGGCCCCGCGCGAATTGACTGATTGGCGGCGGGGCCCGGTGGGCAGGGTGGCAGATGATGTCATGAGCACGACTCCTCTCCCCCACAAGGAGGTCGAGCATGCACGTCCGCACACTGACCGGACACCTCGCCGCCGCCGCACTGCTGTCCCTGCCGCTGCTGAGCGGCGAGGCCGTGGCCGCCGGCGCGTCGGGCGACGCCGCGGGTTCCCCGGCCGCGGCCCGGATCCTCACCTACGACGCCAGCGGCTCCGCGGAGTTCAGGTCCACGGTCGACCGGGGCGCGGCGATCTGGAACGAGAGCGTCGAGGGCGCTGAGCTGCGTCCGGCCACGGCCGGGCAGCGGGCCAACATACGCGTCCTGGCCGACGACGGCTGGCCGCGCGCGCTCACCACCTCCCTGGGCAACGGCACCGTCTGGATCGGCCGTCAGGCGGTGGACGAGGGCTACAACACGGTACGCATCTCGTCCCACGAGCTCGGTCACATCCTGGGGCTGCCGGACCGCAAGCCCGGGCCCTGTTCGAGCCTGATGTCGGGGTCGAGCGCGGGCACCGCGTGCACGAACCCGTACCCGAGCGCGGCGGAGAAGGCGGAGGTCGAGAACAACTTCGGCGGTGCGGCCGTGGGCCCGTCGGCGCTCGCCGCATCGGTACCCGTACTCGCCGTGGACTGACCCGGCGGGGCCGCCGGCGTGCGCCGTGCGGGGAAGCCGTGAAGAGTTCGGGCACACGGCCCGGGCTCCGGCCACGGCAGCGGAAGACTCGAAGGACTCGTTCGGCGCTTCCGTACAAGCAGGGCGCCGACCACGCGTTGGGAGACCGATCAACCATGTTCACTCTGGTACGGAGAAGAGCGCGGACGGCGGCGCTCGCGCTGTCGACCGTCGCGGCCCTCGTCTTCGGCGCGGCCACCGCGACCGGCGCCACATCGGCCCCCGCCCCCGCCTCCGCGAAGCAGGGGCCGACCTCGGTGGCCTACATCGAGGTGAACAACAACAGCATGCTGAACGTCGGCAAGTACACGCTGGAGAACGGGGGCGGCAACGTCTTCGACGTCGCCGTGATCTTCGCCGCGAACATCAACTACGACACGGCCTCGAAGACGGCGTACCTGCACTTCAACGAGAACGTGCAGCGCGTCCTCGACAACGCCGCCACGCAAATACGGCCGTTGCAGCAGAAGGGCATCAAGGTCGTCCTGTCGGTGCTGGGCAACCACCAGGGTGCCGGATTCGCCAACTTCCCCTCCCAGCAGGCGGCGTCGGCGTTCGCGAAGCAACTCTCGGACACCGTGACCGAGTACGGCCTCGACGGCGTCGACTTCGACGACGAATACGCCGAGTACGGCAACAACGGCACCGGCCGGCCCAACGACAGCTCGTTCGTGCACCTGGTGACGGCACTGCGTGCGAACATGCCGGACAAGATCATCAGCCTCTACAACATCGGCCCGGCCGCCTCCCGGCTGTCGTACGGCGGCGTCGACATCTCCTCCACGTTCGACTACGCCTGGAACCCGTACTACGGCACCTGGCAGGTCCCCGGCATCGCGCTGCCCAAGGCGAAGCTGTCACCGGCGGCCGTCGAGATCGGCCGGACCTCGCAGAGCACGGCCGCCGACCTCGCCCGCCGCACCGTCGGCGAGGGGTACGGCGTCTATCTGACGTACAACCTCGACGGCAGCGATCGCAGCGCCGACGTCTCCGCGTTCACCAGGGAGCTGTACGGCAGCGAGGCCGTCTACACGCCGTAAGGCGTCCGCGGGCTTCGACAACGATGTCAGGAGCAGAGCGGACCACTGAGGGCCGGGCACGGGTGTCCGGCCCTCACGGGCGTGGAGGGGCGGCTGCGGGATCGCGGGCCGGCGCCGGACCCCATGGCGCCTCCAGCGCGGCCCGCAGCGCGGCCACCGCGTCCCGCCCGATCCGCTCGGCGAGCGTCTCCTCCAGACGTCGCAGAACGAGGTCGGCCTGCTGATGCGCGCGCTGCCCCTCCGGGGTGCGCCGGATCAGCCGCCGCCGGGCGGAGGCGGGGTCGGGCGCCTGTTCCAGCAGTCCGAGGTGCACCAGGCCGTGGACGGCCTGGTGGGCGGTCTGCCGGGTGACGCCCATCCGCCGGGCCAGCTCCGACACCGTCGTGCCGTCCTCGTCCAGCACGCTGAACAGACCCAGCTGCGTCGGGGAGACGGACGACGCGCCGGCCTCGTCCAGAGCGGCGAGCAGGGCCTCGTCGAACCAGCGCCGGGCGTCACCCAGCAACTGCGGGAGATTGCGGTCAGCGGGATGCATCGGTTCCTCACGGGGTGGTGGGCGGCGGGCCGGCCCGTTGGCCCGCTTGGCGGTCGGCAACCCTATATGTCAGGCTGCCTGACATTGCAGTGCCGCCGACACGGGAGAGCCATGACCATCGAGTACGCCACACGCTACCGGCGCGCCTCGCACATCCCCGCCGAACCGGGCAAGCCGTACTTCATCGAGAAGGGCGAGGGAGACCGCGCCCACCTGTTCGGCGACCTGATCACGATCTACGCCGGCGGGGAGCAGACCGAGAACACCTTCAACTTCTTCACCGTCGAGGGCCCCAGGGGCGACATCATCCCGGCCCATCTGCACACGGACACCCACGAGGTCTTCTACGTCACCCAGGGCGCGGTCCGTCTGTTCGTCGAGGACACCGAGGGCGAGCAGCAGGAGAAGCTGCTCACGCCCGGTGACTTCGGCTTCGTGCCCAAGAACTGCCGGCACGCCTACCGCATGGAACGCCACCACAGCCAGGTCGTCGGTGTCGCCGCCGGCCCGGGCCGCACCTTCGAGCGCTTCTTCGAAAGTCTCGGTACGCCCGCCGAAGCCCTCGGACTGCCGCCCGAGCCCTACGTGCCCGAGCCGGAACGATTCGCCACCGTGCCCCAGGAGTTCGACGTGCGGTTCCTGCCCGACCACCAGTGGCGCACCCCGTGACCGCCGGGCGCCGCCCCCTCCGCGAGCTGATCGCCGCGCCCCATCCGGACGTCGCACCCGTGCCTCCCGCGGCCGGCCCGCGAGTCGGGCACCCGGGTGCTGCGGGGCGTCCCCTTCGCCGAACGCGCGGGAAGCCGGCCGCTGGAGCTGGACCTCTGGCTGCCCGAGAACACCGAGCGGAAGGCGGCATATTCGACCGGTCACTGCGGTTCACCAGGCGCGTCACCCAGCGGGGCGCCGGGGGCCGGTGACGGTCGGTCCAGTACGAAGGTGCCACCGGCGGTTGCCGCCAGGCCGGGCCCGAGGGCGGCCGCCGGCGTCCAGGCCCCCGGCCTGGAGGACCCACCGGCCAGCAGTTCGGTGACCGTGGCGGTGACGTCGGCCGTGTAGCCCATGCCCTCGCCCGCGCGGAGCCATCCCTCGCGCCGGGTACCGTCGGGCCACTCCACGACGGCGTGCCCCCAGGAGTGCGCGCGTGGACGGGGTGCGGCGTTGACCGTCACCCGGCCCAGCAGGCCGACGGCGTGGCGCCGCAGCGCCGGGACGGACAGCAGTCGGCCCAGCAGTGGGAGCACGGCACGCAGCAGCGGAGAGCTCGGGGCGAGGGCGGACGTGGCGGTGACGAACGGCGCTCCGCTCGCCGCGTGCGCCGCGATCAGCTCTCCGGACGCGGCACCTGCCGACTTGGCCGAGGTCCCGTCCGGGAAGATGAGCCGCCGGGGGTCGGCACCGAGGCGCGCGGCCACCGGCCGTCCGTTCTCGTAACGCCGTCCGCCCATGACGAGCGCGTCCACGATGCCGGTCGCCAGGGCGGTGCCGAGTGCCCCCGCCTCCACGTCCACCGAGGCCACGGAGTCGACCCGCACCCGGTGCGGCACAGGGCGCTCCTCGCACAGCTTCGCCACCAGCGCCTCCGTCGCCAGCACACCGAATCCGGCCCCGGTGACCAGGGTGCTGCCCGCCCGTACCGCTTCGTCGTGCAGAGCGAGCAGACCCTCCACGGCGACCACGTCGTTGGCCTGGTCGACGTAGTGGCCGCCGCCGGACATGCAGGCCCGGGCGATGACCGGTGCCGTGACGGCGTAGTCCCCCATCGTGTTCACCACCACCCGCGGGCGCCCCCGGACGACCTCGTCCGCGATCCGCTCGGCCGAGTCGGCGACGACGGCCTTCGCGTCCGCGGGCAGTCCGGCTTCGGCGCCGGCGGCGGCCATCCGCTCCCTGCTGCGCCCCACCGGTACGACCGTCAGTCCCCGCGCGACCAGTCGCGCGGCGACGCCACGGCCCACACGGCCGGTCGCCCCGACGATCCACACCTCGTCGTTCGCCCTGTCCCCGCTCGCCGTCCCATTGGTCTCACCGGTCTCGGTCATGTGTACGTCCCTGCCTGCTCCGGGCCGCACCGGGGCGGACCCCAGTGATGACACACCGTGTCATGACTACAGGCTAGCACTGACGACACAGCGAGACATCACCTGTTAGGGTCGGCCCATGGCAAGGTGGGATCCGGGTGCCGAGCAGCGCCTGAAGCGGGCGGCTCTGGAGCTCTACGCGGAGCACGGCTACGACAACGTGACCGTGACCGACATCGCCGAGCGGGCCGGGCTCACCCGGCGTTCCTATTTCCGCTATTTCCCCGACAAGCGCGAGGTTCTCTTCGGCGGCTCGGAGCGCCTGCCCCCGGCGCTCGCGGAAGCGGTCCTGGCGGCAGACCCCGACGCGGCTCCGCTCACCGCCGCCCTCGACGCGATGTCCCGCGTCGGCACCCGGCTCGCGGCACAGGTGGACGACGCGGCGGAGCGCCGGGCGGTCATCGACGCCAGCCCCGAGCTGCAGGAACGGGAGCGGACCAAGGCGGCCGCGATCACCCGGGCGATCCGCGAGGCCCTGATCGAACGGCAGGTCGAGGCCGACACCGCCGAACTCGTCGCACAGCTTGCCACGGTGGCCTTCGGCAACGCCTTCCGGCACTGGATCGACGCCGGGGGACACACGAGTTTCGGCAGCTGCCTGGACGCGGTGACCGACGGACTGCGGGCCGCCCTCGCCGAAACGTGAGCGGCGGGCAGTCGGACGGGTCAGCGCAGTCCGGCGAAGAGGTCGTTCTCCGGTACGGCCGCGCCGGTGGTGTCCCGGACCCGGACGAAGGTCTCCGTGCCCATCAGCTCACCGAACCTCTCCTTGCCCATCTTGAGGAAGAAGATGTTCTCGCCCTGGCTGGCGTGCGCGGCCAGCGCGTCGAACTTCTGACCGCTGAACGCGGTGGTGTCGACCCAGGTGGTGATCTCGTCGTCGGGGAGTCCGATCTCGGCCATCGCGGCGGCCTCGGCGGGGTCCGGCTCCGGCATGTCCTCACCGAACTCGCGCATGGTCTCGCCGAACCGCTGCATCATCGAGCGGGGCATCGTCGTCCAGTACACCTTCGGCGTCAGCTCCGTCATCTCCAGGGCCGCCATCGTGATGCGGTGGGCCTGAATGTGGTCGGGGTGGCCGTAGAAGCCGTTCTCGTCGTAGGTGACGACCACATCGGGCCGGTAGTGCCGCATGAGTTCCGCGAGCCTCGCGGCGCCTTCCTCGACCGGGGTCCGCCAGAAGGACCCCGGAGCGTCATTGCTCGGCCAGCCCATCATTCCGGAGTCGGCGTAGTCCAGCATCTCCAGATCGCTGATCTTCAGGACCTCGCAGCTCTCCTCGAGCTCCTGACGGCGCATCAGCGCGACGGCTGCCGGGTCGTGCCCCGGATCGCCCGGCTTGACGCCCCCCGGTCCGTCACCGCAACCGCCGTCGGTACACGTCACGAGTACCGTGCGGACGCCCTCCGCCGCATACCGGGCCAGCACCCCGCCGGTTCCGGTGGCCTCGTCGTCGGGATGGGCGTGCACGGCCATGAGCGTCAAGGGTCGGTTCGTCATGAAAAGAGTCCTCCTGCAGGCATACGTCGCGATCCGAGTACAGCGGGGGGCACGGCGCTCCCGGGAAACGGCGCCCGCCCTCCGCCCATGCAACAGCGGGGGCCGGTGCCCCTGTTCCCGACCGCGCCCGCGCCCCCGCCCGGGGCATCGGAGGGGCGGTGACCGGACGGGGGCTGCCGCGGCAGGAGTTCTAGCAGGCCGCCGCTTCGTCCACCGCCGCCCGCACCTCGATGATCGCGTCGACTCCGGTGATCTCCAGGAGGCGCCGCAACTGCTGCGGCGGCGCGGCCACACGGAGGTCGACCGCTCGACGGGTGAGGATCAGCAGGTTCACCAGACTCGAGTCGGCGAAGGCGATGCCGGAAGCGTCCAGAACGACTTTCGCCTGCTCCCGGGCCGCGATGCCCAGCGCCTCCGTCAGGGGCCCGATCGAACTCAGGTCGCACGCACCTCGCGCGGCGACGACCCAGGCGCCGTGCCATGCGTACTGGTCCACCGTGACCTGGTCCACGCCCCGCGGCAGGCCGGCGTCGGCCTCGCCCGTACGCCCTGTGACCGCCTCATGCCAAGACACCTTCAGGTCCTTCCTGTGTCTCCCGCACGCGGGCCCACCGATACACGCAGCCTTTAGCACGAAAAGTATGTCACGTATCTGGTTTCACGCAAGGTGCTCCGTAGAATGCAGCGCATGGTGGAAGTACCTGAATCACACACCGGATGGACGTTCGTCACCAACCACGCCCGCGTGCTGGCGGCCATCGCCGACAACCCGAACATCCGGATCCGTGACATCGCCGTTCGCTGCCGGCTCACCGAGCGCGCCGTCCAACGGATCATCTCCGACCTGGAGCAGGACGGCTACCTCTCCCACACCCGGGACGGGCGCACCAACACCTACCGCATCCAGCCGGACCAGGTCCTGCGCCACCCCGCCGAAGCGGGCCTGACCGTGGCCTCGCTCCTCTCCCTGCTCGTACAGGACGAAACCGACCGCGGACGGCACGGAAGCGTCCCGTCCAGGCCGGTCGGCGGCACCACTCTTCGCCGGGAGGGCCGAGGGTAGGGCCGGGGCCCCCGTCCCTGGCGGCGTGATCCACGGCCGCCGCCGGCCGCCGACCCATGTCGCCCACCGCCGGGCAGGCGGCGTTCAGCTCGGCGCCATCGGGCGGTCGGCGCGGGTGAGCAGCATGCGGGCTGATCCCCTTCCGTCACCCGGTCCGTGGAGCCCCGATGAGCACAGAGGCACAGAGCAGTGGTCGCCGTCATCCCGACAGACGTGTGGTGTTGCGGGCGGCGGTGGCCGTACCGGCGGCCGGTGCCGTGGTCGCCGGTACGGGTACCGTCCCGGCGGGAGCGGTCGAGGCGGCCGGGGGGTCCGGCGGCCGGTTCGACGCCGACAGTCCGCGGTTCGCGCTGGCGGTGCTGCCCGACACCCAGTACCTGTTCGATGCCGACAGCGCCGATCCCGCCCCGCTGCGGGCGACGTTCCGCCACCTCGTCACCGAGCGGGCCGCGGCCAACATCGCGTTCATGACGCACCTCGGCGACGTGACCGAGCACGGCACCGAGGACGAGATCGGACTCGCGGCCGACGCCTTCCGCGTCCTGCACGGCCGGGTCCCGTACAGCGTGCTGGCGGGCAACCACGACATCCGGTCGTCCACCGACGACCAGCGGGGCGACTCCGCCTACCTCTCCGCGTTCGGGCCCGACCGCTACCGGTCCATGCCGACGTTCGGCGGTGCCTCGCCGGACGGCTACAACAGCTACCACGTCCTGCGGGCCGGGGACCGGCAGTGGCTCGTCCTCGCCCTGGACTGGCGGGTCTCCGACCGGGGACTGGCGTGGGCGCAGGGGGTGCTCGACCGGCACCCGACCCTGCCGGCGGTGCTGACCACGCACGACATCGCCTGGTCCGGGGAGGACGGCGAGGCGAGGCTGTCCGACCACGGCCGGCGTCTGTGGGACGGCCTGATCAAGGGCAACGACCAGATCTTCCTGGCGCTGGGCGGGCACTACTGGCCGCCCGGCCGCACGGTGCTGGCCAATGACGCCGGGCACGACGTCCACGTGCACATCACCAACTACCAGGACCGCTACTACGGCGGCGCGGGCATGATCCGCACCTACGGGTTCGACCTGGTGCGCGGGGCCGTCGACGTGGAGACGTTCTCGCCCTGGTTCCTCGCCCGGGACCCCGCGGACCGTTCCCCGCTGGCGGCCGAGACACTCGAACTCACCGGTCCCGCCGACCGGTTCACGCTCACCGTCGACTTCGAGGAGCGGTTCGCCGGCTTCGCGCCCCGACCCGTGCCGAAGCCCCGGCCGGCCCGGGCCGTGATGCCCCGCGGCACGCTCGCCTACTGGCGCTTCGACGCGGCCGGGACCGACGCGGCCCAGCGGCCGGGCGCGCCCCTGGCCGACGGCACCGTGGTCAAGGACCTGACCGGCCGCGGGAACGATCTGACGGTGCGCCGACTGCACGCCAGTGGCGGCGACGCGCTCACCTGGTCGCCGGACCACCACCGCGGGCAGCCCGCGCACGCCAGCCTCCGCTTCGACGGCGGTCAGGGCCCGGACCGCGGCGCCGTCCTCACCACCGCCGAAGGGGCGGCCCTGAACAGCGAGAAGTTCCCGCGCGGGTACACCATCGAGACCTTCGTCCGGCTGCCCGAGCCGTTCGAGGGCAACCACGACTGGATGGGCATCCTCAGCTGGGAGGGCCGCAACGGCGACGCGGGCAAGACGACCGGCTGGTCCCCGCTGGAGCCGACGTGCAGCCTCAACCTCTCCCCCGAGCGGTTCCTCCAGTTCGTGGTCTACCCGCACCGCCAGGACGCCGACCCCACGTCGTGGAGCCACGCGGTGCCGGTCGGGCGCTGGATGCACGTCGCCGTCGTCAACGACGGCCGCCGCACGGTGATGTACGTGGACGGCTCGAAGATCGCGCGCAATCCCACGCAGCCGTCGACCGGCATCGCGACCCTCGGCAAGCCCTTCGTCCTGGGCGGCACGCAGTTCGACGAACGGTTCGGGCAGGGCTTCTACGGCTGGCTGGGCGACACCCGGATCGTCGGACGGCCGCTGCCGGTGCGGGAGTTCCTCACTCCCCCCGGCTGAATTCCGTCACGGTGGCCCCCGTGGGGTCGTTCGGACCCGGCGTGAGGGGCACGGGTCCCAGGGACTCGCCCTCCCAGAGCAGCGCTCGCCATCCCCGGTCGGGCGAGCCGGAGAGGATGACGATCCCGGTGTTCGCCAGGGGGTGCTGCCTGGCGTAGTCGACGTCCACGTTGTCGGCGCGCGCCGCGACCCACATGCGGATCGCGGCGCCGTGGCTGACCAGCGCCGCGGTCTGCGCACCGCTCTCGTGGGCCTCGGCGACGACGGCGTCGAACCGGGCGAGTGCCTCCACCCCGTTCTCGCCCCCGGGCATCCGCAGCCGCACGTCCCCCGCGGACCAGGCGAACGCGGTGTGCATGTAGGTGCGCGCCGCGTCGTCGTCGCCGCGCATTTCCAGGTCGCCGGCGGTCAGCTCCCGGATACCGGCCCGGATCCGGACCTCCAGTCCGGTCGCCGAGGCCAGCGGGGCGGCGGTCAGCTGCGTACGCACGAGCGTCGACGCGTACAGCGCGTCGATCTTCTCGGACGCCAGCGCGTCGGGCAGCGCTGCCGCCTGTTCCTGGCCGAGGGCGGTCAGACCGGGGCCCGGCTCGGCCGTGTCCAGGAGGTGCTTGAGGTTGGACGGGGTCTGGCCGTGCCTGATGAGCAGCAGACGCATGCGACGGGGACCTTCTGCGGGACGACGGGGGGCGTCTCCACTCTGCCACGCGCCACGGGTGTCCCGGTGCCTCACCAATCGTGCACCGTGCCGTCCCCGAGGCGGTTCACGGGCAGGTAGGCGGGCTCGTAGGGGAAGCGGGCCGCGGCCTCGTCGTCGAGTTCGACGCCGAGACCGGGGGCGTCGCCGGGGTGCAGGAGGCCGTCCTCGAAGCGGTAGGAGGTGCGGAAGACCTCCAGGGTCTGGGGGGCGTGGCGCATGTACTCCTGGATGCCGAAGTTGTGCACGGCGAGGTCGAGGTGGAGGGCGGCCGCCATGCCCACGGGTGAGATGTCCGTCGGGCCGTGCATGCCGGACCTGATGCCGTACACGGCGGCCATGTCGAGCAGTTTGCGTACGGCGGTGATGCCGCCGGTGTGGGTCACCGCCGAGCGGACGTAGTCGATCAGCCGTTCCTGGAGCAGCGTGGTGTAGTCGTGGACGGAGTTGAAGACCTCCCCGATGGCCAGGGGTGTGGTGGTGTGCTCCCGGATCAGCCGCAGTGCCCGCTGGTCCTCGCCCGGTGTCGCGTCCTCCAGCCAGAAGAGGTCGTACGGTTCGAGGTCCTTGCCGAGCCGCGCCGCCTGGATGGGTGTCATCCGGTGGTGTCCGTCGTGCAGCAGCGGGAGTTCGGGGCCGAAGGTGTGCCGGACGGCTTCGAACACGGTGGGCATGTGGCGCAGGTAGGCGCGGGTGTCCCAGGTCTCCTCGGTGGGACGCGGGTGGGCGGTGCCGGTGCGCCGGGCGGGCTCGTAGTCGTAGCGGTCCCCGTCGCCCGCGGCGGAGGCGGCGACGCCGTACACGGAGTCGAGGCCGGGGATGCCGCTCTGGATGCGGACGGCCCGGAAGCCGTCCGCCAGGTGCTCGCGCACCGAGTCGAGCAGTTCGGGTATGTCCCGGCCGGAGGCGTGGCCGTAGGCCAGGGCGCCCGTGCGGCAGGCACCGCCGAGGAGTTGGTACACGGGCATGCCCGCCGCCTTGCCCTTGATGTCCCACAGCGCGGTGTCCACGGCGGCGACGGCCGCCATGGTGACCGGGCCCCGGCGCCAGTACGCGCCCCGGTACAGGTACTGCCAGGTGTCCTCGACGGCGTGCGCGTCCCGTCCGAGCAGCAACGGGGCCACGTGCTCGCGCAGGTAGGCCTCGACGGCCAGTTCACGTCCGTTGAGGGTGGCGTCGCCGAGGCCGGTGAGTCCGTCCTCGGTGGTGATGCGCAGGGTGACGAAGTTGCGCCCTGGGCTGGTGACGACGACATCGGCAGCGGTGATCTTCACGGGGGCGGTGCTCCTTCCGAGACGCGAGCCCGGGTGGTCAGGCCGGTGCCGTGATCACGCCGGGTCGACGCGGGAAACCGTACCCCCGATGGCGAGGACGTACAGCTCGCCGTCGCCGCCCTGGGCGAAGGACACGACCTCTCCGCCGTTCACCCCGAGGTCGTGCTCGGCGGTCACCTCGCCGTTCTCGATCTCCAGGGAGCGCAGGGTGCCGTCGCAGTAGTCGCTGTAGACGTACTGCCCCTCGAGGTCCGCGATCGCCTCGCCGCGGTACACGTAGCCGCCGGTGACCGAGCAGCCGAGGCCGGTGCGGTCGTACTCGTGGATCGGCGGAACGTGGTTCGCGGGCTCGGTGCCGCCGCGGAAGGGGTGTGTGCCCTCCATCCGCGACCAGCCGTAGTTCTCGCCGCCGGCGCTGCTCGCGGGCGCCCAGTCGATCTCCTCCCAGTCGCTCTGCCCGACGTCGGCGATCAGCAGGTCGCCCGAGTCGGCGTCGAAGGAGAACCGCCACGGGTTGCGCAGCCCGTACGCCCAGATCTCGCCCTTGGCGTTCGGGTCGCCGGCGAAGGGGTTGTCCTCCGGGATCGCGTAGGGGTCGCCGCCCTGGGGGTCGATCCGCAGCAGCTTGCCGAGCAGGGTGTCGAGCCGCTGGCCGTTGCCCTCGGGGTCGCCGCCGCCCCCTCCGTCGCCGAACGCGATGTAGAGGTGACCGTCGGGACCGAACTCGATGTCGCCGCCGTTGTGGTTGGACTCGGGCTGCTCCTGGGTGAGGACGGTGCGCCGGGTGCCCTCCTGGACCGTGCCGTCCTGGACGGCGAACTCGTCGATGGTGCTGGTTCCCTGGAGGTCGGTGTAGGAGAGGTAGAGGTGCGCGAAGTCCTTGTCGAACGCCATGCCGAGCAGGCCGCGTTCGCCGTCGGTGGTGGTCTCGTCGGAGATGTCGAGCACGGGGTCGCCGAGTCCGTCGCCGTCGAGGACCCGGACGGTGCCCGCGCGTTCGGCGATCCACACCGTGTCCTTCGGTCCCGCGGCTCCGGCCGTCGGGTTCTCGGCCCGGGCCACCTCGGTCAGCGCGATCTGCGCCGCGTCGCCGGGGGCGCGGGACTCGTCGGCGGATGCCGTGGCCAGGGCCAGGGACCCGACGAGTCCCAGCGTGCCGATGATCGCCGATATTCGGGTGCGAACGTTCACCATGGCCTCCCGGAGGCGGTGAGTGGGGGGAAGTTCCGTCGCCGGCCACCACCGAGAATACGGGGCCACGGCGCTCTGGCCTAGACCAATGCGCGCTTCTTCCGGCCGAGTTGGGGCCGTCTAGGACTCGTCCCGGCCGCCGGCCGAGGGCGGCCCGTCCAGGATCGTGGGAACGTACTCCAGCAACTGGAGCCGGCCGTCGAAGGTGCGGCTCTCGACGAGGTCGAGGGTGACGTCCGGGTACGCGTCGAAGATCCGCTCCTTGCCGGTCGCGCCGGTGATGACGGGGAAGACGACCACGCGGAAGCGGTCGACCAGACCGGCTTCGAGCAGCGACCGGCACAGGCTGAGACTGCCGAGGGTGCGCAGGGGCCGCGTCCCGTCCCGCTTCATGTCCCGCACGGCCGCGACGGCGTCGCCCTGGACCAGCTCCGTGTTGTCCCAGGACAACGGGGTCCGGAGGGTCGAGGAGAACACCACCTTGGGCATCGCGGTCAGCCAGGTGAAGCCGGGATCGTCGGGCATCTGGCGAGCGAACCCGGACATCAGCCGGTACGTCGTGGCGCCCATGAGGCTGGTGTGCTGCTTCTCGGCGTCCCCGTCGAGCCAGGCGAGGTACTCGGGGCCCTCCATGCCCCAGAATCCGGGCCAGCCCTCCGCGGACGCGTACCCGTCGAGCGAGATGATGAAGTCGACCATGAGGCTTGATGACATCGGTCTGTCCCTTCCTGCGGCAGCTGTGCCGGGTGCCGGATGTGCCAGGTGTAGGTGTGCCTACCGGATACGACCGGTGCCGGGCCCGAAACTCATCGAAAAGGATTGGACGGGGTGCCGCCCGCATCGGTAGCTTGTCCTGGACCGTGACACTGCCCCAGGAGGTGAGACCCATGAACGCTGTATCGACGTGGGTGCTCCCCCTTCCCGTCATGGCCGGCGACTGACGCAGGTGTCGCCGGGAGCGCCTCGACCACAAGGCACTCCCGAAAGGCCACACCCATGAACTCTGGGCAGTTCACCGCCGAGCCGTCGTCGAACGACCCGGCCGAACGCGAATTCGATGTGATCATCGCCGGTTGCGGACCGACCGGCGCGATGCTGGCCGCCGAACTGCGGCTGCACGACGTGCGGGTACTCGTTCTGGAGAAGGACACCGAGCCCGTGTCGTTCGTCCGCATCGTCGCTCTCCACATGCGCAGCATCGAGCTGATGGCCATGCGCGGACTGCTGGACCGCCTCCTCCAGCACGGACGACGGCGTCCGGTCGGCGGACTCTTCGCCGCCATCCCCGCGCCCGCACCCGCGGGACTCGATTCCCCGTACGCCTATCTGCTGGGCATCCCGCAGCCGGTCGTCGTCCGGCTCCTCGAAGAACACGCCGTCGCCCTGGGCGCCCGGATCCGGCGCGGAGGTGCGGTCGCCGGTTTCCAGCAGGACGACGAGGGCGTCACCGTGGAGCTGGCCGACGGTGAACGGCTGCGTGCGCGCTATCTCGTCGGCTGTGACGGCGGGCGCAGTACCGTGCGCAAGCTGCTGGGCGTCGGCTTCCCGGGCGAGCCCTCGCGGAACGAGACGCTGATGGGCGAGATGGAAGTGGGTGTGCCGCAGGAGGAGATCGCCGCCGGGGTGGCCCAGGTCCGCGCGACCCAGCAGCGGTTCTGGCTGCGCCCCTTCGGCGCCGGGGTCTACAGCGTGGTGGTCCCCGCCGATGGAGTCGGCGACCGCACGGAACCGCCCACCCTCGACGACTTCAGGAAGCAGCTGCACGCCGTCGCCGGTACCGATTTCGGCGTGCACTCCCCGCGCTGGCTGTCCCGCTTCGGGGACGCCACCCGGCTGGCCGAGCACTATCGGATCGGCCGGGTACTGCTGGCCGGTGACGCGGCGCACATCCATCCGCCCACCGGCGGACAGGGGCTCAACCTGGGCCTTCAGGACGCCTTCAACCTCGGCTGGAAACTGGCCGCGCAGATCCGCGGCCGGGCGCCGGACGCCCTGCTGGACACCTACCAGGCCGAACGCCGTCCGGTCGCCGCGGACGTGCTGGACAACACCCGTGCCCAGATGGAACTGCACTCCACCGAACCGGGCCCGCGGGCCGTGCGCAGGCTGCTCACCGAACTGATGGACATCGACGAGGTGAACCGCCGCCTCACCGAGAAGATCACCGCGACCGGCCTCCGTTACGACCTCGGCGAGGGCCCCGACCTGCTCGGCCGCCGCCTGCCGGACATCGAGACGGCGCAGGGCCACCTCTACGGTCTGCTGCACCGCGGTCGCGGCCTGCTGCTGGACCGCACCGGACGCCTGACCGCCGGCGGCTGGTCGGACCGGGTCGATCACCTCGCGGACCCCACCGCGGCGCTGGACGTGCCGTGCGTGCTGCTGCGCCCGGACGGCCACGTCGCCTGGACCGGCGACGACCAGCAGGAGCTGGAGCGGCAGCTCTCCCGGTGGTTCGGCGAGCGCACCGGCTGACGCGGCCCCGGCGGCGGCCGGTGAGGCCGCCGCTCAGCGGGACGGCTGGACCTGGTCGAAGACGGCGAGGGCCGCGGCGGGGTCCGGGCTCACCAGGCGCTCCAGACCGTCCGCCGTGATCCTCGCCCACCGTTCGGCCCGTGCCCACATCCGCTCCTCGAAGGCGCGGACGGCCCCGTCCGGATCCGCGGGGCCGGTGGCGAGGGACTCGGCGAGTTCGGCGCCCTCCAGCAGGGCGAGGTTCGCGCCCGCCCCCAGGGGAGGCATCAGATGGGCGGCGTCGCCCAGGAGCGTCACCCCGGGGACATGGGTCCAGGTGTGGGACACGGGCAGCACGTGCAGGGGGCGGTGGACGAAGGCGGTGCCGCGGCGCAGGAGGTCGAGGACGGGCGCGGCCCAGCCGTCGAACAGGGTCAGCAGGCTCGACCGCACGGCTTCGGCGTCGGTCAGGTCCAGGTGGGTGTGCCAGTCCAGCGGCGCGCGGAACTGGGCGTACGCCTTGACCTGGCCGCCGCTGCCGCGCTGGGCGACGATCGCCCGGTTCGCGCCGTACACGGCCAGGGAACCGTCCCCGACCAGCCGGGCGAGGTCGGGGTGGCGGGTGTCGACGTCGGCCAGGGAGGTCTCGATCGCGGTGACGCCGGTGTAGTGCGGCGTCACCGACGAGACCGCCGGCCGGGTGCGGGACCAGGCGCCGTCCGCGCCGACGACGAGGTCGTACGTCTCCTGCCGCCCGTCCTCGAAGTGGACCCGTACGCCGTCCCGGGCCCCCGGCACCACCTTCGCCACGCCCTGCCCCCACCGGACGTCGAGGGGACCGAGCAGCAGGTCGCGGAGTTGCCCGCGGTCGATCTCGGGATTGGCCCGGTCGTCCGGACCCGGTCGCCAGTCGCGCAGCACGGTCCCGTCCGGGTCCAGGATGCGCATGGCCTGCCCCTCGGGGCGGGACAACGCCTGGAACTCCGCGAGCAGCCCCGCTTTGTCCAGGGCCGACTGGCCCAGCCCTTCGTGCAGGTCGAGCGTGCCGCCCGAGGGGCGGGCGCCGGGGGCTGCATCGCGCTCGAGGACGGCGGCGGGATGGCCGTGGCGGTGCAGCACGCGGGCGAAGGCAAGTCCTGCGGGGCCGCCACCGACCACGGCGATACGTTGTCTCATGTCGATACACCGTATTGTCTCTCTACGATGTATCGCAACAGTACGGTGGGGGCATGACTGTCTGGGACCGGCCGGAGCCGCCGAACCGCCCTGTGCCGCTCGACCGGGAGCGGATCGTCGCCGCCGCGATCGCGCTCGCCGACGAGGGCGGGCTGGCGGCCGTGTCCGTGCGCAAGGTCGCCGCCCGGCTGGACGCCGGGCCGATGCGGCTGTACGGCTACATCTCCACCAAGGACGAGCTGTGGGACCTCATGGTGGACGCGGTGTACGCCGAGATCCTGCCCCAGGAGCGGCCCGGTGACTGGCGGGAGGCGCTGTACGTCCTCGCCCACCGGACCCGGCAGGCCGCCCTGCGCCACCCTTGGCTGGCCGATCTGCTCGGCGGCCGGCCGGCCCTGGGCCCGAACGGCCTCGCCGTGACCGAGGCGACACTGGCCCCCCTCGACGGCCTCGCCGACGTCGACACCGTCATGCGCGCCGTGGAGACGGTCAGCGCCTACTTCACCGGCGCGATCAGGCGCGAGATCGCGGACCTGCGGGCCGAGCGCGCCACGGGCCTGTCCAAGTCCGAGTGGCAGCGCGCCCGTGGTCCCCACGTGACGAGGATGCTGGCCACGGGCCGCTTCCCGGCGCTGGCCAAGGCCGTGCACGACGGCACGCACGTGGACGCCGGGGAGTCCTTCGCGACCGGTCTCGACTGGGTGCTCGACGCCGTGGCCGCCAGACTCACCTGAGCGGCATCGCGATGTAGAGGGCCTGTCCGCCCGACGCGGGCGTGCCGTCGTAGAGCGCCGTGTCCAGTCCGCAGAAGCCCAGTCCCGTACGCCGGTAGGCGTGGATCGCCGGCGCGTTGGGGCTGGTCACCTCCAGCCAACCTACGACGTGCCCGCCCTTACCGAAGCCGGGCGGTACCGGCGGGGACGGGCAGGAGCCGGTAGGTGTCCTCGTGGGTGACGACACGGCCGGCGGTGGGCGGCGCGAAGTGGGTGCCCAGGACGAGGGTGTCCGTGTCGGCGAGCGAGCCGAGCAGCTCGCGGCGGGACGCCTCGGACCGTTCGGGGTCGATGTCGACGCAGGCTCCCACGGCGGGGTGGGCGAGCTGAACGGGGTGGTGGATGCAATCGCCGGTGATCAGGGCGGTCCGGCCGCGGCTGGTCAGCTCCAGGGCGAGGTGGCCGGGCGTGTGCCCGGGGGTGGGGAGCAGGCGCAGGCCCGGGACGGCCTCCAGGCCTTCGGCGGGGACGTCGACGAGGTCGAGCAGCCCCGCCTCCTCCACCGGGAACACGGAGTCGCGGAACATCTGCCTGCGCGCCTCCTCCATGTCGTACCCGGCCCAGAACTCCCGCTCGGTGCGGGAGGTCAGATAGCGGGCGTTGCGGAAGGTGGGGACCCACTTCCCGTTCTCCCGCCGCGTGTTCCAGCCGACGTGGTCGGCGTGCAGATGGGTGAGGATCACCAGGTCGACGGAGTCCGGGGGGAATCCGGCGGCGGTGAGGCGCTGGAGGAAGTCGGTGCGCAGGTCGTGCCAGGCGGGATTGGCCCGCTCCTTGCCGTTGCCGATGCCGGTGTCCACCAGGATGCGCGACCCGCCGACGGTGAACGCGAAGGTGTGGCTGTCGATGCGCAGGGTGCCCTCGTCGTCGGCGAAGTGGGGACGCAGCCAGGGCTGCCCGGCGACGAGGTCCGGGGTGGCGTCGGGCAGCAGCCAGGACCCTGTGGCGGCCGGCAGGGCGACCTCGTCGACGCGGTGCACGCGGACGTCTCCCACCGTCCAGTACGGGACGGCGGCCTGGTCGGCGGACGGGGCGGTGCTCATGATCGGTCGCTTCCTTCGGAGTGCTGTCGGTGGGCGCGGGACTCTCGGCGCTAAACGCAATCTGTTTGCTTTTAGCCACAGTAGGTCCTACAGTCCACCTAACGCAAATACTTAGCTTTTGATCGTTCCCGTTCCGCCCCACCGCCCAGCCCCGAGGAGAGAACGTCCGTGCCCTCCCCCGAACCGACCCCGCCGGAGGCGGCCCGCTGGGCCGCCCGCGCCGGGCTCCCGTTGCCCGCGGACCGCCATGCCGCGGTCGCGGCCACCGCCCATCACATCCACTCCGTCGTCGCCGTCCTGCGGGAGCTGGACTTCGCCGACACCCCGCCCGCCCCCGCCTACCGCGCGGAACAGGAGACGCACGATGCAGCCGTATGAACTGACCCTCAGCGCGGCCGCCGACGCCGTCCGGACCCGGCGCCTGTCCCCCGTCGAGCTGGTGGACTCCGTCCTGGACCGCGTCGGACAGGCCGAGCCGCGCCTTCAGGCCTACGTCACCGTCACCGCGGAGCACACCCGCCGGGCCGCGCGTGCGGCGGAGAGCGACATCGCGGCCGGCCGCCACCGCGGCCCGCTGCACGGCATCCCGATGGGACTGAAGGACCTCATCGACGTCGCCGGCATCGCGACGTCGGCCAGTTCACGGGTCCGCGCCGGCCACCGCGCGGAGGCGAGCAGCACCGTCGCCGCCCGGCTGGAGGCGGCCGGCGCGGCCCTGGTCGGCAAGACCCACACCCACGAGTTCGCCTACGGGCTGACCACGCCGCAGACCAGCAACGCGTGGGACACCGGCCGGGTGGCCGGAGGATCCAGCGGCGGGTCCGCCGTCGCCGTGGCCGCGGGTACCGCCACCTTCGCCCTGGGCACCGACACCGGGGGGTCGATCCGGGTGCCCGCCGCGCTGAACGGGGTCGTCGGCCTCAAGCCGACGTACGGGCTCGTCCCCCGGCACGGCGTCACGTCCCTGTCCTGGTCACTGGACCACGTCGGCCCGATCACCCGCACCGTCGAGGACGCCGCCCTGGTCCTGGACACCCTGGCCGGACGCGATCCCCGTGACCCCGCCTCGCTGACCGCACCCGCCGCGCGGTACCGGCCGGACGCGGACACCGACCTCACGGGGCTGCGCGTCGGTGTGCCGCGCACCTACTACTTCGACCACGTCGACCCGGAGGTGGAAGCCGCCGTCCGGGGCGCGATCGACCGGCTCGAGGAACTCGGGGCGCGTCTCGTCGAGGTCGAGATCCCCATGACCCGCTACATCCAGGCCACGCAGTGGGGTCTGATGGTGCCCGAGGCCACCGCCTACCACGAGCGCACGCTGCGCACCGTCCCCGAGCTCTACCAGGCCGACGTCCGCATCCTGCTCGAGGCCGGCGAACTGATGCCGGCCGGGGACTACCTCCGCGCCCAGCGCGCCCGCACCCTCATGCGCCGGGAATGGGCGGCCATGTTCCGGGAGGTGGACCTGATCGCCGCCCCCAGCGTCCCGGCGACCGCCGTCCGGGCCGGTCAGGAGACGATCACCTGGGCCGACGGCACGGTCGAGGGCGTGTCCGACGCCTACGTCCGCCTGTCGTCCCCCGCCAACATCACCGGCGTGCCGTCCCTGTCCCTGCCGGTCGGCCACGACACGACGGGGCTCCCCATCGGCATGCAGCTGCTCGGACGACCGCTCGGAGAGCGCGTCCTCCTGCGGGCCGGTCACGCCTACGAACAGAGCCGGCCCGCCCGCGGGATCGCACAGGCCGCGTGAACGAGCACCGACCCCCTAGACGCAATGAATTTGCTTTAGGGTGGCTGTCATGAGCAGGCAGATGGTGCGTCCCGGCGGGCGCAGCGCCCGGGTCCAGGCAGCGGTGCACGACGCCGTGCGCGAGCTGGCGTCGGAGGTGGGGCGGGACGCCCTGACCGTACCGCTGGTCGCCCGGCGCGCGGGCGTGACACCGTCGACGATCTACCGGCGCTGGGGAGACCTGCAGGAACTGCTGTCGGACGTCGCGGTCGAGCGGCTCCGCCCCGACACCGCCCCCCAGGACCACGGCACCCTGTACGCCGACCTGACGGCCTGGGCCGAGCAGTTCCTCGACGAGATGGCCTCCCCCGCCGGCCGCGCCTACATCCGCGACGCCCTGCTCGGCGACCCGGACGGCGGCAACGCCGGCCAGTGCTCCGCCTACGCCGCCGAGCAGCTCGGGACCGTGCTCGCCCGCGCGGCCGGACGCGGGGACGACACGCCCGATGTCGAGACCGTCATGGACCGCGTCGTCGCCCCCTTGATGTACCGCATCCTCTTCCGCCCGGACGGGCTCGACGCCGCGTACGCGCGGCGGCTCGTCGCGGAGGTCCTGGGGCGGACCGGCCCCTGACCGGGGGCGCCCGCGCGACATCGGCCGTCTCTCTCGCCCGCGCGCCTCCGGCCCTCCTCCAGGATGTGGCCGGAGGCGGTCCGGAATCCGGGTTCTCGGTGCCTCGCCGTCCTCCGCTGGGTACGGAACCCGGCAACAACGCCTCGACGAGAGACTGGACATGACTGGACACCAGCCCGCTCACCACCCACCCCAACGCGTCGGCGTCGTCGCCGAGTCCTTGCCCGGGGAGACGCGCGTCGCCGCGACGCCCTCGACGGTCCGCCTGCTGCTCGGCCTCGGTTACGAGGTCGTCGTCGAGCCGGGAGCCGGCGCGGCCTCCGGGTTCGGCGACGAGGCGTACGCCGAGGCGGGGGCGAGTCCCGGCGAGGCGTGGGCCGCGGACGTCGTACTCAAGGTCAACGCGCCGACCGACGAGGAGATCGCGCGGCTGCGCGCGGGAACGACGCTGGTGGCGCTCGTCGCACCGGCACAGCGGCCGGAGTTGCTGGAGGCGCTCGCCGCGCGTGACGTCACGGTGCTCGCCCTGGACGCGGTGCCGCGGATATCGCGGGCGCAGTCGATGGACGTGCTCAGCTCCATGGCCAACATCGCCGGGTACCGGGCGGTGATCGAGGCGGCCCATGTCTTCGGACGGTTCTTCACCGGGCAGGTCACCGCGGCGGGCAAGGTACCGCCGGCGAAGGTCCTGGTCGCCGGGGCCGGGGTCGCGGGGCTCGCCGCCATCGGCGCCGCCTCCAGTCTGGGCGCGATCGTGCGCGCCACCGACCCGCGGCCCGAAGTCGCCGACCAGGTGCGGTCCTTGGGCGGTGAGTACCTCGCGGTGGACGTGGCGCAGGAGGAGAGCACCGACGGCTACGCCAGGGCGACGTCGGCCGACTACGACCGCGCCGCGGCCCGGCTCTACCACGAGCAGGCCCGCGATGTGGACGTCGTCGTCACCACCGCGCTGATCCCCGGGCGGCCCGCCCCGCGCCTGGTGACCGCCGCCGACGTGGCGGCGATGAGGCCGGGCAGTGTCATCGTCGACATGGCCGCCGCGCAGGGCGGCAACGTGGAGGGGACCGTCCCGGGCCGGAGCGTGGTGACCGACAACGGAGTGACCGTCATCGGCTACACGGACCTGGCGGCCCGGCTGCCCGCCCAGGCGTCACAGCTGTTCGGCACCAACCTGGCCAACCTGCTGCGGCTGCTCACCCCCGGCAAGGACGGCCGGCTCGTCATCGACTTCGACGACGTGGTGCAGCGGACCGTGACCGTGGTCCGCGCGGGCACGGTCACCTGGCCTCCCCCTCCGGTAACCGTGTCGGCCGCCCCGCCCTCGACCGCGCCGGAGGCGGCGTCCCCCGCCGCACCGGTGGGCGCGAAGCCGTCCGGGATCACCCCGGCGGGACGCTTCGGCCTGATCGGCCTCGGCATGCTGGCGACCTTCCTGCTGGTCGCCTTCGCCCCGGCCCAACTGGCGGAGAACTTCACGGTGTTCGCGCTGTCCGTGGTCATCGGCTACTACGTGATCGGCAAGGTCCACCACTCCCTGCACACCCCGCTGATGTCGGTGACCAATGCCATCTCCGGGATCGTGGTGATCGGTGCCCTCGTGCAGATCGGACACGAGGGCACGCTCGTCACCGTGCTGTCCTCCGTGGCGATCCTGCTGACCAGCGTGAACATCTTCGGCGGTTTCGCCGTCACCCGCCGCATGCTGTCCATGTTCTCGAGAGGCGAGTCCCGATGACGTCCATGACCGCCTCCCGCGCCGCCGACCTGGTGGCCGCCCTGCTGTTCGTCCTCAGCCTCGCCGGTCTGTCCCAGCACCGGACGTCACGCGCCGGCGTCGTCTACGGCATCGTGGGGATGGCCCTCGCCCTGGTCGCCACCGTCGTGGTCTCGGCGCGGAGCGTGTCCGCCGGGCCGGTCGCGCTGATCCTGCTCGCCATGGTGACCGGTGCCGCGCTGGGCCTGTGGCGGGCGCGGCGCGTGGAGATGACGCAGATGCCCGAACTGATCGCGGTGCTGCACAGCTTCGTCGGCCTCGCGGCCGTCCTGGTCGGCTGGAACAGCTACCTGGAGGTCGAGGCCCACGGCTCGCGGGGCCGGATCGCCGGCGATCTGATCGGCATCCACCACGCCGAGGTGTTCATCGGTGTCTTCATCGGCGCGGTCACCTTCACCGGCTCGGTGGTCGCGTACCTGAAGCTGTCCGCGCGGATCAAGTCCCGGCCGCTCACACTGCCCGGCAAGAACGCCCTCAACCTGGGCGCGCTGGCCGTGTTCGCGGTGCTGACGGTCTGGTTCACCGTCAGTCCGGGCCTTCCGCTGATGGTGGCGGTCACGGTGCTGGCGCTCGCCCTGGGGTGGCATCTGGTGGCCTCCATCGGCGGTGGCGACATGCCCGTGGTCGTCTCGATGCTCAACAGCTACTCCGGCTGGGCCGCGGCCGCGGCCGGTTTCCTGCTCGACAACAACCTGCTCATCGTCACCGGGGCGCTGGTCGGTTCGTCCGGTGCGTATCTGAGCTACATCATGTGCCAGGCGATGAACCGTTCCTTCCTCTCCGTCATCGCGGGTGGCTTCGGCATCGAGGCCCCGCCGAGCGGTGCCGACGAGCAGGGCGAGCACCGCGAGATACGGGCGCACGAGGCGGCCGAACTGCTCGCGCGGGCGCGGTCCGTGGTGATCACTCCCGGATACGGCATGGCCGTGGCACAGGCCCAGCATCCGGTCGCGGAGCTGACCCGGCGGCTGCGCGAGCGCGGCATCGAGGTGCGCTTCGGCGTCCACCCCGTCGCCGGGCGGCTGCCCGGGCACATGAACGTGCTGCTGGCCGAGGCGAAGGTGCCGTACGACATCGTCCTGGAGATGGACGAGATCAACGACGACTTCGCGGACACCTCGGTCGTGCTGGTCATCGGTGCGAACGACACGGTCAACCCCTCGGCGACGGAGGACCCCGCCAGTCCGATCGCGGGTATGCCCGTGCTGCGGGTCTGGGAGGCGGAGCAGGTCGTCGTCTTCAAGCGCTCGATGGCCTCCGGCTACGCGGGCGTGCAGAACCCGCTGTTCTTCCGGGAGAACAGCGGCATGCTCTTCGGCGACGCCAAACAGAGCGTCGAGGCGATCCTGGAGGCCCTCGGCCCCGGGGCCGGGCCAGGGCCCACGGCCCCCGCGCAGGGGGTGACGGCGATGCGGTGACCCCGGGCGGTACAGGAGCGTGATGCCCTCTCGAGGTGCTGTCCGCCCGCGAGCCCTCACTCGCGGGCCGTCGTCTCGAAGGCCCGGGCGACGGTGAGGCTGTCCTCGTAGACGTGGTGGCGGGTGATGAGGCCGTTCTCGACGGTGAGGTGGAGGGCGAAGCGGGCGCGGTAGGCGCGTCCGGTGGGGCGGGCGGTCTGGCGGATCTCGCCGAGTACGACCGCGTCGCTCCCGTCGACGAGGATGCGCTCCACCTCGGTGGCGGCCTGCGCGGGGATGTGGTGCTCGGCGAGCAGGCGGTAGTGGGCCGCCGCGTCCGCGCGGGTGGACCGGTGACGGATCCACGGGGTGGCGGGACGGCCGTGCTCGGACTCGGGCCAGTCGAGTCTCCAGTCGGCCTGTTCGGCGTACAGCTCGGCGATGTGCCCGGGGTCGCCAGCGCCGATCCTGCGCAGCAGCTCTGCCACCACGGAGCGGGTGTGCGTCGATGGGGCCGTGGGCATGGCTGACCTCCTCCGGGGACCGCATCCCGTCGATGCGGAGAGAGGGCCCATCCTGTCGACGCGCGCCGGGCGAAGCGATTACCTCCGGGGTAGGGCCGGGCTCGGCCCCCTCTTCAGGTGCCGTCCAGCCACTGGGCCAGGGCGGCCGCCTCGCTGTGGTCCACGTCCTTGGTGGCCGTGAGCAGGGTCACCTTGGCGTCTGCCGAGAGGGCGCGCAGGCGCTCCAGCGCCGGCTGGTGGTCGGGGTCCTCCAGCTCGGCGACGTAGCGGCGCCGGAATTCGTCGTAGCGCCGCGGATCGTGGTGGTACCAGCGCCGCAGACCGGTCGACGGGGCGACGTCGCGCAGCCACTCGTCCAGATCGGCCTTCTCCTTGCTGACGCCACGCGGCCACAGACGGTCGACGAGCACGCGCTTGCCGTCCTGCGGTGTGGGGCTTTCGTAGATCCTCCGGTATCCGAACCGTGTGGCCATGACCCACCTTCCCCAGACGAGAGACGACCCGGGCAGCGCTTCCCTTGCGCCGTCCCGCTCCAGGTGAACCGCCACGGCGGGCCCAAACACAAGCCGACGGCGCCCTCGTCAGGCTCGCACGCGCGGCCAGCCGGCCAGCCCCTCCGTGCCGGGAGGCTGCGCGACGGCCTGCTCCACCGAGTCGTGGAAGGAGTAGACCGTCCCCAGGCCGCCGAGGGCGAAGACGTGCAGGAGCCGCTGGTCGGAGCAGGCGATCCGCAGTGATCCGTCATGGTTCCGGATGCGCTTGGTCACGGCCACGATCATGCCGAGTCCCATGGAGTCGAGGAACGGGGTGTCGCACAGGTCCAGCACGAAGTGCCGGTGGCCGTCGGCGAGGCGTCGTGCCACCTCGGCCCGGACGAGCGGCGCGAAGGCGATGTCGATCTCGTCGTCGGCCCGGACGACCGTCCAGCCGTTCGCCAGGTGGCTGCCGACCGGTACGTGCGGCCCTGCGACGCCTTGCTCACTCACGCTCTCACTCCCCTGCGAGTCTGTCCGGTTTGCCCGTCTCATCCAGGAAACGCGGTACGGCCGTGCTGCCACAAGGGCCCGGATTTCAGATGGTGAGCGAGAGCCCCCGGGACACCCGCTCCGCGGTGGTGAGCAGCGTCGTGACGGCGTCGTCGAGGCGGTCCGTGCGGTTGACGTCCAGCGAGATGCCGAGCGAGCCGATGGTGTCGCCCCGGCGGACGGGGACCGCGACGCACGCGGTGCCCAGGCGGTACTCCTCGATGTCGGTCACGGCCGGGCCGCGCGGGGAGGAGTCCAGGCGCCGCAGCAGCTCGGCACGGTAGGTGACGGTCCGCGGGGTGAGATCGTTCAGCGTGTGGCGGGAGAGGTACTCGGCGCGGGCGTCGGCGTCCAGCTCGCGCAGTACGCTCTTGCCCAGCGCCGTCGCGTGCCCGGCGTCCTCGAAGCCGACCCAGAGATCCACGCGGGGGGCCTTCGGCCCGTCCACGATCTCCGCGACCCGGATCTCGCCCTCCTCGTAGAGGGTCAGATAGGCCGCGGCCGACAGGTCGTCCCGCAGCTCGGTGAGGGTGGGGCGGACCCTGCTGAGCGCCGTCTGGTCGCGGCTGCCCGCGTGCAGCGCGCCCAGCCTCTCGCCCAGGACGAACGTGCCGTCCTCGAGTTTGCGCACGTAGCCGTCGTGGACCATGGTGCGGAGCAGGTGGTAGGTGGTGCCCAGGGCCAGGCCCGTCTCGCGCGCCAGCTGCTTGGCCGGTACGCCGCTCGCGTGGGCGCCCACGGCCTCCATCAGCCGGAACGCTCGCTGCACCGAGGAGATGAGCGTGGGGCCCTCCTGACCGCTCACCCCTCCACCGTGCGCCCCACCGGAGCGGTCGGGCAAGTGCGCTACGGCTTGATGCCGACCCCGGCCCACAGACTGACCTGGGCGTCGGTGGGGGCGTCCGGCCCGGTGGGCTGGGACGGTCGCCAGCGGTGACCGACGGTGACGCCCGGTTCGAGCAGGTCGAGCCCGTCGAAGAAGCGGGTGACGTCCTTCTGCGAGCGGAACCGCACCGGCGTGCCCGCGCCGGTGTAGATGTCCGTGACCTTCTCCCAGGTGGGCGGGTCGAAGTCGGGCGTGCAGTGACTCAGCGCGAGGGCGCTGCCCGCCGGGAGGGCCGCCATCAGCCGGTCGACGATGCCGTACGGGTCGCGGGCGTCCGTGATGAAGTGCATCAGGGCGTTCAGCGACAGGGCGACCGGCTGGGACAGGTCGAGCACCTCGGCCAGCTCGGGCGCGGTCAGCAGGGAGTCGGGGTCGTTGACGTCGGCCTCGATGTAGGTGGTGCGGCCCTGCGGGGTGCTGCGCATCAGGCGCTCGGCGTACTTCAGGACGAGCGGGTCGTTGTCGGCGTACACCACCCGGGCCTCGGGGACCACGGACTGCGCCACCTGGTGCACGTTCGGCTCGGTGGGGATGCCGGTGCCGATGTCCAGCCACTGCCGGATGCCGTGCTCCTGTGCCAGTACCCGAGTGGCGCGATGCATGAAGGCGCGGTTCTCCCGGGCACAGGTGAAGATGCCCGGGTAGGCCTCGGCGACCGCTTCGGCGGCCTGTTCGTCGACCGGGAAGTGGTCCTTGCCACCGAGGTAGTAGTCGTACATGCGGGCCGAGTGCGGCCTGCTGGTGTCGAGGTCCCGCGCGGCGTGGGTGTTGCTCATCCTGTTCCCTTCGGAAGGCCGGCCGTGAGGTGGTCCGCCATGCCCTGCTTGACTCCCCGGACGAACGCGCCGATCTCCTCGGGCGTGTAGATGAGCGCGGGGCCGGACGGGTCTGTGGACTGACGCATCGCGACGCGTCCGTCGGCGAGTTGCTTGGTCTCCACGCACTGGCCGCCGTTGGGTCCGCTCCACGGGCGTTCCCAGCCGCTTTCCCCGAGGTCGCAGGCGGGCATCCCGTTGTACACGGTCTCGTCGGTGGTGCTCATGAGTACTCCTTGCGCATGCGGTTCAGGAGTGCCGTGCTGTCCCGTGCCGAGGTGAGCAGCGACATCCTGTTGTGCGCCTCCAGGTGGGCGACGACGTCGGCCCGTTCGTCCAGGTACATCGACGCGGAGAGGATCTCGCTGTAGACGACGTCGGGCAGCTCCGGCTCCTCGAACCGGAAGTAGGTGAAGGGGGCGCAGGCCCCGACGTGGGCGCCGACGGCGAAGGGCAGGATGTCGATGCTGACGTGCTCCAGCTCGGACACCTCCAGGAGCCGGTCGATCTGCTCGCGCATCACGTCCGGACCGCCGACGACCCGGTGCAGGACCGCTTCCTCCATGACCACCCAGAGGGTGGGGGCGTTCTCCCGCTCCAGCAGGCTCTGCCGGCGCAGCCGCAGCCCGACGCGGCGCTCCAACTCCTCCTCGGAGCCGTTCGGGAAGCCTCCGCCCAGGACGCCGCGGGCGTACGCGGGGGTCTGGAGCAGCCCCGTGACGTAGTGGGGTTCGTAGGTGCGCAGGGTGCCGGCGCCGGTCTCCAGGCTGACGTACGCGGTGAACCAGTTGGGCAGCACGTCGCGGTAGGCGTGCCACCAGCCGGGCCGGTTGGCCTGCTCGGCGAGCGCGACGAACTCGTCCGTCTCCTGCTGTGCTCTTCCGTACGTCTGCAGGAGCTTCTCGACATAGAGGGGTTTGAGGGCGACTTCGGCCTTCTCCAGCCGGCGGATCGTCAGGGGCGTGACCCGGAGTGCCTTGGCGGCGTCGGCCAGTGAGGCGCCCGCGTCCTGCCGCATCTCCTGGAGCCGGCGGCCCAGGATCATGCGCAGCACCGTCGGGGCGCTGGTGCCCGCGCCGGACCGAGCTTCACTCACGCCCCCACCTCCTGACGGGCTGTCACCGGCGCCATTGTGGCAGCGACTTGGTGATGGCACCAGACTGAAGCGGTCTTCCTGAAATTATCAGGGATTCGGTTGCAGCCTGAACCGGACGGCGAGCATAGTTGCGTCCGTGAGCCTGCCCGTCCGACCGCCGTCCCGTCCGCGCCCGCCGAGGCCCGCTCCCCCATCGCGCCCGTCCTGACTGGAAGGCGATCACCGTGACCCCCCACACGAGCCCCTCGCCCGGACTGTTACCGCCGACGCATCCGGACCGGGAACACTGGTTCGACCTTCCCTCGCTGCGGATCAGCGTGCGGACGGCGCGCGACACGGTGCGCCGGCAGCTTCGCGCCTGGCGGCTTCCCGGCGACGTGTGCACCGACGCGGTCCTGCTCGTGTCGGAACTGGCGACCAACGCGGTGATCCACTCGGGCAGTGACCGCATGCTGTGCGGCCTGTCGCTGACCTCGCGCGAACAGCTGCGGATCGAGGTGCACGACGACGGACGCACGTCGGCCCGTCCGGCCGGGTGCCACTCCGGCGCACAGGACGAGGGCGGCCGGGGGCTGCTGATCGTGCAGCAGCTCGCGGACTCCTGGGGCACCGCCCGGTCCGGACGCACCGGGGGCAACACCGTCTGGGCCGTTCTCCGGATCGGGGTCTGAGCCCACCGGAACGCGCCGACGGGAGCGCGCCGACGGGACTGATGAGTACGAGCTGAGTATCCGCGCTCATGTCCCGGCACGTGGCGAGGGCCACACTCCGGGGCATGACGAATCTTCCGCCCCCGGCCGAGGAACTGCGGGTCCTCGACGCCGAGCTGCGGCAACTCGACGTGCGCCGCGCCGTCCTGCTGCGGCGCCGTGCGTGGCTGGTCCACACGCTGCGGACGGCCGCCGCACCGCAGCCCGCCCGGGGGCCCGGTATGCCGCCAGGGGGGTGGCCCACCGGCCCGGGCGCCGGTCCGGTCGCTCACCGTCCGGAGGCCACCGCGCCCGGCGTGCAGAACGTGCTGCTGGTGCTCGGAGGCGTACTGCTGACGGTCGCGGCGATCGCGTTCACCCTCGTCAGCTGGGGTCACCTGGGGATCGCGGGGCGCGCGCTGGTCCTCGGTGCGCTGACCGTGGCCGCACTGGGCGCGCCGGTGGCATTGCTGCGGCGCGGGCTGAGGTCGACCGCCGAGGCCGTGTCCGGGCTGGGGACGGCCCTGACCGTCCTCGACGCCTACGCGCTCCACGAGGTGGCGTTCACCGGCACGGACGGTGTCGGTTACACGGCCGCCGCGTCGGCCGTCCTGACCGCGCTGTGGGCCGCGTACGGTGTGCGCTTCGGGCTCTTCCATCCCCTGCCGCTCGCCGTGGCGACCGCGCACCTTCCCCTGCTGCTGTGGGCGGTCGCGGTCGGCGCGGGTCCGCACACGCTCACCGCCGTGTTGCTGGCGACCGCCGCCGGCGGCACCGCCGTCGCGCTGCGCGCCGCGCCGGCGCCGGTGCGTGTGGTCGCCGTCGTCGGCGCGCTGGGCACAGGCTCCGTCGGGGTGCTGTCGGCCGGGTGGCTCTGCTGGAGCGCGTCCGGCCCCGGCACGGCCGCACGGGC
>NZ_MULI01000029.1 GCF_002939385.1 Streptomyces sp. MH60 | reverse complement strand
GGTCGACGCGGGTCCGCGCATGCGTCGGGGGCGCGGCGGGCGGCGGGACGATCCGGGTGGGCACGGCGTCCGCGCGGGTCGGACGCACGGCCGGCGTCCACTGCTGGGCGTGCGGCAGGGCCGTCGCGCTCTCGCCGCCCAGCGGGCCGATGCGGGCGAGGATCTCGCGCGGGGCGGGCCGGTGGGCCGGGTCCTTGGCGAGGCAGTCGGCGATCAGGGAACGCAGCGCCGGGTCGGCGACGGCGTCCACGTCCGGGGCGTTGTGCACCACGCGGTAGAGCAGCGCGGGCGTCGGTCCGGCGCCGAAGGGGTTGGTGCCGGTCGCCGCGAAGGCCAGCACCGCGCCCAGGCAGAACACGTCGCTGGCCCAGGTGACCTCGTCCCCGTTGACCTGCTCCGGGGACATGAAGCCCGGGGAACCCGCCATGTGCCCGGTGCCGGTGAGGGAGTCGGCGTCGACGCTGCGCACGATGCCGAAGTCGATGACGCGCGGCCCGTCCTCGGCGAGCAGCACGTTGGAGGGCTTGAGGTCGCGGTGGACGAGGTGCGCGGCGTGGATCGACACCAGCGCCTCGGCCAGCCCGGCGGCCAGCGTGAGCACCGCCTGCGGTTCGAACGGCCCCCGCTCGGCCACCGCCTGCTCCAGGGACGGTCCGGCGATGTAGCTGGTGACCAGCCAGGGCAGCGCCGCGTCCGGGTCGGCGTCGACGACCGGGGCGGTGAAGGCGCCGCTGACCACCCGGGCGGCCTGGACCTCGCGTCGGAAGCGGTCGCGGAACTCCGGTCGGCGCAGCAGTTCGGCGTGCACCACCTTGACCGCGACGAGCCGGCCTCCCGGGGACCGGCCGAGGAAGACCCGGCCCATGCCGCCCACACCCAGCCGGCTCAGCAGCCGGTACTCCCCGACGGAGCGCGGGTCGTCCGGCTCCAGCGCTGACACAGATCCCTCCCGGTCGCTCCCGGCGTGCGGTCCTCGCCCCTGCGGGCGGGTCCAGCATAGGGGGGCGGTCAGCGGGCGACGTCGGCGAACTTCTCGACGGCGGCCGGGGTGACCGGGGTGAAGAAGTTGACCAGGTTGCCGTCGGGGTCGCGGAAGAGGAGCGCGCGGTTGCCCCAGGGCATGGTCGTGGGCTCCTTGACGAACTCCGCCACGAGGCCGGTCAGGTTCCGGTGCACGGCGTCCACGTCGTCCACCAGGAACTCGATGATCACGCTGCGGTTGGCGGCGGGGTGGGCGGAGCCGGGGGCGAAGAGCGGCACGGTGCGGGTGCTGCCGATCGCGAGGGTGCCCGAGGGGGTGCGCAGTTCCGCGAAGTCCTCGGTGGCCCAGGTCGCGCGCAGCCCGGTGGCGCGCTCGTAGAAGTCGACGAGGCGGGCGACGTCGCCCGTGATGACGCGGATCGAGACGAGATTCATCGGTTCACTCCTGTGCGGCGGGTGCTGTCCCTCGCACGCTAGGAGCAATACCGGTCACAATCCGGCCGGTATCGGCGGCAGACTTGGGGCATGTCCCGTCCCGTGTCCCGTGTGCTCACCCTGCTCGAACTGCTCCAGGCGGGCGGGGTGCGCACCGTGGCCGAACTCGCCGACCGGCTCGGCGTCGGCGAGCGCACGGTGCGCCGGTACGTCGACCACCTCGTCGACCTCGACGTCCCCGTGGAGTCGGTGCGCGGCCGCTACGGCGGCTACCGGCTCGCCCCCGGCCACCGCATGCCCCCGCTGATGCTGACCGACGACGAGGCGCTGGCCGTACTGCTGGGCCTGGTCGCCGGGCGGCGGACGGGGATCACCGCGGCGGCGGGCACGGCGGGCGAGACGGCGGCGGCGAAGGTCCGGCGGGTACTGCCGGAGCGGCTCCGCCACCGCCTGGACGCGGTGCTCGACTCCCTCACCTTCACGACCGTGCCGGCCGGGTCCGCCGCCCCGGAGGCCGCCGTCCTGCTTCCGGTCGCCGACGCGGTGCGCCATCACCGGCCGGTGGCGATCCGGTACACCGGCGGCCGCGGCGGGGGCGGCGAACGCACCGTGTATCCCTACGGGCTGGTCGCGCACGCGGGCCGGTGGTACGTCACGGGCCGGGACCTCTCGGCCGGTGCGGAGCGCACGTTCCGCCTCGACCGCGTCAGCGGCGCGAGGATCCTGCCCGGCACCTTCGAACCGCCGCCCGGACCGGGCCCGGCGGAGCGCGTACTGACCGCGCTGGCCACCGCGCCCTACCGGCACGCCGTGGCGGTACGGGTCCGGGGCACGGCCGAGGAGATCCGCACCCGCCTGCCGGCCGGCGTGGCGATCGTGACCGCGGACGACGGCGGGGGCGGCGCCTCCGGGAGCGGAGGGCCGGGCGGTGGCGAGCCCTGGTGCCGGGTCGAGATGCGGGTCGAGCGGCTCGACTGGGTGCCGGGGGTGCTCGCCTCGCTGGACCGCCCGTTCGTCGTCGAGCGGCCGGACGAGCTGCGCGGTCTCGTCGCCGACCTCGCGGGCCGGCTCCTGGAGGCGGCCCGGCACATCCCGCCGGGTGGCTGACGCCGGGTCACAGCCAGGTCGTGGCGAGCCCGACGGTCACCGCGGCGGTGGCCAGCAGGGTGAGGTTGAGGGCGACCCGCCGGTCCCCGAGGCGCAGGTGGACCCCGGTCGCGCCGATCTGCAGGACGACGAACCCGACGGCCGCGGCCAGGGCCAGCCAGGGCGCGACGCCGGTCAGCGGCGGAAGGACCAGCCCGGCCGCGCCGAGCACCTCGACCACCCCGACGGCGCGGACGGCGGGCATCGGTGTGCTGTCCACCCAGGCCATCATCGGCCGGAGCCCGTCCCGGCTCCGCACCGCCTTCAGCGCGCCTCCGTAGAGGTAGAACGCGGCCAGGAGTCCGGCGACGATCCAGTACGCGACGGTCACGACCCGGCGCCCGGGGCGAAGTCGCCGGCGGGCTCGGTCGCGTAGCGGCGCATCGTCCGCAGGCTCTCCCGCGGGGTCGGGGTCCGGCCGTCGGCGTACAGCTCGCTGAGGTCTCGGAAGTACGGGACGTACAGGTCCGGCGTGAAGGTGCTGAGCATGCGGGCCGGCTCACCGGTGGTGTTGGCGAAGGTGTGCGGTGCGCCGGGCGGGACCATCACGAGCGTGCCCGCCGTCGCGTCGACGTCCTCGTCCCCGACGGTGAACCGCACCGTGCCGGAGATGACGTAGAAGCCCTCGTCGTGCCGGGCGTGACGGTGCTGGGGCGGACCGGGGGTGTGCGGGGCGAGCACGGACTCGGCCATGCCCAGGCGGTGGCCGGTGTGGCTGCCGTCCTCCAGGACGCGCATGCGGGTGGTGCCCAGCAGGATCGTCTCACCGTCGTCCGGTCCCACCACGGAGACGGCTGGGTCCGCGCCGGGACGGGGCGGCTGGGGCTCACTGTCGAGCGGTGCGTCGGTCATGGCCCGATTCCACCGCCGGAGCACCGCGAGCGTCCAAGACCCGTTCCGCGCAGGCGATACCGCACGGGTATCGTCGCAGGATGGACCGGTTGGAGCTGCGTACGCTGCGCTACTTCGTGGCGGTCGCCGAGGAACTCCACTTCGGCCGGGCGGCCGTCCGGCTGCACATGAGCCAGCCGCCGCTGAGCCGGGCGATCAGGGCGCTGGAGACGGACTTCGGCGCCACGCTGTTCCACCGCACCGCCACCGGCGTCACCCTCACCGGGGCCGGGTCGGTACTGCTCGACGAGGCGCGCGCCCTGCTCGACCGGGCCGACCGGGTACGCGCGCGCGTGGCCGGCGCGGCCGGTGCCGCGACCCTCACCGTCGGCATCCTCGGCGACAGCGCCGACCCGGACGTGGTCCGGCTGGCCGACGCCTACCGCCGGCGCCACCCGCACGCCGAGGTCACCGTCCGCGAGACCGACCTGACCGACCCCACCTGCGGGCTGCACGCCGGACTGGTCGACGTGGCCCTCACCCGCGGCCCCTTCGACCCGACCGGCCTGACCACGCGCACCTTGCGCACCGACCCGGTGGGCGCCCTGCTGCGGGCCGACGATCCACTGGCCGGCCGCGCGAGCCTGACCCCGGCCGAGCTGGCCGACCGCCGCTGGTTCCGGTTCCCGGAGGGCACGGACCCCCGGTGGCAGGCGTACTGGCACGGCGGGGAGCCGCGCACCGGGCCCGTGGTGCGTACCGTCCGCGAGTGCCGGCAGGCCGTCCTGTGGAACGGCACGGTCGGCATGACCCTCGTCGGCCACGTCCCCGCCGAGGGGCTCACCGTGGTCCCGCTGACGGACCTGCCACCGAGCCCGGTGGTGCTGGCCTGGCCCCGGACCGGCCCGAACCCGCTGGTCCGCTCGTTCGTCCGGACCGCGATCGCGGCGTACGACGCCTCCTAGGGGGTGTCGTCGCGCACGCCGGTGCCGCTCGTCGCGCGCCGACCGGCGTCTGATGGCGCGAGGCCAGGAGACGCCCCCGTGCCGTTGCTGAGGACGCTGGTCTGGGCCCGGACGGGGCGTAGGACGGGGCGGTTGTCCCCCGGGGGAGCTACGGACAGGTGTCCACCGCGGGGTGACGACCCGGGACCGGCGGATCCATAGAGTCCTTCTCAGTCGCCGAGCACGACAGGGCGACCGAGAAGGCTCCCCCCACCACCGCGTCCCCACCCCGCCCTTGCCCACTGGAGGCCCCCCGTGTTCCGCACCCTCGCCAAGGCGACCGCCGTGATCGCCGTCGTCTGCACCGTGGCCGGCGCGGGACTCGTCCTCCACGAGGAGTACGGCGACGACGACTCCGGCGCGAAGGACACCACCGCGTCGGCGGGGGCCGCCTTCACCGGTACGAAGAAGATCCGCGTCGACGGCCACTCGGTCAACGTCTCCTGCTCCGGCCACTCGGACGCCGACCGGCCCCTGGTGCTGCTGATGCCCGGCGGCGGCGAGGGCCTGGCCAACATGGCCCCCTTGCAGAAGTCGCTGAGCACGTCGGACCGGGTCTGCTCCTACGACCGCCTCGGTGAGGGCGGCAGCGACAAGCCCGCCCCCGACGCCCTGCAGACCGTCAACGACGCCGGCGTCCTGCTCACCAAGCTCCTCGACCGGCTCGCGGGCGACCGTCCGGTCGTCCTGGCCGGACACTCCCTGGGCGGTTACCTCGCCGCCCGCTACACCCCCGACCACACCGACCGCGTCAAGGGCCTGGTGCTCCTGGACGCCACCGTCCCCCACCTGACCCGCGACATGAACCGCACCATCCCCGCCGACGTCACCGGCCCGGCGGCCCAGGTCCGGGACGGCGCGATCGCGGCCAACGAGGGCCAGAACCCGGAGCGGTTCGTCATCGCCGACGGCCCGGTCCACTCCGCCGGGGACATCCCCGTCGAGATCCTCAAGCACGAGTCCCAGTACGCCGAGGTCCCCGACTACGGTCCCGCGCTGGAGAAGATGTGGGCCAAGGGCCAGCAGGAGTGGCAGCGGCTCTCCACCGACGCCGGGCTCACCACCGCCAAGGGCAGCGGTCACTACATCCACACCGACCGCCCCGACCTCGCCCTCAAGGCCGTCCAGAACGTCACCGGCCGCGCCGCCGAGGCCCACTGACCCCCGCCGGGCGAACACCGCCCCCACAGACCGGCCCTGGGCCGTGGCTTCCCCCGCCACGGCCCAGGGCCTCCTCCCGTCAGCCCCGCAGCCGGGTGCCGACGATCGCAGCCAGGTCCGGGGCCAGCCGGAGTTCCGTGGAGTGCAGGGCCGGGTGCTCCAGCCAGTGCGGCCGGGGCCGGTCGGGGGCGCCCTCGAAGCGGGGCGGCCAGGTGGTGGCGGGGGTGAAGTCGTCGACCACCAGGGTGCCGCCGGGGGTCAGCAGACGGGCCGGGTCGGCGGCGCCGTCGCCCTTGGCCTGGCCTCCGCCGTCCAGCACCAGCAGGTCGTACGGGCCGGACTCCTCGACGCGGCGCCAGTCTCCGTGGCGGATCTCGACCTCCGGGTGCTCCCGGAAGACCTCCCGGGCGACGCCGGCCCGTTCCGCGTCGCGTTCGACGCCCATCAGCCGGGTTCCCGGGCGGGCGCCGGAGGCCAGCCAGGCCAGGCCCACGCCGCAGCCCGTGCCCGTCTCGGCGATGGCGCGCGGTGCTCCCGCGGCCAGCAGGTGGAGCAGCCGGCCCTGTTCGGGGCGGCACGAGTGGGCGAAGGCGTGCGCGCGGGCCGCCGCCACGGCCCGGACGACCAGCGCCGGCAGGGTGCCGTCGCCGTCCTGGTAGGCGTCCGTCCCCTGAAGCGACATGCCCGCATTATGGCTCCGTCGTCCCCGCATAGGCTGCGCCGGATGAGGAACGGCGAGCGGCGTCTGCGTACCGTCGACCTGGCCCGGACGGCGGGACTGTCGACACAGCAGGTCCGCAACTACGAGGACGCCGGTGTCCTGCCCCCGGCCGGGCGGACCGACGCCGGGTACCGGGTCTTCGGCGAGCGGCACCGGGACGCGCTGCTGACGTACCGGGCGTTGCAGCCGGGCTACGGGGCGGTGACGGCGGCACGGGTCATGCGGGCGCTGCACGGCGGGGACGTGGCCGCCGCCCTCGCCCTGGTGGACGCCGCGCACGCCGCGCTGCACGAGGAGCGGGTGTCGCTGCGGGCCGCCGGCGAGGCGCTGGAAGCGCTGACGGGCCGGGAGACCGCCGCGCCACCGCCCCGTTCCGGTGACGCACCGCACGGCCCGCACGGGCTGCGCATCGGCGAGGTGGCCGCCCTGATCGGCGTACGGACGTCCGCGCTGCGGGTGTGGGAGGAGGCGGGGCTGCTCGTGCCCGGGCGGGAACACGGCACCGGGTACCGCGTGTACGGGCCCGCCGACGTGCGGGACGCGCGGGTGGTGCGCGCACTGCGCCGCAGTCACCACCTCTTCGACCGGATCCGGCCCGTCCTGGAGGACCTGCGGCGGGAGGGGAGCAGCGAGGCGCTGCGGGCGGCGGTCGAGGCACGCGGACAGGCCCTCACGGCGCGGACGCGGTCGATGCTGGCCGGTGCGGGCGCCCTGCACGCGTACCTGGACCGGAGTGACGAGTGGAGACCGGAGACCGGAGAGTGAAGGCCGCACGGGGGAAGGGTGAAGGGCCCCTCGCCCCGGGGCCGGATCGGCGTTCGAGAGGCCATCCGTTCCGTTGAACAGTGCCGACACACCAGGTGCGCGGCCGCAAAGACGGCATTCCCTTGGTCGGGTCTGTACATCTGCGAACGGAGACCCTCTCGTGCGAATGACCGACATCCAGCGTTGCGAGATCCGGCCCGGACGCCTCGTCGAGTGGACGCTCAGTCCCGCGACGCTCGACATCGCCGCGGCGCTGCCCGAGGACACGCGGCCGCCCGCGTACATCCAGGAGTCACACATCCGGACGGCACGGTCGGTGCGCGAGGACGGGCTGTTCGTGCCGACCTGGCTCGGCGCGGCCTTCGACATCCCGGGCCCGGTCGACCTCGACGTGCTCCAGGAGGCGCTGCGCGCCTGGACCCTGCGGCACGAGACGCTGCGCAGCGGGTTCCGGTGGGGCGGCGAAGGCGGGGACACGATGCGCCGGTTCACACTGGACGCGGACACGGTGGCCCTGCACCGCGAGGACGTCGGTGACTTCCCGGACGCGGCGGACCTCGCCCGGCACCTCCAGGACCGCTTCGACCTGGTCGCGGACGCGCTGCGCTGGCCCAACCTCATCTACACGGCGGTGGTCCGCGACGACGGCGTCAGCGTCTACATGGCCTTCGACCACAGCAACGTCGATGCGTACTCGATCTACCGCATCCCCGCCGAGGTCGGCGAACTGTACGCCGCGGGCGTCGCGGGGCGGACCGTGCCGCGGCCCCGGGTCGGCTCCTACGTCGACTTCTGCGAGGCCGAGCGGGCGGACGCGGACCGGATCGACGGCGACCACGACATCGTCGCCCGGTGGCGGGAGTTCATCCGGCGCTGCGACGGGCGGCTGCCGTCCTTCCCCGTCGACCTCGGCGTCCGGCCCGGCGGCCCGCTGCCCGAGCAGCGGCTGCTGCGCGAGCCGTTGGTGGACGCGGCCGACGCCGCCGCGTTCGAGGCGTACTGCCGTCCCTACGGCGGCAGCCTGGTCGGTGTCCTGGCCGCGACCGCGCTGATCGTCCACGAGATCGGCGGCGAGCCGGTCTACCGCACCGTCGTGCCCTTCCACACCCGGTCGCGCTCCCAGTGGGCGGAGTCCGTCGGCTGGTACGTGGGCGGCGCGCCGATCGAGGTCCCGGCGGACCGGGCCCACGACTTCCCCAGCGCGCTGCGCACCGTCCGCGCCGAACTCCAGGCCAACCGGCGGATGTCCCGCCTGCCGATCGACCGGGTGCTGCGCCTGCTCGGCACGGACTTCCGGCCGACCTCACCCGACCTGTACTCGATCGTGTCGTACGTCGACGCCCGTGACGTCCCCGGCGCGGACAGCTGGCCGGACCGGACGGCGTACGCGCTGCTCCGGGTCTCCTACGGCGACCAGGTGTGCGCCTGGGTGACCCGGCTCCCGGAGGGCCTGTGGTTCGCCAGCCGCTACCCGGACACCGACGTCGCCCACAAGAACCTGCGGCTGTACGTCGAGCGGCTGCGGGACGTCGTCACGGGCGTCGGTCAGAAGCCGACCGACTGAAGCGCGCCGAGGCCCACGTCCGCGTAGGAGTGCTTGCCGGAGACGAAGATGTTGACGCCGTAGTAGTTGAACAGCCAGCAGCCGAAGGCGACCAGGGCCAGGTAGGCGGCCTTGCGGCCCTTCCAGCCTGCGGTGGCGCGGGCGTGCAGGTAGCAGGCGTAGGCGACCCAGGTGATGAAGGACCAGGTCTCCTTGGGGTCCCAGCCCCAGTAGCGGCCCCAGGCGTCGCCCGCCCAGATCGCGCCCGCGATGATCGTGAAGGTCCACAGCGGGAAGACGGCGGCGTTGACGCGGTAGGCGAACTTGTCGAGGGAGGCGGCGGCGGGCAGCCGGTCCAGGACGGAGGCGGCGAAGCGGCCGGGGGTGCCGCCGGAGGCGAGCTTGTTCTCGAAGCTGTCCTTGAAGAGGTACAGGATCGTGGCGACCGCGCCGACGTAGAAGACCGCGCCGCAGAAGATCGCCGTGGAGACGTGGATGTACAGCCAGTACGAGTGCAGGGCCGGGACGAGCTGGTCGCTGGCGGTGTAGAGGACCGTGACGGCGAGGCCGAGGTCGAGCAGGACCGTGGTGGTCAGGGGCAGGCCGAGCCAGCGGACGTTCTTCTTCAGGGCGAGCAGCGCGAGGTACACGCCGACGGCGACCGTCGTGAACGTGATGTTGAACTCGTACATGTTGCCCCACGGCGCCCGCTCCACCGACAGGGCGCGGGTGAGGACGCCGCCCGCCTCGATGGCGAAGGCGAGCACCGTGAGCGAGATGGCGACCCGTCCGTACAGGTCGCCCTTCTCGGTGCCGCCGTGCGCGCCGGGACCGTCGGGCACGTCGCGGGTGCCGCTCGCGGACCGTACGACGACCGCGGGGCGCTCCAGTACGGCGGTGCCGCCGGCCTTCTTCACGGTGACGGCCGGACCGGCCTGGGCGCCGGCCTTGGCCGCGGCCGTCTCGTCGGTGAGCGCGGCGGCGGTGCGGCCGACCTTGCTGCGGCTGCCGAAGAGCCACTCGGCGATGTACGCGAAGAAGGCCAGTGTGTAGACGGCCATCGAGGAGTAGATCAGTGTGTTGCTGACGTTCGCGAGATGCTCGTTGGTCGCGGCGGCCAACTCGGTTGCGGCGGCGAGAGTCACTTCTCAGCCCCTTCGGCAGGTACGACGTGGGTGTCGGGGGAATCGGGGGTGTCGTCGTTCTCGGGCGCGCCGGCGGAGTCGGGCGCGCCGGGTGCCTGGTCGTACAGGACGCCGGCGAGATCGCCCAGTTCCTCGGGGACCTTGGCGGACTCGCTGCGGCCGAGGCCGGCCATCTCCACGACGGTGACGCCGTCGGCGCCGCGCACGGCCCGCACCCAGACGCGGCGGCGCTGGATGAACAGGGAGCCGGCCAGGCCGAAGATGGCGACGACGGCACCGCCGAGCGCCCAGCCGCTGCCGGGCTGCTGCGTGACCTGGAAGCCGGCCCACTCCTGGACGCCGTTGAAGGTGACCGAGCCGGCACCGTTCGGGAGGGTCATGGTGTCGCCGACCTTGAGCTGCTGCTTGAACAGCTTGCCGTCGGAGCCCTTGAACTCCTCCAGGTTGGTCTTGTCGAGCTGGTAGACGCTCTGCGGGATGCCCGCGTCGACGCCGAGGTCCCCGTGGTAGGCGGAGAGCGCGAGCATCGGGTTGAGCAGCGCCGGGAAGGTGGAGAGCATCGTGCTGCCCTTGCCGCCGTAGGTCGGCAGGAAGAACGCGTTGAAGCCGAGCTGCTCCTTCTCCCCCTTGGCGTTGCGGTAGCCGTCCATGACCTTGACGGCGCCGGAGGAGGTGACGTTGCCGTCCAGCGGCAGCAGGGCCACCGCCTGCTTGTCCATCACCACATCGCCCTTGGCGTCCTTGACGGTGAGGATGGGGGCGTAGCCGTGGCTGACGAGGTACACCTTGGAGCCGTCGATGTGCAGCGGCTTGTTGACCTCGACGGTCTTCGACTTCTCGGCGCCGTCGGCACCCTCGCTGTAGGTGACCTTGGCCTCGTAGATGCGCGGGGTGCCGCGGTTGGGGCCGGTCGCCTCGTAGGTGCCGTGGAAGTCCTTCAGGGTGAAGCTGAAGGGTGCCAGGTCGTGGTCCGCGTCGAAGAGGTTCCCGGACTTGAAGTCGTCGTACTGGGTGAGGGTGTTGGAGAAGCCGTCGCCCTCCAGGACCAGCTTGTTGCCCTCGTACTTGAACAGCTGGCCCCAGGCGAAGGAGGTCAGCAGCACGATCAGCGCGATGTGGAAGGCGAGGTTGCCGACCTCCCGCAGGTAGCCCTTCTCGGCCGCGACGGCGTCACCGGCGGCGTCCGCGCGGAAGCGGCGCCTCTTCAGCAGCTTCAGCGCGGCCTCGCGGACCTCCTCGGGCTCGGCGCCGGTGCGCCAGGTGGTGTAGGCCGGCAGCCGGTCCAGGCGCCGGGGGGCGCGGGGCGGGCGGCCGCGGAGCTGGCCGACGAACTGCCAGGTGCGCGGGACGATGCAGCCGATGAGGGAGACGAACAGCAGGATGTAGATCGCGGAGAACCACACCGAGCTGTAGACGTGGAAGAGGCCGAGCTTGTCGTAGACCGGCGCCAGGATGTCGTGGTTCTGGCGGAACTCCTCGACCTTCATGGCGTCGATGCCGTCCTGCGGGATCAGCGACCCCGGGATCGCGCCCAGCGACACCAGCAGGAGCAGGATCAGCGCGACGCGCATCGAGGTGAGCTGGCGCCAGAACCAGCGGGCCCAGCCGATCACGCCGAGCGAGGGGAGGTTCGGGGCCTCCTCCGCGGGGGCGGTGGACAGCTGGGAACCGGCGGCGCCGAGGTCCCGGTCGCCGCCGTCGTCCTTCGGCTGCTTGCCGGGGCCGGTCCCGGGGGTGGTTTTCGAAGTGGTGCTCATCGGTCAGATCCCCACAGTGAAGCCGTTGGACCAGGTCTGCATGTCCTGCACGATGCTGTCCCACGCGCCGGTCAGCAGCAGCACGCCGGTCGCGATCATCATGGCGCCGCCGATCCGCATCACCCAGACATAGTGGCGCTTGATCCAGCCGAAGGCGCCGAGCGCCTTGCGGAAGGCGATCGCGGCGAGCACGAAGGGCACGCCGAGGCCGACGCAGTACGCGACGGTCAGTATGGCGCCGCGGCCGGCGGTGCCCTGGTCGGCGGAGAGCGCGAGGACGGACGCGAGGGTCGGACCGATGCAGGGCGTCCAGCCGATGCCGAACAGCGCGCCCAGCAGCGGCGCGCCGACCAGGCCGGTCACCGGGCGCTTGTGGAAGCGGAACTCGCGCTGGGTGAACCAGGGCATGAGGCCGACGAAGAAGACGCCCATGAGGATCATGAGCACGCCGAGCACCTTGGTCAGGGTGCCGCGTTCCTCCTGGAGCGTGGAGCCGAAGTAGCCGAAGAGCGCCCCACTGGAGACGAAGACGGCGGTGAAGCCGAGGACGAAGAGGGAGGCGCCGGCGACCATCCGGCCGCGCCGGGCCTCGCCGAGGTCCGTGCCGGTGACGCCGGTCACGTAGGAGAGGTAGCCGGGGACGAGCGGCAGGACGCAGGGCGAGAAGAAGGAGACCAGGCCGCCGAGCAGGGCGATGGGGAGGGCCACGAGGAGGGCGCCGTTGAGCACCGTGCCGTTGTAGCCCTCGGCGGCGAGGGTGGTCACTGCGGACACGTCACTTCTCCGGCTGGAGGTACGGGGCGAGCATCTTGCGCAGCTTCTCCTCGCTGAGCGCCTGGAGCGTGCGCGCGGCGACCTTGCCGTCCCGGTCGATGACTAGCGTGGAGGGGACGGCCTGGGGGTTGAGGGTGCCCTTCTCGAAGCGGAGCATCAGCCTGCCCGCCGGGTCGTACAGGCTCGGGTAGGTGACCTCGTAGTCCTTCTCGAAGGCGCGCGCCGGGCCGGTGGAGGTGTCGCGCGTGTTGATGCCGACGAACTGGACGCCCTGGTCCTTGACGTCCTGGTACACCTTCTCGAAGTTCTTGGCCTCGGCGCGGCAGGGCGGGCACCACGAGCCCCAGACGTTGAGGACGACGACCTTGCCCCGGTAGTCGGCGACGTCGAGCTGTCCCCCGTCGACGGTCTTGCCGGACAGCTCGGGGGCGTCGGCCCGCTCGCCCCTCTTCGCGGTGGCGATGCCGTCCGAGCCGGTGATGAAGCCCGTCTGGCCGCCGCCGCCCGAGGTGCCGCCGGAGCTGCACGCGGACACCAGCAGCGCCGCGGCGGCCGCGCCGACGGCGGCCCGGACGGCCCCGACGGCCCGGCTACGGGCGCGGACGCGGACGTCGGCGGTGCGGTTCGAGCGGTTCGAGCGCAGGGGGGCGCGGCTGGCGGCACTCATGTGAAAAGTTTCGCATGTCCGTTCCGAGGATCTTGCGCACCCCCCTCGCGGCCGGAAACCCGCATTTCAGGCGGCGCTCCCGGAGGGTGTCGAGCCCGCGGAGGAGGTGTCCTTGAGGAAGGCGTTCCAGCCGCCGGTGGGCTGCTGCCCGACCTCGACGTTCCGCAGCTTGGCCAGCACCTCCGGCTTCTGCACGTCCATCCAGTCGGTGAACTGGCGGAAGGAGACCAGCCGGATATCCTCGCCCTTCTCCTTCTCCCGCGCGATGTGCTTGAGCGTGTTCTCCACGGCGTCCATGTAGATGCCGCCGTTCCACTCCTCGAAGTGGTTTCCGATGAAGAAGGGTGCCCGGTTCGTCTCGTACGCCCGCTTGAAGCCGGATATGTAAGCCTTCGTGGCCTGTTCGCGCCAGCCCGGGTAGTTGTGGGCGGGGGCCTTGGTGGAGTTCACCGACTGGTTGGCGAGGATGTTGTAGTCCATCGAGAGGACCTCGAAGGAGTGGCCGGGGAACGGTATCTGCTGCAACGGGAAGTCCCAGACGCCGTCCTTCTTCACCGGCCACACCTGGCGGCCGCCGGGCGAGGAGGCGTCGTAGCGCCAGCCCAGCTCGCGGGCGGTGGGCAGCAGGTTGTCCTGGCCGAGCAGACAGGGCGTGCGGCCGCCGACGAGTTCCTTGTCGTAGTCGAAGGGCAGGGCGGGCAGGTCGGTCCAGCCGCTGTTGGTCTTCCACTCCTTGACGAAGGATTTCGCCTGGTCGATCTCGCTGCGCCATTGCGCGGACGTCCAGTTGCCGACGCTGCCGCCGCCCCCGCAGAAGTGGCCGTTGAAGTGGGTGCCGATCTCGTGGCCGTCCAGCCAGGCGCGGCGGACGTTCTTCAGCGTCGCCTTGATGTGCTCGTCGGTGAGGTAGCCGATGTCGGAGGCGCCGCGCGGGTTGTTCGGCGGGTCGTAGAGGCGCTTCTTCGACTCGGGCAGCAGATACAGGCCCGAGAGGAAGAACGTCATGTGCGCGCCGTGCTCCTGGGCGAGGTCGAGGAAGCGCGGGAAGAGCCCGTTGCCGACCTCCCCCGCCCCGTCCCAGGAGAAGACGACGAACTGGGGCGGCGTCTGGCCGGGCTCCAGCGGCACGGGCGCGTCCGGCTGGTGCGGCTGCTTGCCGGTGTACGACGTGGAGCCGTCGCCGATGGGCTTCGCCGGGGCCTTGCCGCTGCCGGAGGGCGACGGTTTCCCGGCGTCCCCGGCCTGGTGCGAGCCGTCCGACGAGGAGTGGGTACCGGTGCCGCAGCCCGCGAGCCCGGCCGCCGCCGCGGCTCCCGCGCCGAGTCCGAGTATCCCCCTGCGGGTGAGAGTGCGGTTGGAAGTGCGCATCGCAACCTCGTTCGTCGCGTCCTTGGTGGTCACTGGGTGAGAGGACGCGACGAACGTGCGGGTTCCGGAAATTTGTGCGGGTTGGGTAACAACCGACCGCGGCCGGCCCACAGGAACGATTCCGCGGCGGCGGAACGGACCGGGGTGGAGCGGACCGGGCCTGGGCGGACCGGCCGTCAGACCCTCAGGCCCTCAGGCCCCGTACGCCTTCCCCTGCCCCTTCACGGGCCTGGCCCCGGCGAGGAGGTGGGCCGGGACGAGGTCGCGGGCGGGCTCGGTGTAGCCGACGGACACGATCCGGTCGCCCCGGTAGGTGAACGTCGTCAGGGACGCCAGCGTGCACTGCCGCTTGCGCGGGTCGTGCCACAGCCGCCGCCGCTCGACGTACGACCGCAGGATCCAGATCGGCAGCTGGTGGCTGACGACCACGGCCTCGTGCCCGCGGGCCCGGTCGCGGGCGGCGTCGATCGCGCCCTTCATCCGCACGACCTGGTCGACGTACGGCTCGCCCCAGGACGGCTTGAACGGGTTGACCACGTGCTTCCAGTTGGCGGGCCGGCGCAGGGCGCCGTCGCCGATGCCGAAGGTCTTGCCCTGGAAGACGTTGGCGGCCTCGATGAGCCGCGCGTCGGTGTCGAGGTCGAGCCCGTGCGTCTTGGCGATCGGGGTCGCCGTCTCCTGCGCCCGCTCCAGCGGGGAGGCGACGACGTAGGTCACGTCGCGGGGCGCGAGGTGCTCGGCGACCCGCTCGGCCATGCGCCGGCCCAGCTCGGAGAGGTGGTAGCCGGGGAGCCGCCCGTAGAGGACGCCGGTGGGGTTCTCGACCTCGCCGTGCCGCATGACGTGGACGACGGTCAGTTCCTCGTCGCGGTCGTGGGTGCCGTGGTCGCTCATGCCGTCGCCTCCGCTGCCGCGCGGGCCGCCGCCGGGAGGGCGTCGGCGATGCGCTGGACGGCCCGCTCGTCGTGGGCGGTGGACACGAACCAGGACTCGAAGGAGGACGGCGGCAGGTAGACGCCCCCGGCGAGGAGGGAGTGGAAGAAGGCGGTGAACCGGAACGACTCCTGCGCCTTGGCGTCCTCGTAGTCGCGCACCGGCCGGTCGGTGAAGAACACGGAGAACATGTTGGAGGCCGTCTGCACCGTGTGCGCGACGCCCTCCTTGGCGAGCGCCTCGGTCACGAGCGACTGGATCCGCGCGGACACGGCGTTGACGGTGTCGTACGCGGCGTCGTCGAGGAGCCGCAGCTGGGCGAGCCCGGCGGCGGTGGCGACCGGGTTCCCGGAGAGGGTGCCGGCCTGGTAGACGGGCCCGGCCGGGGCGAGGTGCGCCATGACGTCGGCGCGCCCGCCGAAGGCGGCGGCGGGGAACCCGCCCCCCATCACCTTCCCGAAGGTCATCAGGTCGGGAACGACCCCCTCCACGCCGTACCACCCGGCGCGGCTGGTCCGGAACCCGGTCATGACCTCGTCGGACACGAACAGCGCGCCGTTGGCCGCGCAGGCGTCCTTGAGCCCCTGGTTGAACCCGGGCAGCGGCGGTACGACGCCCATGTTGCCGGGCGACGCCTCCGTGATCACGCAGGCGATCTCGCCGGGGTGGGCGGCGAAGGCGGCGTGCACGGCCTCCAGGTCGTTGTACGGCAGCACGATCGTGTCGCTCGCCTGGGCTCCGGTGACGCCGGGCGTGTCGGGCAGCGCGAAGGTGGCGACGCCGGAGCCCGCGGCGGCCAGCAGCGAGTCGACGTGACCGTGGTAACACCCGGCGAACTTGATCACCTTGGTGCGCTGCGTGAACCCGCGGGCGAGCCGGATGGCGGACATGGTGGCCTCGGTCCCGCTGGACACGAGCCGCACCTGCTCCAGCGGCGCGACCCGCTCGACCATCGCCTCGGCGAGTGCGACCTCGCCCTCGGCGGGCGTACCGAAGGACGTACCGCGGGCCACGGCCTCCTGCACGGCGGCGATCACCTCGGGGTGCGCGTGCCCGAGGATCATCGGCCCCCAGGAGCACACGAGGTCGACGTACTCACGCCCGTCCGCGTCCGTCAGGTACGGCCCGGTGCCGGACACCATGAACCGGGGCGTGCCGCCGACGGCGCGGAAGGCGCGCACCGGGGAGTTCACGCCGCCGGGCGTGACGGCCGCCGCGCGGTCGAACAGAGCCTGCGAGGCCGGTGCTTCGTATGGATATGCCAGTTCGCTCATGACCTGCGACTTCTCCGACCTTCTCGACCTTCTCCGACGTATCGGACCCTGCGCGGCGTCAGGTTGCCCAGGGTGACTTCGACAAGGGTAGACAACCGCCCCGAACGCCGTGCCGTCTGCCAGACTGGAGCCCATCCACGCAGCTCACCGGGACGGCGCGGGCGCGGCTCCCGGCCGTCCCGCACACACATGACGGACATATGTTTCAACGCACGTTTCGGCGAGCGGCCGTGGGGGAGGTCACTGACACGATGATCGGGTTGCGCGGCGGGGGCCACGCGTCCTAGAAAAGCAGTCGGGTGGAGATATGCATCGCGGTGGCGGACTGGGCGAGGGGACCGATGACCTGGGTCCTCGACGTGCCCGGCGGGGAAGGCACCGACGCGAGGCGGATGAAGCGTCCGAAGCACGTCAGACACACGGCACACCGGGCGAGCCCGACCGGCTCGACGGGCGGGCCGGCCGGCTGGGGGCGGGGAGCAGGAATGGTGGTCGGGTGGGGGTGACCTACAAGTACTTCGGCGCGCCCGACGGAGCGACCGCGGCCCGCGTCCCGATCTCGATGCGCCCCGAGGAGCTGGGCGGCGACGAGCTCGGGATGAACGGCATGTTCACCAAGATCAAGCCGGAGACCATGGCCGCCATGGTCCTCACCGGCATCGAGGGCGTCCCGCTGCACAAGGTCCCCCCGCTGGAGCTGGTCGTCCTGCACCCCGACTACGCGGTCGTCAAGCTCCCGATGACCGTCGTCGACCCCCTGCGCGGCATCGGCGAGGAGGCGGTCGGCGCGGCGGCCTTCATATGGTCCACGGTCCCGGACCGGGGCGGCCCCCGGGACGCGTTCAACGTGTACCAGCTGCTGCACGAGTGGCAGGACTTCAGCCATCGGTTGCATGAGGCGGGGCATCAGCCGTACTGCCTGGTGTGGCCCTGAGCTGGGGTTTTGTAGCGGTCGGGCGGGGTCTTCGGGCCTCGCCCTTTTTCGTGCCGGGCAGGGGCCGTCGGGCGACCGGGTCCATCGGTGCCCCGCGGGTGTGTCCGCGCGTCATGCGGGGGCAAGGGGCGCCGCTGCCCGCGCGGTCAGGCGCCCGCTGCGTGCCAGGGAGGCGACGGACGCCGCGCAGGCCAGTCCGGTCGCGGCCAGGGAACACCACGTCAGCCAGAAGGCGCCCGCGCGTGCGGCGAAGTCCCACAGGGCTCCGGTGGCGAGGTTGCCGAGGGTGATGCCGAGGCCCGAAACGGTGTTGTACAGCCCGTAGTGGGTTGCCACGAGCCGGTTGCCCGAGAGCGTGACGACGGTGTCCATTTCGAAGGGATAGACGACGGCACCGCCGACGGCCAGGAGAGCCACGGCCAGGACCAGAGCGGTGAGTACGGCGGCGGGAGCTTCGGGTGGCGCGAGTGCGAGCGGCACGAAGGCCGTTCCCATGGCGGTGAGTCCGCGGACGAGGGCCTGAGCGGGGGTCCAGCGCCGCTTCGCCCAGCCGGTGAGCCGGAGCTGCCCGACCACGGCGACCGCGGCGGAGATGACGAAGAGTCCGCTGGTCGCCCAGGTGCCCTGCGCACCGAGGACGTCGGCCGCGACCAGGGGCAGTGCCAGGTAGACCTGGAAGGTGAGGACGTAGGAGCCGATCATGGCGAGGGCGAAGAGGAGAAAGGGCCGGTTGGCCACGACCGTGCGCCACTGCGTCAGGACGTCGCCGGGCGTCGCGTCGGGGGCATCGCCACGGCGGGCGGGCAGGGCACGCCACTGCAGGACGGTCAGCAGGGTGAAGATCGCGGCCGCGACCGTGCAGACGAGCCGGAAGTCGGCGGCCAGCAGGGCCAGGCCCACCAGGGGGCCCAGAAGCATGCCGGCCTGGTAGTAGACGTTGAAGGTGGCGAAGGCGTCCACCCGTCGCTCGCCGGCTTCGGCAGCGAGGTAGGCCCGTACGGCGGGATTGAACAGGGCACCGGCGAAACCGGTGGCCGCCGAAGCGGCGAGAAGGGCGGGCAGGTTGTCGACCCGGCCCAGCAGGCCGAAGCCGACGGTGCGGAGCAGGCAGCCCGCCATGATCGGGGCCTTGTAGCCGTAACGATCGGCGATGGTGCCTCCGATGAGGAACATGCCCTGCTGGGAGAAGTTGCGGACGCCCAGGACGAGTCCGACGGCCCAGGCCGCCAGCCCGAGCCCGCCGGCCAGGTGGGCCGCCAGGTAGGGCATCAGCATGTAGAAGGCGAGGTTGATGGCGAACTGGTTGGCCATCAGCAGCCGGATCGGGGCAGGGAACGAGCGGGATTGCTGCCACAAATGTTTCATCGTGCGACTCCTACGGTCCTGTCTCCCGCGTCCTGTGCGCCGGCGGGGGCCAGGGGGTCGGTGACGTGGGTGCAGCGCGTCCAGCGGGTCACCACCCGGTCTCCCGGACGGACGACTTCCTCGGGGTCGTCGGCGGGTGGGTCGTCGAGCAGACCGTGCTCACGGCAGTAGGCGTCGTCGAAGACCGTGCCGACGTAGCGCTGCGGGCCGTCGGGGAAGATCGCGACGATCCGGTTCTCGGCCGGCAGGGTGTGCGCCGCCCACCGGGCGACGAGCGCGACCGCGCCGACGCTCCAGCCCCCGGTGGCGTAGTGGTCACGGGCCAGCCTGCGTGCCGACCACACCGCTTCCGGCGCGGCGACCCAGTGGACCTCGTCGAACAGGTCGTAGGCGACGTTGCGCGGATGGATGCTGCTGCCCAGTCCCCGCATCAGACGGGGTGCCGCGGGCTGTCCGAAGATGGTCGAACCGCAGGTGTCCACCCCCACGACCCGCAGGCGGGGGAAGAACCCACGCAGGACGGAGGCGATCCCGGCGGAGTGGCCACCCGTGCCGACGGACACGACAAGCGTGTCGATCCGGCCCAGCTGGGCGACGAGTTCGTGGGCGAGCGGAGCGTACGCGGCCACGTTCTCCGGGTTGTTGTACTGATCGGGGCACCAGGCGTCGGGACGGGCGGCGAGGAGTTCTTCGACGCGCTGACGCCGTGCGCGCTGCCAGCCTCCACTGGCGAGCGGGGTGTCGACGAGGTCCACGACGGCCCCGTATGCCGTGAGGAGTCCCGTCAGCAAGGGTTCCATGCCGGGGTCGGTGACGACGGTGACCGGATGGCCGTACGTCGCGCCGGCGAGAGCCAGGCCGAGACCGAGCGTGCCGGAGGAGGACTCGACGATGCGGGCGCCGGGCAGGAGCTGTCCGCGCTCGCGGGCGGCTCGCACCATGTGCAGTGCGGTGCGGTCCTTGATGCCGCCCGGGTTGTGGCCCTCGATCTTGGCCCAGAAGCCGCGTCCCGGTGCGGTGAAGGGAGCCCCGATGTGGAGGACGGGCGTGTTGCCGACCAGGCCCGCGGGAGTGTGTGTCGGGCACTTGGCTTCCGGGAGCGACTGCGTCGGCGCAGCCAGGACAGACGTGCAGGTCAGGTGTTTCATGGCGTGGTTCTCCGGCGGCCGGTGCCGTGAACAGCGACAGGCCGCATGTAGCGGGAGGGTGGAGGCGATCGACGAGTGGGCCGCGGCCGGGTAGAGGGCCGCGGTACTTGGTCGATCAGGTCCGCCACACGCCGAGTTGGGACCGCGTCTGTCCCGTGGACGAGCCATTTGGCCGGCGAGCCGACGGGTGCTCGCCTGCCCGTGGGGCCGACGGCTGGGTGCAGGGGGGTGCTACGCGGAGGACGTTGAGGGCTGGGCCGTCGCCGAGGGGGATGTCGCGCGAGGGCTGCACCGTGGGTTCGTCCAGATCACAACACTGTGACGGGTGATCATGTGTCGGCGCGCTCCGCGGCAGAGCGGTCTGCGCGTCGGCCGGTTCCGGTGCGTGCCCCCAGAACACTCCTGCGCTGTGAGCGGTTTCGGCCCGTGCCATGCCGGTCGCGGCCGGCCCGTGCGCGCAGGCCAGCAGGTGCACCAGCACGGCAAGCAGCACGACCAGCGGCGCCGCGGTGCGCGCCACGGGCCGAGTGCACGGCAGTACCGACCAGACAGACATCAACACGGACTGTAACGGCTCGCCTGCGTGCGGTCGCTGCGTTCCGACCGGCCGTACTGAGATCCGGGTGGCACGCTCTCCGGGTCGGACGCGGCCGGGACGTCCGCATGTGCGGCCCGACGCGGCCTCGGCCTCACGGCGCATCCGAGTGCTGCCGATCACCGGATCGGGTGAGTCCCCTCACCACCTGGGCGAGCGGCGTGCCCGGAGACGCCGGCGGGGGCGGCCCCCGATCGCGCCGTCACAGCTGCCGCTCCCACGAGGGCTCGTACGATGGGTGCGTGACCAGGAGCCCCCGATCAAGCAGCCGCCCTGCCGGGCGGCTGTTCGTGCTGCTGGTGATGGCGGTGCTGGCCGGCGTGCTGGGCATGCATGGCCTCGCTCCCGGGGTGACGCCGACCGCGCAGAAGGGCGCAGGCCACGCGATGGTGCTGGCCGCGGCGGACGGCGTGCCGCACGCGGACGGGGGATGTACGCACACGGAGGGCGGATCGAGCCACCTCGCTCACGCCGACGGGACATGTGCGGCTGCCGGTACGGGTTCGGCGTACACGCCGCCCGCGCTGACCGGCGCCCCGCTGGACGCGCCGCTCGTCCCTGCGCCCGTTGCGACGTTCTCCGGGTCGCCGCATGACGGCCGGGGCCCACCCGATCTTTCCGAGCTGCAACTCCTGCGGATATAGAGCGGCCCGCTCGGTACCCCCGTAGCCGGTGTCTCCCGGTGACGGGTGCCGTGCTTTCGCACGCCCTGACATCTCTTCGCACCGCGCGCCGACGACGGCGCGCCAAGGAGTTGCACCACCATGATCCGCAAGCGTTCCCTCGTCCGCCGTACCGCCGCCGTCGCCGCCGCCGCGGGTGCGGCAGCACTCGTCCTGGCCGCCTGCGGCGGCAACGGCGACGGCGACGGCGACGGCGACAGCCCGGCCGGACACAACGGCCACAACGCCACCACCTCCTCGTCCGCCCCGGCATCGGCATCGGCATCGGCATCGCAGGGACAGCACAACGCCGCCGACGTCGCCTTCGCGAAGGGGATGATCCCCCACCACCGCCAGGCCGTCGACATGGCCGGCCTCGCGCCCGACCGTGCGCAGTCGGCCGAGGTGAAGAAGCTCGCCGCCGACATCGAGAAGGCCCAGGACCCGGAGATCAGGACGCTCTCCGGGTGGCTGACCTCCTGGGGCGAGGAAGTGCCCGCCGAGGGCGCCATGGACCACTCCATGCACGGCACCGGCGGCATGATGACGGCCGAGGAGCTGACCGAGCTCGAGAACGCCTCGGGCAAGGCGTTCGACACCGCCTTCATGGAGATGATGATCAAGCATCACGAGGGCGCGGTCGAGATGGCGAAGACCGAGCAGGCCGACGGCGCCTACGGACCGGCCACCAGGATGGCCGGAGGAATCATCAGCTCACAGAGCGCGGAGATCGAGCAGATGAACGGACTGCTCGGCAAGGACTGACCGCTCACGCCGGTGCGGGGTGGACGCCGAGGCGTCCACCCCGTCGCGAGACGCGCACAGGGGGGGCGGCGCCCGGGCCGCCGCGTGCCCGCTCGGTCACGCGAGGGCGAGGAAGAGCTTCTCCAGTTGCTCCTCGTTCAGATCGCCGCCGTCGGGGGAGGTGAGGCATTCGCGCATGTTGGTCGCGATGATTTTGAAGCCTGCCCGGTCCAGGGCGCGGCTGACGGCGGCGAGCTGGGTGACCACGTCACGGCAGTCGCGTCCTTCTTCGACCATGGTGATGACTCCGGCGAGCTGCCCCTGTGCGCGGCGCAGGCGGTTGAGTACGGCGCGGACGGCCGCCTCGTCGTGACCGGTTGCGGCAGACGCGTCGGCAGGGTCTTCGACGGCGGACTGTGCCGGGTGTGACGTCATGTACTGCTCCTCTGTGTGGGTGTGCCGACGGCCGGTACGCCCCTGAGTCGTACGGCGGCCCTCTCGTGCCAGAAGGGCCACACCGCCTCCCATGATACCCCCGGGGGTAATTTGCTACGGTGGAATCAATACCCGGGGGGGTATCCATGGAGTGAGGAAGTGACACCCCGCATGTTCTTCGTCGACACGATCGAGATCGAAGGGCTGGGCAACCGGCACTACCTGGCCGGCGGCTCCCGCACCGCCGTGGCGGTGGACCCACCGCGCGACATCGACCAGGTGATCGGTGCCGCGGCACGGCGTGGTGTGCGCATCACGCACGTGGTGGAGACGCACCTGCACAACGACTACGTGACCGGCGGCCTGGAGCTGGCGCGGGTGACCGGCGCCGCCTACCTGGTGCCCGCCGGTGCGCGCGTGTCGTTCGCCCGTGTCCCGGTCCGCGGCGGTGACGTGATCGGCATCGATTCCGGACTGAGCCTGCGGGCGGTGGCCACGCCGGGTCACACTCCGCACCACACGGCCTATGTGCTGGAGGAGGACGGCGTCGCGGCCGTCGCCTTCACCGGAGGTTCGCTGCTCATCGGCACGGTGGGCCGTCCCGATCTGGTCGAGCCGCGCCTGACCGAGCAGCTGGCCCGGGCCCAGCACGCCTCGGCGCGCCGGCTCGCGGCCGAGCTGCCCGATGCCGCCGCGGTGCTGCCCACCCACGGTTTCGGCAGCTTCTGCTCCTCCGGCCAGGCCGCGGGCGCTACCAGCACCATCGGCCGGGAGAAGGGCGTGAACGACGCGCTGATCCGGGACGTCGACACGTTCGTCGCGGAGCTGCTGGCCGGACTGGAGGACGTGCCCGCCTACTACGCGCACATGGGTCCGGCCAATGCGGCAGGCCCCGCGCCGGTCGACCTCACCCCGCCCGCCGTCGCGGACGGTGAGGAGATCGCCGCGCGGCTGGCGGCCGGTGAGTGGGTCGTCGATCTGCGCCACCGGGTGGCGTTCGCCGAGGGGCACGTGGCGGGCTCGTTCAACTTCGAGGCCGACGGCAAGCTCGCCACCTACCTGCCGTGGCTGATGCCCTGGGGCAGGCCGGTCACGCTGCTGGCCGACAGCCCCGAGCAGCTGGCCCGGGCGCAGCGCGAGCTGGTCCGGGTGGGCATCGACCGGCCCGCGGCCGCGGCCACCGGAACGCCGCGGCAGTGGGTGCGTGAGGGGGAGGAGCCCGTCTCCCTGCGCCGGGCCGTCTTCGCGGACCTGGCCGCCGAGCGGAGGGCGGGGCGTGAGCCGGTGGTGCTGGATGTGCGGCGCGACTCCGAGCGGGCCGGCGGCTGGATCGAGGGCTCGGTGCACATCCCCGTGCACTCGCTGCCGCAGCGGATCGGCGAGGTACCGGCCGGGACGGTGTGGGTGCACTGCGCGGGCGGAATGCGCGCGGCGATCGCGGCATCCCTGCTGGACGCGGCCGGCCGGGAAGTGGTCGCCGTGGACGACGGCTTCGACGGCGCGGCCGATGCGGGCCTGACCGTGACCCTGCCCAAGCCGTGATGAACGACCCCCGGCCGCGGGCCCGCCCGCCCGGGGCATGCGAAGGAAAAACTCTGATGCTCTTCTCCCGTCGCGGCCCCGGCCGCGTGACCGCCGCTGAGGCCCACGAGGCCCTCCAGGAGGAAACGGCGCTCCTGCTGGACGTACGCGAAACGGCCGAGTGGCAGGCCGGACATGTCCCGGGTGCCTGTCACCTGCCGCTGTCCCGGCTCGCCGCCGATACCCGCGTTCCCGGCGCACGGCCCGGCCTGTGCCTGGTGGTGATCTGCCGCTCGGGCCGCCGCTCCCGGCAGGCCGCCCGGCTGCTGTCGCAGCGGGGCTTGGCGGCGGCCGACGTGATCGGCGGCATGGAGCAGTGGGCCCGTCACGGTCTGCCCGTTCAGGACGCCCACGGCGGGCCGGGCACCGTCATATGAGCACCCTCGTCCTGGCGCTGATCGCCGGCGCGGTCGTCGGCCTGGTCCTGGGCGGTCTGGGCGGCGGCGGCAGCGTCCTGGCCGTGCCCGCCATGATCTACCTGCTCGGCTTCAGTGCGCTCGCGGCCACCACCGCCAGTATCCCGCCCGCCCTGCTGGGCGGCGCCGTTGCCGGCCGCATCCCCGCCCCCGTCCTGACCGTTGCGTTCTCGGTGATCGCCGCCCTCGCCGCCTGGCGGATGCTGCGCCCCGGCCGCCCGCCTCGGCCATACGCCGGACCGGCGCGGGCGGCCGGGGCCGGGGCCGGGCTCGGCGCCCTCACCGGCGTGCTCGGCGTCGGCGGCGGCTTCCTTGCCGTACCCGCCCTGCTCAGCGTGCTCGGCCTTCGGATGAAGGCGGCCGTCGGCACCAGCCTCCTGGTCATCACCATCAACTCCCTGGCCGCCCTGTTCACCCGCGCCCACACCGCCGGCGGCCTCGACTGGACCGTCCTCGCCCCCTTCACCGGAGCGGCGATCCTCGGCGCCTGGGACGGCAAACGCCTCGCGGCCAGGCTCCCCGCCGAACGGCTGCAGCGGGTGTTCGCCTACGTCCTGCTGGCCGTGGCCGCCTTCATGCTCCTCGACACCCTCATCTGATCCGTCACCGCATACGAAAGAGGAAACCCGTGCTCACCACCCTCAACGCCACCTCCGCCCGCGAGCGGCTGCACACGCTGACCGTCCTCGACGTGCGCACCCCCGGCGAATACGCCACCGGTCACCTGCCCGGCGCCCACAACCTTCCCCTCGACGACCTCGATCAGGCCCTGCCCGCCCTGCACGAGGCGGCCGGCCGCAGCGACCTCCTCATGGTCTGCGCCTCCGGCGCCCGCTCCCGCAGGGCCTGCGAGCTGCTGGCACGCCATGGCATCCCCGCCGCCACCCTGGACGGGGGAACCACCGCCTGGACCACCGCCGGAGGCGACCTGCACCGGCCGGCCCCCACCACCGCCCGCCCCCGGTGGGCGATGGACCGCCAGGTCCGCCTCACCGCGGGCAGTGTCGTCCTGCTCGGCCTGCTCCTCGCCGTACTGGTCCACCCCGCCTTCCAGCTGCTCTCCGCCGCCATCGCCACGGGCCTGGTCTACTCCGCCCTCTCCAACACCTGCGCCATGGCCTCACTGCTCGGCAAGCTGCCCTACAACCGCCCCAACCGGGCCGCCCTCGACAGCACCTTGGCCGCCCTGCGCCGCGGCTGAGCCCGCCGGGCCCCGGCCGACCCGATGCCTGCTCAGCCTCGGATCGCGGCTCCGAGAAACGAGAGAGGGTGGCCGGGCCCGCGGGCGGGCCCGGCAGGTGTGCGGAACGCTTCAGGCCGCGCGGCCGGTGAGCTCGTAACCGGCCTCGTCGACGACCTTGGCCAGCAGCGCGTCGTCGGACTCGTCCTTCGTGGTAACGCTGACCTGGCCGGCTTCGAGATCTACGTCAACCGCCAGGACGCCCTCCAGCGCGCCGATCTCCTTCGTGAGCGTGGCCTTGCAGTGGCCGCAGGTCATCCCGGAGACGGCGTAGACGGTGGTGGTGCCCGCCGTGACCGTGGCCGCGGTGGTGCCGGTGGAGCAGCTGCCGTCGGGGGCGCAGCAGGACATGGGTTCCTCCTAGACAAGACGATCGATACCCCCAGGGGGTACCCTGGCGTCCTCATATATACCCCCGGTGGGTATGCCTGGCAAACATGGAACGCTGGACACCCCTCTCGGTTCCGCCCATCCGGCACGGAGGTGGAATCGGCATCGGGCGGCAGCTACTGGGGCCGGTGATCGACGGCCGCACGGAAGAGCGGGCCGGTAGCTGAGAGAGTTGGGGGTATGGATATCGAACGCCGGAACAATGTCACCGTCACCGGCAACCCTCGGGGCCGGGCCGTGGTGCTGGCTCACGGGTTCGGCTGCGATCAGAACATGTGGCGTCTGACCGTGCCCGCTCTGGCCGAGGACTACCGGGTGGTGATGTTCGACTACGTCGGTGCCGGCCGCTCCGACCTGTCCGCGTTCTCGGAGGGCCGTTACGCCTCGTTGGACGGTTACGCCCGTGATGTGGTGGAGGTGTGCGAGGCGCTGGATCTGCGCGACGCGGTGTTCGTGGGCCACTCGGTCAGCGCGATGATCGGCGTGCTGGCCGCCGGAACGGCTCCGGAGCGCATCGGGGCGCTGGTGATGGTCGCCCCGTCTCCGCGGTACATCGACGACGCGGGCTACCGGGGCGGGTTCAGCGCCGCGGACATCGACGAGCTGCTGGAGTCCCTGGAGTCCAACTACCTGGGCTGGTCGGCGGCGATGGCACCGATGATCATGGGGAACCCGGACCGGCCCGAACTCGGTGAGGAACTGACGAACAGCTTCTGCGCCACCGACCCGGACATGGCACGGGTCTTCGCCCGCACCACGTTCCTGTCCGATTCGCGGGACGACCTGAAGGCCGTGACGGTGCCGACACTGATCCTGGAGTGCACCCAGGATGTGATCGCCCCCCGGGAGGTCGGGGCCTTCGTTCACCGGACGATCACGGGCTCCGAGCTGGTCACGCTCGACGCCACGGGGCACTGTCCACACCTCTCCGCACCCGAGGCCACCAACGGGGCCATCACCGACTTCCTTGCGCGCCTGCGGTGATGTGCCGCAACGGGCCGGAGCCCGACTGCGAGAAGGGGTCGACCGCGTCATTCGCCGCCCTGCTGGAGGACAGCGCCGAGGAACTCTACGAAAACGCGCCCTGCGGATATCTGTCCACGCTGATGGACGGCACCATCGCCAAGATCAACGCCACCCTCCTGCGCTGGCTCGGTCTGAAGGCCGACGCGGTGGTGGGCCGGATGCGCTTCGCAGACCTGCTGACCGTGGGCGGCAAGCTGTACCACGAGACGCACTTCGCGCCCCTGCTGCGGATGCGAGGCGAGATCAGCGGCATAGCCCTGGAGATCAAGCAGGCCGGAGGCGGCCGTATACCCGTGCTCGTGTCCTCCGTCGTCAAGCACGGCGAGAACGGCGAGCCCATGCTGATCCGCACCACGGTCTTCGACGCCCGGGACCGCCGTGCGTACGAGCAGGAGCTTCTGCGGGCCCGTAGAGCAGCCGAGCAGGCGCACGAGCAGGCGGAGGCCGACCGGGCCCGGCTGCAGGACGCCCTCGCGGTACTGCAGCAGTCACTGCTGCCCGCCACCCTGCCACCGGTGCCGGGGATGGAAGCGGCTGCCCATTACCGCACCGCCTCTCCGGACCGGCTCGGCGGCGATTTCTACGACCTCTTCGCCATCGACGGCGACCGTTTCGCCTTCTTCCTCGGCGACGTGTGCGGCAAGGGTCCACAGGCCGCCGCCGTCACCTCACTGATCCGCTACACGCTGCGGGCCGCGGCCCTGCACGACCCCGATCCGGTGGGCGCCCTGACGACGCTCAACCACGCGCTCCACGAGCGCTACACGGGGGACGACCCGCGCTACTGCACCACCGTCTTCGGCACCCTCGAACCTCACCCCACGAGGGGAGAGGTCACCGTCCGCATCGCCTCCGGCGGCCACCCGCCGGCGCTCGTCCTGCGCGCCGACGGCAGGGCCGACTTCCTCTCCACCCCCGGCGGACTCCTCGTCGGCGTCCTGCCGACCGCACCCTTCACCGCCGCCACCACCACACTCGGTCCCGGCGACGCCCTTGTGCTGTACACCGACGGCCTGACCGAGGCCCGTACGGGTGCAGACCGTACCTCCCTCTACGGGGACGAGGCCCTGCTCGAGTTCGCCGCCCGTCACGCGGGCCAGTCCGCGCAGGCCGTCATCCGCGCGTTGACGGACCTGCTGGACGACTTGGGTGACGGCCTCGACGACGACACCGCCCTCCTCGCCCTCGGCGTGCCCGCCTCACTTTCACCGACGAGAAAAGCCGCATGAGCCCGCTGAGGATCACCAGCCAAGACGCCGCCACCGGTCCCGTACTGAGCATCTTCGGGGACCTCGACTACACCACCGCCGCCCAGCTGCGCGAACGGCTCACCACCCTCACCCTCCACCCGGGCCAGCGCCTCGTCCTCGACCTGACCGGGCTGACGTTCTGCGACTCCAGCGGTATCACCGCCCTGATCGCGGCCCGCAACCACGCCGCCGCCTTCCACGCGGACATCGCGCTCGCCGCCGTTCCCGCCCACACCCTCCGCGTGCTGCGCATGGTCGGCCTCGACCAGATCTTCCCCCTCCACCCCGACAGCGACGCCGCCACTCGGCCCTGAACCGCGAAGGACGGTGCGCTGAGGCCGTCGGTCGGCACACGTGGCCGGAGCAACCGAGCGCGATGGCCGGCTCCGTCTCCGCGGTCGCCGACCGCGACGCCGTACCGCGCGGCCGCTCCCGGGAACAGCTTGAGTACGTGCTCGTCCCCCACCGCGTGGACCGGCTGCGACCCCTCCGTGAATCGGGAGACACCCACCGCCGAGGTGCCTGCCACCACCGACCGCTTCCCCTCTGGACTGGATACCCCCCTGGGGTATATGTTTCCCGTCATGGACCACAGCACGCACCACTACACCGGTCATGAACACGGACACGGCGCCACCTGGGCGACCGCGACGCGGGCGACGCTGCACTGCCTCACCGGGTGTGCCGTCGGCGAGATCCTCGGCATGGTCGTCGGGACCGCGCTGATGTGGGGCAACGTGCCGACCATGGTGCTGGCCATCGCCCTGGCCTTCGTCTTCGGCTACTCCCTCACCCTCTTCGCGGTGGTGCGCGCCGGAGTGTCCATGAAGGCCGCGGTCAAGGTGGCGCTGGCCGCCGACACCGTCTCCATCGCCGTGATGGAACTGGTCGACAACGGCATCATCGCCCTCGTACCGGACGCGATGGACGCGCACCTGTCCGACGGCCTGTTCTGGTACGCCCTGCTCGGCGGCTTCGCCGTGGCGTTCCTGATCACCACGCCGGTCAACAAGTGGATGATCGGCCGCGGCAAGGGCCACGCCGTCGTGCACGCCTACCACTGACCGCGGCGTGGGTATGCTCCCCGCCGTGGCCGTCCGCCGACCGAGAGCAGCGAGAAGAGCACTGTGACCCCGCACGACTCCGCCGAGTACGAGTACGAGAAGGACGGCGCGGCCATCTACCGCCAGTCCTTCGCCACCATCCGCGCGGAGGCCGACCTCTCCGGCCTGCCCTCCGACGTCGGCCGGGTCGCCGTCCGGATGATCCACGCCTGCGGCATGGTCGACCTGGTGCGCGACCTGTCCTGGTCCCCCGGCGTCGTCTCCCGCGCCCGCGAGGCCCTGAAGGCCGGCGCGCCCGTGCTGTGCGACGTACGGATGGTGGCCAGCGGTGTGACGCGCGCGCGGCTGCCCGCGGACAACGACGTCGTGTGCACCCTGTCCGACCCCGCGGTCCCCGAGCTGGCGGCCAGGCTCGGCACCACCCGCAGCGCCGCCGCCCTGGAGCTGTGGCGCGACCGGCTGGACGGTGCCGTGGTCGCCGTCGGCAACGCGCCCACCGCGCTCTTCCGGCTTCTGGAGCTGATCGACGCGGGGGCGCCCCGCCCGGCCGCCGTCATCGGCGTACCCGTCGGCTTCGTCGGTGCCGCCGAGTCCAAGGACGCGCTGGCCGCCCACCCCTCGGGCGTGGAGCACCTCGTCGTACGGGGCCGTCGCGGGGGCAGTGCGCTCGCCGCCGCGGCGATCAACGCGATCGCCAGCGAGGAGGAGTGACCGCGGCCCGGCAACGGCCGGGTAGGTGACTAGTACGGGAGTCGGCGCCCGGCCTGGGCCTCCCGGACCCACCGCGCCGCCTGTTCGGGTGCGGCCACGACCGGCACTCCCGCGGGCACCGGCGGCCTGCGCACCACGACCACGGGCAGCCCCGCCTCACGGGCGGCCGTCAGCTTCGGTGCCGTGGCGGCTCCCCCGCTGTCCTTGGTGACCAGGACGTCGATCCGGTGCCGGCGCAGCAGCTCGCGCTCCCCGTCGAGGGTGAAGGGGCCCCGGTCCAGCAGGACCTCCATGCGGGGCGGACAGGGCACCCCGGGCGCGTCGACGGACCGGACGAGGAACCACGGGCCGGCCAGACCCGCGAAGGCGGCCAGGCCCATGCGGCCGGTGGTCAGGAAGATCCGTCGGCCGAGGGCGGGCAGCAGGGCGGCGGCTTCCGTCAGGGAACCGGCCTCGTACCAGACGTCCCCCTCGCCCCGCCGCCAGCCGGGCCGGCGCAGCGCGAGGAGGGGGACCCGGGCGGTGGCGGCGGCGTGTGCCGCGTTGAGGCTGATGGTGCCGGCGAAGGGGTGCGTGGCGTCGACGAGCAGGTCGACGGTGTGTTCGCGGAGCCAGGCGGCGAGTCCTTCGGCGCCGCCGAACCCGCCGACGCGCACCTCGCCCGGCGGCGTCCTGGGCGCGGAGACCCGTCCCGCCAGGGAGTTCGTCACCCGCAGCCCCGGCAGCGGTCCGGCCGGTCCCGCCGGACCGGCCGCCAGCAGTTCGGCGAGGCGGCGGGCCTCCGAGGTGCCGCCGAGGATCAGCACGTGCACGGCAGAACTCTCCCTTCCTGCGGTTCTCGCGGGTGGGTCGACCCAAGCACACCCTCCGCTCCGGGCCGCTCCCCGTACGTCCGGCCATACCGGAAGCCGATCGGAAGCGCATCGGAACTCCAGAAAACTGGTTCCGGAAGCGCCGCCACTGGTCGGATCGGTCGATGCACATGGCACATCGGCCCACTCGGGGCGCGTGCCGTATCCGCCCGGCCGGATACCGGCGGCAATGAGGTGACAGATGAGCAGTACACGCGTCCCGTCCGGCGCCCGGGGTTCCTACCCCGCACCAGGGCTCGCACTCACGCCCGGTCCCGTACGCAACCAGGCCCTGACCGTGATCGCGATCCCGTTCGTCCTCATAGTCGTGCTGGCCGTCGTGCTCGCCACGACCGGCCCGGACGACGGGGTCCCCTCCACCGACGGGCTCTACGGCAGCGGAGCGCTGCCGGGCTGGGGGTCCGACACGACCGACGACGGCACGGCCGACGACGGCACCGACCCGGACGGCTCCGGCGGCCTGACGGGCGGGGACTCGTACCCCTGGGGCGACGGCACCAGTGAGGGGACGACAGGCGGCACGTACGAGGACGACACGTACGGCGACACCGACACCCCCACGGACGACACCACGACCGACGACACCGCCACCGACGGGGCCACCACCGACGCGTCCGGGCCGGAGGCGACCGTGACGGCGTACTTCGACGCCATCAACAACAGCGACTTCGCGACCGCGTGGGAGTTGGGCGGCAAGAACCTCGACCAGGACTACGACTCCTTCGTCGCCGGCTTCGCCACGACCCAGCGGGACGACGTCACCGTGACCGGCACCTCCGGCGACGACGTCTCGGTCACGGTCGTGGCCTGGGAGACCGACGGCACGCAGACGACGTACGTGGGCACCTACACGGTCGGCGGCGGCGTCATCACCGCGGCCGACATGCGGGAAGGGAACTGAGCCAGCCATGACCACCCACGCCGCCCCGCCGCCCCCGGACGCGACCAGCAACGCCACCCGCCTGATGTGCGCGGGCACCTACCTCGACCCCCTCTACCGCAAGGGGGTCATCCGGGAGCTGCTGACCCACCGCTACCGGGTGGTGGCCCCCTCCTACGGCTACGACGCGGCGCCCGTCCTGGCGCACGCGCTGGCCGCCCACAACCTGCGCCGCAACCAGCTGATCGCCCTCGGGACGGGCGCGGTCGTGGTCGCGCTGCTCATGGCCGCGGACGTGCTGGGCGGCTGGACGGCCGCCCTGTTCGTCTTCTGGCTCGCCTGGGCCACGATGTTCCTGCGCCGGCTCGCCATCCTCCAGACCCTCGCCGAGCACCTGGCGCCCCCGGCGGACGACCGCACCGGATTCGACGGCTCCCACCCGATCACCTCGCGGCTCACCCCGGAACTGGTCGGCAAGATCAACCGCGAGCAGGGCTCGGACACCGTGTACTACGGCGGCTACAAGCCGTTCGTCGGTGCCGGCCACTCCATCAAGCGGTGGGCCAACGCGGAACTGCTGCTCGGCGTCCCGAAGTCCCGGGCCGGCGCCTTCGGCCAGGGCCTGCTCAACGGGCACGTCCCCGCCCAGCACGGTCCCGCGGACGACCCGGACGGCACGGACGGGACCGGGCGGACGGAACGCAAGCCGATCATCCCGTTCACGGTCGAGGACATCACCACCCGGGTCTGCGAGGAGATGCTCGCGGAACTGCGCGACAAGCCCGCGCCGAGCGACCGCGTCGAGCTGCTCTCCGTCGACCGGCGCCGGTTCACCAAGGCGGTGCGGACCGCCGAGGGCAGCGATCCCGTCGCCGTGCTCCTGGACCCGCCCGACCCCGGCCGGCCCGACCACCACGCGGGACACTGGCGGGAGGACTACGACGCCCGCCGCGAATACCTGTGCGTCCGCATCGGCGCCTGGCAACAGGAGCTGGTCACCTCGGTGTTCATCGGCTTCGACATCAAGGGCAGCACCCTGCACACCGAGTTCTACACCTACGTGCTCGGTCCCCTGCCGGAGAGCTTCCACCTCGCCGACCGGCTGCCGGCCGCGATCGACGGCAAGCTCATGCTGCGCATCGCCTGGGACGTGACCCGCAGCGCCCCCGGCGAACTCCTGCGGCTGATCGCCAACCCGCTGCGCGAGCGGCTGCCCAGCCGCTTCGGCACCGACACCGTACGCAAGCTGGTGGGCCAGCCCGCCGACACCAGCGAGTTCCGGCTCGGCCGCTACGCCCTGACCGCGGTGGACTGCGGCGCCCTCACCAGCGTCCGCGAGCTGGCGCCCAACCGCGACTTCCACCACTTCTTCCAGGAATCGGACACGATCAAGTACATCCAGATCATCGAGCGCCACCTGCTGCAGATCGTCGGCGACTTCCTGCGCGACCACGACGTCGACACCCGCGAGCACGACGCGAACCAGACCAACATCCTCCAGCAGAACTTCGGCGCCAACAGCACCAACAACTTCGGCGGCAACCAGAGCGTCGGCAACACCAACACCACCCAGACCTTCGGGAACAACTCCGGCGTCACCAGGGAGGCACGGCAGGCATGAGCGGGCCGCAGTTCCACGGCAACAGCTTCGGCCAGGGCAGCACCAACAACTTCGGGGGCAACCAGAGCGCCGGAAACACCGACACCACCCAGACCTTCGGCGACAACTCCCCCCTCCACGCCGCGCCGCCCGCGCCGTCCACCCCGCCCGCCCAGCCGTACGCCGACGGATGGCGGCGCCAGGCCGCCGCGGGGCCCGGGGACGCCGAGCGGGCCCGCAGCGTCTTCGTCGTGCACGGCCGCGACGACCAGGTGCGGCGCGAGATGTACGAGCTGCTGCGCCGCCTCGACCTGCGGCCCAAGGAGTGGGAGGACCTGGTCCGGGCGACCGGCCAGGCCTCGCCCTTCCTCGGCGACGTGGTCGCCGGCGCCCCCGCGCAGGCCCAGGCGGCCCTGGTCCTGCTCACCCCGGACGACGTCGTCACCCTCCACCCCGAACTGCGCGGCCGCAACGAACCCGACTACGAGACCCGGCCGGTGTGCCAGCCGCGCCCCAACGTCCTCATCGAGCTGGGCATGGTGCTGATGGCCTACCCGGAGCGCACGCTGATCGTCGAGGTCGGCGGGGTGCGGCCGATCGCCGACATCGCGGGCCGCAACGTCATCCGCTTCGACGGCTCCAGACGGCACTCGGCAAGGTCGTGGAGCGGTTGAAGCTGGCGGGCTGCACGGTCAACGACACCGGCTCCGACTGGCGCCAGACCTACCCGTTCAAGCACCTGTCCGCCTACCACCGCCGGCCGTAGCCGTCCGGCGGATCCGGCGCCGCTCGGGGGACCGGCGCAACCGGCCCCCGGGGCACGTCCCGTCACCGCGGTACGTGTCCCGGGGGCCGGCGCCGTCGCCGGGCCCGGGCGCTACGCGGCACCGCCCGAGCCGGCCGCCGCCAGCACCCCGAGGAACGCCGCCACCTCCGTCAGGTCGACCCGCTCCAGCTCGGCGGGGCGCAGCACGACCCGCAGTTCGCGGCAGATCACCCGCTCCCGGGAGTGGGTGATGAAGGACAGCAGTATCAGGCGCAGCAGGCTCTCCTCGTCGAGCCCGTGCAGCCGGGACAGGCCCGAGCCGATCAACGGCACGGCGACCCGGTCCAGTTGGCCGTGCCGGTAGACGGCGTCCCACACCCGGCCCAGGCTCAGCCACAGCTCCTCGGTGCTGGAGCGCGCCACGCAGTCGTTGCCCAGCCGGCTGTGGGCGACCCCGAAGACCAGCCGCGGCCTGCTGCCGAGCACCGCCACCGTGCCCACCGGGTAGCGGTCGAGCTTGCCGTACGGCTTGTCCGCGCGCGTCTCCCGGGCCACCGGCACGGCCGCGCCGAGGGCGGCGTCCAGCTCGTCGTCCAGCCGCCGCACGTCACCGTCGTACCGGCGCTCCAGCAGTTGCCCCTGCACGCTGCTGCCGCTGATCACCACGCCGTCGCGGACGTCGGTGTCGAAGGTGTCGGAGAACCCGACGACGAGGTGGGCGGACTCGTCGAAGAGGTCGCCCGGCCCGACGGTCACGGACATCCGCGGCCGCCCGAACTCCTGGCACACGACCACCGTGGGCCTGCTGCGCACCACGGCCCAGCCCAGGCACAGCAGCACCGACGCCGCGGCCACCGGCGCCGGGCCGGGAAGGGCCCCGGGCCACAGCTGCCCCACGAACTGCAGCACCGCCGACACCCCGCCGAAGGCCGCCATCACACTGCCCGCGAACAGCCGCCGGGTCCGCGCCCCGCCGAACGCGCCCCGACGGCCCCCGCGGCTCAGCCGCCCGCTCCCCCGCGGCGGACGGACGACAGGACCGGTCCCGCGCGAACCGACCGAAACCACAACTCCCCCAAACGGACAATTGATACGCTGCCGAAACCTCCCCCGCGACCACCGGTCGGGAGAGGGCGAAGCGAGTGGAGACCACTTGTATGGCGCGCATCCGTGTGAGCGTCCTGGGTCCGGCCAGGCTCGAAGTCGACGGCGTACCCGCTCGGTTGACCCCGCTGACGACACGGCTGCTGGTCCGCCTGGTGGCGGCGGACGGCGAGTCCGTCCCGGTGCGCCGGCTGCACCGGGACGTGTGGGCACTCGACGGCGAGCAGCCGCACGCGGCCCAGCGCCACCGCAACGAGGTGCAAAAGCGCGTCCTCGAACTGCGCCGCGCCCTCGACCCCGCGCAGCGCGGTGACGGCGCCCGGGTGCTGCGCACCGAGCAGCTGCTGGCCGGCCCGGCGCCCGAGACGGCGTACCGGCTGGTGCTCGCGCCCGAGGAGCTGGACTGCGCGGAGTTCACCGAGCTGGTCGACTCCGCGCTGCTCGCGGCCCCCGCGTCGGCCGCCGACCGGCTGGCCGCGGCGCTCGCGCTGGTGCGCGGCCGTCCCCTGGCCGAGGCGGGCGACGAGGACTTCGCCCGGCCGCTGGTGCGCCGGCTCACCGCGCTGTACGAGACCGCCCGCCGCCAGCTGATCCGCAGCCGCATGGACCTGGGCCGCCACGACCTCGCGCTGCCGGTCGCCGAACGGATGGCCCGGGAGCGGCCGGACGACCAGGACGTCGCCGAACTGCTCGGCGCCCTGCGGGCCCGGCTGCGCGAGCGGCACGGGCGGGAGCTGCTGCGGCAGCCGTTCCCCGGCGCCGGTGACCTCGTGGTGGTGCGCGGCGACCTGTTCGACCAGGAGGACGCCAATCTGGTGATCGGGTTCACCGACACCTTCGACACCGCCACCGAGCAGGACCTGGTGATCAGCCGGGAGAGCGTCCAGGGCCAGCTGGTGGAGCGGCTGTTCGGCGGCGAGCGCAAGCAGCTGGACGACCGGATCCAGGCCGGTCTCAGGGCGTTCAGGCCGCTGCGCACCGAGCGGGTCCAGGACAAGCCGCGCGGCCGCCGGGTCCGCTATCCCCTCGGCACCACGGTCCCGCTGACGGTGGACGGCCGCCGGGTCTTCGCCGTGGCCTACTCCCGGCTCGGCAACGACCTCGTGGCCCGTTCCGGACCGGCCGACCTGCGGGCGAGCCTGGACACCCTGTGGCCGGCCGTCGCCCGCTACGGCATGTACCGGCCGGTCGCGATCCCCCTGATCGGCTCCGGTCTCGCCCGGATCGTGGAGCTGGACCGCACCCGGCTGCTGCTGATGATCGTGGAGAGCTTCGCGGAACACTGCCGCCGCGATCCGGCGACCGCCCCGGAGCTGCGCGTCGTGATCCGCCCGGCCGACCTGGAGCGGACCGACCTGTCGGTGCTCGGCACCTATCTGCGCACCGCGCGGCTCCCCGGTGCCCGCGGCGGCACGGACTCCGGCACCGGCTCCCGCACGGGCGCGGGCACCAGCGCCGACGTCGGCGCCGGCCCCGGGAGTCAGGACACCGGGGCCGGCGCCGGCGACAGCGGTGGGGCGTACGGCCGCCGGTGACGTCGACATGCCTCCACGGCACCAGCGATCCCGCTTCCGGAACCAGCGGCGCACCGCTTCCGAACCGCTTCCGATCAGGCTTCCGGCGCTGATCGGGCGCCGGTCCGCGGCCGGTCGGCGGCGCTGGCGCTGGCGCTGGCGCTGGCGGCGCTTCCTACCGGGATGCCGCGCGGGCGGCCCCGTCCGGCCACACGACGTCGACGGGGATCCCCGCCTCCCGGGCGGCGAGGACCACGTCGGCGGTGCCGCCGCCCCGGCCGCTGGGAGGTTCGCCGTTCCACACGGCCACCAGCCGGTCGGCGCGTTCCAGGAGCAGGGCGTTGGCGGCCTCGTACGCCTGCCGGTCGGCCCTCTCGTAGGGCAGTACGACGACCTCGTCGGCGGCCTCGGCGAGGCGGTCGAAGAGCGGGGCGCCGTCCGGCTCGACCGTGCTGTGCCGGTAGTCCCGCGAGGGGACGACGACGACCAGGCGCCCGCCGGCGGCCAGTACGGCTTCCGCGAACAGCGAGTCGGCGCCCTTGGCGATGCAGGAGAGCCCGACGAACGACTTCCCGGAGCCCGGCTCCTGGTCCCGGTCCGGGTCCCGGTAGCGGTCCAGCAGTTCGTCCAGGGCGGCCCGGACCACGGGGACGCTCTCGTCCGTCAGGTCCATGTGCCCGGTCACCGCGAGGGCCGTCACGGTCTCCCCCTCGGTCGGTGGCCTGGTGGCAGGCCCCGGATCCTACCGCTGCCCGCGGCTCACCGGGCGGCGAGGGCGCAGAATCCCATGAGGTAGGAGACGGCGAAGACGACCGGCACCCACTGCTCGACGTAGGTCAGGGGCAGATACCGGCGCCAGTCCCGGCCCTCGCCCAGCGCGCCCCACTCCGCCCGGCTGTACGCGAACGCCGGGAGCCGCTCCTCGAAGGCGCCGATCACCGCGTACTTGGCGCGGTTGAGCTGCCGGTACGAACGCACCATGACGTACCAGGCGGCGCACTGGACGAGCAGGATGAGCAGCCCGGCCAGCAGCAGCGGGACGGAGGCGTCGGCCAGTGCGCCGGCCGACACCGCGGCCACCACGGCGACGACCGCGCTGTTGAGCGACAGGAAGAACGTGTTGGTCAGGTTCCGCCGGGCACTGACCCGGTCGGCCATCTCCACGCAGAGCTTGTACTGGTCGAGCACCGCCTGCCGGTAGCGGTCGTCGGCCACCGAGTACTCGGACGGGCCGACCTCCGTGTTCCACAGCGCGTCCCCGGTGTCGCTCATGCCGCGCGGTCCCTCCCGTCCGCCCGGCGTTCGAGTGCGGTGAGGCGCACCATGGCGGGCCACACGGCGCGGTCCAGCGAGCCCACGAGCTGGTCCTCCAGCGGTGAGGGCCGGCGCAGGGCGGTGAACTCCGCCGTCCAGTCCGGCCCGAAGTGGATGACTCCCCGGACCCGGGACGACAACGCGCGGCCGGGCCGGTACGCGGGCAGCACGCCGGGTGTCAGGTCGCCCGCGAGCGCGCGGAACTCGTCGTACGCCCTCTCCTTCATCGGTACGAGCAGCAGCAGCCGCTCCGGGGGCAGGATCCGCATCGCCTCGCGGATCTCCCAGAGCGTCCCCGCTCCCTTCCCGAGCACGATCACGACGAGGGCGGCGCCGCGCATCATGGTGCTCACCGGGGTCTGCCAGCCGTCCAGCGGCAGGTACATCCGCCGGGCACCGGCCCGGGGCACGCGCTCCCCGGGCGCCCCCACCCCGACGAGGGGGCCGGCCCAGGAGAGGGCGTCGGCGATGCGCTCCTCCTCGCCCTGGCCCGTGCTGACGGCGGCGGCCAGCCAGGCGCCCACCAGGGGGATGCGATGGGGGCGTGCCAGCCGCCGGTCGTCGCGGAAGGAGCGCAGGTACAGGACGTACCGGCGTCCGGCGAGGTCGTCCGGGGAGGAGATGACGGTGTCGTAGTACTGGGCGCCGGTGCGCAGGAGCGTGTTGCCCATGCCGATCAGGAGCACGGTCTGCACGAGCAGGACGGCGATCGCGAGTGGCCCCCACCACGGGTGGTCGTCGGTCGTCACGATGTCCCGCACGGCGAGCAGGGCCAGGCAGAAACACAGCGAGCCGAGCCCGCAGACGACCGCGCCGAGCACCCCCGTCGCGCCGAACGGGATCCAGCGCCTGCCGGGCCGCGGCTCGCCGAGCGGCTCGGCGGGCTCCAGCAGCCCGTGCTCGGCACGGTGGCGCCGCGACGCGGACAGATCGAGCTGGGCCGCGCGCCGCACCTTCCGGCCACTCGTGAACACCTGGAGGCCCAGGAAGTAGAGGAGGGCGGGCTGCCCGGCGGGACCGAGCGAGCCGCTGCGCACCACCACGTAGTAGGAGGACCCCTGGAGCAGGACTCCCGCCGCGCACACCACGGTCCCGCCGGCCAGGTGCCACGACGCCGGCTTCCTGCTCGTGGCGTAGAGCAAGGCCACCGCGGCCACGCCGCACAGCACCGCCGCCTGCGCCGGCCCCCAGGTGACGGCCACCAGGAGGGACACGGGGAAGACCCCCACCACCCACCGGGGCATCGGGAACTCGGGCGGCCGTTCGGACTCTCGCGACACGGGCTCGGGTCTGCTCATCTCGGCCACACCGTAGTGAGCCGCCGACCGGGCCCGACGGGTTCCCGACCGGCATCACCCGATCCGGTGAACCAGGCTGTGCGGGGCCCGCCGACGGCCGCCCTACGGCGCCGGACTCGGGCCCGGGACGCTGAGCGCGGCGAGCCGCTCCGCGAAGGGCGTGACCTCCTCGAAGGAGTCCCGCTTCGGCGGCGGGGTGCGCCCCTTCGCCGGCCCCGAGGGCCCCGACAGCCCGGCCATCAGCGCCGCCAGCTCGGTCGCGGCCCGCTCGATCCGGGCGTCGAGCCCCTGCGCGCCCCAGTCCTCGGAGGCGGCGTACACCCCGGTGGGGACGACGACCGCCCTCAGGTAGGCGAAGAGCGGCCGCAGCGCGTGCTCCAGCACCAGGGAGTGCCGGGCGCTGCCACCGGTCGCGGCGATCAGCACCGGCTTCCCGGTGAGGGCGTCCTCGTCGGTGACGCTCAGCGCGTCGAAGAACGACTTGAACAGTCCGCTGTACGACGCCGAGAACACCGGCGTGACGACGATCAGCCCGTCGGCTGCCGCGACCTCGGCGAACGCGTCCGCGAGCGCCGGTGCGGGGAAGCCGTTGGTGAAGGTGTGCGCGATCTCCACGGCGAGGTCGCGCAGCTCGACCACCCGGACGTCGGCCGGAGCGGGCTCGGGTGCGGTGGCGGCCGGGGCGGCGGCCGCGGCCAGCCGGTCGCCGAGCAGCCGGGTGGACGACGGCACGCTCAGCCCCGCGGAGACGACGACGAGCTTCATGCGCGTACTCCTTCCTCGGTCGTGGCACCCTCCCGGGAGGCCAGCAGGGACGCGTGGGTCGGCGCGTCCGGCACGTTCGCCGGGCGGTCCTTCGCGAACTCCTTTCGCAGCACCGGCACGACCTCCTCGCCGAGCAGGTCGAGCTGCTCCAGGACGGTCTTCAGGGGCAGCCCGGCGTGGTCCATCAGGAACAGCTGGCGCTGGTAGTCACCGGCGTAGTCGCGGAAGGCGAGCGTCTTCTCGATCACCTGCTGCGGCGAGCCGACGGTGAGCGGCGTCTGCGCGGTGAAGTCCTCCAGCGACGGCCCGTGCCCGTAGACCGGCGCGTTGTCGAAGTACGGCCGGAACTCGCGGACCGCGTCCTGCGAGTTCTTCCGCATGAACACCTGGCCGCCGAGGCCGACGATCGCCTGCTCGGGCGTGCCGTGCCCGTAGTGCGCGTACCGGGCCCGGTACAGCTCGATCATGCGCTTGGTGTGGTCGGCGGGCCAGAAGATGTTGTTGTGGAAGAAGCCGTCGCCGTAGTACGCAGCCTGCTCGGCGATCTCCGGGGAGCGGATGGAGCCGTGCCAGACGAAGGGCGCGATGCCGTCCAGCGGTCGCGGGGTGGACGTGAAGCCCTGGAGCGGCGTGCGGAACTTGCCCTCCCAGTTCACCACGTCCTCGCGCCACAGGCGGTGCAGCAGGGCGTAGTTCTCGACGGCGAGGTTGATGCCCTCGCGGATGTCCTTGCCGAACCAGGGGTAGACCGGCCCGGTGTTGCCGCGGCCCATCATCAGGTCCACCCGGCCGTCGGCCAGGTGCTGGAGCATCGCGAAGTCCTCGGCGATCTTCACCGGGTCGTTCGTGGTGATCAGGGTGGTGGAGGTGGACAGCACCAGCCGCTCGGTGCGGGCCGCGACGTAGCCGAGCATGGTCGTCGGCGACGAGGGCACGAAGGGCGGGTTGTGGTGCTCGCCGGTCGCGAAGACGTCGAGCCCGACCTCTTCGGCCTTGAGCGCGATGGCGACCATGGCCTTGATGCGCTCACGCTCGGTCGGCGTACGGCCCGTGGTCGGGTCGGGCGTGACGTCGCCGACGGTGAAGATGCCGAACTGCATGATCGCTCAACCTCCAGGTTGTTTAGTGTTCAACTATACCCCTGGAACGGAGCAGCTCCGACCGTTATTCCGCAGGTCCGCCGACCGGCGTGGACGCGGCGCGTGCGAAGCTGCCCGCATGCTCGTGCTCCGCTCCGCAGCCCTGTTCGTGGTCGCCGCCGTGTTCGAGATCGGCGGCGCCTGGCTGGTGTGGCAGGGGGTGCGCGAGCAGCGCGGCTGGCTGTGGGCGGCGGGCGGGGTCCTGGCCCTGGGCGCCTACGGCTTCGTCGCCACCTTCCAGCCCGACGCGCACTTCGGCCGCATCCTCGCCGCGTACGGCGGGATCTTCGTGGCCGGCTCGATCCTGTGGGGCGTGGTCGCCGACGGCTACCGCCCCGACCGCTGGGACATCGCGGGGGCGCTGGTCTGCCTCGCCGGGATGGCCCTGATCATGTGGGCCCCGCGCAACGCCGGCTGACCACGGCGCTGACTAACCTGGGCGGCGACCCGCACCACCGACCGAGGAGCAGCCCATGGCCACCGCAGCCGCCGCCCCGTCCGCCGCCTCCCGTATCGCCGTCGTCACCGGCGCGAGCAGCGGCATCGGCGCCGCGACGGCCCGGCAGCTCGCCGAGGCCGGGTACCGCGTGGTCCTCACCGCCCGCCGCAAGGACCGCGTCGAGGCGCTGGCCGAGGAGATCCGGGCGGCCGGCCACCAGGCGACGGCCTACCCCCTGGACGTCACCGACCGCGCGGCGGTCGACGAGTTCGCCTCGGCCTTCAAGACCGTCGGCGTCCTCGTCAACAACGCGGGCGGCGCGCTCGGCGCCGACCCGGTGGCCACCGGCGACCCGGACGACTGGCGCCGCATGTACGAGACCAACGTCATCGGCACCCTCCACCTCACCCAGGCCCTGCTGCCCAAGCTGGAGGCGAGCGGCGACGGCACGGTCGTGGTCGTCTCCTCGACCGCGGGCCTGTCCACCTACGAGGGCGGCGCGGGCTACGTCGCCGCCAAGCACGGCGAGCACGTCCTCGCCGAGACCCTGCGCCTGGAGATCGTCGGCCGCCCGGTCCGCGTCATCGAGGTCGCGCCCGGCATGGTCAAGACCGACGAGTTCGCCCTGACCCGCTTCGGCGGCGACCAGGACAAGGCGGCCAAGGTCTACCAGGGCGTCGCCGCCCCCCTGACCGCCGACGACGTCGCCGACACCATCACCTGGGCGGTCACCCGCCCCGCCCACGTCAACATCGACCTCCTGGTCGTCCGCCCCCGCGCCCAGGCATCGAACACCAAGGTGCACCGGGAGGGCTGACCCCCGACGGCGCCCCGGGCGTCAGCCCTTCACGCAGACGACCTGCTTCAGCTTCGCCACGACCTCCACCAGGTCGCGCTGCTGGTCGATGACCTGCTCGATCGGCTTGTAGGCGCCCGGGATCTCGTCCACCACGCCGGAGTCCTTGCGGCACTCCACGCCCCGCGTCTGCTCCTCCAGGTCCTTGGTGGAGAAGCGCCGCTTGGCGGCGTTCCGGCTCATCCGCCGGCCTGCGCCGTGGGAGGCGGAGTTGAAGGACTTGGCGTTCCCGAGGCCCTTCACGATGTACGAACCCGTGCCCATGGAACCGGGGATGATCCCGTAGTCACCGGAACCCGCGCGGATCGCGCCCTTGCGGGTCACCAGCAGGTCCATCCCGTCGTACCGCTCCTCGGCGACGTAGTTGTGGTGCGCGCTGATCTCCGGCTCGAAGACCGGCTTGGCCTTCTTGAACTCCTTGCGGACCACGTCCTTCAGGAGCGCCATCATGAGCGTGCGGTTGTACTTCGCGTACTCCTGCGCCCAGAACAGGTCGTTGCGGTACGCGGCCATCTGCGGGGTGTCCGCGACGAACACCGCGAGGTCGCGGTCGACCAGGCCCTGGTTGTGCGGAAGCTTCTGGGCGACGCCGATGTGGTGCTCGGCCAGTTCCTTGCCGATGTTGCGGGAGCCGGAGTGCAGCATCAGCCAGACAGAACCGGTCGTATCCGTGCACACTTCGACAAAATGGTTGCCCGATCCGAGCGTTCCCATCTGCTTCCCGGCCCGCTCATGACGGAACTTGACCGCCTCCGCCACCCCGTCGAACCGCCCCCAGAAGTCGTCCCACCCGGCCGTCGCCAGTCCGTGGAAGCGGCCCGGGTCGACCGGGCTGTCGTGCATGCCCCGCCCCACCGGAATCGCCTGCTCGATCTTCGAGCGCAGCCGGGACAGGTCGCCCGGGAGGTCGTTCGCCGTCAGGGACGTCTTCACCGCCGACATCCCGCAGCCGATGTCGACGCCCACCGCCGCCGGGCACACCGCGCCCCGCATCGCGATCACGGAGCCGACCGTCGCGCCCTTGCCGTAGTGCACGTCCGGCATGACCGCGAGGCCCTTGATCCACGACAGGGTCGCGACGTTGCGCAGCTGCTGGAGCGCGCCCTCCTCGACCGTCGCCGGGTCGGCCCACATCCGGATCGGCACCTTCGCGCCCGGCATCTCCACGTACGACATATCGTCCTCATTCCCCCGGAAAACATACAGAAGTCTCAAAGCGCAAAACCGGCGCCAAGGGCAGCCAAAGGGACGGCTGACCGGCGTTCACGGCGGCGCGTGCGATACACATTGTCTCCAGGGGACGCCCCCGCGCGGCAAGCGAATAACCAGCGGGGACACTGGAGTACCGACCACAGCCACACCGGCGAGAGGAGCCGCACCGTGCAGCGGAAGGCCTACGTACCCGGCGTCGCCGCCCTTCTGGCGGCGTTGCTGGCCGGCTGCACCGGCGGCTCGGACGGCGGTGCCACCGCGGACGACTCGAACCCGGGCGAGCCCGGCGTCGCGACCGAGGCGGCCGAGCCCGGCAAGTACCGCACCCTTCCGGAGCCGTGCGGCGCCGTCGGCAACAAGACGCTCGACGCCCTGCTGCCCGGCATCGAGGAGATCACCGACGAGGAGCAGCGCGAGAAGGCGTACGCGGGTGAGCCGACGCTCGCGTACGACACCGACCGCAAGGTCGGCTGCCGCTGGAAGGTGGATTCCGCCCAGGCCACCGACCATCTCTTCGTCGGCTTCGAACGGGTGGTGTCGTACGACAGCGCCGTGAGCGACGACAGCGAGGCCGAGCAGCTCTTCGCCCAGCAGGTGGAGGCCGCCGACCTGCCCGAACCCGTCGTCTCGGAGTCCGGTTCCGCCGAGGACTCCCCGTCCGGCAGCCCGTCGGCGTCCTCGGGTGACTCCGGGGAATCCGGGGAGCCGGCCACCGGCGCAGGCGGTACACCCTCGGCGTCCTCCTCCGCCTCCTCGTCCTCGTCCTCGTCCTCGTCGAGCGCGTCCTCCGACGCCACGCCCACCGACGTCCAGCCCCGGCTCCTGGACGACCTGGGCGACGAGGCGTTCGTGGACGACGCGCTCAGCAGCTCCGGTTCGACGGCGAAGCGGCGCACGGTGACTGTGGCGTTCCGCACGTCGAACGTCATGGTGACCATCGAGTACGCGGAGCAGTCGGCGACGCTCGGCGTCGTGCCGGACAGCGAGGAAATGCAGGACATGGCGCGGAAACTGGCCTCCCAGCTGGCGGATTCGCTGGGCGGTTGAGTCCCGGCGGGGCTCCCCCGCGCCCGCGCGCGGTGGCCCCGAAGCGGGACCGCACGATTTCTTCACCGCGTACCGTGGCCCCTCGGACCCGTTCCGAACGCAGGAACCACGAGTGCCATGAGTGAAGGAACCATGCAGCTACGAGCCCAGCGTGACCAGCGAGACCCGCATGCGAAGCGAGCGAAGCGACTCACCCGCGTCCTTGTCGGCGCGGCCGCCGTACCCGTGATGCTGGTGGCAGCCGGCTGCTCCTCGGACTCCGGCTCCGACGACGGCAAGGACAAGACCGCGGAGGAGTCCGCCGCGTCCAAGTCCGCGAGCCCTTCCCCGACGGTGCGGGCGGCGGCGTTCCGGAAGCTTCCCGAGCCGTGCTCGGTGGTGACCGAGAAGACGCTGGAGGACCTGGTGCCGAAGGGCGACTCCGGCAAGGAGGGCACGTCCAACGACACGGCGTCGCGGGCCAGTTGCTCCTGGGACAGTCTCGACGACAACGGCGTGAAGGGTTCTCAGTTCCGCTGGCTGAGCGTGTCGATGCTGCGCTTCGAGTCGGACGTGACGCGCGGCGAGGGCGACAAGCTGGCGCACGACTACTACCAGAAGCAGCTCAAGGACGTGCAGAGCGCGGAGGGCGCGAAGAAGCTCAAGACCACGCCGGTGAGCGGCACGGGCGACGAGGCCTCGCTGGTGCGCTACGACCTGAAGAAGAAGGAAGGCACCTTCAAGCAGCAGACGGTCGTGACCCGGGTCGAGAACGTCGTCGTCACGATCGACTTCAACGGCGCGGGCCTGGCGGGCGACAAGACCCCGGACGCCGACGACCTGGCGAAGGACGCGCAGAAGGCGGCCAAGGAGGCGGTGGCCGCGGTGACGAAGGCCAACGCCGCCGCCGGCGGCGGCAAGTCGAGCGCCACGCCGTCGCCCTCCACGTCGGGCTCCAAGTCGTCCACCGAGGAGTCGTCGAAGTCGCCGTCCAAGTCGCCGTCCAAGTCGTCCTCGAAGGCGTCCGCGAAGGACAGCTGACGGTCTCTTCCACCCACCGGCCACCCGTCCCCCGCACACATGTGCCACTCTGTTGCGCGCAACAACACGCAATGGAAGGGGAGTACGGGTGGCCGCGCCACTTCAGCTGACACGGACGCACCGTGTACTCATCGGCATGGTCGTCTTCGGTGCCGTCGTCATCGCCGGCATCGGCTTCGCGGGTTCGTACGCGGCGGTGCGCGAACTGGCCCTGAAGAAGGGCTTCGGGAACTTCAGCTACGTCTTCCCGATCGGCATCGACGCGGGCATCTGCGTGCTGCTCGCCCTCGACCTGCTGCTGACCTGGATCCGCATCCCCTTCCCGCTGCTGCGCCAGACGGCGTGGCTGCTGACGGCGGCGACGATCGCGTTCAACGGCGCGGCGGCCTGGCCCGACCCGCTGGGCGTGGGCATGCACGGTGTGATCCCGATCCTGTTCGTGGTGTCGGTGGAGGCCGCCCGGCACGCGATCGGCCGGATCGCCGACATCACCGCCGACAAGCACATGGAGGGCGTCCGCCTCACCCGCTGGCTGCTCTCGCCGGTGCCGACGTTCCTGCTGTGGCGCCGCATGAAGCTGTGGGAGCTGCGCTCCTACGAGCAGGTCATCAAGCTGGAGCAGGAGCGGCTGGTGTACCAGGCCCGGCTGCGCTCCCGCTTCGGCCGCGCCTGGCGCCGCAAGGCGCCCGTGGAGTCCCTGATGCCGCTGCGGCTGGCCCGCTACGGCGTCCCGCTGGCGCAGACCGCCCCCTCCGGGCTGGCGGCGGCCGGCATCGAACCGGCCCTGCTCCCGCCGGCGCCCCGGCCGCAGGAACCGGCCCCGCAGGCGTCGCCCCCGGCCGAGCAGCGGGCCGAACTGGTCGGCGCCCGGGAGGCGGAGCCGGTGCGGGAGGACGGGCCGGCGGTGGAGCAGAACCCGTGGCTGCACGCCCGGGACCCGCAGTCGGTCGAGTACCACGGCGACTACGACCCGACGTACGACCCGGACCAGTACGCCCAGTGGGAGGCGGAGCAGCGGCAGGCCGACCAGTACCGGCAGCAGTTCGAGGAGGAGCCGCCCCCGCAGGAGCCCGCTCCGGAGGAGACCGGCGGCTTCCCCATACCGGTCGGGCCGCACCGCACCCGCGAGCTGGGGGAGGGCGGCGGCACGCCGGAGCCCGAGGGTCCGGGCGAGGACGACTACTACCAGGTCTTCAAGCAGTCGCTCAACAACGGCAGCGGCTACCCGACCCCGCGCGAGTTCGCGTACGACGTCGAGGCCACGTTCGGCGTCTCGCTCCTGGACGCCGATGCCAAGCGCATGGTCCTGCGGTTCCAGGAGCGCCACGGCGCGGAGCTGGAGGAGGAGCACATCGCCTGACGGCCCCGCGTACGGCGAAGGGGGCGCCCGGTGCGGACCGGGCGCCCCCTTCGCCGTACTGGCGGGTCCTACTCCCCGAGCAGGGTCCGCACCCGGTCCTGCCCCACCGCGAGCAGCAGCGTGGGCAGGCGCGGGCCGGTGTCGCGGCCGACGAGCAGGTGGTACAGCAGCGCGAAGAACGTCCGCTGGGCGGTCTTGATCTCGGGCGGCAGTTCCTTGGGCGTGGCGTCGGCGGGGAAGCCCGCCTGGACCTTGGGGACGCCGTAGACGTGGTGGGTGAGCCCGTCCAGGGACCAGTGGTCGGCCAGTCCGTCGAGCAGCAGCCGCAGCGACTGCCGGCTCGGCTCGTCGAGGGACTTGAGCAGCTCGGCGTCGGGCTCCTGGCGCACGATGGTGCGCTGGTCGGCGGGGACGTGGGTGTTGATCCACGCCTCGGCCTTGTCGTAGCGCGGCCGGGCCTCGTCCAGGGACGCGATCGGGTTCGCCGGGTCCAGCTCGCTGAGGATGCGCAGCGCCTGGTCCTCGTGCCCGGCGGTGATGTCGGCCACGGAGGCCAGCGTCCGGTACGGCAGCGGCCTGGGCGTGCGCGGCAGCTCACCGGCGGCCGTGCGGACGGCGCGCGAGTGCGCGGCGGCGTCGGCGGGGAGGGCCGAGCCGTCGGCGACCTTGGCGTCGAGGCGGTCCCACTCGTCGTACAGCCGCTGGATCTCCTGGTCGAAGGCGATCTTGAAGGACTGGTTGGGCCTGCGGCGGGCGTACAGCCAGCGCAGCAGCTGCGGCTCCATGATCTGGAGCGCGTCGGCCGGGGTGGGCACCCCGCCCTTGGACGAGGACATCTTGGCCATGCCGCTGATGCCGACGAAGGCGTACATCGGGCCGATCGGCTGCTTGCCGCCGAAGATCCCGACGATCTGCCCGCCGACCTGGAACGACGACCCGGGCGAGGAGTGGTCCACGCCGCTGGGCTCGAAGACGACCCCCTCGTACGCCCAGCGCATCGGCCAGTCGACCTTCCAGACCAGCTTGCCGCGGTTGAACTCGCTCAGCCGCACGGTCTCGGAGAAGCCGCAGGCGGTGCAGGCGTAGGTCAGCTCGGTCGAGTCGTCGTCGTAGGCGGTGACGGTCGTCAGGTCCTTCTCGCAGTTGCCGCAGTACGGCTTGTACGGGAAGTACCCGGCGGAGCCGGAGCTGCCGTCGTCCTCGGCGGCGGCGCCGGAGCCCTCGGCGGCCTCCAGCTCGGCCTCGTCGACGGGCTTCTGCGACTTCTGCGGCTGCTTCGCGGGCTTCCTGGTCCGGTACTGGTCGAGGATCGCGTCGATGTCCCGCCGGTGCTTCATGGCGTGCAGGATCTGCTCGCGGTAGACACCGGAGGTGTACTGCGCGGTCTGGCTGATGCCGTCGAACTCGACGCCCATCGCGTCGAGCGCGGCGACCATCGCGGCCTTGAAGTGCTCCGCCCAGTTCGGGTGCGGGGAGCCCTTCGGCGCCGGGACGGAGGTCAGGGGCTTGCCGATGTGCTCGGCCCAGCTCTCGTCCACCCCGGGGACACCGGCCGGGACCTTGCGGTAGCGGTCGTAGTCGTCCCAGGAGATCAGGTGCCGCACCTCGTACCCGCGGCGGCGGATCTCGTCGGCGACCAGGTGCGGGGTCATGACCTCGCGCAGGTTGCCCAGGTGGATGGGGCCGGAGGGGGAGAGTCCGGACGCGACGACGAGGCCACCCGGAGCGGTGGCGAGGGATGTTTTCGCGCCCGGGGCACGACGCTCCGACTCGGCGATGACCTCGTCCGCGAAACGGGAGACCCAGTCGGTGGTCTCTGTGCTCTGAGCCACGATCGGCACGTCCTCTTTCCTGAGACTTCTCCGGAACCGCTCCGGAGACAGCCGGTACGGTCGCACGGCTGTCCGTCCCATTCTCCCAGCCCGGCCCGCATCCGCGAAAACCGCTTTTCACCGCATGGGATACTCGGTTTCTGTACTACTTCCAGGAACCCGAGCAGAACGGCAGCCACTCCATGGCCTCGGTCACGTCCCTCACCGACTCCGTCCAGCAGCAGCTCGCGTCCGCCCTCACGGCCACCCGGCCGGAGGCCGCCGGCGCCGACCCGCTGCTGCGACGTAGCGACCGGGCGGACTACCAGGCCAACGGCATTCTCGCGCTGGCCAAGAAGGCGAAGGCCAACCCGCGGGAGCTGGCGGCCGAGGTGGTCGCCGGCATCACCACCGGCGACGAGCTGATCAAGGACGTCGAGGTCTCCGGGCCCGGCTTCCTCAACATCACCGTCAGCGACGGCGCGATCACCCGGAACCTCGCCGCGCGGCTCGCGGACGGCGAGCGGCTCGGCGTGCCGCTGAAGCAGGACGCGGGCACCACGGTCGTCGACTACGCCCAGCCGAACGTGGCGAAGGAGATGCACGTCGGCCACCTGCGCTCGGCGGTCATCGGCGACGCGCTGCGCGGCATGCTCGACTTCACCGGCGAGCAGACGATCGGCCGGCACCACATCGGCGACTGGGGCACCCAGTTCGGCATGCTCATCCAGTACCTGTTCGAGCACCCCGGCGAGCTGGCCCCGGCCGAGGACGTCGACGGCGAGCAGGCCATGTCGAACCTGAACCGGGTGTACAAGGCGTCGCGCGCGGTCTTCGACGCGGACGAGGAGTTCAAGGAGCGGGCCCGCAAGCGGGTCGTCGCCCTCCAGTCCGGCGACAAGGAGACGCTGGAGCTGTGGCAGCAGTTCGTGGACGAGTCGAAGGTCTACTTCTACTCCGTCTTCGAGAAGCTCGACATGGAGATCCGCGACGAGGAGATCGTCGGCGAGTCCGCGTACAACGAGGGCATGCCCGAGACCGCCCGCCTCCTGGAGGAGATGGGCGTCGCGGTGCGCTCCGAGGGCGCGCTCGTGGTGTTCTTCGACGAGATCCGCGGCAAGGACGACCAGCCGGTCCCGCTGATCGTGCAGAAGGCCGACGGCGGCTTCGGCTACGCGGCCTCCGACCTGACCGCGATCCGCAACCGGGTCCAGGACCTGCACGCGACCACGCTGCTGTACGTCGTGGACGTACGTCAGTCGCTGCACTTCAGGATGGTCTTCGAGACCGCCCGCCGGGCCGGCTGGCTCGGCGACGAGGTCACCGCGCACAACATGGGCTACGGCACGGTGCTCGGCGCCGACGGCAAGCCCTTCAAGACGCGTGCGGGCGAAACCGTGCGTCTGGAGGACCTGCTGGACGAGGCGGTGCAGCGGGCGGCGGAGGTCGTGCGGGAGAAGGCGCGGGACCTGACCGAGGACGAGATCCGGGAGCGGGCCGCGCAGGTCGGCATCGGGGCCGTGAAGTACGCGGACCTGTCGACGTCGCCGAGCCGCGACTACAAGTTCGACCTGGACCAGATGGTCTCGCTCAACGGCGACACCAGCGTCTACCTCCAGTACGCCTACGCCCGTATCCAGTCCATCCTCCGCAAGGCCGGCGAGTTCCGCCCCGCCGCCCACCCGGAGCTGGCGCTGCACGAGGCGGAGCGCGCGCTGGGCCTGCACCTGGACGCGTTCGGGGACACGGTCTTCGAGGCGGCCGCGGAGTACGCCCCGCACAAGCTGGCCGCGTACCTGTACCAGCTGGCGTCGCTGTACACGACGTTCTACGACAAGTGCCCGGTGCTGAAGGCCGAGACGCCGGAGCAGGTGGAGAACCGCCTCTTCCTGTGCGACCTCACGGCCCGCACCCTGCACCGGGGCATGGCCCTGCTGGGCATCCGGACGCCCGAGCGGCTCTGAGTACGGCCCGGAGGTGAGGGCGGGGCCGCCCCGTCCTCACCTCAGCAGCGTCAGGCCCTCGGGTACGTCGATGCCGAACTCCTCCGCCAGGACCCGGCGGGCCTCCGTCTCGTCGGCCGGCTTCCGTTCGGTGACCGTGCCGTCGTCGGTACGCGTCACGGTGACGCGGTCGCCGTCGAGGAGCAGGTGCGCGTCCGGGGTGAGGCGCTGGACGTAGGGGCGCCGGGCGAACGGGGAACGCGGGTTCGTGGCGATGTGCCAGTTGATCACCTCGTAGTCGGACGGCTCGAACGGCTCCGGGGTGAAGGCGTACTGCGCCTCCCAGCCACCCGCCACGCGCGCCTGGAGCACCCACGTCTCCAGCGGCCCCCGGCGCGGCGCGTGCACCAGCCGGTGCCGACGCCCGGCGTCGTGGAACTCGGTGTCCGCCAGCAGCGGCACCGGTTCCAGCAGCGAGCCGACGGCGCCGAAGCCCACGTCGGCCAGGAGGGGCCGCGGATCGCCGGGCAGTTCGGCGAGGAGGGCCATGTGCGTGCGCGGACGGTCCTCGAAGCGGTCCGCGCCGACGACGACCCGCGCGGTCAGCCGGGTCACCCGGACGCCGAGCGCCTCCAGGGCGGCCGCGAACAGGGTGTTGTGCTCGTAGCAGTAGCCGCCGCGCCGACGGCCGTGGACCAGCTTGGCCATCAGGTCGGAGAGGTCGAGGGAAGGGGCCCGGCCGCCGAGGGCGTCGAGGTTCTCGAAGGGGATGGCCCGCAGATGGGCGAGCTGCACCCCGCGGAGCGTGGCCGCGTCGGGCCGCCGCCCGCCCTCCCAGCCGATGCGCTCGAAGTAGGCGTCGAGGGAGAAGGGGGTCGTCGTCCGTGCGCTGTCGGGCATGGCCTCACCGTACGTGCGGCGACGGCGCCTCCGCCCTCGGTCATTGGTCCTACGACGGGAGCCGCGTCGCCCGGTGCGCCGTGCCCAGTCCCTCGCCCAGCCTGCGCAGCCCCTCCGCGATCTCGTCCGGCGTCTGCGTGACGAAGCACAGCCGCAGCGTGGCGCGGTCGGGCTCGCCTGCGTGGAAGGGGGCGCCGGGGACGTACGCCACGTCGTGCCGGACCACCTCGGGGAGCAGGGCGGTGGTGTCGTACCCGTCGGGCAGCCGGACCCACAGGAACATGCCGCCCTCGGGACGGGTCCACACCGACCCCGCAGGGAGCGCCTCCGGGAGACCCGCGAGCATGGCGTCCCGGCGCACTCCGTAGACGGCGGCGACCCGGGCGACGTGGGCGTCCAGGTCCCGGTCGGCCAGGTAGCGGGCGGCGGCGAGCTGGTTGACGGTCGGGGTGTGCAGGTCGGCGGCCTGCTTGGCGACCGCGCAGGCCCGCAGCAGCTCGGCGGGCGCCCGCAGCCAGCCCAGGCGCAGGCCGGGCGCCATGACCTTGGAGAAGGAGCCCAGCAGCACGGTCCGGTCCCGGGCCCCCTCGTAGGAGGCGATCCACGGCACCCGCTCACCCTCGAAGCGCAGCTCGCCGTACGGGTCGTCCTCGACGATCCACAGCCCGCACCGCCCCGCGACCTCGGCGAGGGCGGCGCGGCGGGCGGCGGGCACGGTGCGTCCGGTGGGGTTGGAGAAGGTGGGGACCGTGTAGAGCAGCTTGGGACGCTCGCGCACCACCAGTTCCTCCAGCGCGGCGGGGTCGATCCCGTCGTCGTCCCCGGGCACCGCCACCACCCGGGCTCCCGCGAAGCCGAAGGCCTGGAGCGCGGCCAGGTAGCAGGGGCGCTCGACGAGGACCGTGTCGCCGGGTTCGAGCAGCGCGGTGGCCAGGAGCGACAGGGCCTGCTGCGAACCGGTGGTGACGAGGATGTCGTCGGCGCCGGTGGCCGACCCGCGCGCCGAGGTGCGGGCGGCGAGCGCGGCCCGCAGGGTGGGCTCGCCCTCGGTCGTGGAGTACTGCAGGGCCCGCGCGGGCGTCTCGGCGAGGACGTCCCGGTACGCGGCGGCGATGCCCTCCGCGTCGAACAGTTCGGGGGCCGGCAGCCCGCCCGCGAAGTTGATCACCTCGGGGCGGGCGGTGACGGCGAGGATGTCCCGTACCGGCGAACCGCCGATCGACCGGGCCCGCGCGGCGAGCGGCGGCAGCGGAGCGGTGGCGGCGGGCGCGGTCTCAGTCACGGTCATGCGCGCAGCCTAGGCAAGTACGTGCCGCCTACAGGGAACTTTCCGCGATCCGGACACCCGTGCGACCCGTGACGGCCGTCAGCCTTTGACGCCCAGCCCGCCGTACACGTTGATGTCCGCGTCCGTGACGTCGTTGATGTCCTTGTACCGGACCTTCTCGATGTCGTCGAGCTCGGCGAGGTACGACTCCTCCGGCTGCTCCGGCACCGGCGCCGCGTGGTCCGGCCGCCAGTGGTGCACCGGCACGACACCGGGGTCGGCCAACTCCAGTCCGCTCTCCGTGAAGAACCGCTCCACGTCCTTGCGGGAGCGCAGCACGAAGGTGAAACCCCGCTCGGTGTACGTCCGCTGGACCGCGCGCACGTTCTCCGGGTTGAGGTCGTCGGTGAGGTGACTGAGGATCAGGCGGCTGCCGGCGGGCAGCGCGTCGACCAGTTCGCGGACGATCGGGTACGCCTCCGCGTCCTCGACGAAGTGCAGGATGGCGACGAGGCAGAGCGCCACCGGCCGGTCGAAGTCGAGGGTCTCGGCGGCCTGTTCGAGGATCCCGGCCGGACTCTTCAGGTCGGCGTCGATGTAGTCCGTGCGCCCCTCGGGGCCGCTGGTGAGCAGGGCGCGGGCGTGGGCGAGCACGACCGGGTCGTTGTCGACGTAGACGACCCGCGACTCGGGGGCGATGCGCTGGGCGATCTGGTGCACGTTCTCGGCGGTCGGCAGCCCGGTGCCGATGTCGAGGAACTGCCGGATGCCGTCCTCCCGGGCGAGCGCGGTCACCGCGCGCCGCAGGAAGTCGCGGTTGTGCCGCACGTCGAGGTAGCCGCGCGGGTTGGCGGCGAGCCCGGCGGCCGCGGCGTCGAGGTCGGCGGGGTAGTGGTCCTTGCCGCCGAGGAAGACGTCGTAGACCCGCGCCGGGTGCGCCTTGCTGCTGTCGATCCTCCTCCGCAGCTCCGCGGGGTCCTGGCTGAGGGCGTCACCGGGCATCGCGTCCCACCTTTCGGATGTCGCCTGACGAAGCGAACCGGTTTGGTGCTCAACAACCTATCTCCCGCCCCGACTTGCCGGTGCCCCGATGCCACCGGGGAGGTGGCACCCGGCCCGGCCCGTCTCAGCCGCCCTCGACCAGCTCCCAGGCGTCGCTGCCGAGGGGGTACGCGTAGGAGGAGTCGTCCCGGGAGGCGCTGGTGCGGAACGGCTTGCCGTTGTCGTCGATGCGCGTCGTGCCGTGCCGGCCGCCGCTGGACCACTCCAGTTCCAGTTCCCAGCTTACGTCGTGGCCGCTGGTGTGCGCGGCGACCTGGAAGACCTCGGGGTCGGACTCGCTGACGCTGTACGGGAAGTCCCGCTGGCCCCCGATCGGTGTCGCGGTCGGGGTGCCGAGGTCGAGCGAGACGTCGAAGGCCGTGGTGTGCACCTGGCCGCCGCAGCCGTTGCCCATCACGTACTGGTTCCAGTCCAGCGCCGGACCGCTGCGCTTCACCCGGACGTGCAGGTCCTCCAGGACCACCGTCTGCGGGCCGGTGCCCTGCACGGTGAGGACGACCGTCTGCCGGTTCGCGGAGACCGCGTTGAGGGGGGTGGCCCAGCCGACGGCGTCCTGCTGGGGCGGGGGCTTGGGCACGTTCTTCGGGCTGCGGTCGACGAGGAAGGCGTGGTCGCAGGGGACGTCCCAGTAGTACGGGGTGGTCGACACGGTGAGCAGGGGCCCGTCGACGGGTGCCTCGCGGCTCGGCGTGGCGGTGACCGGACGCGACGGTGACGCGGAGGGGGACCCGGACCGGGACGCCGAGGCGGACGGGGAGGACGTGGAGGCGCTCGCGCTCGGCGAGCCCGGCCCGCTCGCGCTCCCGGACACCGATGTGGAGGTCCGCGCGACGGCCCCGGCCGGTCCGCGCCGGCCGTCGTCGTCCGGGCCCGACACGAGGTTGGCCACGAGCGCCACGGCGGCGCTGACGGCGACGACGCCGGTCGCGGCGTAGAGCGCGGCACGCGGCACCCGACGGCGGCCCTCCGGGGCCGACGGCGCCTCCGGCACCGACCGGGCCGACAGCGTCTCCGGAGCCGACGAGGCTGCGGAAACCGGCGAGGCCGACGGGGCCGACGGGGTCGGCGACTGCGACGAGGCGCCGTCCGCGACCGAGCCCTCCGAGCCCTCGGCACCCTCTGAGCCCGCGGCGCCCTCCGCGTCCTCCGCGCCCTCCGCGTCCTCTCCGCCCTCGGTCTCCCCCTTCCGCACACCGCGCAGCGCGTCCGCGCGGATCCAGCGGCGGTGGAGTTCGAGCAGTTCCTCGGGCGTCGCCCGGCACACGCGGGCGAGGCGTTCGACGGGCGCGAACTCGACCGGGACCACCTCCCCGCTGACGTACCGGTGCAGGGTCGAGCCGCTCATGTGCAGCCGCTTGCCGAGTGCCCCGTAACTGAGCCCGGACCGCTCCTTCAGCTCCCGAAGCAGTCCCGCGAAGTCGTCCCCCGCCACCGTTCCTCCCTCTCCTCGCATCCCCGTACCGCATCCCAGAGGGACGTTGTTCCCGCAGGTCAGAGCCTTCCGGGCGTCCCACCGTCCCGCATGCTCCCCCGTCGCTGGCGGCCGGGACGATCAGGACCGCAAGCTGTGGTCATCCAAGCAGCCGCTCCCGCCGAACGGTCGAGCGGCTCGCCTCAACTCTCGCATCCCATGGGGGACCTGCCATGTCCGCACGCCGCATCACCCGTACCCGTCTGTTCGCCGCCACCACGGTCGCGCTGGCCGCGCTCTCCCTCACGGCCTGCGAGGGCGACGAACTCACGGGCTCCCCGGCGCCCGACTCCGCCGCCTCCGCGACGGCGGGCGCGAACAACGCCCAGCCGGCGGGCAGCGCGAAGGACGACACCAGTGAGACCGGCTCCACCGGCTCGAACGGTTCCGCCGGAAAGGACAAGACCTCGGACTCCGGCTCCGGTACCGGTTCCGGTTCCGACGCCGCGACCGGGACCGACGACAGCTCCGACGACTCCGACTCGGACGTCCCCGGCGAGTGCTCCGCGTCCGACGTGCAGATCACCGCGGCGAACGCCCCCCGGCCGATCAACCACCTGCTGCTGACCGCCACCAACACCGGTTCGAAGACGTGCGCGCTGCCGCAGTACCCGGCGGCACGGTTCGGCGAGGCCCAGTCGGTGCCGCCGGTCGCGGAGTCCAGCAAGCCGCAGTCGCTGACGACGCTGGCCCCGGGCGAGTCGGGCTACGCGGGCGTGCGGCTGTCCTCCGGCGACGGCAGCGGCGAGAACGGCTACGAGACGAACACCCTCACGATCCCCTTCGAGGACGGCTCCATCGCCACGGTCAAGCTGCCCTCCGGCGGCGTGTACGTCGACACCGCGCTGACGGTCACCTACTGGCAGACCGACGCCTCGAACGCGCTCGAGTACTGAAGGGGTGCGCGCAACCGCACCCCTTGTGTGAAGGGCCGCCACCGGTCGCTCAGCGCAGTGTGCGAGCGACCTCGGTGGCCCAGTACGTCAGGATGTTGCGCGCGCCCGCCCGCTTGATCCCGGTGAGGGACTCCAGGATGGCCCGGTCGCGGTCGATCCAGCCCTTCTCGGCGGCGGCCTCGATCATCGAGTACTCACCGGAGATCTGGTACGCGGCGACGGGCACGTCCGAGGCCTCGGCGACCTTGGCGAGGATGTCGAGGTAGGGCCCGGCCGGCTTGACCATCACCATGTCGGCGCCCTCCTCCAGGTCCAGCGCCAGCTCCCGCAGCGACTCGCGTGCGTTGGCGGCGTCCTGCTGATAGGTCTTCCGGTCGCCCTTGAGCGACGAACCGACGGCCTCCCGGAAGGGCCCGTAGAAGGCGGAGGCGTACTTGGCGGTGTACGCGAGGATCGCGACGTCCTCCCGCCCGATCTGGTCGAGCGCGTCCCGGACGACCCCGATCTGACCGTCCATCATCCCGCTGGGCCCCACGACATGGGCGCCCGCGTCGGCCTGGACCTGCGCCATCTCGGCGTACCGCTCCAGGGTGGCGTCGTTGTCGACGCGCCCCTGGCCGTCCAGGACCCCGCAGTGCCCGTGGTCGGTGAACTCGTCGAGGCAGAGGTCGGACATGACGAGCAGCTCGTCCCCGACCTCGGCCCGGACGTCACGCAGCGCGACCTGCAGGATCCCGTCGGGGTCGGTGCCCGCCGTACCGGCGGCGTCCTTCTTCCCCTCCTCCGGCACCCCGAAGAGCATGATCCCGGAGACCCCGGCCTCGACCGCCTCGGCGGCCGCCTTCTTCAGCGTGTCCCGCGTGTGCTGCACGACACCGGGCATCGCCGCGATCGGCACCGGCTCGCTCGCGCCCTCCAGGACGAAGGCGGGGAGGATGAAGTCGGCGGGGTGCAGCCGGGTCTCGGCGACCATCCGACGCATCACGGGGGTGGTCCGCAGCCGCCGGGGCCGGGTGCCGGGAAAGGATCCGTACGTCGTCATACCGCCTACGCTACGCCCGCCCCGCCCGTGCCTTTGCCGACGACGAGTCGGCCCGGGCGGGCCCCGGACGACGCTTGACCTCAACCGGACTTCAGCTTCTACGGTCGACGCCATGGACTACTCACACGGCGACGCCGAACTGGTCCGCCAGCCCATCGGCTACTGGAGCTGGGCGGCGTACAAGGCCGTCGTCACCCGGACCCGGGCGGCCCTGGCCGAGCTCGGCACGACCCAGCCCCAGTGGTGGGTCCTCGCCCAGGTCGGCCGTGCCGACACCCCGAAGACCCGCGCCGAGGTCTCCGGCGTCCTGCGGAACTACCTCGACGCGGGCCCGGAGGCGATGGAGTCGGAGATCGACGCGACGATCGCGGCGGGCTGGATCACCGAGACCGCCTCCGACGGCCCGCTCTCCCTGACTCCGGAGGGCAGGACGTTCTTCGAGAAGGCGGCCGCCGTCCAGGACGACCTGTGGACGGAACGCCACGCCGGAATCTCCGACGAGGAGTACCTGACCACCATGAAGGTGCTCCAGCGCTTCATCCACAACACGGGCGGCCGGGCCTGGCACCACTGACTGGCACCGCTGAGGGTGTCCGGTTCCGTGTCCGTTTCCTTCAAGGCGACGGCGACGGCGGCCCGCTACCGTCACCGGCATGAACAGCACCGGCAAGGAGTCGCGCCACCTCGGCGTCCACATCGACCGCTCCGCGACCGACGTCTACGCCTACGCCTCGGACCCGGCCAACCTGCCCGCGTGGGCCCACGGTCTCGGCGGGTCCATCGAGCGGATCGCGGACGAATGGATCGCGGACTCCTCTCCTCTGGGCCGGGTCACGGTGACCTTCACCCCGCCCAACGACCTGGGGGTACTCGACCACCACGTCACGCTGCCCTCCGGGGAGACCGTCCACAACCCGGTCCGCGTGATCGCCGACGGCACCGGGAGCGAGGTGGTGTTCACCGTCCGCCGGCAGCCGGGGACGACCGACGCCGACTTCGAGCGCGACGCCGGAACGGTCGCCGCCGACCTGGCGAGGCTCAAGCAGCTGCTGGAGTCCGACTAGGGCGTGCCGGCCGCCGGGGCCCGCCCGTCCACCCGCACGACGTGCTTGCCCCGAACGCCCCCGGCCTCCAGGGCCCGGTGGGCGTCGGCGACCCGGTCGAGCGGGTGGACGGTGTCGACGACGGGGACGATGTCGCCCCGCTCGGCGAGCCGGGCGGCCTCGGCGAGCAGCGCGCTGTCGGGATTGCCGCTGAAGAAGCGGATGCGCCCCTTGCCGTGCACGGCGGAACCGAGCACCGTGGCGATCCCCGTGAGCGGCCGGTCGAAGTCGACGGTGACGGCGACCATCCGCCCGCCCGGCGCCAGCAGCCGTCGCACCCGGGCCTGCTCGGTGCCGACGGTGTCGAGGACGACGTCGAAGCGGCCGAGGGTGGCCGGCGGAGTCCTGCGGTGGTCCAGCGCGTCCTCGGCCCCCAGCCCCCGCACGAAGTCGAGGTTGCGCCCGCCCGCGAGCGCGACGACATGGGCGCCCAGCAGCCTGCCGACCTGCACGGCGACACTGCCCACACCCCCGCTGCCGCCCCGCACGAGGAGCCGCTCACCGGGCTGCAGGGCGGCCTTGTCCCGCAGCGCGGTCAGCGCCGTGGTCGCGCCCGCGATCAGCGAGACCGCTTCCTCCGGGGTGAGGTTCTCGGGCGCCGTCGCGAGGTGCCGCGGGCTGACGGCGACGTACTCGGCCATGCTGCCGGTGCGCCGCCCCAGCAGCCCCCACACCCGCTCCCCCTCGCGCACCCCGGTGACGGCCGTACCGACTTCCACGACCTCCCCCGCGAAGTCGATGCCGCACCCCTTGGGAAAGGCCCGGCCGGTCACCAGGCGCACCTTTCCGGTCCGGTCGTGGAGGTCGCCGCCGTTGACCGCGGCGGCCCGCACCCGCACCAGCACCTCGTCGGGGCCGATGGCGGGCACCGGCCGCCGCCCGACGTAGAGCACCTCGGGAGGCCCGTAGCGGTCGAAGAGAACCGCCTTCATCTCACCCATGTCTCAAGATCCAAATCGCGTCCGGGAAGCACGGAGGCGAGGCCCGCGTCCGCTGCTAGGCTCACGCTAGAGCCATAAGTGGACGAGACCCTCCGCTTACCCGGAAGTGAGAAACATGCCTGACCAGCCCTCTCACAAGCCGCCCGCTCCGGCGGCCGGAGAAGCCCCGGCGGAGCTGCGCGCAGACGCCCGCCGCAACCGCGAACGCGTCCTGGAGGCGGCGCGCGAGGTGTTCTCCGCCCAGGGCGTGGACGCCCCGATGAGCGCGGTCGCCCGCCGGGCCGGTGTCGGCGTGGCCACCCTCTACCGCCGCTTCCCCACCCGCTCGGCGCTCGTCACCGCCGCCTTCGAGGACCAGCTGGCCGTGTGCGCGACGGTGTTCGAGGAGGCCATGGCGGACCCCGACCCGGGCCACGGCCTGTACACCCTCCTCGAAAAGGTATGCACCACGGTGGTCACCGACCGCGGCTTCGAGACGGTCTTCATCGCCGGCTTCCCCGAGGCCCTGGACTACGACCGGGAACGCGCCATCGCCGAGGAACGCCTGGCCCTCCTGGTCCAGCGCGCCCGCGACTCCGGCCAACTCCGCGAGGACTTCGACCCGGCCGACATCCCCCTGCTCCTCCTCGCGGTGAGCGGCCTGGCCGCCCAGCCCCCCACAACGGCCCTCCCCGCCGCCCGCCGCCTCCTCACCTACCTCTTCCAGTCCTTCCAGGCCCACCCGCCGTCCCGCCCGGGACCCCTGCCCCCGGCGCCGCCGGTGGACCTGGCGGGGCTGCACCGACCGGTGTCGGTGCGGACGGCTACCGTGCGGCCATGACCGAGACGCCCGGTGACGACCGCCGCCTGCCACCCGCCCTGGCCGAGGTGGCCCGCGTCGAGTTCGACTACGCCGACGGCGACGGAATCGACTTCGAGCCCTACGCCGCCTTCGACTCCGCCGGGGAGACCACTCGCTGGCTGCGCCGGTGGACGGGGAACGCCGAAGCCGACGGCTGCGCCTACCGCGTGTTCGGCCAGGACGGCGCCGGCGGCCGCGCGGCCCTCTGGCACGCACGCCCCGGCCGTCCCCTCACCGAGCAGCCCGTCGTGTACGTGGGGTCGGAGGGCGAATGCGACGTGGTCGCCGGGAACCTGTCCGACTTCCTGTGGCTGCTCGCCGACGGAACGGGCCCCGCGGAGGCGGACGAGGAGGGCACAAAGCGCCCGGACGCGGAACTCACCGCACTCGCCGAACGCCACGCCACCACCCCGCGCCGCCCGGCCGCGGACATCGTCAGGGAGGCCCGCGCCGCCTTCCCGGCCTTCGCGGAGGACCTCCGGTCGCTCTGCCGGTGAGCGGCCACCCGGGCCCGCCCGGCTCACGGTGCCGACGGCGGCCCGAACCACGCGACGACGACGGGGCGCCCCCGAACCGGGAGCGCCCCGCATCACCTCAGGTCGAAGACCGCCGTCTCCGTGACCCCGGCCGCCGCTCGCTGGGCCGGGTCACCGGGTCCCCCGCCTCCAACGCCGCCGCCCGGCGCCGCAGGCCGAAGTCGGCCAGGGCCTCCGCCAGCTTGAGGACGGACGGCTCCGGTGCCATGACGTCGACGCGCAGCCCGTGCTCCTCGGCCGTCTTGGCCGTCGCCGGGCCGATGCACGCGATCACCGTGACGTTGTGCGGCTTGCCCGCGATGCCGACCAGGTTGCGGACCGTGGACGACGAGGTGAAGAGCACCGCGTCGAAACCGCCGCCCTTGATGGCCTCCCGGGTCGTGGCCGGGGGCGGCGAGGCGCGCACCGTGCGGTACGCGGTGACGTCGTCGACCTCCCAGCCCAGCTCGATCAGACCGGCGACGAGCGTCTCCGTGGCGATGTCCGCCCGCGGCAGGAAGACGCGGTCGATCGGGTCGAACACCGGGTCGTAGGGCGGCCAGTCCTCCAGGAGACCGGCGGCCGACTGCTCGCCGCTCGGCACCAGGTCCGGCTTCACCCCGAAGGCGATCAGGGCGTTCGCCGTCTGCTCGCCCACGGCCGCGACCTTGATGCCGGCGAAGGCGCGGGCGTCGAGGCCGTACTCCTCGAACTTCTCGCGGACCGCCTTCACCGCGTTGACCGACGTGAACGCGATCCACTCGTAGCGGCCCGTCACCAGGCCCTTGACCGCCCGCTCCATCTGCTGCGGGGTGCGCGGCGGTTCCACCGCGATGGTCGGGACCTCGCTGGGGACGGCCCCGTAGGACCGCAGTTGGTCGGAGAGCGACGCCGCCTGCTCCTTCGTACGCGGCACGAGGACCTTCCAGCCGAACAGCGGCTTGGACTCGAACCACGACAGCTGGTCGCGCCGGGCGGGGGCGGAGCGCTCGCCGACCACGGCTATCACCGGGCGGCCGCCGTCCGGGGACGGCAGCACCTTCGCCTGCTTCAGCGTCTGGGCGACCGTGCCGAGCGTCGCCGTCCAGGTGCGCTGCCGCGTCGTCGTACCGGCGATCGTCACCGTCAGCGGGGTGTCCGGCTTGCGGCCCGCCGACACCAGCTCGCCGGCCGCCGCGGCCACCGAGTCCAGCGTCGTCGACACGACCACCGTGCCGTCGGAGGCGCCCACCTCGGTCCAGCAGCGGTCCGACGCCGTACGGGCGTCCACGAACCGCACGTCGGCGCCCTCCGCGTCCCGCAGCGGCACACCGGCGTACGCGGGCACGCCGACGGCGTTCGCGACACCGGGGACCACCTCGAAGGGCACCCCGGCGGCGGCGCACGCCAGCATCTCCTCGGCGGCGTACGCGTCGAGCCCGGGGTCCCCGGTCACCGCACGCACGACCCGCCTGCCGCCCCGCGCGGCCTCCATGACAAGATGTGCGGCATCCCGCACAGCGGGGGCGCCGACGATCGTTGACGCACCGTCAACAACCGTCAGCTGGGGCGCGCCTGTGCCCGGATCCGACGGATCGGTATCCGTGTGCACTTCCGACACGCCCTGCCTCGCATGCGTGCGTACGACGTCGAGCACCTCGTGCTCGGCGACGAGGACGTCCGCGTGCGCCAGCGCCTCGACGGCGCGCAGAGTCAGCAGTCCCGGATCTCCGGGTCCGGCACCGAGGAAGGTGACGTGCCCGTGTTCAGGACCGGCGGGAAGGGTGGTGGGGCTCACTGTGCTCGCTCCCCCATCAGACCGGCCGCGCCCTGGGCGAGCATCTCGGTGGCGAGTTCGCGACCGAGTGCCAGCGCCGCCTCGTGCGTCTCGGGCACGGGACCGGTGGTGGACAGCTGCACCAGCGTCGAGCCGTCGGTCGTGCCGACGACGCCGCGCAGGCGCATTTCCTTGACAATCTGCCCGTCGGCCAGAAGGTCGGCCAGCGCGCCCACCGGGGCGCTGCAGCCGGCCTCCAGGGCGGCGAGCAGTGACCGCTCGGCCGTGACGGCGGCCCGCGTGAACGGGTCGTCGAGTTCGGCGAGCGCGGCGACGAGTTCCGTGTTGTCCGCGGTGCACTCGATCGCCAGGGCCCCCTGGCCGGGAGCCGGCAGAACCGTGTCGACCGACAGGAAGTCGGTCACCTCGTCGATGCGGCCGACCCGGTTGAGCCCGGCGGCGGCCAGTACGACCGCGTCCAGCTCACCGCTGCGGACGTACCCGATGCGGGTGTCGACGTTGCCCCGGATCGGGACCGTCTCGATCTCCATCCCGTGGGTGCGGGCGTACGCGTTCAGCTGCGCCATGCGGCGCGGCGCCCCCGTACCGATGCGCGCCCCGCGCGGGAGGTCGGTCAGCTTGCGCGCGTCCCGGGCGACGACCACGTCCCGCGGGTCCTCGCGCTCCGGGACCGCGGCCACGACCAGGCCCTCGTGCTGCGCGGTGGGGAGGTCCTTGAGCGAGTGAACCGCGAAGTCCACCTCTCCCCGCAGCAGCGCGTCCCGCAGCGCGGCGACGAACACGCCCGTGCCGCCGATCTGCGCCAGGTGCTCGCGCGACGTGTCGCCGTACGTGGTGATCTCGACCAGCTCAACGGGCCGACCGGTCACCTGGCTCACGGCGTCCGCCACCTGGCCGGACTGGGCCATGGCGAGCTTGCTCCGCCTCGTCCCCAGCCTCAGTGCCTTCTCAGTCATGCCGGCCCTCGGTTCTTCTCAGTGGTGCTGTTCCCGGCGCGGGAGACGGAGGCCACCGTCTCCTGGTCGAGGTCGAACAGGGTGCGCAGCGCGTCCGCGTACCCGGCACCGCCGGGTTCGGCGGCGAGCTGCTTGACCCGCACCGTCGGTGCGTGCAGGAGCTTGTCGACCACACGCTTGACGGTCTGGGTGATCTCGGCGCGGTGCTTGTCGTCGAGCCCCGGCAGCCGCCCTTCCAGGCGGGCGATCTCGCCGGCCACCACGTCCGCGGCCATGCTGCGCAGCGCGACCACGGTGGGCGTGATGTGCGCGGCGCGCTGGGCGGCGCCGAAGGCGGCGACCTCGTCGGCGACGATCCGGCGGACCATGTCCACGTCGGCGGCCATCGGCGCGTCGGCGGATGCGTCGGCGAGCGACTCGATGTCCACCAGGCGCACTCCGGCCAGCCGGTGCACGGCGGCGTCGACGTCGCGCGGCATGGCGAGGTCGAGCAGGAAGAGCACGGGCTCGGGGCGCGGCGCGTCGGCGACCGGCTCGGGGCGGCGGCGCTCGGGGATGCGGCCGACGCGCGTCGCGGTCGCGGCGAGCGCGCCGATCAGCTCGGCCTCCGCCTCCGCACCGGTCCGGCCCGTCTCGCGCGGCCGGTCCACCGCCGTGCCGCCCGCGGCCCACGCCCCGTGCTGCTCCAGCGTCGCGGCGTCCATGCCGGCCACGGCGGCCTCGCCCATGACGGAGAAGCCGGACGGGACGGGGGACAGGTCCAGGGGGCAGTTCTCGTCGCCGCCGGCCGCGGTACCGGGACCCGGCAGTGGCGTTTCCGCACCCTGCCGCTCCTCCCGTACACCGGCGGAACCGGCGTCGGCCGCTCCGTCGGACGCGGCGGCGGGCGCGCCGGTGCGGCCCGCCACCGTCGCGGCCACGGCGTCGGCCGTGAGGACCAGTCCGGTCGCGCCGGTGCAGGAGACGGCCACGTCGGCACGTGTCAGCTCGACCGGCACCGAGTCCATCGGTACCGCGCGGGCCAGCACGTCCGTGTCGTCGCCCTCGCTCAGGATCCGGGCGAGCCGCTCGGCGCGCTCGAAGGTGCGGTTGGCGACCACGATCTCGGCGACCCCGGACCGCGCCAGCGTGGCGGCGGCCAGCGAGGACATCGAACCGGCGCCGATGACCAGGGCCTTCTTGCCCCGGGCCCACTGCTGGACGTCGGCTCCGGCGGACAGTTGCTCCAGGCCGAAGGTGACCAGGGACTGTCCGGCGCGGTCGATGCCGGTCTCGGAGTGGGCGCGCTTGCCGACCCGCAGGGCCTGCTGGAACAGGTCGTTCAGGAGCCGTCCGGCGGTGTGCAGGCCCTGGGCGCGGGCCAGCGAGTCCTTTATCTGGCCGAGGATCTGCCCCTCGCCGACGACCATCGAGTCGAGCCCGCAGGCCACCGAGAACAGGTGGTGGACGGCCCGGTCCTCGTAGTGCACGTAGAGATGGGGAGTGAGCTCCTCCAGGCCGACGCCGCTGTGCTGGGCGAGCAGCGTGGACAGCTCGGCGACACCGGCGTGGAACTTGTCGACGTCGGCGTACAGCTCGATGCGGTTGCAGGTGGCCAGCAGCGCGGCCTCGGCGGCCGGTTCGGCGGCGACCGTGTCCTGGAGCAGCTTGAACTGGGCGTCCGCGTTCAGCGAGGCCCGCTCCAGCACGCTGACGGGGGCGCTGCGGTGGCTCAGCCCGACGACGAGGAGGCTCATGCCGGCATCACGGCGGGTACGTCCCCGTCGGGTCCCTGGTCGGTGGAGGGCTGCTGCTTGCGGGCGGCGACGGGCGGCACGGCACCGGCGTCGCCCATGGCCACCTCGCCCGCCTTGCGCTGCTCGTGGAAGGCGAGGATCTGCAGCTCGATGGAGAGGTCGACCTTGCGCACGTCGACGCCCTCGGGGACGTTCAGCACGGTCGGCGCGAAGTTCAGGATGGAGGTGACACCGGCGGCCACGAGGCGGTCGCAGACCTGCTGGGCGGCGCCGGCGGGGGTCGCGATCACGCCGATGGAGACACCGTCGTCCTGGATGATCTTCTCCAGCTCGTCGGTGTGCTGCACCGGGATGCCGGCGACGGGCTTTCCGGCCATCCCCGGGTCGGCGTCGATGAGCGCGGCGACCCGGAAACCGCGGGAGGCGAAGCCGCCGTAGTTGGCGAGTGCGGCGCCGAGGTTACCGATTCCTACGATCACAACCGGCCAGTCCTGGGTCAGGCCGAGTTCGCGGGAGATCTGGTAGACGAGATACTCGACGTCGTAGCCGACGCCCCGCGTCCCGTAGGAGCCGAGGTAGGAGAAGTCCTTGCGCAGCTTCGCGGAGTTGACCCCCGCGGCGGCCGCCAGCTCCTCGGACGAGACCGTGGGCACCGAGCGCTCGGAGAGCGCGGTCAGTGCGCGGAGGTACAGCGGAAGCCTGGCGACGGTGGCCTCGGGAATCCCTCGGCTGCGGGTCGCCGGTCGGTGTGCTCGGCCAGTTGCCACGGTGCTCCTGCGGGTAGAGCGGGGCTGTAGGCGGTCATACGTCCCTACATGACCGCCCCGTCGAATGCAGGCTATGTCTTTGTGAACGCGTGCACAAAGATGGTGTCCGATTTGCCCGGCCAACGTGACCGGGGTCACGCGCCCCCGGCGCACGGGACGGGAACCGGCGCGCACACGCCCTCGTTCCTCACTCATCGGGGGCAAAGCCGCACACACTCCTCACGATCAACGCCCCCGAGACCTGGTCGCCATCGATCCTAAGCGACCATACGGACTACTTGTACTGATCGGTCAGTGCCTTGCGCAGCCGTTCCTCGTTCACACGCCAGAAGGTGTGCTGCCGGCCGTCGATCAGCACGACCGGAATCTGTTCCCAGTACTGGTCGTGGAGCTCGCGGTCCTCGGTGATGTCCTTCCCCTCCCAGGGGACACCGAGCTCGGCACAGACCTTCTCGACGACGAGCTGTGCGTCATCACACAGATGGCAGCCGGGTTTGCGGATGAGGGTGACGAGATGGTTCTCGGAGTGCTCAGGGGGCTGCGCGGGCTTCCGGCGGAAGAGGGGGCTCATGCCGGCCATTCTCGCGCGCGCGGGCGGCCCCCGGGCCTGAGGCCCTTTAACGGCACGGTCGCCCAGAGTTCACAGCCCGCGAACCTCTCGACTCCGAAGCATCCGAACAAACTGGCTATGCTCACGGGCATGGCCGCTCTTCGATGGCTCACCCCCCGTAGGCGCTCCGCCACGGCGCGGAGCGTGTTGGCAGGCGAGGCCTCGGCGGAGGCGGCGCGCAAGTCCGCGGAGGCCGCCGAGAGAACACAGGATGCCGCTCCCGGCACCGGCGCCACGGAACCGGAGTTCCCGGTGCACGGCGACGAGCGGGCGGCCGCCTTCTTCGACCTCGACAACACCGTGATGCAGGGCGCCGCGATCTTCCACTTCGGCCGGGGCCTGTACAAGCGGAAGTTCTTCGAGACCCGCGACCTCGCCCGCTTCGCCTGGCAGCAGGCGTGGTTCCGGCTGGCCGGGTTCGAGGACCCGGAGCACATGCAGGACGCCCGCGACTCCGCACTGTCGATCGTCAAGGGCCACCGCGTCTCCGAGCTGAAGTCGATCGGCGAGGAGATCTACGACGAGTACATGGCCGAGCGGATCTGGCCCGGCACCCGCGCCCTCGCCCAAGCCCACCTGGACGCCGGGCAGAAGGTCTGGCTGGTCACCGCGGCCCCGGTGGAGATCGCCCAGGTGATCGCCCGCCGCCTGGGCCTGACCGGCGCGCTCGGCACGGTCGCCGAGTCGATCGGCGGCGTCTACACGGGCAAGCTGGTCGGCGAACCGCTGCACGGCCCCGCGAAGGCGGAGGCGGTACGCGCCCTGGCGGCGGCGGAGGCCCTGGACCTGTCCCGCTGCGCCGCCTACAGCGACTCCCACAACGACATCCCGATGCTGTCCCTGGTCGGACACCCGTACGCCATCAACCCGGACTCCAAGCTGCGCAAGCACGCCCGCGAGCTGGAGTGGCGCCTGCGCGACTACCGCACCGGCCGCAAGGCGGCCAAGGTCGGCATCCCCGCGGCCGCGGGCGTCGGCGCGGTGGCGGGCGGCACCGCGGCGGCCATCGCGCTGCACCGCCGCCGCCGTTGATCCGGCCGTCGGCCCAATCGGGATGACGTACCCCCGGGACGGTCTCTCCAGTCCCCCGAACTCACATCGACCACAACACGCTCTGTAGTCATCCGGAATTCGAACCGTTCCGGTCACCAAACGATCATTCTGGCGCAGCTGATCGAGCGTCAATCGGGCACAGAAGCGACGTAATCGATGATTTGAGCAACTGGGCGTAGCAGTGCCTGCACGAAGCGTTATTCTCCTCAGACGCATTCCGGTACCCCACCTTCGCTACGACGGGTGAATGGTTCCGTACTGCACGTGATGGAAGCTCTGCCTCTGGGAGTCCCGTGTACCCACACGTCGGGGTTGACGCCTCGGGCCTGGCTACGCTGCGCGCAACGGTCAAATCAGCCCATGACCTGTTGCGCGGCTTCGTCCCCACCGCGTATGCCGTCCCCGCCCTCGCCGCGGCCACCGCGCCCGCCGGTCCGTGCTACGCACTGGCCGAAGGAAGCGCCGCCGTCGGCAGACGCGCGCGGTCGTCCTCGTCCGGGGCCGCCGCCACCACCCACCGCCGCCCCGCCGCGGACAGCGACAGCGCCCGCATGATGGAGCTGGTCGAGCGGGCCCAGGCCGGCGAGGCCGACGCCTTCGGCCGGCTCTACGACCAGTACAGCGACACCGTGTACCGCTACATCTACTACCGCGTGGGCGGCAAGGCCACCGCCGAGGACCTCACCAGTGAGACCTTTCTGCGGGCCCTGCGGCGCATCGGCACCTTCACCTGGCAGGGGCGTGACTTCGGCGCCTGGCTCGTGACCATCGCCCGCAACCTGGTCGCCGACCACTTCAAGTCCAGCCGCTTCCGCCTCGAGGTCACCACCGGCGAGATGCTCGACGCCAACGAGGTCGAGCGCTCCCCCGAGGACTCCGTCCTCGAGTCGCTCTCCAACGCCGCCCTGCTGGAGGCCGTACGACGGCTCAACCCGCAACAGCAGGAGTGCGTGACCCTGCGCTTCCTCCAGGGCCTCTCGGTCGCCGAGACCGCCCGTGTCATGGGCAAGAACGAGGGCGCCATCAAGACGCTCCAGTACCGGGCCGTGCGGACCCTCGCCCGCCTGCTCCCGGACGACGCCCGCTGAGAGACGCCCACCGAGGGCGCTCACCCTTCGCATTCCCCAAGTCACCACTGGTGAGGGTCTGTTGAGTCCGCGGTCCGAGCATCCACCGTCCGTAACCCAAGGGCCGCGCCGCTCGTTGTGCGGGATGCAGGCTCCCTGTGGTCACTCCCTGGCCGACTCCGATCACCCGATCGGATGGTTCCGGTCAGGGCGTGCAACCCTCAGGACCCCCTGGGGAGTCGACCGTGATGACGAGAGGAGGTGCCGCCAGTGATCGCGAACGTATCGGCACACCGGCGGGCGAACGCCTTCGCCCAGGCCCTGGAGGAGCAGTCGGATCCCGGGGCGGCGGCCGAGCAGTCCGGAGGGCCGGCGACCGCCGGGGCCAGCGCGGAACCGACCGAGCAGGGTCACCTGGTGACCCTCGCCCATGGTCTGGAGACGCTGCCCCGGCCGAAGCTGGATCCCGAGGTCAAGGTCGTCCAGCGGGCCCAGCTCGTGGCCGCCTTCGAGGCCATGCTGCAGGAGGGCACCGCGAGCGGCGGGGCGGCGGACACGTCGGTACCGGAGCAGCGGCGGGCGCGCGGCACCCATCGGGCCGCTCCGCTGAGCAGGTTCCGGCCCCGCTCGCGGCTGGCCAAGGGCCTCACCGCGGGCGGACTGAGCGTGAGCGTGGCCGCCGGGGCCTTCGGCGGAGTCGCCGCCGCCAGTTCGGACGCCCTGCCCGGCGACTCGCTCTACGGCCTCAAACGCGGCATAGAGGACTTCCGCCTCGGCCTCGCCGACGGCAACGACGAGCGGGGCCGGGCCTACCTGGACCTCGCCTCGACCCGGCTCAGCGAGGCACGCCGGCTGATGGAGCGCGGCCGCAGCGGCCCCCTCGACCACGAGTCCCTCGGCGAGGTCCGCCGCGCCCTGTCCGGCATGCAGCACGACGCCTCCGAGGGCCACCGCCTGCTCAGCGCGGCCTACGCCCTCGACCCGGACTCGCTGGCGCCCATGCAGGCCCTCTCCGCCTTCTCCCAGTCCCACCGGGAGACCTGGGGAGCACTGCGCGAGCGGCTGCCCGTGCAGCTCGGGGACGTCAGTGAGCAGGTGTCGTCGGTGTTCGACGCCATAGACGACGACGTGGCTCCGCTGGAGTCCATGCTGCCCAAACCGCCCACCGAGGACGACGACAGCGGGGACGGCGGCCGCCCCGGCGGTTCCGGCTCGACGACCACCGACACCCCGGGCTCCGGTCACTCCGCGCCGCCCCGCACCGGTGACGGCGGCACGTCCGAGCGCGGGCGTTCCCAGTCCGGCCGGCCCAGCGAGTCCGCCGACTCCGGCGACGAGAGCGACGGCCTGCTCGGCGGCGGCACCGGCGGCCTGCTCGACCCGCCGAAGGACGACAGCGACACCGCCTCCCCACCCACGGGCGGCCACACCCCGCCCACGGAGCCGGACGTCACCCTCCCGCCCCTCCTCCCGGGCCTCCTGCCCGGCCTGGGCATCGAGGCGGAGGACGCGGACTGAGCGGTGGGGCGCCCCAGCACCAGGGGCGCCCCACCTCGCCTCAGAAGAACACCGACCGCCGCTGCACCAGCAGCTTGTAGAGGGTGTGCTGGATCTGTTCCCTCACCTGGTCGGTCAGGTTGAACATCAGCACCGGGTCCTCGGCCGCCTCCGGCGCGTAGCCGTCCGTCGGGATCGGCTCGCCGAACTGGATCGTCCACTTCGTGGGCAGCGGCACCGCACCCAGCGGCCCGAGCCAGGGGAAGGTCGGCGTGAGCGGGAAGTACGGGAAGCCCAGCAGCCGCGCCAGGGTCTTGGAGTTGCCGATCATCGGGTAGATCTCCTCCGCCCCGACGATCGAGCACGGAACGATCGGCGCACCCTGCCGCAGGGCCGTGGACACGAAGCCGCCCCGCCCGAACCGCTGGAGCTTGTAGCGCTCGCCGAACGGCTTGCCGATGCCCTTGAAGCCCTCCGGCATCACCCCGACCAGCTCACCCTGCGCCAGCAGCCGTTCGGCGTCCTCCGCGCAGGCCAGGGTGTGGCCCAGCTTGCGTGCCAGCTCGTTGACCACCGGCAGCACGAACACCAGGTCCGCCGCCAGCAGCCGCAGGTGCCGGTCGGCCGGATGGTGGTCGTGCACGGCGACCTGCATCATCAGCCCGTCCAGCGGCAGCGTCCCGGAGTGGTTGGCGACGATCAGCGCACCGCCCTCGGCCGGGATGTTCTCCACGCCCTTCACCTCGACCCGGAAGTACTTCTCGTACATCGGCCGCAGCAGGGACATCAGCACCTGGTCGGTCAGCTCGGCGTCGTAGCCGAAGTCGTCGACCGCGTAGTCCCCGGTGAGTCGGCGGCGCAGGAAGGACAGGCCGGCCGCGACGCGCCGCTCCAGGCCGCCGTCCGCACCGCCGCCCTCCGCCGCCGGCGGGGCCGCGGGCGACGCGTCCGGCTCGGGCGCGGGGTCCTCGGCGGCGGCGCCCCGTACGGGCAGTGGCTGCACCTCACCCACCGGCCCCTCGTCGCCCGCCGGTGCCGACTCCGCCGAACCGCCCCTGCGCCGGCTGCCCGCGCCGCGGCTCCCCCGCGACCGGTCGTCGTCGAACGGAATGACCTTGGCGTCCGCCATCGTTGATGCGCTCCTCAGTTGGCGCTCTGCGTCGGGAGGTGACCGCTGCCCCGCAGGGACAGCTCCGCGATCCGGTCGACGGCCCCCGCGAGGGCCTCGGGCGGCAGCAGCCCGGCACCGCGGCCGCGGGCGAAGTCCGCGAACGCCCCGGCCGTCGAGTACTTCGGCCTGAAGCCCAGCGTCTCGCGCATCTGCGTGGTGTCCACCACCCGACCGTGGGTGAGCAGCCGGATCTGCTCGGGGGAGAAGTCCGTCATCCCCAGCGTACGCACGAGCGAGCCCGCCCAGGTGACCGCGGGCAGCAGCAACGGCACCGTGGGGCGGCCGAGGCGCCGCGAGCACTGGGAGAGCAGCAGCACACCGTCACCGGCGATGTTGAACGTCCCGCTGTTCAGCGTGCCCCGCCGGGGCTCGTGCGAGCAGACCCGCAGCACCTCGATCACGTCGTCCTCGTGCACGAACTGCAGCCGCGGGTCGTAGCCGAACACCGTCGGCAGCACCGGCAGTCCGAGGTAGGAGGCGAGCGGCGTGTCCGCGGCCGGGCCGAGGATGTTGGCGAACCGCAGCACGGTCACCGACACGTCCGGCCGACGGCGCGCGAAGCCCCGCACGTACCCCTCGACCTCGACCGCGTCCTTGGCGAAGCCGCCGCTGGGCAGGGACTTGGGCGTGGTGGTCTCGGTGCAGACGGCCGGATCGCGCGGGGCGGACCCGTAGACGTTCGTACTGGACTTCACCACCAGCCGCCGTACCGTCGGCGACTTCTGGCAGGCGCCGAGCAGCTGCATGGTGCCGATGACGTTGGTCTCCTTCACCGACGTGCGGCTGCCGCTGCCCAGCGGCGTCCCCGTCACGTCCAGGTGCACGACCGTGTCCGCCCGCGTCTCGGCGAGCACCCGGCCGATGGCCGACTGCCGGATATCGGCCTGGACGAACTCCGCGCCGCCCAGATGGTGCTCGGGCGCGACGGCGTCCACGCCGATCACCCGCTCCACCTCGGGATCACGCTGGACGCGCCGGACGAACCGCCCGCCCAGCTGCCGGGCCACTCCGGTGACGAGCACGACCTTGCCCAAGATCAGCGCCTTCCTTCCGCCTGCTCCCGCCCTGCTCCGGCCAACTTAGCCGGTAGGTGTTGCCCGGTGATGACCGACGGACACGGCAGATGACGAAAACACGACTGCGGCCCCCCACCGGATGCGGTGGGGGGCCACAGGACACGCTGACGGCGCAGCGTCGCTTACTTCTTGTTGCGACGCTGAACGCGCGTGCGCTTCAGCAGCTTGCGGTGCTTCTTCTTGGCCATCCGCTTGCGCCGCTTCTTGATAACAGAGCCCACGACTATCCTCGCTCACTTCTCATCACTCGGTTGGTGAGCGCCATGGGCCCACACGACCTACGAGGGGCCAGCCTACCGGTCCCAGCGCTGAGGTCGTAATCGAGGGCCGTCAGGCCGTTTCCACCCCCACGTAGCTCTCGCGGAGGTACTCGTGAACCGCTTGCTCCGGGACGCGGAACGACCGTCCCACCCGGATCGCGGGCAGATGACCGCTGTGCACCAACCGGTACACGGTCATCTTGGACACGCGCATCACCGAGGCGACTTCCGCCACGGTAAGGAACTGAACCTCGTTCAGAGGCCTTTCGCCAGCTGCAGCCATGACACACCTGAACCTTCCGCACTCGACGGCCACCGGCTTCCCCTTCCGGTGACTCTTCGTCGCTGCGTGCTCACTCCCCAATGTAGGGGCGGGTGATGCGAATGGGGAAGAGGTGCACCCATCGCTTCCCTACCGTGACAGACACGCCCGATTGAGTACGTAGCGGGTAAGCGGTCGGTAGTACTCAGACCGCACAGCGTCATCAAGTGGAACGGCGACGGACACGAACCCCTCGGCCTGACCGACGAAGAGCGCGGGATCGTCCGTATCGGCCGGACCGATGGCCTCGAACCCCAGCTGACCTGCTCCGCAGACCCACCCGTGATCCCCGATCACCAACTCGGGCAGCGGCCCGCCCCCCTCCGCCGCGGCCGCCAGCGCGGTCCGAACCGGCAGCGGCGAGTGCGTGTGTGCGCCGGGCTCACCACCGGCGCGCCCGGCACCGGGCTCCCGCACCAACGCGACTCCACGAACGTAGTCGAGGAGGTACGTGCGTAGACCGAACCGGGTCGTTATGTCGACAGAGCGACCCTGCGCCGGGGTGAGGACAGCACATCCCGCCGCCGACAGCGCCTCGGCCAAGGCGACGTAGAAGCCGAGCAGTCGATGCGGGTGCCCGGTGCCGAGCAGCACCGGGGCACGACGCCCGGCGGCCGCCGCGAGCCGGTCGGCGAAGGCGTCCAGCGCCGCGAGGGTCCGGTCCGGGTCGATCACGTCCTGACCCGAGGTGTCGCGCGGATCGGCCGAAACCCCGCACCTCTCCGCCATCAGTCCCAGCAGCTCCCGCGGCCCCCAGGCCCGCAACGGGTCGATCCCGAGCAGCACCCGGGGATCCCGCGCGGCGAACAACCGGTAACTCCGCAGACTCACCTCCCGAGAGGTCGCCACCACCCCGGCCAGCCGAACATCAAGAAGATGAGCCCGAAGAGCTCCACGGGTCAGCACACCTCCGATGCTGCCGTGCCGCTCGGCGAGCGGAGCAGGAAACGGAAGAATCTACGCACGGTCGGCGTAACACCCGTGCCGCCCGTCGCCGCGGGCAGTCGTGCCGCTGGGGCGGCACGGGTGGGCGATGGGGGTACCTCCCAGGCCGTTCAGGCACTGGGGGAGACACCCGGCCAGCGCCGGTTCGCGCCCCCGGCCCCCGCCCAGCACCAACGCCGGGCAACCAGGAAACCGCCCTACGCCAACAACCCCCGCAACGGAAACACCGCCCGCCGAGCCGCCCGCACCGCCTGGTCCAACCGATCCGCCGGGTCGTACCCCGCCTCCCACGAGGCGTACGACACCGGCCACCGCCCATCGGTCATCCGCTGCGGCCCCAGCTGCCGCGTCCGCGCGAACACCTCCTGCCGCCACCCCTCCGGAATCACCGTCTCCGGCTCCACCGGCCGCCCCGCCGCGATCCCCACCAGGTGGGTCCACGACCGCGGCACCACCTCCACCACCGCGTATCCGCCCCCGCCGAGCGCCACCCACCGCCCCCCGGCGTACTCGTGCGCGAAGTCATGGCACGCCACCTGCACCGCCCGCTGCGCGTCCAGCGACACCGCCAGATGCGCCAGCGGATCCTCGAAGTGCGTATCGGCACCGTGCTGCGTCACCAATACCTGCGGCCGGAACTCCGCGAGGACCTCCGGCACCACCGCGTGGAACGCCCGCAGCCACCCCGCGTCCCCGGTCCCCGCCGGCAGCGCGACGTTCACGGCCGACCCCTCGGCGCAGTCCGCCCCCGTCTCCTCCGGCCACCCGGTCTGCGGGAACAGCGTCGCCGGATGCTCGTGCAGCGACACCGTCAGCACCCGCGGGTCCTCCCAGAACGCCGCCTGCACCCCGTCCCCGTGATGCACGTCGACATCCACGTACGCGACCCGCTCGGCCCCCAGCTCCAGCAGCCGCGCGATGGCCAGCGCCGCGTCGTTGTACACGCAGAACCCGGACGCCGCGCCCGGCATCGCGTGGTGCAGCCCGCCCGCGAAGTTCACCGCGTGCAGCGCTTCCCCCCGCCACACCGCCTCCGCCGCCCCCACCGACTGCCCGGCGATCAGCGCGGACACCTCGTGCATCCCCGCGAAGGCCGGATCGTCGATCGTCCCGAGCCCGTACGACCCGTCCGCCGATCCCGGGTCGGCCGACGCCGCCTTCACCGCGTCGATGTAGTCCTCGCGGTGGACGAGCCGCAACGTCGACTCCCCGGCCGGGCGCGCCGCGACGACCTCCGCCTCCCGGTCGAGCCCGAGGGCACCGACCAGACTCCGGGTCAGGGCGAGCCGGACCGGGTCCATCGGATGCTCCGGTCCAAAGTCATAGCCCGTTACTGCCTCGTCCCACATCAGCTGTGCGCGGCCGCTCATGACCGCCACCGTATCGGTCCGGTCGAGCCTCGAACGACCTGGCGTACACGACCGTCACCAGCACCAACACCATCGGCACGAGCATCGCCCCGCGATAACTCCAGGCGTCCCCCAGCGCCCCCACCAGCGGCGAACCGATCAGGAAACCGACGTAGTTGAACACATTGAGCCGCGCCACCGCGGCGTCGGACGCCCCCGGACGACCGTCCTTCTCCGCCGCCAGCCGCCCCGCCGCCGCGAACGTCTGCGGCACCAGCACACACAGCCCGAGACCCAGCAGCGTGAACCCGAGCATCCCCACCCAGGCCCCCGGCGCCGACGCCACCACGACGAACCCGCCCGCCGCGACGACCGCCCCGCCCCGCACCACCGTCGCGGCGCCGAACCGCCGCACCCCGAAGTCCCCGACGGCCCGCCCCACCAGCGTGGTCACCATGTAGACGTTGTACGGCACGGTGGCCAGCTGCTCCGAACTCCCCAGCACGTCCTGGAGGTACTTCGCGCTCCAGTTGGAGACGGTCGAGTCCCCGATGTACGCGAACGTCATCACCAGGCACAGCGGCAGCAGCACCTTGAAGGCGACGCCCCCGCCCGCGTCCGTGCCCTCCGCGCCGGCCCGCTCCCCGTCGACGTACCACCGGCTCCCCACCAGCGCGGCCGGCAACAGCAGCACCACGACCGGCAGATACGACACCCACAGCGCCAGGTCCCAGTGCGCGCCCGCCCACGCCAGCGAGGCCCCCAGAATCCCGCCCAGGCTGTACGCCGCGTGGAACCCGAGCATGATGCTGCGCCCGTACGCCCGTTGCAGGCTCACCCCGAGCATGTTCATCGAGGCGTCCAGCGCGCCCACGGCCAGCCCGAAGACGGCCAGGGCGACGGCCAGCAGCGCCACCCGGTCCCCCGCCCCGACGCCGAGCAGCGCCAGCAGCACCACCGGCTGGGACCAGCGCAGCAGCCGGCTCGGCCGCACCCGCCGCACCAGGCGCTCGCTCACCACACTCCCGACGCCGGCCAGGATCGGCACGGCGGCGAGGAAGGCGGGCAGCAGCGCGTCGGAGACGCCGTACCGGTCCTGGATGGCCGGGATGCGCGTCACCAGCAGCGCGAAGGCGACCCCTTGGGCGAAGAAGCCGAACGCGAGCGAGGCCCTGCCGCGCCGCAGCACATCAGTCATGGCGGCGAGCGTAGGGCCCCGGCTTACCCGTGGGTAGATCCAATCAAAGATGAATTCTTCTCAGCTTCCAGCACTCAGCTTCGCGGCCGAGCAGGGTCCCGCAGGAGAAACAACCGTCCGGAACAGCGCATGCCGAATGTCAGGCGTCAGCCGCGCAGCAGATCGGCCAGCTCCCCCATGTCCCCGAAGAGCCGAGTCGCCCCGGCGAGCCGGTCGGCGGGCGTCATCGCGGTGAACCCGTACACGTCCATACCGGCCGCGACGGCGGCCCGCACACCGAGCGGACTGTCCTCGACCACGACACACCGCTCCGGCGCCACTCCCATCCGCTCCGCCGCGTGCAGGAACAGATCCGGCGCCGGCTTCCCCCGCCCCACGTCCTGGGAACTGAAGATCCGCTCGTCCTCGAACCACCGGTCCAGCCCGGTCTTCCGGTGTCCCACCCGAATCCGCTCATGACTCCCGGACGAGGCCAGGCAGTACGCCACCCCGTCCGCGGCCAGCTTCTCCAGCACCCCGACGGCTCCGGGAACCGGCTCCAGCTCCCGCACGAAGGCGGCGAACACCCGCCCGTGAAACACGTCGTCGAAGTCCACGGGCAAGCTCCGTCCCGTCCGCTCCAGGACGAGGTCGTGCACGCGGTGCATGGCGGCCCCCATGTAGTCCCGCAGCGAGTCCTCGTAGGACGTCGGGTGCCCCAGCTCGGTGAGATAGCCGGCGAGCAGCCGATTGGAGATCGGCTCACTGTCGACGAGAACACCGTCGTTGTCGAAGATAACCAGGTCGTAGCGCATACAGAGACCCTAAACGCAGAAAACCCCGCACCGTTTCCGGTGCGGGGTTTCCTCGCAATAATTGTTCGGCGGCGTCCTACTCTCCCACAGGGTCCCCCCTGCAGTACCATCGGCGCTGTAAGGCTTAGCTTCCGGGT
>NZ_MULI01000028.1 GCF_002939385.1 Streptomyces sp. MH60 | reverse complement strand
GCGCCCCGGTCCGCGCCCGCCATGGGCCTCGGCGTCGGCGGCTCCATGCGCCAGGAGGTGTACCGCGACCAGCGGCCGCCGACGGACTGGGCCGAGCGGCCGGCGGGCCGGGTCTTCGTGCACCTGGTGACACCGCCCGAGTGGCACCGCATCACCGGCGAGGCGCCGCCGCCGTCCCCCGTGGACCGGGCCGCCTACACCCGGGCCGGCCTGCCCTGGTACGACTACTACGACCAGGACGCCCACGATCTCGCACCCACCGCACCGCTCCAGGACGTGAAGCCGGTCGGGGACTGGGTCGGCGACGACCACGAGCCCTGGCAGCCGCCCGCTCCCCATCAGGTCCAGCCGCTGGGGGACGCACCGGGCAAGCCGGTGCAGGACGGGGACTGGTAGCGGCGGGACCGGCACGGGAGGGCCGTATGAAGGGTGACGGATGGAGCAGGCGGCGCTTCGTCGGGCTGCTCGCCCGCACGGCCACCGCTACCGCGACCCTCCCCGCGGTAGCGGCATGCGGCAGCACGGGAGGGGCGCGGGCGCCGTCCGCGACGCCCACCGCGCCCCGGGCGAGCAGCGGTGCGTCGGGCAGGGAGCGGGGGTCCTCCGGCCCGCGCCCGCTCCTCCTGGGCACCTACACCTCCGCCGAGGGCGGCGGCAAGGGCATCGGGCTCGCCGCGTACGAACCCGGCACGGGCCGGATCACCGGCCGCGGGCTCCTCGCCGAGGTGGACGATCCCTCGTACCTGGCGGTGCATCCCGACGGCCGGACCCTGTACGCGGTCGACGAGCGCGAGGACGGGGCGGTGACCGCCGTCCGGCTGTCGGACCGCAGGGTGCTGGGCAGCCGGAGCACCGGCGGGGCGGCGCCCTGCCACCTGTCGGTGCACCCGGGCGGGCGCTGGCTGTTCAGCGCCAACTACGGCTCGGGCAGCATCGCCGTGCATCCGATCGACGCCTCGGGCGCGCCGGGCGAACGCACCCACCTGGTCACGCACTCCACTCCCCCGCCGGGCCCGGGCCAGCGGGGTCCGCACGCCCATCAGGTCGTCACCGCCCCGGACGGCGCCCACGTCCTCGCCGTGGACCTCGGCACGGACACCGTGTACACCTACCGCCTGGACGAGGGCGCCGGCACCCTCGCGGAGGTCGCGCGGGCGCGGACCCGGGCGGGCGCCGGACCCCGGCACCTCACCTTCCACCCGGGCGGACGCCACGCCTATCTGGCCAACGAACTCGACGACACCGTCACGGTCTGCGCGTACGACCCGGGGTCCGGGCGCCTGACCGTCGGCGAGCCACAGTCCACCGGGGCGGGACCGGACCAGGGGGCGGGCACCAACTACCCGGCGCAGATCCTGGTCACGGCCGACGGCGCGTACGCCTTTCTCGCCAACCGGGGGCACGACCGTCTGACGCGGTACGCGGTGGAGGCGGAGGGCGCCCGGCTCCGGCTGCTGGGGACGGTGCCGGTGGGCGGCGACTTCCCGCGGCAGATCGCCTTCTCCCCGGACGGGGGGCTGCTGTTCGCGGCCAACCAGCACTCCGGCACCGTGAGCGCCTTCCGGGTGAGCGCGGACGACGGCGGGCTGCACCCCGCGGGAGAGCCGTTCGCCTCACCCGTCGCCGTCTGTGCGCTGCCGCTGTAGGGCCCGCGGGCGGGAGGCGGCGCCCGCCTGGGCGAGCAGCACGTGCACCCGCTCCGTGAGCTGCGCGATCTCGTCGGCGGGCGCGTGGAACGGCAGGCGTACGTCGTCGTGGTCACGGATCCGTTCGATGCGCAGGGTCAGTCCGTGCCGGTCGACGGCGAGCGGCCGCACCCGGACCGCCGCGTGCAGACTGTCCGCGTCCACGAGCCGGGTCAGCCGCTGCACGGCGTCGCCGTGGCAGTCGGCGAGATGGGTCAGCAGCCGCGCCTCGGCCAGGGCCAGCGGATCGGGCGCGGCCGCGGCGAACTCGTCGACGTCGACCACCACGGTCCCGGACGGCCGCCGCAGCACCACACGGGTGGGCCAGAAGCCCAGGTGGTGGTCCTCCACGGCCAGCCGGCCGGCGAGCCAGAGCCGGGCCCTGATCCGCCCCCGCACCGGGACGGGCGCCACGTCGGCGAACTCCAGCACGGCGGACGGCTCCCCGCGGGGCGCGCACACCGCCGCGGCGAGCAGCGTGCTGTCCTCGGGGACGTGCAGGAGCACCCGGCCGTCGTCGGTCACGGAGTGCGCGCCGACGAACTCCTCCCGGCCGCCCTCCGCGGTCACCGCGCACGACCAGGCGGCGGCGAGCACCGAGCGGGCCTGCTCCGCCGCGGCGGGCGCGGCCGCCCACGTGTGGGGGTCACCCATCCCAACCTCCGTTCGGCAATTCATTAGGTAAGGCTCACCTAACCTATCGGAGTTCGGGGAGTGCGCCAACCACGACACCGACTCGACTCTCCCCCGGCGGGCGAACCGGACCCGCGGCCTCAGGGCGCGATGGCCCCCAGCAGCGCCCGTGCGCACAGGTCCCGCACCTGTTCACGGGCGGGCTCCGGGTCCCGCAGCCACTCCAGGCAGACCGCCGTGGTGAAGGCCAGCCAGCCGCGCACCGCCAGCCGTACGTCGCCCCGTCCCTCGAAGGCCGGGCCGAACTCCGGGTCGGCGGCGAGGGCGGCCAGGATCTGCCGTTCCTGCGCGGCGAGCGCCTTCCGGTAGACGCGGCGCACCGACCGGTCGCCGGCCGCGTCGGCGCGGTGGAAGGCGCGGTAGCCGTGCGCGTGGGCCCGCACGTACTCCAGGTAGGCGTCGAGGCCCGCGGTGAGTTGCTCACGGACCGGGACGCCGGGCACGGCCGCCGTCATCCGCAGCATGCGCTCGCTCTCGCGCTCGACGACCGCCGCGAAGAAGTCCCGTTTGTTCGGGAAGTAGTGGTACAGCAGCCCGCGGGAGACCCCGGCGATCTCGGCGACCTGCTCGATCCAGACCTCGTCGTACGGACTCTCCGAGAACAGGCGCGCCCCCACCGAGAGCAACTGCTCCCGGCGCTCGCCCGTGCTGAGCCGGCGGCGGGTGCGCTCGCCCTGGTTCGCGGCCATGCCCGCACCTTACTTGACGCCGGTTCAACAACGGGACGAGACTGGGCGCGTTATTGAACCCATGTACAACACGCTCGACTCGGCTCGTGCAACACGCCGCTGCGTCAAGGGAGATCTCGTCATGGCCCAGACAGTGAGGGAAACGGCCCGGGACGGACTGCCGAAGGGCTTCCGCGGCGCCGAGCTGGGCTGGCCCGAGCTGCACCGCATCCCGCACCCCCCGTACCGGCTGCCCCTGCTCGGTGACGTCGTGGGCGCGAGCAGGCGCACCCCGATGCAGGACTCGCTGCGGTACGCGCGGCGGCTGGGGCCGATATTCCGGCGGCGTGCCTTCGGCAAGGAGTTCGTGTTCGTGTGGGGCGCCTCGCTCGCCGCCGACCTGGCGGACGAGACGCGGTTCGCCAAGCACGTGGGCCTGGGCGTGGCCAACCTGCGGCCGGTGGCCGGGGACGGGCTGTTCACGGCGTACAACCACGAGCCCAACTGGCAGCTCGCGCACGACGTGCTGGCGCCCGGGTTCAGCCGCGAGGCCATGGCCGGGTACCACGTGATGATGCTGGACGTGGCCGCGCGGCTCACCGGCCAGTGGGACCTGGCCGAGGCGGCAGGGCGGACGGTGGACGTGCCGGGCGACATGACCAAGCTGACGCTGGAGACCATCGCGCGCACCGGTTTCGGGCACGACTTCGGCTCCTTCGAACGCCCCCGCCTCCACCCCTTCGTCACCGCCATGGTGGGCACGCTCGGCTACGCGCAGCGCCTCAACACGGTGCCCGCTCCGCTCGCCCCCTGGCTGCTGCGGGACGCCAGCCGCCGCAACGCCGCCGACATCGCGTACCTCAACCGCACGGTCGACGAGCTCGTCCGCGCCCGCCGGGCGGCCGGTGGCACCGGCGGCGGGAGCGGGAGCGGTACCGGCGACCTGCTCGACCGGATGCTGGCGACGGCGCACCCCGAGACCGGTGAGCGGCTGTCGCCCGAGAACGTCCGCCGGCAGGTCATCACGTTCCTGGTCGCCGGGCACGAGACGACCTCGGGCGCGCTCTCCTTCGCCCTGCACTACCTCGCGCGGCACCCCGAGATCGCGGCCCGGGCGCGTGCCGAGGTGGACCGGGTGTGGGGCGACACCGAGGCGCCCGGTTACGAGCAGGTGGCCCGACTGCGCTACGTGCGCCGGGTCCTGGACGAGTCGCTGCGACTGTGGCCGACCGCCCCCGGCTTCGCGCGGGAGGCCCGCGAGGACACGGTGCTCGGCGGCACGTACCCGATGCGGCGCGGGGCCTGGGCGCTGGTGCTCACGGGCATGCTGCACCGCGATCCCGAGGTGTGGGGCCCGGACGCCGAGCGGTTCGACCCGGACCGCTTCGACGCGAAGGCCGTGCGGGCGCGCGCCCCGCACACGTTCAAGCCGTTCGGAACGGGGGCACGGGCGTGCATCGGGCGGCAGTTCGCGCTGCACGAGGCCACACTGGTCCTCGGGCTGCTGCTGCGCCGCTACGACCTGCGGCCGGACCCCGGCTACCGGCTGCGGGTCACCGAGCGGCTGACGCTGATGCCCGAGGGGCTGCGCCTGCGCCTGGACCGGCGGGCCCCGGCGTCGCCCGCGCCCGCTGCCCGCACGGGCGACGCCGGAACAGCACGGGAGGAGGGCGCCGGGAACGCCGGTTCAGCGTCCCGCTGTCCAGTGCACCGGGCGGGTGAGTGAGTCCGGCAGCCTGGTGCCCGGGCCGCCCCTGGCCGCGTTGACCTGCGGCTGGGTCAGGAAGAAGGCGCCCGTCAGGTCGGCGTCGGTCAGGTCGGCGTCGCGCAGGTCCGCGCCGATCAGGTCGGCGCCCCGCAGATCGGCGCCGGTGAGGTCGGCGGCGATGAGGTAGGCCCCGCGCAGGTCGGCCCCCGCCAGGTCGGCGCCCTTCAGGCGGGCACCCATCAGGTCGGCGTTGCGGCGGTTCTTCCCCCGGCCGCGGGTACCGGCCCGGACCAGCTCGCTGGTGCGCAGCAGGAGCACGTTGACCCGCTGCCGGTGCGCGGCCACGTCGAGGGCGGCCAGCTCCTGCGGGGTTCCTCCGGCGAGGCGTTCGGTGTCGGCGAGGGCGCCGCGCAGGTCGGCGTGGACCGGACGGGCGGCGGGCAGGGCCAGTGCCTCGGTCAGGTACCGGAGCAGCTCGTGCAGTTGGCGGACGACCGGGAACACCTCGAACATGCGGCGGGACCGCTCCGGCGGGCCGGTGCGCCAGTCCCGGCCGCCGAAGGTGACCTGCGAGACCCGCTGTCCGGCGCCGAAGCAGTCGTAGACCGTGCAGCCGGTGAAGCCGCGCTCCCGCAGCGTCGCGTGGATGCCGCAGCGGTGGTCGGTGCGCAGGTTCGCGCAGGGGGTGCCGGCGTCCTTGTCGATCGCGAAGTCCGCCGAGCGGGCGAACGGCAGGGCCACGCAGCACAGGCCGAAGCAGCTCCCGCAGTCGGCGCGCAGTTCCGCACCGGCCCGGTCGTCCGCCCGGTCCGCCGTGTGTTCTCGCATGTCGTCGAGGATACGGGCCGTCGGCGCGGGGGCCCGAGGGCGGCCCCCGCGCCCCCGGTCAGCCCTCCAGCGCGGACAGGTCCAGACGGGCCAGCCGCTCCGGGTCGGACAGGATGTACAGACCCGTGATGAGACCGTCGGCGACGGTGACGTAGGTGACCGACCGCGGCTGCCCCTCGGACACGGCGACGGTACCGACCGCGTCGTTGACCAGGACGACGCGGGCGAGTGCGGCGAGGTGGCGGAAGTGGAACGCCCCGGTGGCGACCGTCCGCGCGCCCCGCACCACCTTGGAGGCCGCCACACCGCGGGCCAGCGCGCCGGCGTCGGCCCGCAGCACCACGTCCGGGTGCAGGACGGACACCAGGGCCTCGAAGTCACCGGCGCGGCTCGCGGCGAGGAACGCCTCGACCGCCCGGCGCTGCCGGCCGAGGTCCGGTTCGGCCGCGGGGGTCGCGTCGCGCACCCGGCGCCGGGCCCGGCTGGCGAGCTGCCGGGTGGCGGCCGGGGTGCGCTCGACGACCGGTGCGATGGCGTCGAAGGGCACGGCGAACATGTCGTGCAGGACGAACGCCAGCCGCTCGGCCGGTTCCAGGGTCTCCAGGACCACCAGCAGGGCGATGCCCACCGAGTCGGTGTGCAGGGCCTCCGCCTCCGGATCGGCCTGGGGCAGGGCCCGCAGCACGGGGTCCGGCACGAAGGAGTCGAAACCCTCGGTCATCGGCTCCTCGCGGCGCGCGGTGCGGGAGCGGAGCAGGTCCAGGCAGATCCGGCCGGTCACGGTGGTCAGCCAGGCGCCGAGGTTGTCGATGGCGTCCGTGTCGGACCGGTCGAGCCGCAGCCAGGCCTCCTGCACGGCGTCCTCCGCCTCGGCCAGCGAGCCGAGCATGCGGTAGGCCACCGCCCTCAGCTGCCCGCGGTGCTCCTCGAACCGCTCCGCGAGACGCCGCTGCCCCCGCGTGTCCCGCTCCCCGCGCACGTCCTGCTCCCCCGCCACGCCGCTACCGTCCGAAGACTTCGAAGGTCACCGCCGGCTTCCCGCCGAACCGCTCCCCGGCGGCCTGGGCGAAGCCGGTGAGGAACCCACGCACGTACGTCTCCGGGTCCTCCTCGGTCAGCACCTCGATGTACGTGCGGTGTTCGAGCAGTGAGCGCACCGCGCGCTCCAGACCCGGGGTGGCGTCCACGGCGTGGGTGGGCGAGGAGGAACCGGCGACCGCGACCCAGCGCACGCCGTTCCAGGGTTCGAGACCCTGCTCGGTCAGCTCCGGGAAGATCCACCGGTTGCCCGCGTCGGCGGCCGCGTCGAGCGTGGCGCGGCCGACGGCGACGTGGTCCGGGGTGTTCCACGCGACGCCGCCCCAGGTGTCCCGGTGGTTGAGGGTGATGACCAGCTCGGGCCGGTGCCGCCGGATCGCGGCGGCGATGTCGCGGCGCAGCGCGGTGCCGTACTCGATGACGCCGTCCCGGTGGTCGAGGAACTCCACCTCGCTCACCCCGACGACCGCGGCGCTCGCCCGCTGCTCGCGCTCGCGCAGCGGGGCGCACTCGTCGGGCGGCAGCGTGTCGATGCCCGCCTCGCCCCTGGTCGCCAGGACGTAGGCGACCTCGCGGCCCTGGTCGGTCCAGGCCGCGATCGCCGCCGAGCAGCCGTACTCCAGGTCGTCCGGGTGCGCCACCACGGCCAGGGCGCGGCTCCAGTCGCCGGGCATGGGCTCCAGTTGCGTGATCGTCGGCTCCGTCATGCCCGCACACTAACCCGCGCCGCCGGCATCCCACCCGGATTTCGGGCCCGGCCCCAGGTGTCCGGTCTCCGGCCGCTCAGGCCTCGTCGTGGGCGAGCGCGAGCAGCCGGTCCAGGACCCGGGGGCCGCCGGCCCGCACACCGTCGTGCTCGAACTCGTCGGTGACCCAGGTGCGCAGGCCCCGGATCGCGCGGGCGGTGGTCAGCGCGTGGGCGGTGTCGACGTACATGTCGTCGTGGTAGACGGCCGCGGCGGCCGGCACCTCGTTGGCGGCGAGGCGGGCGGGGTCGTACAGCGGGGTCCAGTCGGTGCGGGCGGCGAGCAGTTCGGCGGTCTCGCGCAGCGGGCGCAGCGCCGGGTCGCAGTCGAACATCCAGGGGTGGATCGACTCGCCGGTGAACAGCAGCGGTTCGTCGCCCGCGAGGGCCTTCGCGGCGTCGAAGCGCGGGAACTCGGCGCGGATGCGCTCGGCGGACCAGGCGGTGGGCCGGGCGTCCTGGCCGTAGATGACCTCGTGGATGAGGGCGTACAGCGGGTTGGCCGCGTAGGACAGCAGGCCCTGGGCCTGTTCCTGGAAGGCGTCGGAGAGTTCGTGTCCGTTCGGGGTGCGGACGAAGGCGTCCTCCAGGAGGAAGTGCAGCCGGTGGCTGCCCTCGCTGCCGCCGAGCAGGATGCCGAGGGACTGGAAGGCCTCCACGGTGAGGCGGTAGCCGTTCGGCAGGACCACGTCGTGGGTGAGGAGGTGGTCGGCGATGCGGCGGGCGCGCTCGATGTCCTGCGGGTAGCGGGCGTAGTGCGCGACGACCTTGCGCTCGATGCGGGGGTAGGCGGCCCGGTAGACGTCGTCCGCGTGGCCGTCCAGGGAGGGCAGGCCGCCGGTGATCAGGGCGGTGCTCAGTCCCTCGGGGGCCAGCGACAGGTAGGCGACGGTGCAGAAGCCGCCGAAGCTCTGGCCGAGGACGGTCCAGGGGGCGCCGCCGGTGACCTGGGGGCGGATGGCCTCGCAGTCGCGGACGATGGCGTCGGCGCGGAAGTGGGCGAGGTAGTCGGCCTGCTCGGCGGGGCCGCCGCGCAGCGGGAGCGTCTGGCGGTTGGCCGGGGTGGAGGCGCCGGTGCCGCGCTGGTCCAGGAGCAGGACGCGATAGTCCTTCAGGGCGCGGCCGAACCAGGCGGGACGGCCGATGAAACGGTTCGCCCCGAAGCCGGGGCCGCCCTGGAGGTAGACCAGCCAGGGCAGGTCCTTGTCGGCCTTGTCGCTCGCGACGGCCTCGCGGGCGTACAGCTCGATCGTCTCCCCGGTGGGGTCGGCGTGGTCGAGGGGCACGGTGAAACGGCGGTCGGTGAGGACGACGCCTGGCTGGCGGTAGCTGACGCTCAAGGGGTCTCCCGGGCGGACGGATCTGGCGGCCGATTCTTTCGGCCGCGTCCCAGTTCAGCACACCGTCCTGCGGCCGCCGACCCCCGGGATCATGAAATCCTGCTGACCGGCCGGTCAGCGGGCGGCGAGGCTGGAGCGCCGCACCACCAGCTCCGGCTGGAGGACGACCCGCCGGTGCGGGTGGGTCCGGTCGGTGCCCTCCAGCTCGGTCTCCTCCAGAAGCAGTTCGGCGGCCATGGCGCCCATGGTGACGGCGGGCTGGCGCACGGAGGTGAGCGGGACGGCCGCGGCGGCGGCGAACTCGATGTCGTCGTAGCCCACGATCGCGAGGTCGTCGGGGACGCCGACCCCGGCGGCGTACATGGCCTGCAGGACGCCGAGGGCGAGCAGGTCGTTGGCGCAGAAGACGGCGGTCGGCCGCTCGGCGAGGCCCAGCAGGCGGGCGCCGGCGTCGCGGCCCGCGGCGACGTCGAGGCGCTCGGTGGGCAGTTCGCGCAGCGCGCCGGGGCCGAGTCCGGCCTCGGCGAGCGCGGTGAGGGCGCCGGTGCGGCGGTCGCGCACCTGGTTGAGGCCGGGCGGGCCGCTGACGTAGGCGAGGGAACGGTGTCCGGCGTCCACGAGGTGGCGCACGGCCAGCGCGCCGCCCGCGACGTCGTCGACGGAGACCGAGCACTCGGTGGTGCCCTCGGCGACCCGGTCGACCAGCACGAAGGGGATGTGGTGGCGCCGGAAGCCCTCGATGTTGCGGCCGGTGGCGTCGGCGGGGGTGAGCAGGACGCCCCGGACCCGCTGCTCGGCGAAGAGCGAGAGGTACTCGGCCTCCTCGCCCGGGTTCTGGGCGCTGTTGCAGACCATGACGCCGAGCCCGGCCTCGCGGGCGGCACGCTCGGCACCGCGGGCGACGTCGACGAAGAACGGGTTGCCCATGTCCAGGACCAGGAGCCCCATGATGCGGCTGCGGCCGGCGCGCAGCTGACGCGCGGACTCGCTGCGGACGTAGCCCAGCCGGTCGATGGCGGACAGCACCCGCGCGCGGGTCTCGGTCGCGACGGTGTCGGGCCGGTTGATGACGTTGGAGACCGTGCCCACGGAAACTCCGGCGGCGCGGGCGACGTCCTTGATACCCACGGAATGGGCCATCGGGCAGGGACCTCCGAGGTCGTACTGGGTATGGGGTGGCGGCCGCGGGACCTTCCCACAGTACCCGGGCCGCCCCGACGAGATCCCCGTCAGGCGAGGTGGAACACCTCGGTGAGGGGCTTCATCGCCTCGTCGGGGCGGGCCCCGTCGAGGGACTCGAACAGCGGGCCCATCTCCGCCTGCCAGCGGGCGTTGACCTCGGTGGCCTCCATCCCGGCCTGGGCGGCGGCGAAGTCCTCGGTCTCCAGGTAGCCGACGAGCAGGCCGTCGTCACGCAGGAAGAGCGAGTAGTTGTGCCAGCCGGTGGCGGAGAGTGCCTCGCACATCTCCGGCCACACGGCGGCGTGGCGTTCGCGGTACTCCGCGATGCGGTCCCGGCGGACCTTGAGCAGGAAACAGACGCGCTGCATGGACTGCCGCTCCCGTACGAGGGTGGTGACTAGAAGTTGAACTGGTCGACGTTGTCGGCGGTGAACACGGTCGGCTTGCCGAGGTTGATCACACCGTCCTTGCCGATGGTGTACTCGCCCAGGGCGCCGGCCTTGAAGGTCTCGCCCTCCTTGCCGGTGATCTGCCCGGAGGACAGGGCGACGGCGGTGCGGGCGGCGAGTTCGCCGAGCTTGGCCGGGTCCCACAGCTCGAACGCCTCGACGGTGCCGTTCTTGACGTACTTGCGCATGTCGTTGGGGGTGCCGAGGCCGGTCAGCTTGACCTTGCCCTTGTACTTGGAGCCGGACAGGTACTGGGCGGCGGCCTTGATGCCGACGGTGGTCGGGGAGATGATCCCCTTCAGGTTCGGGTGCTCCTGGAGCAGGCCCTGGGTCTGCTGGAAGGACTTCTGGGCGTCGTCGTCGCCGTAGGCGACCGTGACCAGCTTGATGTCCTTGTACTTCGGGTCCTTCAGCTCGTCCTTCATGATCTCGATCCAGGCGTTCTGGTTCGTCGCGGTCTGCGCGGCGGACAGGATCGCGATCTCGCCCTTGTTGCCGATCTGCTCGGCCAGCTGCTGCACCTGGGTGCGGCCGATGTCGTCGGCGGACGCCTGGGAGATGAAGGCGTTGCGGCACTCGGGGTTGGTGTCCGAGTCGTAGGTGACGACCTTGATGTCGTTCTTCATCGCCTGCTTGAGCGCGGTGCACAGGGCGCCCGGGTCCTGCGCGGAGACGGCGATGGCGTCGACCTGCTGCTGGGTGAGCGTGTTGACGTAGGAGACCTGGCCGGCGGTGTCGGTGCCGCTGGAGGTGCCGACCTCCTTGTAGCTGGAGCCCAGCTCCTTGACGGCCTTCTCACCGCCCTTGTCGGCGACGGTGAAGTAGGGGTTGTTCACCTGCTTGGGCAGGAAGCCGACGGTCAGTCCCTTCTTCGTCGCGGCGTTCGGGTCGGCCTTGCCCGCCGCGGCGGCCTTGCCGCCCTCGTCCTTGACGTCCTCCTTCGTGGTGCCGCCGCAGGCGGTGGCGGCCAGGGCGAGGGAGGTGACGGCGGCGAGGGCCGCGCAGGTACGGCGGATGGACGACTTGCGCATGGTGGGTTCCTTACGAGGGTGGACGGAGCCGATGACGGGGTTACGGGGTGGGCGCGGGCGCCTTGGACGGGGGCGTCGGTGCCGCCCTGCGTCCGGCCCTCGCGAGGGAGATCTGCCGTGCGACCCGGGGGCCGAGCACGGAGAGCACGAGCAGGACGCCGGTGACGACGATCTGCGACTGCGCGGAGACGTCCTGGAGGCTCATCACGTTCTGCAGCGCGCCGAGCAGGAACACGCCCGCGATCGCCCCGCCGAGCGTGCCCTTGCCGCCGTCGAAGTCGATGCCGCCCAGGAGGACGGCGGCGACGACGGACAGTTCGAGGCCGGTGGCGTTGTCGTAGCGGGCGCTGGCGTAGTGCAGGGCCCAGAAGACGCCGGTGAGGGACGACATCAGGCCGGTCAGCGTGAACAGGATCAGCTTCTGCCGCTTGACCCGGATGCCGGCGAAGCGCGCGGCCTCCTCGTTGGCGCCGATGGCGAACAGCGACCGGCCGAACGGCATGGCGTGCAGGGCGACGACGGCGATGGCCAGCAGCACCAGGAAGGGCAGGAAGGCGTACGGCAGGAAGGTGTCGCCGATGCGTCCGGCCGCGAAGTCCAGGTACTGCGAGGGGAAGTCGGTCACCGCGTCGGAGCCGAGCACGATCTGCGCGATGCCCCGGTAGGCGGCCATGGTGCCGATGGTGACGGCGAGGGACGGCAGCCCCAGCCGGGTGACCAGCAGGCCGTTGACCAGACCGCACATCACGCCGAGCAGCAGGCAGACCGGGATGATCGCCTCGATGGTCATGCCCTGGTTCCACAGGGCGCCCATCACCGCGCCGGACAGGCCCGCGGTGGAGGCCACCGACAGGTCGATCTCCCCGGAGACGACCAGCAGCGTCATGGGCAGGGCGATGAGCGCGATCGGCAGGGTGTTGCCGATCAGGAAGGACAGGTTGAGGGCGTTGCCGAAGCCGTCGACGAAGCCGAAGGAGAGCAGCAGGACGACCACGAGGAGGGCGCCGACGGCCCCGTCCCACCTCAAGGAGGCGGACCGGCGGACGGCGCGCGTCGGGGAACTGTCAGCCATGGCGGGCGTTCCTCTTCTTCAGGGCGTCGGCCACGCGCAGCGCGACGATCCGGTCGACGGCGATGGCCAGGATGAGCAGGATGCCGTTGATGGCCAGCACCCACACCGAGCTGACGCCGAGGGCGGGCAGCACGCTGTTGACCGAGGTCAGCAGCAGTGCGCCGAGGGCGGCGCCGTAGACGCTGCCGGAGCCGCCGGTGAAGACCACGCCGCCGACCACCACGGCGCTGACGACGGTCAGTTCGTAGCCGTTGCCGGTGCCGGAGTCGACGTTGCCGAACCGGGCGAGGTAGAGGGCGCCGGCGAGTCCGGCGAGGGCGCCGCAGAAGGTGTAGGCGGCGAGGATGCGCTTGCGCACGGGGATGCCGGCCAGCCGGGCGGCCTCCGGGTTGGAGCCGAGCGCGTACAGCTCGCGTCCGCTGCCGAAGTGCTTGAGGTAGTACGCCGTGGCGACGAGCACCGCGAGGGCGATCATGGCCAGCCAGGGCACGGCGGAGACGCCGCCGGAGCCGAAGTCGACGAAGCCGCCGGATAGGTCGGCCGCGGTGATCTGGCGGGAGCCGACCCAGATGGAGTCGATGCCGCGGATGATGTAGAGGGTGCCGAGGGTGACGACCAGGGCGGGCACCTGGCCGAGGCTGACCAGCAGGCCGTTGAGGAGGCCGAAGCCGATGCCCAGCAGCACCGCGAGCAGCACGGCCACGACGGGGTTGCCGCCGCCCTGGAGGTAGGTGCCGGCGGCGAAGGCGCTGATGCCGAGGGTGGAGCCGACGGACAGGTCGACGTTGCGGGTGATGACGACCAGCGACTGGCCGGTGGCGACCAGGACCAGGATGGTCGCGTTCAGCAGCAGGTCCTTGATGCCCTGTTCGGACAGGAACTCGCTGTTGCCGGCCTGGGTGACGGCGATCATCACCAGGAAGACCAGCAGGATGGCCAGTTCGCGCATCTTGAAGATGCGGTCCACCAGCCGGGTGGCCCCGGCCTCGGGCACGTCGGCCACGGGGGCCTGGTCGGGTGCGGCGACCGTCATGCGGCGGCCCTCCCCGTGGCTGCGGCCATCACGGTCTCCTCGGTGGCGTCGGTGCGGGATATCTCGGCGGTCAGACGTCCCTCGTGCATCACCAGGACGCGGTCGGCCATGCCGAGCACCTCGGGCAGGTCGGAGGAGATCATCAGGACGGCCACGCCGTCGGCCGCGAGTTGGCTCAGCAGCCGGTGCACCTCGGCCTTGGTGCCGACGTCGATGCCGCGGGTGGGCTCGTCGACGATCAGCACCTTGGGGCCGGTGGCCAGCCACTTGGCGAGGACGACCTTCTGCTGGTTGCCGCCGGACAGGGTGGCGACGGTGTCGGCGATGCGGGCGTACTTGACCTGGAGCTTGACCGCCCAGTCGAGGGAGCGGCTGCGTTCGGCGCCGCGGTCCACGAGCCCGGCCTTCACGGTCGTCCGCAGGCCGGTGAGGCCGATGTTGCGTTCGATGGACATGTCCATCACCAGGCCCTGGGCGCGGCGGTCCTCCGGGACCAGGGCGAGGCCGGCGGCCATCGCGGTGGAGGGGGCGCCGTTGACGAGCGGCTTGCCGTCGACCTCGACCTCCCCGGCGTCCCAGCGGTCGACGCCGAAGACGGCGCGGGCGACCTCGGTGCGTCCGGCGCCGACCAGTCCGGCCAGCGCGACGATCTCACCGCGCCGCACCTCGAAGGAGACGTCGGTGAAGACGCCCTCGCGGGTCAGCCTGCGCACGCTGAGGGCCGTCTCGCCGGGCGTGACCTCCTGCTTGGGGTACAGCTCGTCGAGGTCGCGGCCGACCATGCGGCGCACCAGGTCGTCCTCGGTCATGCCCGCCAGGGGCTCGCCGGCGATCCGGGCGCCGTCGCGCAGGGTGGTCACCCGTTCGCAGATGCGGAAGATCTCCTCCAGGCGGTGGGAGATGAACAGCACCGCGGCGCCCTGTTCGCGCAGGGTGCGCACCACGCCGAAGAGCCGGGCCACCTCGCTGCCGGTGAGGGCGGCGGTCGGCTCGTCCATGATCAGCACGCGGGCGTCGAAGGAGAGCGCCTTGGCGATCTCGACGATCTGCTGGTCCGCGATGGACAGGCCGCGTGCGGGCCGGTCGGGGTCGAGTTCGACGCCGAGGCGCCGCATCAGTTCGGCGGTGGCGGCACGGGTGGCCTTGTGGTCGATGCGGCCCAGGGCGCGGCGCGGCCGGCGGCCCATGAAGATGTTCTCGGCGATCGACAGGTCGGGGAAGAGGGTGGGCTCCTGGTAGATCACGGCGATGCCGGCGTCCCGGGCGTCGCCGGGGCCGTGGAACACGACCGGCGCGCCGTCGAGCAGCACCTGGCCGGCGTCCGGCCGGTGCACTCCGGCCAGCGTCTTGATGAGGGTCGACTTTCCGGCGCCGTTCTCGCCGGCGAGGGCGTGCACCTCGCCGGGGAACAGCTCCAGGGAGACGTCCCTGAGCGCACGGACCGCGCCGAAGGACTTGGAGACGTCCCTGAGCGCCAGAACCGGGGCCGTACCCGTGTCGGACGGGTGGGTCATTGGGGGCTCCTCGACGGCGCCGGACGGGACGGCCCTCACGGCGTCGTGAAAGGTTTCAACTTGGTTGCCGGGGACGTTAGGCAGCGGGGGTATGTCACGTCAATGGTTCCGGGTCGAAAAACTTTCGATAATTGAAGGTCACGACCGAGTCACAGCGAGCCGGAGCGGCCGGAAGGGTTGACACCCCTTCGGGCGGCTCATAACTTCGCCTACTGAATCGTTTCACAGACTGGTCGTGGGCGCAGCGGACCACGACCCGATGCCACAGGAGCCCCGAAGTGACCGAGCTCGCCGCGGTGAAGGCCGCGCTCAGGACCCAGGCCGTCGAGACGCCGTCGTGGGCGTACGGCAACTCGGGCACCCGTTTCAAGGTGTTCGCCCAGGCCGGTGTCCCGCGCGACCCGTTCGAGAAACTGGACGACGCGGCGAAGGTGCACGAGTTCACCGGCGCGGCTCCGACCGTGGCCCTGCACATCCCCTGGGACAGGGTCGAGGACTACGCCGCGCTGGCCGCGCACGCCGAGAAGCGGGGCGTACGGATCGGCGCGATCAATTCCAACACCTTCCAGGACGACGACTACAAGCTGGGCAGCATCTGCCACCCGGACGCGGCGGTGCGCAGGAAGGCCGTCGACCACCTGCTGGAGTGCGTCGACATCATGGACGCCACCGGGTCGCGCGACCTGAAACTGTGGTTCGCCGACGGCACCAACTACCCCGGCCAGGACGACATCCGGTCCCGGCAGGACCGGCTGGCCGAGGGCCTGGCCGAGGTGTACGAGCGGCTCGGCGAGGGGCAGCGGATGCTGCTCGAGTACAAGCTCTTCGAGCCGGCGTTCTACACGACGGACGTGCCGGACTGGGGCACGGCGTACGCGCACTGTCTGAAGCTGGGCGAGAAGGCGCAGGTGGTGGTCGACACCGGGCACCACGCGCCGGGCACGAACATCGAGTTCATCGTGGCGACGCTGCTGCGGGAGGGGAAGCTCGGCGGGTTCGACTTCAACTCGCGCTTCTACGCCGATGACGACCTGATGGCGGGTGCCGCCGACCCGTTCCAGCTGTTCCGCATCATGTACGAGGTGGTGCGCGGGGGCGGGTTCACCTCCGACGTGGCGTTCATGCTCGACCAGTGCCACAACATCGAGGCGAAGATCCCGGCCATCATCCGGTCGGTGATGAATGTGCAGGAGGCCACGGCGAAGGCGCTGCTGGTCGACGGTGCGGCGCTGGCCGCCGCGCAGGGCTCGGGGGATGTGCTGGAGGCCAACGCCGTGCTGATGGACGCGTATGACACGGACGTGCGTCCGATTCTTCGGGAGGTGCGGGAGGAAATGGGCCTGGAGCCCGACCCTCTCAAGGCGTACCGGGCGTCCGGTTGGGGCGAGAAGGTCGTTGCCGAGCGGGTTGGTGGCACGCAGGCCGGGTGGGGGGCGTGAGCATCTGCGTGGTTCCTGTGGTCCGCGGACCGCGGGCTGTTCGTGGTTGATCGCGCGGTTCCCCGCGCCCCTGGAAGTCGACCCTCGTTCGAGAAGGACTGTATAGACATGGCGACCCACCCTGCGGCCGATGCCCTCCTCGCCCGTTCCCATCGGCTCGGCGCCGATCCTCGCAACACCAACTACGCCGGTGGCAACGCGTCCGCCAAGGGCACCGGGACCGATCCCGTCACCGGGGGTGATGTGGAGCTGATGTGGGTCAAGGGGTCCGGCGGGGATCTCGGGACGCTCACCGGGGCGGGGCTCGCCGTGCTGCGGCTGGACCGGATGCGGGCGCTCAAGCGCGTCTACCCGGGCGTCGAGCGCGAGGACGAGATGGTCGCCGCCTTCGACTACTGCCTGCACGGCCAGGGCGGTGCCGCGCCCTCGATCGACACGGCGATGCACGGGCTGGTCGAGGCCGCCCACGTGGACCATCTGCATCCCGACTCCGGGATCGCGCTGGCCTGTGCGGCGGACGGTGAGAAGCTGACCGCCGAGTGCTTCGGCGACACCGTGGTGTGGGTGCCCTGGCGGCGGCCCGGTTTCCAGCTCGGGCTGGACATCGCGGCCGTCAAGGAGGCCAACCCGCAGGCCGTCGGCTGTGTGCTCGGCGGACACGGCATCACCGCGTGGGGGGACACCTCCGAGGAGTGCGAGCGCAACTCGCTGCACATCATCCGCACCGCCGAGGCCTTCCTGGCCGAGCGCGGCAGGGCCGAGCCGTTCGGTCCGCTGATCGCGGGGTACGAGGCGCTGCCCGAGGCCGAGCGGCGGGAGCGGGCGGCGGCGCTGGCGCCGTACGTCCGGGGGCTGGCCTCCCGGGACCGGCCGCAGGTCGGGCACTTCACCGACCCGGACGTGGTGCTGGACTTCCTCGCGCGGGCCGAGCACCCGCGGCTCGCCGCGCTCGGCACCTCCTGCCCGGACCACTTCCTGCGTACGAAGGTGCGTCCGCTGGTCCTGGACGTGGCGCCGACCGCGCCGCTGGACGAGGCGGTGGCCCGGCTCAAGGAGCTGCACGCGGCCTACCGCGAGGAGTACGCCGCCTACTACGAGCGGCACGCCGAGCCGGACTCCCCCGCCATGCGCGGCGCCGACCCGGCGATCGTGCTGGTGCCGGGCGTGGGCATGTTCAGCTTCGGCAAGGACAAGCAGACCGCCCGGGTGGCCGGCGAGTTCTACGTCAACGCGATCAACGTGATGCGCGGGGCCGAGGCGGTGTCGTCGTACGCGCCCATCGAGGAGTCGGAGAAGTTCCGCATCGAGTACTGGGCGCTGGAGGAGGCCAAGCTCCGGCGGATGCCGAGGCCCAAGCCGCTGGCCACCCGTGTCGCCCTGGTCACCGGCGCGGGCAGCGGGATCGGGAAGGCGATCGCGCGGCGGCTGGTGGACGAGGGCGCCTGTGTGGTCGTGGCCGACCTGAACGCCGAGAACGCGGCGGCGGTCGCAAAGGAGCTGGGCGGGGACGACAAGGCCGTCGCGGTGCGGGTCGACGTCACCTCCGAGGAACAGATCGCCGCGGCGTTCGAGGCGGCCGTGCTCGCCTTCGGCGGGGTGGACCTGGTGGTCAACAACGCGGGGATCTCCATCTCCAAGCCGCTGCTCGAGACCTCGGCCAAGGACTGGGACCTCCAGCACGACATCATGGCCCGCGGTTCCTTCCTCGTCTCGCGCGAGGCGGCCCGGGTGATGACCGCGCAGGAGCTGGGCGGCGACATCGTGTACATCGCGTCGAAGAACGCCGTGTTCGCCGGCCCCAACAACATCGCCTACTCCGCCACCAAGGCCGACCAGGCCCACCAGGTGCGCCTGCTCGCCGCCGAGCTGGGCGAGCACGGCATCCGGGTCAACGGCGTCAACCCCGACGGTGTGGTGCGGGGTTCGGGCATCTTCGCGGGCGGCTGGGGTGCCCGGCGGGCGGCGGTGTACGGGGTGCCGGAGGAGAAGCTGGGCGAGTTCTACGCGCAGCGGACGCTGCTCAAGCGCGAGGTGCTGCCCGAGCACGTCGCGAACGCCGTGTTCGCGCTGACCGGCGGCGACCTGACCCACACGACCGGCCTGCACGTCCCGGTCGACGCCGGCGTCGCCGCCGCGTTCCTGCGATGAGCACCGCCCTGGACGTCAAGGCGTACGCGGCGGTCGACCTCGGCGCGTCCAGCGGGCGCGTCATGGTCGGCCGCGTGGGCGCCGACCGGCTGGAGCTGACGGAGGCGCACCGCTTCCCCAACCGGCCGGTCCGTACGCCCGACGGGCTGCGCTGGGACGTCCTCGCGCTGTACGCCGGGGTGCTGGACGGGCTGCGGGCGGCGGGCCCGGTGGACTCGGTGGGTGTGGACAGCTGGGCCGTCGACCACGGCCTGCTGGACGCCGACGGGGCGCTGCTGGGCAACCCCGTGCACTACCGCGACGCCCGTACCGAGGGCGTCGCGGAGAAGGTGTGGGCCTCGCTGCCCGCCGGGGAGCTGTACGCGGCGACGGGGTTGCAGTACGCGCCCTTCAACACCCTGTACCAGCTCGTCGCCGCCCGGGGCACGGCCCAGTTCGCGGCGGCCCGGCGGCTGTTGCTGATCCCCGACCTGCTGACCTACTGGCTGACCGGTGAACAGGGCACGGAGCTGACCAACGCCTCCACCACCCAGCTGATCGACCCCCGCACCCGGGACTGGTCGCGGGAGGTCGCGGACCGGCTGGGGATCGACCTCGGCCTGTTCGCGCCGCTGCGCCGGCCCGGTGACGCGGCGGGGCTGCTGCGGCCGGAGGTGCTGGAGGAGACGGGGCTCGCAGGCCCCGTGCCGGTGACGGCGGTCGGTTCGCACGACACCGCCTCCGCGGTGGCCGCCGTACCCGCCTCGGGTGAACGCTTCGCCTACATCTGCACCGGCACCTGGTCGCTGGCCGGTCTCGAACTGACCGCTCCCGTGCTGACGGAGGAGAGCCGGGCCGCCAACTTCACCAACGAACTCGGCCTGGACGGCACCGTCCGCTACCTGCGCAACATCATGGGTCTGTGGCTGCTCCAGGAGTGCGTACGGGCCTGGGGCGACCCCGATCTGGGTGAGCTGCTGCTCGCGGCGGCGCGGGTGCCGGCGCTGCGGTCGGTGGTGGACGCGGGTGACGCCGCGTTCCTGGCGCCGGGGCGGATGCCGGAGCGGATCGCCGAGGCGTGCCGCGCCTCGGGGCAGCCGGTGCCCCGGACGCCGGCCGAGGTGACCCGGTGCATCCTCGACTCGCTGGCGCTGGCCCACCGCGCGGCCGTCGAGGAGGCGCAGCGGCTCGCCGGGCATCCGGTCGACGTCGTGCACGTGGTCGGCGGCGGCACCCGCAACGCGCTGCTGTGCCAGCTGACCGCCGATGCCTGCGGGTTGCCGGTGGTGGCCGGGCCGACGGAGGCCGCCGCGCTCGGCAACGTCCTGGTGCAGGCCCGCGCCCACGGCCTGGTCGGCGACCTGGCGGACCTGCGCGGGCTGTCGGCCCGCACCCAGTCGCTGACCCGGTACGCACCGCGCGGCGGCACGGCCCGCTGGAGGGCGGCCGCGGCCCGACTCGCCGAGCGGTGAACCCGGGCTCCCCAGACGCCGGTCGGCCGACTAGTCTGCACTCATCATTCATCCGATGATCGAACAACGAGGAGCCCGCGATGCGTGTCGCACTCTTCCTGACCTGCGTCAACGACACGCTCTATCCGGACACCGGCCGCGCCGTGGTGACGCTGCTCACCAGACTCGGCGTCGAGGTCGACTTCCCGATGGCCCAGACGTGTTGCGGGCAGGCGCACTACAACACCGGTTACCGGCACGAGGCCGAGCCGCTCGCCCGGCACTTCGCCGACGTGTTCGCGCAGTACGACGCCGTCGTGACGCCCTCGGGCTCGTGCGGCGCGATGGTGCGCGAGCTGTATCCGCGGATGGGTGAGCGGGCGCGGGCGGAGGGGCGCGGGGACACGCTCGCGGCCACACTGGCGCCGGTGGTGCCGAAGACGTACGAGCTGACCGAGTTCCTCGTGGACGTGCTCGGGGTGACGGACGTGGGGGCGTACTACCCGCACACGGTGACGTACCACCCGACCTGCCACGGCCTGCGCAGCCTGGGCCTGGGCGACCGGCCGCGGCGGCTGCTGGCGGCGGTGCGGGGGCTGGAGCTGGTGGAGCTGCCGGGCGCCGAGGAGTGCTGCGGCTTCGGCGGTACCTTCGCCGTGAAGAACTCCGACGTCTCGGCGGCGATGGGCGCGGACAAGGTGCGCAACGCGGAGTCGACCGGCGCGGACGTGCTGTGCGCGGCCGACAACTCCTGTCTGATGCACATCGGCGGGACCATGACGCGGCTGCGCACGGGCATGCGGCCGGTGCACATCGCGGAGATCCTGGCGAACACCGAGGAGGTGGCGGCCGTATGAGCGGGACCTTCGTCGGGATGCCGGCCTTCCCCAGGGCGGCGCGGGAGGCCGTGGGCAACGCGACGCTGCGCGGCAATCTGCGCCACGCCACCCACACCATCCGCGACAAGCGGGCCCGCGCGGTGGCGGAGCTGGACGACTGGGCGGCGCTGCGCGAGGCCGGGAAGCAGATCAAGGACCACACGCTGCGCCACCTCGACCGGTATCTGGTGCAGGTGGAGGAGGCGGTCACGGCCGCCGGCGGGACCGTGCACTGGGCCACCGACGCGGACGAGGCCAACGAGATCGTCGCCCGGCTGGTCGAGGAGGCCGGCGGCGGTGACGTCGAGAGGCGTGAGGTCGTCAAGGTCAAGTCGATGGCGACGCAGGAGATCGGCCTCAACGAGGCGTTGGAGGCCCGGGGCATCCACGCCTACGAGACCGATCTCGCCGAGCTGATCGTGCAGTTGGGCAAGGACCGGCCCTCGCACATCCTGGTGCCGGCCATCCACCGCAACCGGGGCGAGATCCGCGACATCTTCCGCTCCGAGATGGGCGAGTGGGGCCGTCCGGCGCCCGAGGGGCTGACGGACACGCCCGCCGAACTCGCGGAGGCGGCCCGGCTGCACCTGCGGGAGAAGTTCCTGCGGGCCAAGGTCGGCATCTCCGGCGCCAACTTCGTGGTGGCCGAGACCGGCACGCTGGTGGTCGTGGAGTCGGAGGGCAACGGGCGGATGTGCCTGACCCTGCCCGAGACGCTGATCTCGGTCGTCGGCATCGAGAAGATCGTGCCGAGGTGGCAGGACCTGGAGGTGTTCCTGCAGACCCTCCCCCGCTCCTCGACGGCCGAGCGCATGAACCCGTACACGTCCATGTGGACCGGCACCAGGGACGGCCGGGCCGGGGAAGGGGACGGCCCCAGCACCTTCCATCTGGTCCTGCTGGACAACGGCCGCACCGACACCCTCGCCGACGAGGTCGGCCGCCAGGCACTGCGCTGCATCCGCTGCTCGGCCTGCCTGAACGTGTGCCCGGTGTACGAGCGGGCGGGCGGCCACGCCTACGGCTCGGTGTACCCGGGCCCGATCGGCGCGATCCTCAGCCCGCAACTGCGGGGCACCGGCAGCGAGATCGACGCCTCACTGCCGTACGCCTCCTCGCTGTGCGGGGCCTGCTACGAGGTGTGCCCGGTCGCCATCGACATCCCCGAGGTGCTGGTGCACCTGCGGGAGCGGGTGGTGCAGGGCGGTCCGTCCGTGCGGAACGGCAACCGGGTCGTCCTGAAGCCCGCCAAGGGACACGCCGCCGAGCGGGCGGCGATGCGGGCCGCGCAGTGGGCGTTCACGCACCCGGGCGCGCTGCGGACCGGGCAGCGGCTGGCCTCGCGCACCCGGCGCCTGCATCCCCGCACGCTGCCAGGACCCGGCCGGGCGTGGAGCGGCAGCCGGGACCTGCCGGCGGTGCCCGCGGAGCCGTTCCGGGACTGGTGGCAGCGCACGCACGGTGGAAAGGACGGGGCCAAGTGAGCAGCAGGGAACGCATCCTGGGCCGGGTACGGCGCGCGCTGGCGGATGTGCCGGACGACGCGAGGCCCTACGAGGAGGCCGTCGCCCGGGACTATCTGCGCGAGCACGGGCAGCGGTCCGTCCGGGAGACGGTGGACCTGCTCGCCGAGAACCTGGCGGACTACCGGGCGGTCGTGCACCGGTGCGCGGACGGGCAGCTTCCCGAACTGCTGGCCCGTCTCCTGTCCGCACGCGGTTCGCGGACCGTGGTGGTACCTCCGGGGTTGCCGGCCCAGTGGCTGACGGCCGTCGACACGCCTCTCGTCCAGGACCTGGCGGCGAGTACGGCACCGGAACTCGACGAGGTCGACAGCGTGCTCACCGGCTGCGCCGTCGCCGTCGCCGAGACCGGCACCATCGTCCTGGACGGCTCCCCCGACCAGGGGCGGCGGCGCATCACCCTCGTCCCCGACCACCACATCTGCGTCGTGCGGGTACCCGACCAGGTCGTGTCGTCGGTGCCCCAGGCCCTCGAACGCCTCGACCCGAAGCGGCCGTTGACGTGGATCTCCGGCCCCTCCGCGACCAGCGACATCGAACTGGACCGCGTCGAGGGGGTGCACGGCCCGCGCACCCTGGAGGTGGTGCTGCTGGGCGGCTCGTAGCGCTGCCGGGTGTCGCTGAGTACACCCCCCGATACGGGTTCTGCACCCAGTGTGGCCCGGTCCCACTCTCCGTAGCGTCTTCCACGAGGCACCGCACAGGGCGTGCCACACGGAAGGTGATCACGATGTTTCGCTCCGGCGCACGAGGAAATCACGACCCGGGCCCCGCCCCCGAGGCCCTCCGGCTCGTCAAGGTGACCCGTACGTACGGCTCGGCGGAGAACGCCGTGACCGCCCTGGACGGGGTGACGCTGAGCCTGGGACGCGGCACGTTCACCGCGGTGATGGGGCCGTCCGGCTCGGGCAAGTCCACGCTGCTCCAGTGCGCGGCGGGCCTCGACCGGCCGGACAGGGGCATCGTGTGCGTGGACGGCAAGGAGCTGACGGGGGGCGGCGAGGCGGAGCTGACCAGGTTCAGGCGCGGCCGGGTCGGGTTCGTCTTCCAGCAGTACAACCTGCTGGAAACGCTGACCGTCGCGCAGAACACGGTGCTGCCGCTCAAGCTGGCCGGACGCCGCGTCGACCGCGGGCGGGCGCGGGAGATCCTGACGTCGGTCGGTCTCGGGGACCGGCTCGGTCACCGGCCCGACCAGCTCTCCGGCGGCCAGCGGCAGCGGGTGGCGATCGCCCGGGCCCTCGTCACCGAACCGCGGGTGATCTTCGCGGACGAGCCGACGGGAGCGCTGGACACGCGCAGCGCCCGGCAGGTGCTGCTGCTGCTCCAGGAGGCGGTGCGGGTGCACGGGCGGACCGTGGTGATGGTGACGCACGACCCGGTCGCCGCCTCGTACGCCGACTCGGTGGTCTTCCTCGCCGACGGCCGGCTGGCGGGGCGGATGGACGCGCCGACCCCGGACGCGGTCGCGGAGCGCCTCGCGCACCTGGGCGACGACGTGCCGGCGGGGGTGTGAGCGATGTTCGTACTGGCTCTGCGGTCGATCCGGCGCCGTCCCGGGCGGTTCCTCGCGACCCTGCTGTCCGCCTTCCTGGGGGCGGCGATCATCATGACGTTCAACTCGATGCACGACACGGCCGGGCAGGCCGGCGTCGACCCGGTCAGTTCCGGGACGCTGGGCACCGCGGCGGGGGTCGTCGGCGGGTACGGGACCCTGCTGGTGTTCTTCGCGGTGGCCTCGACGCTGACGGTCAACGTGCGTCAGCGCACCGCCGAGCTGGAGCTGCTGCGCTGCTCGGGGGCGACCCCGGCGCAGATCAAGCGGATGGTCGTGGGTGAGGCGGTGGCCGTGGCCCTGGTGGGCGCGGCGCTGGCGATCGGCCCGGCGATGCTCGGCGGACGGGCGCTCCTCGACCTGTTCCAGGACAGCGGCCAGGTGGCGCGGTCCGTGGACTACTCCTTCGGTCCCGTCGCACTGCTGAGCGGCGTGGACATCACGCTGCTGGCGGCCGCGGGCGCCGCGTTCCTGGCGGTACGGCGGGTGACGCGGGGTGGCCGGGAGCGGGCCGGGGCGAAGCGGTTCCTGGCCTACGCGGCGCTGGCCGCCGGGGCCGCGGGCGCCTGCTCCACCTTCCTGTTCTCCGCGACGGACGAGGCGCTGATGGCAGCGCCGGCCTACGGGGCGATCCTGCTCTCGGTCGGTTTCGCGCTGCTGTCGCCGCGGCTGCTGAAGGGCGTGCTCGACCGGCTGCCGCTGAGCGGCGCGAGCGGCTGGCTGGCCGTGCGGAACCTGCGGGAGCGGGCGGATCAGCTGGCCGGAATCCTGGTGTCGCTGATCATGTTCACCGCCGTGTCGACGGCGACGCTCACGATGCAGGCCGTGGAGAGCGACGCGGTGCAGGACTCCGGTCTGGTGAAGTCGGTCGACGCCAAGAACCTGGAGACGCTGAACCTCACGGTGGTCGGCGTCATCGCGGTGTTCGTCTGCGTGATGCTGGTCAACTCGCTGTACGCGGCGACGACGTACCGCTCGCGTGAATTCGGTCAGCAGCGGCTGGCGGGGGCGACGCCGGGGCAGGTGCTGGGCGTGGTGGCCGCCGAGGGCGTGGTCCTCACGGTGACGGGGATCTTCTTCGGCACGGTGGCCGCGCTGGCCGGTGTGGTGCCGTTCACGGTGGTCCGCACCGACGCGGTGCTGCCGGACCAGTTCCTCGGGGTGTGGCTCGCGATGGTGGCCGTCTCGGCGGCAGCGACGCTGGGGACGAGCCTGGGCACGGCCCGGCGGGTGCTGCGCACTCCGGCGGTGGGCGCGGTGACGGCGGCCGCCTGAGCGGCACCGGAAGGGGCAGGGGGCGACCGCCGTGGCGGTCGCCCCCTCCCCCTTCCCTGCTGTCTGCCGGCCGTCGGCCTAGTCGGCCTTGGCGTACTCCTTCGCCATGCTGCCGGCGAAGTCGTACACGACGCACGGTGCGTCGCCGACGACCCAGGCGTCGTGGCCGGGCGAGCAGACGAAGACGTCGCCCGGGCCCACCTCGCTCTCGGTGCCGTCGTCCATGCGGACGTGCATGCGTCCCTCGACGACGTAGCAGTTGTGGTGGATCATGCAGCTGTCGGTGCCGGCGATCGGCGCCACGGACTCCGACCAGCGCCAGCCCGGTTCGAAGGTGGCGACGGCGAAGTCGAGTCCTTCCATGTGCACGGCCTCGATGTGACCGCGGGGGAAATCGCGCCGCTCGTCCGGCTTGTCGAGCGTCTTTGCCTCCAGCATGACGCTCCTCCTTTCCCTGGCCCCACCACTCCATCGTCCGCCTGTCAACTCGGCGCCGCCATCCGGGGGAGGCGCGTCGTCAGCGGGGCGTGCCGCAGAGTTCGGCGAAGCGGGCGGCGTCCACGTTGCCCCCGGAGAGGATCACGCCGACGCGGCGGGGCAGGGCGTCGATCCGGCCGTTCAGGAGGGCGGCCAGCGGGGTGGCGCCGCTGGGTTCGAGGACGGTCTTCAGCCGTTCGAAGGCGAACCGCATCGCGTCCCGGATCTCGTCGTCGGACACCACCACGACCGAGTCCAGCAGCCGCCGGTTGACGGAGAACGTCAGCTCGCCGGGGGTGGGCAGCGCCTGGCCGTCGGCGATGGTGCGCGGGACCGGCACCGTGACCCGCCGACCCGCGGCCAGGGAGCGTCTGGTGTCGTCACCGGCCTCCGGTTCGACGCCGATCACCCGGGTGGCGGGGTGCAGGCCCTTGACCGCGGTGGCGCTCCCGGCGATCAGTCCGCCGCCGCCGACCGGTGCGACCAGCGCGTCCAGGTCGCCCGTCTCCTGGACCAGTTCGAGGGCCGCGGTGCCCTGGCCCGCGATGACGTGCGGGTGTTCGTAGGGCGGGATCAGGGTCAGTCCCCGGTCGGCGGCCAGCGCCTCGGCGAGGGCGACGCGGTCGCCGGTGTAGCGGTCGTAGGTGACGATCTCGGCGCCGTAGCCCGCGGTGGCCTCCCGTTTGGAGGGCGGCGCGTCCTCGGGCATGACGATCACCGCGGTGGTGCCCAGCTCGTGGGCGGCCAGGGCGACCGCCTGGGCGTGGTTGCCCGAGGAGTACGCGGCGATGCCCCGGGCGAGCTGCTCCGGAGTGAGGCGGGAGGCCGCGTTGTAGGCGCCGCGGAACTTGAACGCGCCGACCCGCTGGTGGTTCTCGCACTTGAGGAAGACCTCGGCGCCGACGAGGGCGTCCAGGGTGCGCGAGCGCAGCACGGGGGTGCGGTGCGCGACGCCCTCGATGCGGGCGGCGGCGGAGCGGACGTCGTCGAGGGTGACCGGCGGGGTGGTGGTCGTCACGGGTGTCCTCAGGGGGTGTCGGCGGCCGGGCCGGTCTCGGCGCGGGCCTGGGAGAGGTAGTGGTAGGCGGAGGCGCGGGAGATGCCGAGCCGGGTGGCGACGTGCTCGACCGAGCGGCGTACGGCGAAGACGCCGCGCCCGTCGAGGTCGCGGAACAGTTCGAGGCGCCGCTCCCGGTCCAGCGCGGCCCAGCTGGTGTCCCGGCGCAGCGGGTGGGCGTCCACGATGGCGTCGACCACGGCGTCGATGTCGTCGCCGAAGGTGGTCGCCGGTACTTCGGCGGGGGTGCGGGCGGTCCCGGCGAGGGCGCCGAGCAAGGCGTGGGCCCGGTCGACGGCGGTGACGTCCAGATTGACGCACAGGGCTCCGAAGACGGCGCCCGTGGAGTCGCGCAGCACCATGGTGGAGGACTTGAGCAGCGTGCCGTCGGCCGTACGCGTGACGTAGTTCAGCTCGTCGCGGGCCTCGTCGCCGCGGGCCAGCACGCGCATGCCGATCTCGCTCATCGCCCCGCCCACCGTCCGCCCGGTCACCGACCCCGCGACGGCGACGACCGACCGCTCGGGGCGCCGGTAGTCGTGGAGCACCGCCTCGCAGACCGGTCCGAAGGTGGCGGCGATCCCGTCGACGACGGGGCGCAGCGCGGCGAGTACGGCGTCGCGTTCGGCGTCCAGCGCGGGGTCACTCATCCGGATCTCCAGTCTGGGACTTCGTGGAGTTCCAGACTACACGTCCAATCTCTGGACGGGGAGTCCAAGTCTCTTTTTCGTACCTCACATCGGGTCTCCGTGCCGGAGTGCGCCGTCGCCTCCGGGGCGGAACCGCGGGAGCGCACGACCCTGAACGGGTATGTCTCCCGCTGCCACGAGACCACCGGGTCCGGCATCCCCGCCCGGCACCGCTCACTGTCCGAGTCCCTCGTACGGAGGTCGCTCCCCCCATGCCCAAGGACGCCCAGTCCCCGCAGAAGCCGCGCGGCAACCGTGCCGCGCTCACGCACAAGGTCGGATACGCGCTGCGCCACCCCGAGCGCGTCGGTCCCTACGTCCGCCGGGCCGGCCGGGACGCGTGGCTGCGGCTCCAGCACCGCGACCACGTCGGCTACTACCGGGCGGTGATGGCCTCCGACGCCCGGCGCGACCCGGAGGCCGCGGTCGGCAGCCGGACCCACGACCGCTGGCTGGCGCTCGGGCGGATGCAGTTCGACTACCTGATCGAGCACGGGCTGCGCCCCCGGCACCGCATGCTCGACATCGGCTGCGGCAACCTGCGCGGCGGCTGGCGCTTCATCGACCACCTCGACACCGGCCACTACTACGGCGTCGACATCTCCCCGGACATCCTGATCGCCGCCAAGGAGACCCTGACCGAGCGCGGACTCCAGGCCAAGCTGCCCCATCTGACCCTCACCGGGGACCTCCGGCTGGACTTCCTGCCCGACGGCCACTTCGACGTCGTCCACGCGCACAGCGTCTTCTCGCACTCACCGCTGAGCGTCGTCGACGAGTGCCTCGCGCACGTCGGCCGCGTCCTGACGGAGACCGGGTTCTTCGACTTCACCTTCGACCGGACGGAGGGCACCGAGCACCAGGTGCTCCGCGAGGACTTCTACTACCGCACGGACACGCTGCTCACCCTGGCCGCCCAGCACAACCTGCACGCGCGGTTCATGGAGGACTGGGAGAAGCGGCCGCACGGCCAGTCCAAGATCCGGGTGAGCCGCGCACCGCTGCCGTCGTAGCGGCCGATCGCACGCCCTGGGGGGGCCGGACCGTTCCTCCCGCCCCTACGGGCGCGGGTTGACACGCCGCCAGGCGGGCCGGGCGTCCGCGCCCCGGCGGCCGGCCGCGGCGGCGCAGCGGGGACAGACCCGGCGGACGGCGTCGGCGGCGCCGCCGGACTCGGGCAGCACGTCGGTCCAGACGACCGCCGGGAACCGGGAGAGCCGCGAGCGGTGGATCGACAGACCGCACACGGTCTCGTTCCTGCCCTGCTCCCAGGCGTGCGCCTCACCGGCCGGCAGCCAGCGGTTGTCGTCCTCGTCCCACCAGCGGCCGGAGGCCGCCACGTCGTAGCGCCGTGTCCTGGCCATGGCTCCCGGGTGCCCCGCGGGGGGCGCGCCCACACGCGCGTACCTCCTCCTGTGTGATCACTCCGCAAGCCCTGCCCGTTTGGGGCGTTTTGTCTGCTTAGCATGCGGGGTCCGCGCATCGCCCCGTTGTACGAGAGGACACCAGATGGCGCCCACGGGCCGTCCCAGCGCACTGGCCGAGCACGCCTTCTCCCCGCACGACGCCGTGATGGGCGCCGCCGCCCGGCACCTGGGCCGTCGGCGCTTCCTCACCGTCACCGCGGCCGCCGCCGCGCTCGCCTTCTCCACCAACCTGCCGGCCCGCGGCGCGGTCGCCGCCCCCGAACGCGCCGCCCGGATCAGCAAGGACCCCTTCACCCTCGGCGTGGCCTCCGGCGACCCGCTGCCGGACTCGGTGCTGCTGTGGACCAGGCTGGCGCCCGAACCGTTCCTGGAGGACGGCGGGATGGGCACGGAGCGGGTCACGGTCGAGTGGGAGGTGGCCCTGGACGAGTACTTCGCGGGTGTCCTGTTCCGGGGCACCGCCGACGCCCACGCCGAGTACAACCACAGCGTCCACGTGGACGTGAAGGGCCTGACGCCCGGCACCGTCTACTACTACCGGTTCCGCGCCGGCGCCTGGCTCAGCCCGGCGGGCCGCACCCGCACCGCGCCCGCGGCGGGCAGCGCCACCTCCTCGCTGAAGCTGGCGGCGGTCGCCTGCCAGGCCTACATGGACGGCTACTACACCGTGCTCCGCCATGTCTCCCAGGACGACGTGGACGTGGTGTTCCACCTCGGCGACTACCTGTACGAGTACGCGGTGAACTCCGTGGGCGGTGAACGCCACTACACCGACGTCACCCTGCCCGACGTGTTCAACCGCGAGACGATGACCCTCGCGGACTACCGGCTGCGCTACTCGCTCTACAAGACCGACGAGGACCTGCGGGCCGCGCACGCCGCGCACCCGTTCGTCGTCGCCTGGGACGACCACGAGACGGAGAACAACTACGCGGGCAGCTTCCCCGAGAACGACATCCCGCCGTCGGAGTTCCTGCTGCGCCGCGCCGCCGCCTACCGCGCGTACTGGGAGAACCAGCCGCTGCGCGCCGCCCAGCTGCCGCAGGGTCCGGACGCCCGGCTGTACCGGCGGCTGCACTGGGGTTCGCTCGCCCAGTTCGACATCCTGGACACCCGCCAGTACCGCTCCGACCAGGCCTACGACGACCGGCCGCACGCCCCCGGGGCCGAGTCGGACGATCCGGCGCGCACCATCACCGGCGCCGAGCAGGAGCAGTGGCTGCTCGACGGCTGGAAGGGCTCGACGGCGCTGTGGAACGTGATGCCCCAGCAGGTGTGCTTCGCCCAGCGCAAGTTCGACGTGACCGCCGACGCCGCGCTCTCCATGGACGCCTGGGACGGCTACCGCGCCTCGCGCGCCCGGGTGGTCGCCGGGGCGAAGGCCGCCGGGATCGACAACTGGCTGATCCTCACCGGGGACGTGCACGTGGGCTACGCCCTCGACGTCAAGGAGGACTTCGACGACCCGGCGTCCGCCACCGTCGCCACCGAGGTCACCTGCACCTCGGTGGCCAGCGGCCGGGACGGCGTGGAGAAGCCCGCCAACTGGGACCTGTACATGCAGGCCAACCCGCACATGAAGTTCTACAACGGCAAGCGCGGTTACGTCCGGGCCGAACTCGGCCGTCAGGCCACTCACCTGGACTTCAAGACGGTGTCCGCCATCAGCACGCCCGGCGCCGCCGTGACCACGGCCGCGTCCTTCGTCACCGAGGCGGGTGAACCGGGGCTGAAGCCCGCCTGATCCGGGCCCGCCGGGCGCAAGGGCGTCCGCGTACTGCACATGGCACCCACGGCGTCCCCCATAGCGCGAAACAGACCGGGGTCGGGCATCGCCGCGGATCTTTGCGGCAATGCCTGTGACTTCGCCGCAGGCGGCCGTGACCCGCGGTCGCCCACCGAACACCGCTGTCTCGCACAGCGTCCGAAGGAGGCACATCGCATGGTCGGCAGACATGCCGCGCGCAGCCGCCGCGCAGCCCTCACCGCGCTCGGCGCCCTGGTCCTGACCGCACTCCCCTCGGCCGCGTCGGCCGCACCGCCGCCCGTTCCCGGACCGCGGCCCGCCGTGGCCCAGGCGCCCGGCGCCGCCACCGCTCCGGCCCGCATGCTGAGCGCGATGGAGCGCGACCTGAAGCTGGCGCCCGGCCAGGCGGCGGCCCGGCTGGTCAACGAGGCGGAGGCGGGCACCCGCGCGGGCATGCTGCGCAACACGCTGGGCGACCGCTTCGCCGGGGCCTGGGTGAGCGGCGCGACCTCCGCCGAGCTGACCGTGGCCACCACCGACGCCGCGGACACCGCGGCCATCGAGGCACAGGGCGCCAAGGCGGCCGTCGTCGGCAGGAACCTCGCCGAGCTGCGCGCCGTCAAGGAGAAGCTGGACGCCGCCGCCGTCCGTACCCGGACCCGGCAGACGCCGGTCTGGTACGTCGACGTGAAGACCAACCGGGTCACCGTCCAGGCCACCGCCGAGTCGGCCGCGGCCGCCTTCGTCGAGGCCGCCGGTGTGCCGGCCGAGGACGTGGGCGTCCGCATCTCGCCGGACCAGCCGCGGGTGCTTGAGGACCTGGTCGGCGGCGACGCCTACTACATCAACGACCAGGCCCGCTGCTCCATCGGCTTCTCCGTCACCAAGGACGACCAGCAGGGCTTCGCCACGGCCGGGCACTGCGGCGACCCGGGCGCCACCACCACCGGGTTCAACGAGGCCGACCAGGGCACCTTCCAGGCCTCCACGTTCCCCGGCAAGGACATGGCCTGGGTGGGCGTCAACTCCGGCTGGACCGCCACGCCGGACGTCAAGGCGCAGGACGGCGAGAAGATCCAGCTCGCCGGGTCGGTGGAGGCGCTCGCGGGGGCGTCGGTGTGCCGTTCCGGCTCGACCACGGGGTGGCACTGCGGCACGATCCAGCAGCACGACACGAGTGTCACCTACCCGGAGGGCACCGTCGACGGGCTGACCGAGACGACGGTGTGCGCCGAACCCGGCGACTCCGGCGGCCCCTTCGTGTCGGGCACCCAGGCGCAGGGCACCACGTCCGGCGGGTCCGGCGACTGCACCAACGGCGGGACCACCTTCTACCAGCCGATCAACCCGCTGCTCAGCGACTTCGGCCTCACCCTGAAGACCACCTCCGCCGCGACCCAGACACCCGCGCCGCAGGACAACGCGGCGGCGGACGCCTGGGCCGCGGGCCGGGTCTACGAGGTCGGCGCCACCGTGTCCTTCGACGGTGTGCGGTACCGGTGTCTGCAGGGCCACCAGGCGCAGGGCGCCGGCGCACCGGCGAGCACGCCGGCCCTGTGGCAGCGGGTCTGACGGACCGCCGTCCGGCGCGCGGCCGCGCGAAGCGGCCCCGCGCCGGTCTTCGTCCGTGCTATCCCTCCGCGAGGAGCGCGTAGGCGGTGGCGATGAACGGGTCACGGGCGCGGAACCGCCGGGTGCACACGGCGGCCAGGCCGGTGCCGGTGTCGGGCCGGAAGCCCAGGAACGCCTGCTGCCCCAGGGTGGCGCCGCTGTGGAAGTACAGGGGCCCGCCGTCCGTGGGATGCCGGAACCACCCCACCGTGTGCACGTGCCGGTGCCCCAGTCCGCGCCGCAGCACCGGCACCCGCACCGCGCGCAGCGCGCCGGCGGCCGGTGAGCGGGCCGGGTCGAGGTGGGCCTCGAGGAAGGTGAGCAGGTCGTTGGGCGTGGACCGGACGGCTCCGGCCGCCTGGAAGCCACCCGCGTCGAAGGGCGGCACGGGGGTGCGGCCGTCCTTGCGGTGTCCCACGGCGTCGGTCCCGGGCCCCTCCGCCCGCAGAGCCGTGCCACTGAGGCCGAGGGCACGCAGTACCTGCCCGGTGATCAGGTCCTCCCACGCGGTGCCGGTGGCCGCGGCGATCGCGTGGCCGAGGACGGAGACGCCGTAGTTGGAGTAGTGCCAGCGGGTTCCGGGACGGTGCTTCGGCTCGTGGCGCAGGAAAGTGCCGGTCAGCCGCTCGGCGGGGTAGCGGGCGTAGGGGTTGGTGCGCCAGGCGGGCAGGCCCCGGCGCACGAAGTCGGCCGGCAGAGCGGGCAGCCCCGCCGTATGGGTGATCAGGTGCGCGAGGGTCACGGGGTGCCGGCCGGCCGTCCGGCCGGGGTCCAGGCAGGTGGCCGCCGCCTCGCCGCCGGTGAGCACACCGCGCCGGATCAGCCGCGTGAGCAGCAGCGCGGTGAACGTCTTGGACGCCGACCCGATCTCGTAGCGCAGGTCCTCGCGGGGGACGCCGGGCGGCGGGGCGGTGCCGCCGGTGCACAGGGTGCGCCGCCCGCGCCGGGAGACGGCGAAGACGACGTCGGGTGCGTCGGAGGCGTCCACGGCCTCGGCCAGCCGCTCCCGCGAGGCCGCCTCGGCGGCCGGTCCGGGCTCCGGCGGGGCGTACTCCGCGTCCTCCTCGGTGGCGGGTTCGCCCGGCCAGGGCGCGCGGCGGCCCGTCACGACGCGGAGTGCGCCAGCTCGGTGAGGGCGCGTGAGGTGGCCAGCAGGGAGGCGAAGGCGGCGACCAGCGTCGGGTGGTAGACCACGTCGAACACCGTGTCGGGGTCGCCCTCGGGCATCGTGCGTACGGCCGGCATGGCGCCGTCGGGCTGCTGCGCGGCGGCGAAGCCCTGCCAGGCGGCCTCGTCGAGGGTGGGCCGGGGCAGGCAGGCGTCCACGACGAGCAGTTCGCCGAGCAGGTCCCAGCGCTGGAGGTCCAGCCAGTCGTCGATCCACACCGGAAGCCAGGTGGCGAGGTATTCGGCGACGTCGGGCGGCAGGCCGCCGGGGTTCTCACCCCAGTCGGTGAGGTGGAAGACGGTGTGCGTGATGTCGTAGGCGGTGTGGCCCTCGACCGTCCACGGCTCGGGGGTGCCGGCCAGCCAGGTGGTGGGAATCAGGTCGGCCTCGGGCGGTCGGGCGGTCAGCCCGAAGCGGCGCTGGAAGGCGGACAGGCCCAGGCGCCGGGTCGGCGTCACCGGGAGGCGCGCCCAGCCGTCCAGCCGGTGGTTGAGGACCGTGGCGCGTTCCACCTCGGGCTGGCTGTAGCCCAGCTCCTTGAACGGCAGGTAGACCTCGAAGGGGGCGGGCGAGAAGGGTTCGACGCGCTGGCCGCGCACCAGCATGCGGCCGCCGTCCAGGGTCTCGCGCCAGGTGTGGTCGAGCAGTTGGCGCGCGAGCTGGGCCTGGCGGGAGCCCGCGACGCCCTCGCGGAAGAGCACCTTGCAGATGAGGGCGAGTTCGCCGATCGGCTTGAAGCGCTCCAGGAAGCCGATTTCGGGGTCCACGTCCGGTTCGAGGCGGAATCCGTCCCGGTGGGCCCACAGCCACTCCAGGGCACCGGCTCCGACGCGGTGGATCAGGCGGGTGTCCGTCATCCCGGCGCTCCTTGTCCGGCGTGTCGCGCCGCGTGCCGCACGTCCGGCGGGCGGGCGGTGGCCGCCGTGGCGAGTGCCGCCGCGAACGCGGCCATCAGGGTGGAGTGGTAGCAGTCGGTGAAGTCGTAGGGGTCCGGTCCCGGGTCCGGACCGGCGGCGTCCTGGGCGGCGCCCTCCTCGGGGATCGCGCCGGACGCGGCCTGGGCGGCGGCGAGCCGCTGCCAGGCGTCCTCCAGGACGGCCGGTTCCGGCGGGCGCGGCAGGCTCGCCGCTACGGCGAGCAACTCGCAGCTCAGGTCCCACATCCGGGCGTCCAGGCAGGTGTCGAGCCAGGGCGGCAGCCAGTGCAGGAGGTAGTCCGCCAGGTCCGCCGGCACTCCCCGGGGCGTTCGCCCCCAGTCGGTGAGGTGGAAGACGACGTGGGTGAGCGCGTAACCGGCCGCGCGTTCGAAGGTCCAGGGTTCCGGCAGGCCGCCCAGCCAGGTGCGGCCCAGTGCCTGCGGCACGTCCCCGTGCGGGTCGATGCCGCTGCGCCGCTCGGCCTCCAGCACGCCGAGGCGGCGGGTGGGGTACTGCTCGGTGAGCCGCCAGCCGCGGGTGCGGGTCAGCACCGCGGCGGACGCCTCGTAGCCGGGGTGCCGCAGTCCGGCGGAGGCGAAGGCCGCGTAGACCTCCAGCGGGTAGGTGGCGAAGGGCTCCAGCGTCTGCATGAGCGGGAAGAGTTCACCCCGGTGGGTCTGCTGCCAGGCGAAGTCCAGCAGTTCGGACAGGCGGGTGTGCAGTGGGTCCCCCGGTGGGGTGCACCGGGAGATCGAGGCGCAGACCTGGGTCAGCTCCCCCAGGGGTTTCCAGGTCCGGTTGACCTGGCCTTCGGCGGCCAGCGCGTCGTCGCCCAGCGCGAAGCGGTCACGGTGGGTCCACACCCAGTCCAGTGCGGCCGCCTCGACGTCGCGGACGCTCACAGCAGGACTCCGGCCGGCATCAGCCGCGCCGCCTCCAGTTGCAGCGCCACCCGGGGGTCGGAGCCGCCCATGAGGCGTACGAAGTCCAGTCCGGCCGCCAGGCCGAGGGTGTCCGGCACGCCGTCCAGGAGGGTGAGCCAGCGCCCGGCTCCGGCCGCCTGCTGCCAGTCGCGGCGGCGTACGGCCCGTACGAATCCGCGGGCGACGTCCACCGGACGGCTGCGCGCCACGCGGGTCACGGCGCACTCCTCGCCGGGCAGCGCGAGCGGGGCGAGGACGGCGAGCTGGTGGGTCAGGAACTGCCAGCCGGCGTCGTCGAGCCAGCGGGCGTCGGGTTCGGCGTCCGGCCCGTCGGCGGACGGCGCGGTCAGGGGTTGTTCGGTCCGGCGCAGGGCGCGGGTCATGGCCCAGTGACTCCACACGACGGTCGGTGCCGCGTCGCCGTGCGGCGGATGGGCCGCCACGGCGTCCTTGAACACCACCAGTTGCGCGGGGTCGGGCGGGACGCGCAGCAGGACGCTGGGCAACAGGGTGTCGGCGCCCAGGACGCGTACCGCCGCACGGGTGACGCCCTCACCGGCGCCGCCTCCCGTCAGAGTGCTCCCCGCTCGCACGTGGTCTCCGCTCCGAAGAGCGGAGACCACGTCGGAAGCGAGGTCCAGCACCGTTCCCTGCAGGAGGGCCGATGTGCTCGACTGCTCCATTTCACGACTCCCGTCGGTCCGTCAGCCCTTCTTCGGGCGCGGGGTCGGCGGCGAGAGCAGCAGGTTGGTACCTCCGGACTGGAGGGCGAGCGCGGCGCACTCGCGGCTGTCGCGGAAGACTCCGTCGGGCTCGGCGGGGTCGAGTACCGCGTCGATGTCGATGTTCTCGGTGCGGGTGACTTCCTTGAGCACCTTGTCCTTGGAAGGCATTTCACCATCTCCCTCTGGTAGCCAAATGGCCTTCACACCCAAGGGTGTCCGGTAAGTCCCAGAACATGCCTTTCTTCACAAAATTCCCAGAAGGTAACTCGTTCAACAACCTCCGGCCCGCCGCAGGCGCCACACGTGGTCCTCACGGAAACCCTCGACCCCGTCGGGCGAGACGCTCGGCCGGCGGGCGGTCCGACGGGTCTCGACGCTCCACTCCCCCTCGGGCAGGGCCAGTTCGGCGAGGACGCCGTCCAGGGTGGGGAAGACGGCGTCGAACGGCGGTTCGGTCTGCCAGGAGGGCCAGCCGGCGTGCAGGACGACCAGCAGGGTGCCGCCCGGGGCCACCGCCCGCGCGGCGGCGCGCAGCACCGCCTGCTGGTCGAGCGCGACCGGGGACTGCAGGTAGTGGGCGCTCACCAGGTCGAAGGAGCCCGCGGGGAACGAGGGCCCCAGCTCGTGGCGTTCCCAGACGACGCGGTCGCCGACCCCGGCCTCGGCGGCGTGCCCGGCGGCGCGTTCGAGGGCGGTGGCGGAGATGTCCACGCCGGTGACCCGCCAGCCGCGCGAGGCCAGCCACACGGCGTCCGCCCCTTCGCCGCAGCCGAGGTCGAGCGCGGTACCGGGCGCGAGGTCACCCGCCTCCTGGACCAGCAGTTCGTTGGGGCGGCCGCTCCACACGCGGCCGGCGTCGCGGTAGCGGGCTTCCCAGAACTCCGCGGCGGGAGCCGGCGCGGGGGTGTCGGTCATGGTGCCTCCTGGGGCGGGCGCGGTCGTCTGCACGGCGGGGCGCGCGAGAACCGCGCGCCCCCGGGTGCAGGCTGCCCCGGCCGGTCAGGAAGCGCCAAAGATGTTTGCCGGATCGGCAAATACGGCGTCGGCGGGCGTCTCCGTCAGCGGGTGAGCGCCTCCGCCCCGCCGTCGGGGGTGTCGGTGCGCACCCACACCGCCCGGCGCGGGAAGGGGATCTCGACGCCCGCGTCGTCCAGCGCCTCCTTGACCCGGCGGCGCAGCTCGCGGGTGACGCCCCACTGCTGGAGCGGCGCGGTCCTGACGGCGAGGCGCACCAGCACCCCGTCGGCGTCCAGGGACTGCACGCCCCACACCGCGGGGTCCTCCAGCAGGACGTCCGCGAAGTCCGGCTCCTCGCGCAGCGCGCGGCCGGTGTCCTCCAGCACCCGGTAGACGGTGTCGAGGTTCGCGTCGTGGGCCACGGCGACGTCCAGGACGGCGCGGGCCCATTCCTGGCTGTCGTTGCGGACCCGCAGGATCTCGCCGTTGCGGATGTGCCACAGGCCGCCGTTGAGGTCGCGCACATGGGTCAGGCGCAGGCCGACGTGCTCCACCTCGCCGACGGCCTCGCCGAGGTCGACCGAGTCGCCGACACCGTACTGGTCCTCGACCATGATGAGCAGCCCGGACAGGTAGTCCGCGACCAGGCTCTGGGCGCCGAAGCCGATGGCCAGGCCGACCACTCCGGCGCTGGCCAGCAGCGGGCCGAGGGCGATGCCGACCTGGTCGAGCACCATGGCCACGCCGACCATGAACAGCACGATGGTCACGACGCTGCTGAGCACCGAGCCGATGGTGCGGGCCCGCTGTTCGCGGCGCTGCCGCGCACGGGACCGGTCGCGGTGCAGGACGGCGGCACCGCGGACCGGCCTGCGCGGGCGGCTGCGCTCGGCCTCGCTCGCCGACGGCTCCAGGACCCGCTGGACGACCCGGGTGATGGCCCGCTTGGCCACCGCGCGCAGCACCAGCAGGATCACGACGATGAGCGCGATGCGCAGCGGTATCCCGATCAGTGCCGTGGTGTGGTCGCCGACCCAGTCCGACCACGAGGCCGCCGGCTGCGGGTTCGTGGCCGGTTCGGCGGGCGGGGAGATGTGCGACATCGGCTCGGCTGCTCCGTTCCTCGGGGACGACTTGTCTGCCGTCGGGGCCGCCTACCCGCGGACCGGTCGAACATGACGGCTTTCACCGGCGCCCGGCTGGGCACCCGCCGGGAGTCGTCCCACAGCGGAAGGGGCCCGCGGCGTGGTTGTCGTTGCCGTACTGCTACTGCCCGGTCTGGGGCTGCTGTTGTTCGCCATGACGTGTCTGGAGGACCGGCTGTTCGGAGATCCGGCGCCGCCCCGGCACGCCCGGCGCCGCCACCTGCGCCTGCTTCCGGGCGGCGGGCGCGGCATCGACCACGGCGTCGGCCACGGCGCCGAGCGGGACGCCGCCTGAGGCCGTTCCCCGTCGCGCCGGCCCGCGCGTGCGCGGACCCCGCCGTGCGGGCGCCCGCCCCGCCGGGCGATGCTGTCCCGGACGGGACACACGCGGCGCGGGCGAGGAGAGCGGATGGACGCCGGGGAACGGCACGACGCGGACGACGAGTTCGTCCGGTTCTGGCAGGAGCGCCGGGTGTGCTTCCTGTCGACGCCGCGGGCCGACGGGACGCCCCACCTGGTCCCGGTCGGGGTGACGTACGACCACGCCACCCGCACGGCGCGGGTCATCACGAGCCGGGACACCACGAAGGCGCGCAACGTACGGCGGGCCGCCGGAGCGGTCGTCGCCGTGGGCCAGGTCGAGGGCAGGCGCTGGTCGACGCTGGAGGGCGTCGCGACCGTGCGGGACGATGCCGGGGCGGTCCGCGACGCGGAGACCCGCTACGCCGCCCGCTACCGGCAGCCCCGGGCGAACCCGGAGCGGGTCGTCATCGAGATCGACGTACGGCGCTTCCTCGGCACGGTGCGCCCCCTCGTACGGCGTCCCGACGCGTGACGCCGCCCCGGGCCGGGCGGATCACCCCTGCCCCGCCCGGTCCCGGTGCCCCGGCCGTCCGGGCCACCAGGCGACGGCGCCGAGGTCGCGGGCGAGCGCCGGGACCAGCAGCGAGCGCACCACCAGCGTGTCCAGCAGCACGCCGAAGGCCACGATGAAGGCGATCTGCACCAGGAAGGCGAGCGGGATCACCCCGAGCGCGGCGAAGGTGGCGGCGAGGACGACCCCGGCCGAGGTGATCACGCCGCCGGTGGCGGTCAGCCCGCGCAGGATGCCCTCCCGCACCCCGTGGCGCAGCGCCTCCTGCCGGACCCGGGACATGAGGAAGATGTTGTAGTCCACGCCGAGGGCGACCAGGAAGACGAAGCCGTAGAGCGGGACGGAGGCGTCCGTGCCGCTGAAGCCGAACACGTGGGTGAAGACCAGCGCGGAGACGCCCAGGGTGGCCACGAAGTTCAGTGCCACCGTCGCCACCAGCAGCACCGGCATCAGCAGGGAGCGCAGCAGGGCGATCAGGATGACCAGGATGATGGCGAGGACCACCGGCACGATGAGCGTCCGGTCGTGCTCGGCGGTGCGCTGGGTGTCGTACTGCTGGGCGGTGTAGCCCCCGACGAGGGCGTCCGCGCCGGGGACGTCGTGGACGGCCGTCCTGAGCCGGGCCACCGCGTTCTTGGCGGCGTCGCTGTCGGCCGGCGCCCGGAGCGTCGCGTCGACGCGTACCCGCCCGTCGACCACCTTCGGTCCGCCGCCGCCGGGACGGCCCGACGCGGTGACCGGGTCCGCCGAGGCGACGCCGGGGGTGGCGCGGGCGGCCGCGAGGACCGGGGCCAGCCGGTCGGCCTCGGCGATGATGACGGCGGGGTTGCCGGAACCGCCGGGGAAGTGCCGTGCCAGCGTCTGCTGCGCGGCGACCGACGGGGTGTCGTTCACGAAGATCTCGTCCAGCGGTACGCCCTTGGAGGACAGGGTCGGCGCGAAGGCGGCACAGGCGAGCAGCGCGGCCAGGGAGACCGCCCAGATGCGGCGCGGGGCCCGGTCCACCCGTTCCGCGACCCGGTGCCACAGCCGGTGCCCGGCCTCCGGGTCACCGGTCCGTACGGGCCTGGCCGGCCAGTAGGCGGCCCGGCCGAGCAGCACCAGGACGGCCGGCAGGAAGGTGAGCGTGCTCAGTACGGCGCAGCCGATGCCGATGGCGCCGACCGGCCCGAGCGCGCGGTTGTTGGTCAGGTCGCTGAGCAGCAGGGCCAGCAGCGCGAGGGCCACGGTCGCCGCGCTGGCCACCACCGCCCCCCAGGAGGCCCGCAGGGCGGCGCGCACGGCGGCGAAGCGGTCCGGGTGCCGGGCGAGTTCCTCGCGGAAGCGGGCGGTGAGCAGCAGGGCGTAGTCGGTGGCGGCGCCGATGACCAGGATGGAGAGGATCCCCTGGACCTGCCCGTCCACGCGTACCACGTCCCGCTCGGCGAGCGCGTAGACGATCGCGCAGGCCAGGCCGAGGGCGAAGACCGCGCCCAGGATGATGACCAGGGGCAGCAGGACGCTGCGGTAGACCAGCAGCAGGATCACCAGGACGGTGATCAGCGCGACCCCGAGGAGCAGTCCGTCGATGCCCGAGAAGGCGTCGGAGAGGTCGGCCTGGGAGGCCGCGGGACCGGCCAGCCGGGCCTGCGTGCCCGGTACCCGCCCGGCCGCGTCGCCGACCCGCTCCAGGACGTCGGGCAGCGCGTCGCCGAGGTCGGGCTCGACCTGGACGACGGCCTGGAGGGCCTCGCCGTCGTCGGAGGGCAGCGCGGGCGACGCCCGTCCGACGACACCGGGCTCGCCCTCCAGCAAGGCGACGGAGCGGGTGGCCTCGGCCCGGTGGCCGGTGACGGAGCCGCCGCCGTCGGCGGTCCACACGACGATCACCGGGAGCGTCTCGTCCTGCTGGAAGGCCTTCTGGGCGTCGATGACCCGGGTGGACTCCGCACTGCGGGGCAGGAAGGCGGCCCGGTCGTTGGTCGCGACCTCGCCCAGCTTTCCGGCGTACGGCCCGAGCGCTCCGCCGATGCCGAGCCAGACCAGGAGGAGGACGGCGGGGACGAGCCGGCGGGCCCGCCGGGAGGGGGTGGACATCGGTGTCGGGTCTCCAGCTCTGCGGGGCGGTGGGAAAGTGACTCGATCATAAACAATCTCAATGATCGAGTTACTTTCGGCCGTCATGACACACCGCGTGTACCCCGGGTCACTCCTCGTATGCGGAACCGCCGGGAGGCTCAGCGCTCGTCCGACCGCAGGAGGCCCAGCTCCGCGTTCATCGCCGTCAGGAAGCGGACCACGACCGCGAGTTCGTCGTCGTCGAAGCGCGAGCGGGTGGCGGCGGCGGCCTCGGCCAGCGGACGGAAGTACCTCCGGGCCGCTTCCCGGGCCTCGGGTACGTAGCGCAGGTGCACGACCCGGCGGTCGGCGCTCTCCCGGACCCGGCGCACGTGACCCGCGCGCTCCAGCCGGTCCACGCAGGCCGTCACCGCGCCCGAGGTCAGCCCCAGGTGCTCGCGCAGCCGCCCCGGCGTCATGGGCTCGGACGCGTCCAGGATCGCGGCGAGCGCCTGGACGTCGGTGGCATGCAGGCCGTGGCCGCCGGCGAAACCGTGCACGAGGCGGTTGATCTCGCCGTTCATCCGCCGCAGTTGTGCGGCGAGGACGTGCAGGTCGCCCGCCTCGGGGCCGGGGCCGGTCCCCCGCTCGTGCGCGTGCTGTCCGCGCTGGTTCGCTGTCGCCACGCGATCAGCGTATAGAAGGGTCGACCTGGGCCGGGACGCGTCCGCCGCGGCACATGCGGGGGAAGGGGTCACGGTGACGACTGTCCCGCGAGCGACGGAGCCACATGAGCCAGGCAGCCGAAGGACCCGGCCGGACGAGCGGCGAGGGCGGTGGAGCGGGCCCGCGCTGCCTGGTCACCGGTGCGACGGGATATGTCGGGGGCCGGCTCGTGCCGGAACTGCTCGACGCCGGACACCGGGTGCGGTGCCTGGCCCGCTCCCCGCACAAGCTGCGCGACCATCCGTGGGCGGGAAGGGCCGAGGTGGTGCGCGGGGACGTGACCGACGCCGACTCGGTGGCACGGGCGATGCAGGGCGTCGACGTCGCCTACTACCTGGTGCACGCGCTCGGCACCGGCGGTGACTTCGAGGCGACCGACCGGCGGGCGGCACGCACCTTCGCCGAACGGGCCGCGGCGGCCGGCGTGCGGCGCATCGTCTACCTGGGCGGCCTGACCCCGTCCGGGGTGCCGGAGGGGGAACTGTCGCCGCACCTGCGCTCCCGCGCCGAGGTCGGCCGCATCCTGCTGGCCTCGGGCGTGCCCACGACCGTGCTGCGCGCGGCGGTCGTCATCGGCTCCGGGTCGGCCTCCTTCGAGATGCTGCGCTACCTCACCGAGCGGCTGCCGGTGATGGTCACGCCCAGCTGGGTCCGCACCCGCATCCAGCCGGTCGCCGTCCGGGACGTGCTGCGCGCCCTGGTCGGCAGCGCGACCATGCCGGACGAGGTCTCCCGGGCGTTCGACATCGGCGGCCCCGACGTCCTCACCTACCGGGACATGATGGTGCGCTACGCCGAGGTCGCCGAGCTGCCCAGGCGGCTGATCCTGCCGGTGCCGATGCTGTCCCCCGGGCTGTCCAGCCACTGGGTCGGGCTGGTGACGCCGGTCCCGGCGGCCATCGCGCGCCCGCTCACCGAGTCGCTGCGGCACGAGGTGGTGTGCGGCGAGAACGACATCGTCCGGTACGTCCCGCCGCCGCCGGGCTGCCCGCTCGGCTTCGACGACGCGGTGCGGCTGGCGCTGCGCCGGGTGCGCGAGGCGCGGGTCACCACCCGCTGGTCTTCCGCGTCCGTGCCGGGGGCACCCAGCGACCCGCTGCCCACCGACCCGGACTGGGCCGGCGGCAGCCTCTACACCGACCACCGCGCGCTGATCGTCGACGCGCCGCCCGAGGCGCTGTGGCGGGTGATCGAGGGCATCGGCGGCGACAACGGCTGGTACTCCTTCCCCCTGGCCTGGGCGGTACGGGGCCGGCTCGACCGGCTGGTCGGCGGGGTGGGCCTGCGCCGGGGGCGACGGGACGCCGCGCGGCTGCGGGTCGGGGACTCGCTCGACTTCTGGCGGGTGGAGGAGATCGTCCCCGGGCGGCTGCTGCGGCTGCGCGCCGAGATGCGGCTGCCGGGGCTCGCCTGGCTGGAGATGTACGCCGAGACCGACGACGCCGGGCGGACGCGGTACCGGCAGCGGGCGCTGTTCCATCCGCACGGGCTGGCGGGCCAGGCGTACTGGTGGAGCGTGTGGCCCTTCCACGCCGTGGTCTTCGGCGGCATGGCCCGCAACATCGCCCGCGCCGCCGCCCGCGCCCCCCGGCCGTGCGACCAGGGGCGCGACGGCCCGGGCTGCTGAAACCGTGCGGCGGGCCGACCGTCAGGCGCGGGGGCGGTCCGGGCGGGATGTGTGGTCCGGGTGGTTCCGGGTCCGGCGGACCTCCTTCAGCTCCGCCTCGTACAGGTGGCGGCGGCCCGCGGCCAGGCGCGCCACCGCCTCCCGCTCCAGGTCCCGGAACGGCTGGTAGTACGTCCGGTCGTAGGCGTCGACGATCTGGAACGTCCAGTGGCCGGGGATGACGTTGCGGCCCAGGATCTCGGTGCGCACGCGCTCCGCCAGCTCCGGGTGCCCCCCGGCACGCAGCAGCTCGACCGCGCGGTCGAGTTCGAAGTCCGCCGCACCGGTGTGCTGGTGGAAGGCGAACAGGTGGCCCCGGGCGCACTCGGTGGTCTCCAGCGCCTTGGACAGGGACCCGAGGGCCTCGACCGTCTCGTCGCTGACGCCCTCGGGGCGGCGGTGCGAGTCGTCGTCATCCATGGCGTGCCAGGGGGTCGTGGCCCCAGTTCATGAGCGAGTGCCGCCACCGGGTGTCCTCCACGTCGCCCGACGGGCGCTGGGCCAGGTGCCGGCGGACGTAGCCGACGACCTTGCGCATGTGCTCGTAGTCGTCGTCCGAGAGGTCGCCCTTGTTCTTGTGCAGGATCTCGACGATCCGGCGGCCGGACGCGTGCCCGACGGACTCGCCCCCGTCCTGGTGGTGCCCGGCGTCCCGCGACTCGTCGGTGTCGAGCCACCGGTCCAGTTCGGCCGGTGTCATGTTCACCAGGTCGTGGAAGGCGTCCCGGGTCTCGTCCTGCTCGTCGCCGTCCATGACGCCTCACTTCCTCACTTCTTCTTCAGCTTCTTCAGCGCGGACGGCTTGTGCACCGCCGGCCTGCCCGACTTGTCGCTGCGCACCTGGTACTGCGGGTCCTCCGAGGAGGCGTCCACGGTGCGGCCGGCCGCCTCGGTGCGCTTGGTGATCTTCTTCTCCACCTCGCCCTCGGTGCGGGAGCCGTGGCTGCTCCAGCTGACCCTGTCGCCCTTCCTCAGGCGCTCGCCGTCGTCGCGGTTCTCGGCCATCGCGGTACTCCTTCGCCTGCGCGCCGCCTTCGGCTTCCTGGACGGTCAGGGTGCCCAGCCGGGGGCGCCCCACTCGGGCAAAGGGGTGATCCGCCGCCGAACTATCCTGGTCGCGGCCCCGGCGGCGCCGTCCTGGCCCGCCGTCGTCCTCGTCACCGCCGTCGTTCCAGGAGCAGCCCGTTGAACACCAGCACAGCGTCCCCGGACAGCTACTACGAGCGCGTCGACGAGCACCGCTACAAGCCGACCCCGCACGCGGGAGGCGCGTGGAGCCCGGACGAACAGCACTTCAGCCCGCTCGGGGGTCTCATCGTCCACGCCGTCGACCGCCATCTGGCGGGCCGTGCCGGTGCGGGGATGTCGCTGAGCCGGATCAGCTTCGACATCCTGGGCCGCCCGGCGCTGGACGAGTGCGAGATACGGGTGGAGACCGTCCGGCCCGGACGCACCATCGAGCTGGTCGAGGCGACCGTGCTGACAGCGGACCGGTCGGTGGCGCGGGCCAGGGCGTGGCTGCTGGCGGACGGGGACACCGGCGCCGTCGCCGGTGGCGGTGCCGACCGGCTCACCGGACCGGACACGCTCGCCCGCTGGCCGATGGACTCCGAGTGGCCCGGCGGGTACATCGCCTCCCTGGACGTACGTCCGCTCGCCCCGCCCCGGCCGGGTCGCACCACCGCCTGGATCTCCACCGGCCTCGACCTGGTCGCCGGGGAGAGCGCGAGCCCGCTGGCCTCGTACGTCGCGCTGGTCGACACGGCCAACGGCATCGCGGTGCGGCAGTCGCCGCGGGAGTGGATGTTCCCGAACGTGGATCTGACCCTGCACCTGCACCGCGCGCCGCGGGGCCGCTGGACCGGCCTGGACACCACCGTCGTCTTCGGGCCCACCGGTCAGGGCGTCACCAGCACCGTGCTGCACGATCTGGACGGCCCCGTGGGCCACGCCCAGCAGCTGCTGACCGTCCGTCCGCAGCCCTGAGCGGCGGCCCTGCCGGACCCGCCGGGCGCGTCAGCCCCGGCCCGCGGGCGGGTCGGCGAGGATGCCCTCCAGCAGCCCGGTGGCCTGGCCGACCTCGATCAGGTAGCCGTCGGGGTCGCGCAGGTAGCACCGCAGCTCGGCCTTGCGGTCGATCGGCGGGGTGAGGAACTCGGCGCCGAGCGCGGTCCACTCGCGGTGGCAGCGCTCGATGTCGGCCACCCGGATGTTGAGGAAGCTCGTCGCCGTCCCGGGGTCGTCCGGCGGACGCAGGGTGACGTCGGGTTTGTCCGGCGTCGGTCCCCCGCCCGGATTCATGATGATCCAGCTGTTCGCGAGCTTGACGATGCACGGGTTCTCGGCGAGCACGACCTCGCCGCCGAGCACCTCGGAGTAGAAGGCACGCGAGCGCGGCACGTCGGCCACGGTGAGGAAGTGGGTGAGCAGCAGCCCCGACTCCGGGGCCGGCAGGTCTTCACGGCGCATTCCTGGACCCCACGTTCCTGTGGCGGGCGGTGCGGATCTCCCCCTCGTGTCCATCATGGACCGGGCCCGCCGGTCCGGAAAGACGATCAAGAAGGGGTGAGGACCAGACGCCCCCGCACGTCCCCGGCCTCCAGTCTGCGGTGGGCCTCGGCCGTCATCGACAGCGGCAGCCGGTCGGCGACGCGCGGACGCCACGGGGTGTCCGTGAGGACGTCCACGACGCCCCGGGCCGCCTCGGCGAGGTCGGCGGTCGTGGCGTTGCTGATGGCGAAGCCCACGATGCTCGCGTCCCTGGTGTAGAGCCGGCTCACGGGCAGGGCGGCGGGGCCGGTGCCGAGGCCCACCATCGCCACGAGCCGTCCGCCCCGGGCCAGCGACTCCACGGCGTCGGCGAGCACCCCGTGGCCGGAGGTGTCCAGGTGCACGTCGTAGCCGTCGGGGGCGGCCCGGCGCACGCGCGCGTCGAGGCCGGGGGCGCGGTGGTCGAGGACCTCGGCGGCGCCCAGGCCCCGCACCTCCTCGGCGTCCTCCGCACGCGCCGTGGCGATCACCCGGGCCCCGGCCCGGGCGGCCAGGGCGACGGCGGCGCCGCCCACGTTCCCGGCGCCGCCCCCGACGTAGACGGTCTCCCCCGCCCGCAGCCGCCCGTGCCGGAACAGCGCGAGCCAGGCGGAGGCGGCCGGGTGGGCGGCCGCCACGAGGTGTTCCGCGTCGATGCCGGGCGGCGCCGCGTAGAGGCGTTCGGCGGCGACCGTCGCGTACTGGGCGAAGGAACCCTGCCGGCCCGCGTGGCCCAGGCTGTTGCACCACACCCGCTGCCCGGCCGTGAAACCCGCGGCGCCCGGCCCGGCCACGGCGACCTCGCCCACCAGGTCGCGGCCGACGACGAAGGGCAGCGGCAGCGGTGTGGCGTACGCGCCGGACCGTACGAAGGTGTCCACGGGGTCGGCGGCGACGGCCGTCACCCGCACGAGCACGTCCGTGGGGCCCACGGGCGGCACGGGGAGTTCCCCGTGGCGGATGGCGCCGGCCGGTCCGACGGCGTCGATGTACGCCGCCCGCATCGTGTCGGGGACTGAGCCGTTCATGATCCCATGCTACGAACCGCCCGACGGCGACGCAGCGGAGCGCCGCCGCCCCGCCGGCTCGTCGGCTCGCGTTCGCCGTCCACCGGCACGGTGGTCGCGCAGCCGGCGACCGCGCCGGGTGAGTCCCCAGGGCTTGAGGACCGAGAGCAGGGTCATGAAGACGTAGGCGGACAGGGAGACCACCGGCCCGAAGAGCACGTCCCCCGCGTCGGGCAGCGGCCCTCCGGCGGCCACGGCGGCGACCGCCGAGTTCACCCCGGGGCGCAGCGCGAAGAACGTGGCGACGGTGGTGCCCAGGGTCAGCCAGAACTTCGTGTACACCCACCGGTGCCGGGCCAGGCCCCACGGTGTGCCCAGGGCCAGCACCAGACCGCTCGCCAGGGTGAGCAGGGCGAGGGGGAGCAGCAGCCAGTCGGCGAACAGCTTCATGCACCGGACGGCGGCCTCCACCGCCACCGGGGAGGCGCCGGTGGCCGCGGTGACGCCGAGCGCCAGCAGCCCGACGGTGAGCCCGAGCCAGGCGGCGGAGGCGACGACGTGGACGACGAGGGAGGCCCTGCGTGCGGGGCGGCTGAGTTTCACCCCGCCCACGCTGCCGGTCGGCGGCCGCCGAGGCGTCCCGCGGCGGGAGTAACCGCCCGTACTGAGCCGGGCGTACGCGCCGGGGGTCGCCATGACCCGATCGGAGCAGCTCCCGGACGTCCGCGCTGCGCGGGGAACGGGGGCGCCCTAGCCTGAGCGTGTCTTCGAGGAAACGCCGCTAGGAGTCCCCATGCGTCTGCCCGTCGAGCTCAGGCATGTCGCCCCGCGACTGGCCACCGGGGCTTTCATTCTCAACTCCGGCCTCGCCAAGCGCGGAGCCGACGAGCAGGCCGCCGCCATGATGCACGGAATGGCGAAGAACACCTATCCGTTCCTCGGCAGACTGCGGCCCTCGACATTCGTCCGGCTGCTCTCCGCCGGTGAGATCGCGCTCGGCACGGCGCTGCTCCTGCCGGTCGTACCGACGGCTCTGGCGGGCATCGGCCTGACCGCGTTCTCGGCGGGACTGGTGGGACTTTATCTGCGCACCCCGGGAATGCGCGAGGAGGGCAGCCTGCGCCCGACGCAGGAGGGAACGGCCCTGGCGAAGGACACCTGGATGCTCGGCATCGGGGTCGGATTCGTCGTGGACGGAGCCACCAGCAGGTCGCGTTGACCGCACCGGGCCGGCCGGCGCCCCGGCCGCCGGGGTAACGGCGAGTTGCCGGGGAATTAACGGCGGACCACGGAATCCGTAATACTGTCCAATTCCGGTCCGAGATCGCCGAATTGAGGGCGTGACAGTACCGGTTCGGACTTCAACATCACTATGCTGAAACCGCTTCGCCGAGTTCGGCGCGGCGGCTGCCGACGTACCCGGGGAGGGGTGCCGACGGCGGCCTTTGGGGGGTGCGGAGAAATTCGGGGGTGACGCCGTCATGTCTGGGTGCCCTTTCCCCGCGGGATTCTCGTCCCGCCGCCCCGGTATCCGTATGACGAAAGCCGAGGAATTACCGTGCGACGTACGACCTCCGTCCTGCTGTCCCTGAGCGCCCTGCTCGCGGCGTCCGCGCTGACCGTTCCCACCGCCGTCGCCGCCCCGCGCGCCGACGGGCCCGCCGCCGCTCCGGCCGGCTGGGAGGCGGTGGACGCGACCGCCCTGGCGCGGATCACCGGGGAGAAGGACGCCCGGCGGGCCCCGCTCGCCGCCGGGGACACCGCCGCCGCGGCCGCGGAGCCCGAGCTGCTGGCCGTGCAGTCGGCCCGCAACGACCGTTTCGTGGCCACCGAGAAGAACTACGCCGAGCCGAACACCGGTCTCCAGCGGGCCCGTTCGACCGAGTTCGGCGGCTCCTGGGAGAGCTACGCCTTCGAGTGGGACGAGGCCACCGGGACCTACGCGCTGCGCTCCCTGGCCAACAACCGCTACGTGGCGGTGGAGAAGAACTACACCGGCAGCGCGCAGAACGTCCTGCGCGCCCGTTCCACCAGCGTGGGCGGCTGGGAGCGGTTCGTCCTCTACTACAACGAGACCCTGGACCGCTGGGCGCTGCAGTCCACGCTCAACGGGCTCTTCGTCGCCATGGAGAACGGCTACACCGGTTCGCTCCAGTACGCGCTGCGCGCCCGCTCCACCGAGGTGACGGGCTCGTGGGAGGAGTTCGCGCTCTACGACATCGGCGCCTGACACCAGTCCTGCTCGGCGAGGGCCATCATCGCCTCGATGGTGTCCTCGCCGGGCAGGGGTCCGTGGTCCCCGACGACCTTCAGCGCGGACGCGGCCGTGAGGTGACCCAGCCGCAGGGCCCTGGTGAGATCCCTGCCGCCGCACAGTCCGGCGAGGAACCCGGCGGCGAAGGCGTCGCCCGCGCCGACCGGCTCCACGACCTCGGTGGCCAGAGCGGGCACGGTGCACACGCCGTGCCCGGTGAACGCGGTGGCACCTCGCCCGCCGTCCTTGACGACGAGGACGCGCGGGCGGCTCAGCAGCCGGCGGACGTCCGTCGCGCGCAGGTCGGCGCCCCACAGACCCTGGGCCTCGTCCAGTCCGACGAAGACGATGTCGGCGCGGTCGGCCAGCTCCCGCAGCACCGTGGCGGCCGTGTCCGGGGGCCACAGTGCGGGGCGGTGGTTGACGTCGAAGCTGACGGCGTGGGCGCGTCGCTCCGGCGGGGTGTGCAGGGCCCGTTCCACCAGGGCGCGGCAGGACGGGGACAGGGCGGGCGTCACCCCGGTCAGGTGGACCAGGGCGGCCCCGCCGATCCGGGCGTCGTCCAGCAGACCGGGGCCGAGGGCCGAGGCCGCCGAGCCGGTGCGGTAGTAGTGCACGCGGGTCCCCGTGGCGCCCGGGTCCTTCAGGAGCAGGCCGGTCGGCCGCGTCGGGTCGGTACGCACGCCCGAGACGTCCACGCCCGCCCGCGCGACGACCGAGCGCACCCTCCGGCCGAGCGCGTCGTCACCGACCGCGGAGAGCCAGGAGACGGGCACGCCCAGGTCCGCGAGGTACATGGCCACGTTCGACTCCGCGCCCGCCACCGAGAGGCACAGGGACCCGGTGTCGTCCAGTGAGTGCGACGGAGCCGGGGCCATGGCCGCCATGGTCTCCCCCAGGCACACCACCGGTCCCCGCGGCGGCCGCCAGGGGCTCGGGTCCGGATCGGCGTCGGTGTTCTCGCGCCCGGGTGCGGCGGTGTCGCCGTCCCTGTCCGGCACGGGCCGTGCGCCGGTCACGGCCGGGCCTCCCGCACGGCGGCGCGGAAGGCGCGGGCGCGGGCACGGAGACCGTCCAGGCTGCCTCCGTCGGCGGCGTCGCCGATCAGCGGGGAACCGACCCCGACCGCGGTGGCGCCGGCCGCGAGGTGAGCGCGGGCCGCCGCCTCGTCGACGCCGCCGACGGGCACGAGGGCCTCGTGCGGGAAGGGTCCGCGCAGGGCCTTCACGTAGGCCGGTCCGCCCGCCTGGGCCGCCGGGAAGATCTTCAGCGCGGTGGCGCCGAGGGAGCGCGCCGTGATGACGTCGGTGGGTGTCATGACGCCGGCCAGGACGGGCATGCCCCTCTCCCGGGCCGCCGTGACGCCCTCCCCCAGCCCCGGGGTGACCGCGAAGCCGGCGCCGGCGCGGTGGGCGGCCACGGCGTCGTCGGCGGTGAGCACCGTGCCGGCGCCCAGCGGGCGGTCGGGCCCGAGGGCCGCTCTGGCGCGCTCGATGACCAGGAGGGCGTCCCTGCCGGTCAGCGACACCTCGATGAGCTCCACGCCTTCCTCGGCCAGCGTCAGCACGGTGCGCAGCGCGGCGTCGGCGTCGCCGCCGCGCACGATGGCGACGAGGCGGTGGGCTTCCAGGGCGGCTCGCAGATCCACAGGCGGGTCTCCTACTTCGGGCATCAGGGGTCATAGGCGTCGGCCCGCACACGGCGGCACCCGGCGGCCAGGGTAGAACGCCGCCGCGCCTCGCCGGAGGCCGGGCGGTGCGGGAGGCGGTGCGACGGCTGTCCGCATCCCGTCGACAGGCGTCACCCAGGACATCCAAGTTGCGTGTTTTGCCCCATTTCTGATGGTGACCCGGACGGAGGACATCCACGTGCGACGAGGTGAGAGACATGCTGGTGCTGGGCCTCCTGCTCATGGCGGGCGCCGCCGCCTTCGCGGGCCTGCTGATCGCGTACAACCTGTCCGGCGGTCCGGACTACACCGTGACGCTGCTGGGGAGCGAGCCATTCACGATCAGTACGCTCGGGGCGTTTCTCGGCGGCATCGCCCTGACCCTGATCTTCGGCCTGGGCATGTGGATGCTCATGGCCGGGACGGTACTGGCGCGCCACCGCGGCAAGAAGCGCCGCACGGAGCGGGAGACCGCCAGGCGGGCCACCGCCGAGCGTGACGCGATGGCCGGCCGCCTGGAGGGTCCGGGCGGCAGCACGGACACCGCGGACGAGCCGGCCGGACACCGCCGCCCCGCCGCCCATCGGCCGCAGTGGCTGCGGCCGCACGGCCACCACTGACCACCGCGAAACCAGAACACGGCCGACCGGGCCGGCTCACCGCCGGGCCGGTCGGCCGTGCGACCACGTGGTCTCAGCGCGAGGCCCGGCCTATGTGGCGGTCCTGCCCCGCGCCGTGCCCGGCGACCGCGGTGGCGATCCCGAGGACGGCCAGGACGGTGAGCGGCAGGGTCCAACTGCGGGTGGTGTCGTGCAGGATGCCGAGGAGAAGGGGCCCGGCCGCCGCCACGAGGTAGCCGATGGACTGTGCCATGCCGGCCAGCGCGGCGGCTTCGCCGGAGCTGCCCGCGCGCTGGCTCTGGAAGCTCAGCGCGAGGACGAGGCACGCGCCGCCGCCGAGTCCGAGCAGGGTGCACGCCGGGACGGCCAGCGCGGGGGCGGCGACCAGTACGGTGAACCCGGCCGCCACCAGGACCGAGGCCCCGGCCGCGATCCAGCGCTGGTCGTGCCGGCCCCGGGTGAGCAGGGGCAGGAGACTGCTGGCGGCCAGCGACACCACCTGGTAGTAGAACAGCATCCATCCGGCCGTGGTGCTGCTCGTGCCGCGGTCGATCAGGATGCTGGGCAGCCACGCGACGGCGGTGTAGAAGGCCAGGGACTGCAGGCCCATGAAGAAGGTGACCTGCCAGGCGACCCGCGACCGCCAGGGCACGGGGCTGTGGGTTCCGCCGGTCGACGCCTGCGGCTTGTCACCGCGCATCCGGGGCAGCCAGGCGAGGAACGCCGCGACGGTGAAGGCGACGCCCCAGGCCAGCGCGGTGTGCCAGGAGCCCGGCACGCTGTGGGCCAGCGGCGCGGAGATTCCGGAGGAGACCGCGGCCATGAGGCCCATGACCGTCACGTAGAGAGCACTGACGCCCTGGATGCGGTGCGCGGGCACATTGCGTCTGATCAGGGCGGGCAGCAGCACGTTGCCGAAGGCGATGGCCGCGGAGAGGATCACCGTTCCGGCGAAGAGGCAGATCACCGAGGGGAGGGAGCGGACCACCGTGCCGACGGCCAGCACACCGAGCGCCGCCACCAGCAGGCGGGCGCTGCCCCACCGGTGGGAGGCCCGGGCCACCAGGGGCGAGGTCGCGGCGAACGTCAGCAGCGGGAGGGTACTCAGCAGCCCTCCCCAGCTCGACGTCAGGCCGCTGCCGCGCTCGATCTCCGGCAGCAGCGCGCCGACACCGGTGAGCGTGGTGCGCAGGTTGGCCGCCACCAGGCAGATGGCGATGACGAGCCCGACCGACACGGTGGGCCCGGCGGTGCCGGCGCGGTCGGCGACCGGTGACCCGGAGGCGGAGCGCTGACGGGATGCCGAAGGCGACTGCGGACTCACTGTTCCTCCACCGCTCGTGACGCGTCGTTCTCCTGGTCGCGGGTGAGCCGGACGATCGCGGCCGCCGCGGTACGGGCGCCGCCCGCGTCCCGGGCCTCGATCGCGTCGACGAGCCGCCGGTGCAGGCGGGCGTGGTCCTCGGCGAGGGCGGCGTCCCAGGGCAGACCGCCCAGGGACGACGTGAGTGCCGTACCGAGGTGGTCGTACACCTCCATCAGCAGGTCGTTCCCGCTCGCCCGGACCACGGCCCGGTGGAACAGCGCGTCGACGCTCGTGGCCGCGGCCGTGTCCTCACCCGCGTTGGCCGCGTCGGCGTCGGCGACCAGCTCCCGCAGCTGCCGCAGCTGCTCCTCGCTCCGGCGCAGGGCCGCGGCTCCGGAGGCGTACTCCTCCAGAACGGTCCGCAGCTCCAGCACCTTGTCCCGCTGCACGGAACTCGCCCGCCGCACCATGACCGACTGGAGCTCGCTGGAGGAACGGACGTAGGTGCCGTCCCCCGCCCGGGGTTCCAGCAGCCCCAGGTGCACCAGGGCACCGATCGCCTCCCGCAGCGTGCTGCGTCCGACTCCGAGTTCCTCCATGAGGACCTGCTCCGGCGGGATCCGCGTCCCCACCGGCCAGCCCCCCGCCTCGATGTGGGCTCGGAGACTGTCCACGAGCTGGGCGGACAGGCTGGCCGCCCGCCGCGGTGCACTGATGCGTTTCATGACCGCATCCTACACAAACATCAGACGTTTGAACATCACACTCCGTGAAGCGCCACTCCTCGCCTCCGGCACCACCCGCCCTGCCGCGCAGGTCAGCACGGAGCCGGGGCCGGGCGGGAGGTGCACGGTCATGATCAGACGGCAGGTTCCGGTGCCCGCGCCGCGGTAGGTGTGGGAGGCGCCGCCGTCGAAGGTGGCGGTCCCTCCGGCCTCGACGGCGGTGCTTCGGGAAGGAGTCCGGCCCGGGGTGTCAGGCCCGCACCGTCTCCGGCTCCGGCCGTGCGCCCTTCCGGCGGACACCCTCGCCCAGTTCCTCCGTCGGCACCGTATGGGTCTCGCGGGCCGAGAACGCGGCGATCACCGGCGGTACGCACAGCGCCGCCGTGAAGAGCGCCACCGCGAACCAGTCGTCGCCGTCCGGGCCGCAAGCCCGTCGACCTGTGGCAGCGGGGCGACGCCCGCGTACTGGTCAACACCGGTCCCGCCGAGCGCCGCGACGGCACCCGGCTGGCCGCCATCGGCCTCGAGTCCCCCGACCCCGCCGGCGCGGCCCGCCGCGCCGAGACCCTGCTCGCCCCGGTACTGCCACGCCGCCGCGCCCACGGCGACGCCCTGTTGGAGGCGGTCGCGGCACCCGACGGCACGGAGCTGTTCTTCTGCGCCACCGAGCGCCCCGGACTGCCCGACTGGCGCGCGGACTTCGAGAACGTCGGGGGCGCCGGTCCCGACGCCGAAAACGACGGTGGCCTGCGCATCGACCACCTCTCCCTGACCCAGCCCTGGCACCAGTTCGACGAGGCGGCTCTCTTCCACCGAGCCGTCCTCGGGCTGCGCTCCCAGGGGAGCGTGGACGTCGCCGACCCCTACGGGCTGCTGCGCAGTCGCGCCGTCTCCACCGACGACGGCGCCGTCCGGATCGTCCTGGCCGTCGGCGCGGCCCCCGTCGACGACACGGCGCACGCCCAGCACATCGCGCTGGCCACCGACGACGTGGTCGCCGCCGCACGCGACCACCGTGCCGCCGGTGGAGAGCTGCTGCCGATCCCGGCCAACTACTACGACGACCTCGCGGCACGCCACGAGTTCGCCGACGGCGAGCTGGAGACGTACCGGGAGCTGGGCATCCTCTACGACCGCGACGCGCACGGCACCTTCCGGCACTGCTACACGCTCACCGTCGGCCGGGTCTTCTTCGAAGTCGTCCAGCGCGACGGCGGCTACCGCGGCTACGGCGCGGCCAACGCCCCCGTGCGGCTGGCCGCGCAGCACACGGTGCGCGGGTTCACCGGGGGCTGATGCGGCTCGTCGCGCCGCATCGGGCGAGGGCGCGGTGGGAAGCCGGTGTGGCTCGAGAAGCCGGCCGAGTCGCCTCCAGCCACCATCGCCCAGGTCGGTCATGCGGTTCCGCTACGGAGCGCGGGTGCCCGCCGCGCTGGGGACCGCCCCCGTCTTCGGGGTGGGGTCTCCGGGACCCGGGGTGCGCCGGGCCAGCCACCAGTACAGCAGCGCGGGCACCACCAGCCCCACGATCCACGACACGTCCGCCCCACCCAGCGGCGCCACCAGCGGACCGGTGTAGAAGCCGGTCACCAGGAACGGCAGTTGCGCCAGCAGACCCACCGCGTACACCGTCAGCGCGTCCCAGCGCCAGGCCCCGTACCGGCCGCTCGCGTCGAACAGTGCCGGGATGTCGTAGTGCTCCTTGGAGATCAGGTAGTAGTCGACCAGGTTGATCGCCGACCACGGGGTGAAGAAGGTCAGCAGGAAGAGCAGAAAGTCCTTGAACGAGGTGAGGAAGCTGTCCTTGCCGGCCAGCGCGACCACCGTCCCCGCCACCATGATCAGCGCGATGTACGCCGTCCGTCCCCGCCGCGAGAGCACCTGCCGTTCCCGGAAGCCGGTGACGCCGGTGACGAGCGACATGAAGCCGCCGTAGGTGTTGAGGACGTTGACGGTCAGTTTGCCGAGCGCGATCACGAAGTAGAGGAACGACGCCATCAGGCCCGTGCCGCCCAGCCCCACCACATAGCCCACCTGGCTGTCCAGGAACGCCTCGCCCGCCGTCGCCGCGGCCAGCACCCCGAACGCCATCGACCACTGCGAACCGAGCGCCGAGCCTGACAGCGTCCACCAGAACGTCGCCCGCGTGGACGTCGTGCGCGGCAGGTAGCGGGAATAGTCCGCCACGTACGGGCCGAACGCCAGCTGCCAGGAGGCCGACAGCGATATCGCCAGCAGGAACATCGGCGGCGAGAAGTGTGCGTCACCGAGCAGCGCGCCGAGGTCGGCGCGGTCCAGCAGCCGGACGCCCAGGTAGACGAAGGCGAGGGCGCAGACGACGCTCGCGATGCGGCCCAGGGCGTGGATGATCCGGTAGCCGACGGTCGCCATGACGCCGGTGACCAGTGCGAAGGCGATGATGCCGGTGGTGTCGTCGGTGTGCGTCAGCTCGCCGACCGCCTGCCCGGCCAGCACCGTGCCGCTGGCGAAGAAGCCGACGTACATGACCACCACGAGCAGCAGCGGTACGACCGCGCCGCGCACCCCGAACTGGGCCCGGGACTGGATCATCTGCGGCAGGCCCAGCTTCGGACCCTGCGCGGAGTGCAGGGCCATGACCGTGCCACCGAGCAGGTTGCCCAGCAGCAGCCCGGCCAGCGACCAGACGACGTCCCCGCCGAAGACTACCGCCAGGGCGCCCGTGACGACGGCCGTGATGTGCAGGTTGGCGCCCAGCCACAGGGTGAACTGGGAAAAGGCGCTGCCGTGCCGTTCGTCATCGGGGACGACGTCGATCGAGCGCAACTCGACGAGTTGGGTCATGGGGAGCCTCTTGTCCGGCGGTGTTCGGCGGTGTTCGGCCACTTGCTGTATGGGAGTATGCGGAGACAAGACGACTGAATAGGATGCGTGAATAGGTTGTCAATGCCTTACCGCTGATCCGCTTCTTCTCGCCTCGGACCACCGTCCCGGCGCTCGCCGTGCCCACACACGCCAGGGCCGCCCATTGCGACATTCCCAGGTGTTCGTTGAGGACCAGCACTCCCGCGAGACCCGCGCTCGCCGGCTCAAGGCTGGCCAGCACGCCCACCGTTCTCGTCGGCAGTCGCCGCAGCGACGCCAACTCCAGCGAGTACGGGAGCACGGCCGAGAGCACCGCCACCACAGTCCCGGCCAGCAGCACTTGGGGGGCTAGCAGGTGCGTCCCTTGCTCCATCACCCCCAGCGGCACCGTCAGCACTGCCGCCCAGGCCAAAGCCAGGGCCAGGGAGTCTCCTCCGGTACTCCTGGCCCCCACTGTCTTGCTCAGCAGCAGGTAGGCGGCCATAGAGACTCCTGAGGCCAGGGCGAGAAGCACGCCGCCGAGCGGGAAGTGCGCGCCGTGCGGAGCGTAAAAGAGCCACACGCCGCCTCCGGCCAGGACGGCGCAGCCCGCGTCGCGGGGGCGGCGGGAGGTGAACAGCGCGAGGGTGATCGGCCCGAGGAGTTGCAGCGCGCTGGCCAGTCCCAGAGGCAGGAGGGTCAACGCGGGATAGACCAAGTTCATCCCCGCGATGGCTGTGCCGAAGCCGAGTATCAGTCCCGTGTCCGTACGGCTGCGCGGCAGCGAAGGGCGGTACAGAAGCAGCAGGAGCATCGCGGCCAGCCCGAGACGCAGGGCCACGACTCCCGGCGCGCCGACCGTACCGGAAAGTTGTTTGCCGATGGCCTGCCCGAACTGGATGCTCAGCACGCTCCCCAGCATCAGAGCGGGAGCGGGAAGTTTCGTCATGGTTCCAGGCTTGACGCTGCAATCATCCGCGTCCAGCAGATGTTTATGGAGGTAATCGTTTAGGTTGGCCTACATGATTGACCACCGGCTGCACGTTCTGCGGACACTCGCCGAGCACGGAACAGTGACCGCCGCCGCGGCCGCCCTGCACCTGACCCCCTCGGCCGTCTCCCAGCAGCTGCGCCTGCTGGCCCGTGATCTGGAGGTGGAACTGCTGCGACCAGAGGGACGGCGAGTGCGGCTCACGCCGGCCGCACACATCGTGCTCCGGCACGCCGACATCTTGCGGATGCAGTGGGAGGAGGCCCAGGCGGAACTCGCTCAACAGAGCGTGGCTCTCCGGGGAACGCTGCGCTTGTGCGGGGTGTCCTCCGCGCTGGCCGCGTTCGCAGCCCCAGCCGTCGCCGAACTGCGCAAGACGCACCCGCTGGTGGAGCCACTGATCAACGAGGAGGAGAGCGCTGAGTGCTACCGGCTGTTGCTCGCCGACGAGGCGGACGTGGCCCTGGTGCTCCCCGGCCCGGACGCGCCACCCGTCACCGACGCCCGCCTCGAACAAGCACCGTTGACGACCGACCGCCAGGACCTCTTGGTCGCCGAAGGCCACCGGCTCGCCCGGCCCGGAGGGGCCCGCCTCGCAGAAGCGGCCGATCAAGCCTGGATCGTGAAGAAGAACAAGAACGACACCTACCCGCTGGTGATAGCGGCATGTGCGGCTGCCGGCTTCACCCCCCGCATCGTCCACCAGGTCAAAGAGTGGTACGCAGTCTCCGCACTCGTCGCGGAAGGGCTCGGCGTCTGCCTCATGCCAAGGGCCGTGCCACTGCCCCAGCACGCAGTTACCCGGGTCCCCCTGGTAGGTGAACCGGCTCCGGTGCGGCAGTTGCTGACCGCCGTCCGACGCGGCAGCACTGGCCATCCCCTCGTCAAGGCCGGACTGGAGGCGCTGCGCAACACGGCCTCTGCTATGAGGCAGACGCCGAACAGCCGTCCGGCCCGGAGCGACCTCTGAGGCGGACAAGGCCGCTTCGGTGTCCGTGGCACCAGCGAAGAGAGCTTTGACCTGTGCGAAGTGCCTCTGCTGGACGACAGGGATCGGCCAGCGCGGTTCCACTCAACGGACTCTGCCACGAGGCTTCAGCGGGACGGCCGGCAGCTCGGGGGCGGCCAGCGGACCCCCGTCGTACCCCTTGACCTCCCCGAACCGCGTCCCTTCCATCCAGTCCCGGCGGGCCTGTACGATCTCGTCCTGCGACCGTCCGATCCAGTTCCAGAACATGATCAGCTCCTCCTCGAACGGCTCGCCGCCCAGGAGCATCAGGCCCGCGTCCGAGTCGGCGCGCAGGGGCAACTCGTCGCGTCCGCAGCCGAGGTAGAGCATCGAGCCCGGCACCAGGGGCACGCCGTCGACGTGGGCCTCGCCGCTCATGGCCAGGACGGCGTACTCGAAGTCCCGTTCCAGCGGCAGGCGTACGTCCGTGCCGCCGGTGAGGGTCAAGTCGGCGCCGACGAGGGGCGTGTACGTGGTGCCGGGCGAGGTGGCGGTGTCGAGGGTGCCGAGGAGCACGGTGGCCGACAGGCCCGGGGCCGTGACCCGGGGCAGCTCCGCGTGGAACTCGAAGCGGGGGTCGGTGTGGCGGTGGGCGTCCGGGAGGGCCACCCACAGCTGCGCGCCGTGCAGGAGGCGGGCGTGCGGCCGCGGGCTCTCCTCCGAGTGGCTGATCGCGCGGCCGGAGGTCATCAGGCCCAGCTGGCGCGGGCGGATGGTCTGCAGGCTGCCGGTGGAGTCGCGGTGCAGCACCTCGCCCTCGTGCAGCCAGCTCACCGTCTGCAGGCCCATGTGGGGGTGCGGCGGCACCTGCATGCCGGGCTCGTCGGCGATGTCGTCGGGGCCGTAGTGGTCGACGAAGCACCAGGCGCCGACCATCCGCCGGCCCAGGTTGGGCAGCAGTCGGCGGACCTCGGTGGACTCGCCCAGCTTGACGTGGCGAGGGCTGAGAAGTTCCCGTACGGGCTCCGTCACCACGAAGCCGCGGCCGCCGCAGAGACTGGGTACGGCCTCGCGATCAAGGTTGCTCATGCCGCCCAACCTAGACCCGGCGGGCCCTTCGCGTCAGACGGACCGCGGGCCGTCACCGTGGCGGGGGACGGCACCGCCACGCACGCCTCCACCAGTAGTGGAATGTTCAACCGTGTGCCGTGGTTGCAGGGGCCGAAGGAGGTCTCAGTGGACATGACGTACTACGACCACGGAACGCCGGCGGAGCGCTGGGAGCGGGCGCGGATGTTCTTCGACGCCAAGGACTACGCCGCCGCGGCACGCGTCCTGGACGGACTGGTCGCGGAGGTGCCCGAGCAGACCGGCCCGCGGCTGCTGCTGGCGCGTTCCTACTACCACTCGGCCCAGCTGCGGCGGGCGGAGGCCGAGCTGCGGAACGTCGTCGAGCGCGATCCCGTCGAGCAGTACGCCCGGCTGATGCTGGGCCGCACCCTGGAACGGCAGGGGCGGCAGGAGGAGGCCGACGCCCAGCTGCGGATCGCCTCGGCCCTCGCGGGCGACTTCGCCGAACTGTGAACGCGAACTCTCAGCGCGCGAACTCTGAGCGCTGCCCCTGAGCGCGAGCTCCGTGCGTGGCATCCTGGCGCGATGGGAACCGCGATGGGAACTCCGAGTGATCGTGCCCCGCTTGCCGAGCGGGTCGAGGAACTGCTCGCCGTCGGCGGCCCGTTGCCGATCGTCGCGGCCGGGGACCCGGTGCTGCGGCGCGCGGCCGAGCCGTACGACGGGCAGTTGGCGCCCGCGCTCTTCGAGCGGTTCGTCGAGGCGCTGCGGCTGACCATGCACGCGGCGCCGGGCGTCGGGCTGGCCGCGCCGCAGGTCGGGGTGGGGCTGAGGGTCGCGGTGATCGAGGACCCGGCGCCGGTGCCTGAGGAGGTGCGGGTGGCGCGGGGGCGGGTGCCGCAGCCGTTCCGGGTGCTGGTCAACCCCTCGTACGAACCGGTGGGCGCCGGGCGGGCCGCGTTCTTCGAGGGCTGTCTGAGCGTGCCGGGCTGGCAGGCGGTGGTGGCGCGCCCCGCCGAGGTGCGGCTGCGGGGGCGGGACGAGCACGGGCGGGCGGTGGACGAGGTGTTCGCGGGCTGGCCGGCCCGGATCGTGCAGCACGAGACCGATCACCTCGACGGCACCCTCTACCTGGACCGGGCCGAGCCGCGCTCGCTGGCCTCGAACGCCGCGATGGCGGACCTCTGGTCCCAGCCGACGCCGGAGCGGGCGGCGTCGGCGCTGGGCTTCGAGCTGCCGGACCCGGCGGCCTGACCGGCCCGCCGGGTCCGCTTTTTCGCGTGCGGTGACCCGTCAGTTGTCCCGGTACGCCTCCAGCAGCCTCAGCCACACCTCGCTGATCGTCGGGTAGGACGGCACCGCGTGCCACAGCCGGCTGATCGGCACCCGGCCGGCGACCGCGACGGTCGCGGAGTGGATCAACTCGCCGACGCCGGGGCCGACGAAGGTGACGCCGCGGACGATCTCGTCCTCCAGGTCGACCACCATGCGGGCGCGGCCCCGGTAGCCGTCGCCGTACAGGCTGGACCCCGCCACCGCGATGGGGACGTCGACGGCGCGCACGCGGTGTCCCGCCTGCTCGGCCTCGGCCAGGGTCAGGCCGGCGGACGCGGCCTCGGGGTCGGAGAAGACCACCTGGGGAACGGCGTGGTGGTCGGCGGTCGCGGCGTGCGCGCCCCAGGGGTCGGACTCCAGGATCGGCACCCCGGAGGCGCGGGCGGCGATGGCGGCGCCCGCGATGCGTGCCTGGTACTTGCCCTGGTGGGTGAGGAGGGCACGGTGGTTGACGTCGCCAACGGCGTAGAGCCAGTCGTGGCCCTCCACCCGGAGGCTATCGTCGACCGGCAGCCAGGAGCCCGGCCTGAGGCCGACGGTCTCCAGGCCGAGGTCGCCGGTGCGGGGCGTGCGGCCGGTGGCGAAGAGGATCTCGTCGGCCTCCAGGCGGTCGCCGGTGTCGGTGACGGCGACGACGGTGCCGTTCTCGCGGGTGACGGACTCGACGGAGACGCCGGTGCGGATGTCCACGCCGGCCTCGGTGAGCGCCTCGGCGACCAGTTCCCCGGCGAACGGCTCCATCCGCGCGAGCAGGCCGCCGTCGCCGCGCACCAGCATCGTGACCCGGGAGCCGAGGGCCTGCCAGGCGGTGGCCATCTCGACGGCGACGACTCCGCCGCCGACGACGATGAGGCGGCCGGGCGCGCTCTTGGCGCTGGTGGCCTCGCGGCTGGTCCAGGGGCGCACCTCGGCGAGTCCGGGCAGTGGGGGCAGGGCGGCGGCGCTGCCGGTGCAGACGGCGACGGCGTGCCGGGCGGTCAGGGTCCGGCGGCTGCCGTCGGGGCCGGCCACCTCCACGGTGCGCGGTCCGGTGAGCCGTCCCTGTCCGCGGTACAGGTCGGTGCCGATGCCCTCGACCCACTGGACCTGGCCGTCGTCCTTCCAGTGCGAGGTGAACTCGTCGCGGCGGGCGAGGACGGCCTGCGCGTCGAGGGGGTCCTGGACCCCCTGCGCGAGCCCGGGCAGGCGGCGGGCGTCCGCGCGGGCGAGGACCGGGCGCAGCAGGGCCTTGCTGGGCATGCACGCCCAGTAGGAGCACTCGCCGCCGACCAGTTCGCTCTCCACGATCGCGGTGGACAGCCCGGCCGCGCGGGTGCGGTCGGCGACGTTCTCTCCGACGGGGCCCGCGCCGATCACCACGACGTCGTACATGAGGGAATCCGATTGCGTCATGGGGTCAGTCTGGTGGGTGGTGTGCGCCCTGGCCACATGGGTACGTGCGCGGAATACCCACCAGGTCGGCAGTGTTGTGCCGACGGCTTCTCCCCCGAAACCAGGAAGAGGGATCACCTCATGACCAGCACCGTGGAACTCACCAAGGAGAACTTCGACCAGACGGTCACGGACAACGAGTTCGTACTGATCGACTTCTGGGCGGAGTGGTGCGGTCCGTGCAAGCAGTTCGGGCCGGTCTACGAGAAGGCCGCGGAGGCCAATCCGGACCTGGTGTTCGGCAAGGTGGACACCGAGGCGCAGCCGGAGCTGGCGCAGGCCTTCGGCATCCAGTCGATTCCGACGCTGATGATCGTGCGGGACCAGGTGGCGGTGTTCGCGCAGCCGGGCGCGCTGCCGGAGGCGGCTCTCACCGACGTGATCGGCCAGGCCCGGAACCTGGACATGGACGAGGTCCGCAAGGCGGTCGCCGAGCAGCAGGCGCAGGCCGGGCAGAGCGGCCAGGAAGGCCAGTAGCGGGCGGTCCGGCCGCCGGTCAGCTCGATTCCCGGTGCACCACCGTCGCGCCCAGTACCTTGTGGCGCTCGGGCGCGGCGCCCGGGTCGTGCACCGCCCGGTCGACGAGTGCGGCCAGGTCGCGGCCGGCGGGCAGCTCCAGGTGGACGGTGCTCAGCCGGGGCCGCAGCAGCCGGCCCAGCATCAGGTCGTCGGCGCCGATCACGGCGGCGTCGCCGGGGATGTCGAGGCCCTCGTCCTGGAGGGCCCGCATCAGCAGCATCGCGTACTCGTCGTTGTACGCGAACACCGCGTCGAGTCCCAGGGGACGCCAGCGCGCCGCGAGGCGGGCGGCGTCCCTCTCGTCGTAGGCGAGAGGCAGCTCGGTGACGGTGGCGTCGGTGCCGGACACGGCCTCGCGGGCGCCCGCGAGGCGCGGTGCCGAGAAGACGTCCAGGCCGCGTTCGGCGGGCACGACCACGCCGATGCCGCGGCGGCCGCGGTCGTACAGGTGGCGGGTCGCGCCGCGGCCGACGCCCTCCTGGTCGGTGAGCAGGGCGTGCGCCCCCTCGACGGCCTCGGGACCGAGGGTGAGGACCGCCCGGGCGCCGGAGCGTTTGAGGATCTCCACGCCCCGCGGGCCCAGGTCGGCGCCGGGCACCAGGACGGCGACCGGGCGCAGCTCGGCCCAGGCGCGGGCGGCCTCGTCGCCGTGGACGCCGACGGTGCCGTGCTGCACGACGGTGTAGTCGAGGCGGCCGAGCGCCCACTGGAGTTCGGCGAGGAAGCGGCTGTAGAGCGGGCCGGCGGGGAAGGACGGCGCCGGCATCAGGACCATGCGGCTGTGTCCGGCGCGCAGGGAGCGGGCCGCGGCGTGCGGGACGTAGCCGAGTTCCCGGGCGGCCTCGCGGACGCGGCGGCGGGTGGGTTCGCTGATCCGTACGGCGCCGGTGTTGTTGAGGACGTAGGAGACGGTCGCGCGCGAGACGCCGGCCAGGCGGGCCACGTCGGCACTCGTGGGCACGGAGCGCGCTGCGGAGGGCTCGGGGGGCGGCGGATTCGGTATCTGCACCATGACGTACGGCATCCTGGCAGAAGCCGGACGCGGGACGGCGGGCGGGGCAACGTCGTCCGCGACGGACGGAGTTCAGTCCGACGGGGCGGTGGCCGGGGTCTGGGTCCCCGGGGCCGGGGTGTCGGTGCGGGTGACCCGTGCGACCAGGTCGAGCCAGCCCGCCCGTACGCGTTCGGCGGGCAGCCCGCACTGCTGGGTGAGGTGGTGGATCAGGGCGGCGTCGAGGTAGGCCATCAGGGTGTGCGAGAGGAGTTCGCTGTCGGCGTCCGGCACGGCCTCGCGCAGCAGCAGTGCCACGTGGTGGCGCAGGAAACGGCGCGGCGGGAAGGTGTGGCGGCGCTCCGCGCTGGGCTCCCCGGCCAGGAGCAGGTCGAGTTCGTCGATGGAGCGGCGCAGCAGCGCGCAGCCGAAGGCCCGCAGCCGCTCGACCGGCGGGGCGCCGGGACCCAGCGGCGGCGGACCGCTCAGGAGCGCGGCCTGGAACTTCCGCTCGGAGTGGTCGAGCAGCGCCGCGAGCAGCCCGGTGCGGTCGCCGAAGCGGCGGAAGACCGTGCCCTTGCCCACGCACGCCGCGGCGGCCACCGCCTCCATGGTGAGGGCGCCCGCGCCGTGCTCGGCGACCAGCCGCTCGGCGGCCTCCAGGAGCCGGGCGCGGTTGCGCGCGGCGTCGGCCCGCAGGCAGGGCTCGTCCTCGTCGGTCCCGGTGCCGAGTTGCAGCAGCTCGGGCGGACCGGCGTTCTCCTGGGGCTGCGGGAAGTGCGGCGGGGCGGCGGACATGAAGCCAGCGTAAAGCATCGGGAAGAAAACTGGACCGCGGTCCGTTTGGGATGTTAGAAATTAAACGGACCCCGGTCCGGATCGTTGCCGCCAGGTTTCGGCCCGCCCGTCACCATCTGTTCCAGTAGTGGGAGTACTCATGTCTGTCCGCATCCTTGCGCTCGTCGGCAGCCTTCGCGCCGGTTCGCACAACCGCCAGCTCGCCGAGGCGGCCGTCAAGTTCGCGCCCGAGGGCGCCGAGGTGCAGCTGTTCGAGGGGCTCGCCGACATCCCCTTCTACAACGAGGACATCGACGTAGAGGGCAGCGTCCCGGCCGCCGCCGCGAAGCTGCGCGAGGCCGCCCAGGGCGCGCAGGCCTTCCTGCTCTTCTCGCCCGAGTACAACGGCACCATCCCGGCCGTCCTGAAGAACGCCATCGACTGGCTGTCCCGCCCCTACGGCGCCGGCGCCTTCACCGGCAAGCCCGTCGCCGTCGTGGGCACCGCGCTCGGCCAGTACGGCGGCGTGTGGGCGCAGGACGAGGCCCGCAAGGCCGTGGGCATCGCCGGCGGCAAGGTGATCGAGGACATCAAGCTGTCCATCCCGGGTTCGGGCGCCCGCTTCGCCGAGACCCACCCGGCCGACGACGCCGAGGTCGCCGCCCAGCTGACCGAGGTCGTCGCCCAGCTGCACGGCCAGCGTGCGCAGCTCCTCCAGCGCGGCCGCGACCGCCGCACGGCGGTGGCCGCCGCCGCGCGTGCAGGTGAGCAGCTTGCGGTGCGGGCGGCCGGCGCAGGGCACGCGGACGATCGGCAGCTCGGGGGTCAGCCGGGCGAGCCGGGGCACCAGCGCGACGCCCAGCCCGTGGGCGACCAGGTGGGCCGTGACGTTCCAGTCCACCGCGAGATGGACCACGTCGGGAGTGAACCCGGCGGCACCGCACGCCGCCACCAGGTGGGTCCGGCACGGGCTCTGCGGCAGCGGCGCGATCCAGCCCTCGTGGGCCACGTCGGCGAGGTCGGCCTCCTCCCGTCCGGCCAGCGGATGGTCCGCGGGGACGACCAGGTCGAACGGCTCGTCCAGCAGCGGCCGCTGTTCGAAGCGCGTGTCGGCCGACGGCGGGCTGGCCGGGGTCGCCTCCACCACCGCCAGATCGCTCTCCCCCTCGAAGAGCAGGTCGAAGCTCTCCGCCACCTCGACCTCCCGGATCCGCACCGACAGCCGGGGGTGCCGCTCCCGCAGCCGCGCCGCCATCGGGGCCAGCAGGACGGCGACGGCCACCGGGAACCCCGTCACCCGCAGCGGCCCGGCCGGGGCCCCCTCCCCCGCCCGCAGATCCTGTTCGGCCTCGTCCCAGCGGGCCTCGATCGCGTCGGCGTGTTCCAGCAGGCTCTCCGCGGCCGCGGTCAGCCGCACCCCGCGCCCCTGCGGCTCCAGCAGGTCGACGCCGAGGTCCCGGGCGAGCTGCCGGATCTGCTGGGAGGCGGCCGAGGGGGTGAAGTGCAGGGCACGGGCCGCCGCGGTGACGGTGCCGTAGTGGGCGACGGCCCGCAGCACGTGCAGCCTGCGCAGATCAATCATGAAGTGCACGCTTCACGGTGGAGTCCGTAAAGTCAACCTGGACGTGAACGGATCCGTGGCCGCACGCTGTCGGTGGCGCCACGGTGGGACCGAGGCCCGCACCAGCATCCCGACGTACCACTGACGAGGAGTCGCCATGCCCAGCACGACCGGTGTCGTCTGCCCGCACTGCGGGTGGCCCGACGGTGCCGAGCCCTTCCAGGTGCTGTCCGCCCACTCCACCGGGGCGGGCGGCACCCTGTGGACCCGGTGTGCCTGCGGTTCGCTCCAGGCCCGCGTCGTCGACGGCCACGGCACCCGGGTGGTGTCGCGCGGCAGGCCCACGCCGGCGGTCCGCTGACCCGCTACCAGGGCAGCGGACCCGCCGCGTCGAAGTAGCCCCCGGTGGGTCCGTCCGGGCCCAGCCGGGCCATCCGGACGATGACCTCGGCGCCCTCGGCCACGGTCTGCGTGCCGGTGTTGCCGTTCAGGTCGGTCGCGGTGAAGCCCGGCTCGACCGCGTTGATCCGCATCCCGGGGAACGCCTTCGCGTACTGCACGGTCAGCGCGTTGACCGCGGTCTTCGACGCCGGATAGGCGAGGCCCGGGTAGCCGTACCCGGGGCTCTCCGGTGAGGTGAGTCCGGTCAGCGAGGCCAGCCCGCTGCTCACGTTGACCACGACGGGCGCGGCGGAGCGGCGCAGCAGGGGCAGGAACGCGTGGGTCACCCGCACCAGGCCGAGGACGTTGGTCTCGAAGACGGTGCGCACCAGGCCGGCGGTCGTGTCCGCCGCCCCGGTCACCGAGTTGTGCTCGCCGCGCTGCTCGACGCCGGCGTTGTTGACCAGGACGTCGAGGCCGCCGTCGGCCGCCACGGTCTGCACGGCGGCGGCGACGGAGGCGTCGTCGGTGACGTCCAGGACGAGGGGGCGCGCGCCCAGTTCCCCGGCGGCGCGGCGGCCGCGCTCGGGGTCGCGGGCGGCGGCGTAGACGGTGTGGCCGGCGGCGACGAGGCGGCGGGCCGTCTCGAAGCCGAGGCCCTTGTTGGCTCCGGTGATCAGTGTGGTCGTCATGGGATCGAGCCTGCGGCGCGCCGGCGCCGGCAGCCAGGCGTCCGGTCTTCCTGGGACCACGGGTACCAGGAAGACCGGGCGCCCGGGGTGTTCACTGGGGCGCATGACGGCTACGGAGTTCGGGCGGGCGTTGCGGCTGCGCAGGGACCGCCTCTCCCCCGGGTCGGCCGGGCTGCCCGCGGGCGGGCACCGGCGGGCGGCGGGGCTGCGGCGCGAGGAGCTGGCCCTGCTGGCCGGTGTCTCCGTCGACTACGTCACCCGCCTCGAACAGGGCCGGGCGGCCAACCCGTCGGCACAGGTCGTCGAGGCGCTCGTACGGGCGCTGCGGCTGCCTGCCGAGGAGCGCGCGCACCTGTTCCGGCTGGCCGGGCTGGTGCCGCCGGGGCCCGAGACCGTTCCGGCGTACATCCCGCCGAGCGTCCACCGGCTGCTCGACCGACTGGCCGGCACCCCGGTCGCCGTGTACGACGCGGCGTGGACGCTGCTGCTCGCCAACCCGCCCTACGCGGCGCTGATGGGCGACCCGTCCCGGTGGCGGGGCCCGGAGCGCAACGGCGTGTGGCGCAACTTCGTCGGGCCGGGCAGCCGGGCCCGGTACACCCCCGAGGAGCGCCGGGCCTTTGAGGCGGCCCTCGTCGCGGACCTGCGCGCCACCGCCGCCCGCTACCCCGCCGACCGCGAGCTGGCCCGGCTGGTCGCGGAGCTGCGTGCCCGCAGCGAGCGGTTCGACGAACTGTGGCGGGCGGACGCGGTCGGCCGGCACGAGGCGGCCCGCAAGGTCGTGGACCATCCACGGGTGGGGCCCGTCACCCTGGACTGCGACGTGCTCGGTGTGGCGGGCAGCGATCTGCGGATCATGGTCTACACGGCCGAGCCGGGCACCGCCGACGCGGAGCGGCTCGCCCTGCTCACGGTCCTGGGCACCCAGGAGCTGGTGGAGTAGCCCGTCCGCTCGAAGGCGTCACGCCCGCTCCCGCCGCCTGGTGACCCACAGGCTGCTGGCCGTGGTGACCGCGAGGACCAGCACGATGAACCCGAGCGAGAACGCGATGCCGATCTCGGGCACGTGGACGCCGGACTCGTGCAGGGCGTGCAGCACCAGCTTGACGCCGATGAAACCGAGGATGACGGACAGGCCGTAGGAGAGGTGGACCAGCTTCTTCAGCAGGCCGCCGATGAGGAAGTACAGCTGGCGCAGGCCCATCAGGGCGAACGCGTTGGCGGTGAACACGATGTACGGGTCCTGGGTCAGCCCGTAGATGGCGGGGATGGAGTCCAGGGCGAACAGGATGTCGGTGAACCCGATCGCGAGCATCACGACCAGCATCGGGGTCATCACCCGCCTGCCGTTCTCCTCCACCCACAGCCGGGTGCCGTGGTACCGGTCGGCGACGCCGAAGCGGCGCTCGATCGACTTCAGCAGCTTGTTCTCCTCGTACTCCTGCTCGTGCTCTCCCTTGCGGGCGTCCTGGACGAGCTTCCAGGCGGTCCAGATCAGGAAGGCGCCGAAGAGGTAGAACACCCAGGAGAACGCGGAGATGATCGCCGCGCCGGCCGCGATGAACGCGGCGCGCAGCACCAGGGCCACCAGGACGCCGACCATCAGCACCCGCTGCTGGTACCGCGAGGGCACCGCGAACTTGGCCATGATCAGCACGAAGACGAAGAGGTTGTCGACGCTGAGCGACTTCTCGGTGAGGTAGCCGGCGAAGAACTCGCCCCCGGGCCCGCCGCCGCCGGCCACCAGCAACCCCACGCCGAACAGGCAGGCCAGGGCCACCCAGACGGCCGTCCAGATCCCGGCCTCCCGGATGGAGACGTCGTGCGGCTTGCGCCCGATGAAGAAGTCGGCGGCGACGAGGACGCACAGGCCCGCGACGGTCAGCAGCCAGACGCTGAGGGAGACGTTCACCGGTGCTCCTCGTGCGGGACGGATCGCGTACGGGTGGTTCTTGGTCAGGGTGTTTCCGGGATGCCGCGCAGGCAACCCGGCTGTGCGCGGCCCCACGCACCGAGACCGGCGCGCACCGGCCGATTCCGACGTGACGGGAGCCCCCCGGATGAACCTTCGGCCCTCGCATCCGCTCCCCGCCCGCCGGGGCCCGCGCATCGGCGTGCTGGGTTCCTACGGCGGCTTCAACATCGGCGACGAGGCGATCCTGACCTGCGTGCTGAGCTGTCTGCGCGCCCGGCGTCCGGACGCGCACCTCGTCGTGCTGAGCCGGGACGCGGAGCACACCCGCGCGCACCATCCCGACGCCGACGAGGTGGTGCCGTGGGAGGGGGTCAGCCGCAACCACGTCCTCGACGTGCTGCCCGGCCTGGACCTCCTGGTACTGGGCGGCGGCGGCATCCTGTACGACGGCGAGGCGCGGCGCTATCTGCGGCTGGTGCGCGCCGCGCAGACCCGGCACGTGCCCACCTTCGCCTACGCCGTCGGCGCCGGCCCGCTGACCGACGCGGAGGACCGGGACGCGGTGCGCACGGTGCTGGCGGAGATGGCCGACGTCGTGGTGCGGGACGAGGAGTCGCGGCTGGTCCTGGAGGAGGTCGGCCTGGAGCGGGAGGTCGCGGTCACCGCCGACCCGGCGCTGCTGCTGGCCCCGGAGCCGTTCACCGAGGCGATGATGCGCGACGAGGGCATCCCGTCCGGCACCCGGCTGGTGGGGATGTCGGTGCGCGAGCCGGGTCGGGCCGCCGAGAAACTCGACGAGGGCGACTACCACGCGCTGCTCGCCGACGTCGCGGACTTCCTGGTCCGCCGGCTGGACGCGCGCGTGGTGTTCCTGCCGATGGAGCGGCACGACGTACGGCACGCGCACGCGGTGCTGTCCCACATGACGGCCCCGGACCAGGGCCGCATCCTGCACGGCGACTACAGCCCCGGGCAGGTCCTCGGCTTCATGCGCCACCTCGACGTGGCCGTGGGCATGCGGCTGCACTTCGTGATCTTCGCGGCGCTCACCGGCGTACCGGTGCTCCCGCTGCCGTACTCCGGCAAGGTCTTCGACTTCGCGCGCAGGCTGGGCGCACCGGCCCTGGTGGGGGTGGCGCGGGAGCAGGCCGGGCTGCTGCTGGCGGAGGTGGACCGGCTCTGGGACGAGTATCCGCAGCGCCGGGACGACCTGCGGACCCGGATGGGCGAGCTGTCCGCGTCGGCGCGGGAGACCTGCGAACGGTGCGGGTCCCTGCTCGACGAGATCGGCGCCGCACGAGGATCGGGCGGCGGCCCCGCAACCGATGAAGGGCCGGCGGACGAGGGGCCGACCGGCGACGGGCCCTACCGCGCCGAGCCACGGCCGCTGAACGCCTGACCCGGAGGTGAGCGATGCCGATCCTCGAAGAGCCCCACGACGCCCGCACCGTCACCCTGCCGCCCCGGCCCGCCCGGCACGGGGGCCGCTGCGACGTCCTGGTGGTGGGCGGCGGCCCCGCCGGGTTCGCGGCCGCGGTCGGCGCGGCCGACGCCGGGGCCGACGTCGTGCTGGTGGAGCGGTACGGCTTCCTCGGCGGCAACGCGACCGTGGCGCTGGTGATGCCGCTGATGTCGTTCCACAACGAGCACAAGCAGGCCGCGTTCACCGAGGCCGGGGACGCCTCGCGGCTGCTGCCCACCGACCACGGCGAGGGCGAACCGGTGGTCGCGGGCGTCCTGTGGCAGTTGCTGGACCGGCTCATGGGCCGCGGCGGCTGCCTGCCGCCCTCCCCGAAGACCGGGTACACGGTCCCCTTCGACCCGGAGCTGTTCAAGTTGTCCCTGCTGGAGATGATGGACGAGTCGGGGGTGCGGATGCTGTTCCACTCCTTCGCCTCCGGCGCGCTGCCGCTGGACGACGGCTCGGGCTGGCGGGTGGTGTTCGAGACCAAGTCGGGGCCGGTGGTGATCGACGCCGGGGTGGTCGTGGACGGCACCGGCGACGGCGACGTGGCGACGGCGTGCGGGGCGCCGTACGAGATCGGGCGGCCGGAGGACGGGCTGGTGCAGCCCATGACGCTGATGTTCCGCGTCGCCGACTTCGCCCGGCCGGACTTCGCCGCGTACGTGCGCGAGCACCCCGACCAGTGGCGGGGTGTGCACGGGCTGTGGGAGCTGATCGAGGAGGCCAGGGCGGGCGGCGAACTGCGGCTGCCGCGCGAGGACATCCTCTTCTTCGCGACCCCGCACCCGCGCGAGGTCGCCGTCAACAGCACCCGGGTGAACCGGGTCCTCGGCACCAGCGTCTGGGACCTCACCCGCGCCGAGTACACGGCCCGGCACCAACTGGCGCAGATCGACCGCTTCCTGCGCACCCGCGTGCCCGGCTTCGAGGAGTCGTACGTGGTGCAGAGCGGCACGCACATCGGTGTGCGGGAGAGCCGGCGGGTGCTCGGCGACTACCAGCTGACCGGTCACGACATCCTGGCGGCGCGCACCTTCCCGGACGTGGTCGCGCACGGCGCCTATCCGGTCGACATCCACAACCCGCGCGGCTCCGGCACCGTCCTGAAAAGGGTGCCGCGGGGCAGCTTCTACGACATCCCGCTGCGCTGTCTGCTGCCCCGGGGCACCGACCGGCTGCTGGTGGCGGGCCGCTGCATCTCCGGGACGCACGTGGCGCACTCGTCGTACCGGGTGATGCCCATCGCCATGGCGACCGGGCACGCGGCCGGGGTGTGCGCGGCGCTGACCGTACGGCACGGGCGCGGACCGCGCGGGCTGCCCTACCGGCTGGTCCAGCGGGAACTGCTGCGGCAGGGGGCCCGGCTGCGGACGGGGCGGCCCGACTGACGCTCCGGGCCGGGTCCCCGGTCAGCCCGCCCAGTCGAGCAGGCGTTCCCGGTGCTCGGGGGCGCGCAGGTGGGCGAGGGACTCCTTCTCCAGCTGGCGTACGCGTTCGCGGGTGAGACCCACGTGCTGGGCGACCTGTTGCAGGGTGCGGGGGCGGCCGTCGTGCAGTCCGTAGCGCAGGCTGAGGATCAGGGACTCGCGGGGCGCGAGGGTGCCGACGGCCTCCCGCAACTCCGCCGCGAGCGCCTGGAACTCGGCGACCTCCGGGGCCCGCAGCACCTCGGTGTCGGGGATGAGGTCGCCGACGACGGTGTCCCCGGTCTCGTCGACGGGGGTGTCCAGGCTGACCGCGTCCCGTCCGACCCGGCGCAGCCAGACGACCTTGTCCACGTCGATGCCGCTCTCGTCGGCGACCTCCTCGGTGGTCGGCTCGCGGTCGAGGCCGGCGCGGAGCTTGCGTTCCACCTTGGCGAGCTTCTGCAACTGCTCCACGACGTGGACCGGCAGCCGTACCGTGCGCGCGTGGGTGGCCAGGCCCCGTTCGATGGCCTGGCGGATCCACCAGGTGGCGTACGTGGAGAACTTGAAGCCCTTGGTGTGGTCGAACTTCTCCACGGCCCGGATCAGTCCGAGGTTGCCCTCCTGGATGACGTCGAGGAGCGGCAGCCCGCGGTGGGCGTGGCGCTTGGCCATCGACACCACGAGCCGCAGGTTGGCCCGCACCATGTGGTCCTTGGCCTCCCGGCCGTCGTGGACGGCCTCCTCCAGCGCCCGGCGCCGCCCGGGCGCGGGGGCGGGCTCGCCGGTGTCGGCCGCCTCCAGTTCCTCCCGGGCCCGCACCCCCGCCTCGATGCGGGTGGCGAGCCGCACCTCGTCCTCGGCGGTCAGCAGCGGGGTGGCGCCGATCTGGGTCAGGTACTGGCCGAGCAGATCGGGTTCCTCGTCGGGTTCGGGGATCCGGGTGCGCAGCCGTGCGGTGCGGGTGGTGGCGCGGCGGTCGTCCCGGGTGCCTGCCTGGGGTGTGCGTGCCTTGGGCGCCATGTCGTCTCCTCCGTCCCCTTCCGGATCACGGGGCTCCGGTCCCGCGTTCGCTGCTCAGCCGGCGGATCACCACCAGCAGGTCGGCCGTCGCCAGCAGGGCGAGCGCCCCGCACACCACGGCGATGACCACGAGGGTGCCGCGGCCCGGGCTGTCGCCGGAGCCGGTGTCGGCGGCCCACACGCCGAAGAACACGGTCCCGGCGAGGAACAGCGGCACGAAGACCGCCGACAGCAGCAGCCGCAGCCGGAGCGCGCTCCGCGCGTGGACCGGTTCGCTCATGCCGTTCCTCCCCGGCGGTGGGGTGTGGGCGGGTCAGTGGCCGGGTGCGGCCCGGCTGATGTCCGCGAGAGCGGAGTGCGGGTCGTCGGTGGCCGCGAGGTCGCCGAGGGTGACCACGCCGACCGGGACGCCGCCGTGCTCGACGACCGGGAGCCGGCGCACGGCGTGGCGGCGCATCAGCTCGGCGGCGCGGTCGGTGGTGTCGTCGGGTCCGAGGGTGACGACGGGCGGGGGCGTGCACACCGCGCCGACCGTGGTGGTGTCGGGGTCCCGGCCGTCGGCGACGCCGCGGAGCACGATGTCGCGGTCGGTGAGGACGCCGAACAGGTCGCAGTCGTAGGTCACCAGGACGTCGCCGACGTCCTCCTCGCGCATCAGCCGGGCCGCCCGCGTCACGGTCGTCATGGGCTCCACGGCCACCGCGGCCGGTGACATCACGTCTCGGATGCGCTGTGTCATGTCGCGCCTCCCGGGGTGTCGGTACGGGTGGGTCTGCGGGCCGCGCGGCCCGCGCCCGGGCCGGTGAACCGTGCCGTGGCGGCCGGCTCAGCCCAGGTCGATCAGGGCCAGGCCGATGTCGGGGCGGTGGGTCTTGGCCAGCTCCGTCGGGCTGTCCCGGACGACGACCTCCAGCGTCGGCCAGACCCGGCCGGACAGCAGGTGGCCGCCGCGGGTGGAGCCGTCGGACAGGCCCAGTACGGCGTGCAGGTGCGGGGTGGGTCCGTCGTCGGCGACGGCGATGTCCCCGATGAGGGACAGCACCTCGCACTGCTCCTCCACCGGGAGGGGCCGGTAGTCCTTGGCCTGCCGGTCGAACCAGCCGACGACCGCCTCGGAGAAGGCGCCCACGGCGGTCACCTGGCTGGCCCCCAGCGACCGGTCACGGGCGAAGGCGGTCAGCTCGGCGACCGCGTCCTCTCCCGCGTCGAGCACCACCACGTACACCGCGGACGGACCGTCCTGGACCTGCTGCCACTTCATGGCCCGGCGGGTACCCGGCACGGCCCGGGGCAACCCCGGTCTCGGCGTACGCCGGTCCCGTCGGCATCCGCGCGCCGGTGACGACGCCTCGCCGCGACGCCGTCAGGCGTCCAGGGCCCGGCCGATCGCGTCGAGCCAGCCGTCGACCGGTCCGAAGGTGAGCAGCCCGCTGCCCGCGCCCGCGAGTTCACCGGACGCGGGCAGCAGTCTGTCGTACGTCCGCCGCAGGGCCGGACGGTCGCCGAGGGCGAGGGCGAGCGCGGCCTCGGCGCAGCACAGCGCCTCGTAGAGCAGGTCGGGCGGCGGTTCGGGCAGGGCGCGCAGGGCGCCGCGGGCCTCGGCGTCCCGGCCCTCGGCCAGCAGGGCGAACGGCTCGGCCCAGGGCCGGTACGGTCCCCAGTCCGCGCCCGGGTCCACCTGCGCGGGCCGCCCGTGGGCCAGGCGCAGGCCGAGCAGGGCGAGCGGCAGCAGCCCGCGTTCCAGGCCCGGCATCCCCGCGCCGTCGAGCCGCCCGGCGGCCGACCGGTAGGCGGCCTCGGCGCGGTCGTGGGAGTCGGCGGAGGGGCCGGCGGTGGCGGCCTGGCGCAGGGCCGCGTACCAGGCGGTGAAGACGGCGACGAGGGGCCGTTCGTGCCGTTCGGCGAGCCGGTCCACGGCCGTCGCGTGGGCGTCGGCGGCGGTGAGGTCGGCGAGGGCGGAGCGGGCCTGGAGCCGGACCAGGTGGCCGAGGATCTCGTAGTTGACCAGGCCGTGCCGGGTGCCGAGGGCGACGAGTTCGGCGCCGATCGCGTCGCGGCGGGGAGCCAGTCCGGCGCGGGTGCAGGACTGCATGTAGACGCCGTTGAGGGCGAACGCGAGCAGCGCGGGGTCGTCCAGGCGGCGGGCGATCCGCTCGGCCCCGGCGGCGGCACGGGGCCCGCGCGGGGAGCGCACGCCCCGCGACTCCAGGGCGACGGTGGCCAGCAGGCGGCAGCGTGCCGCGTCGCCTGCGGGGTCCTCCGGCAGGGCGGCGAGGGTGCGTTCGGCCGCGGCGACGAGGCTCCGGGCCAGTTCGGGGTCGTCGCTGCGGGTCCAGTTGGCGGGGACGTCGTAGGCGCCGATCACCCGGGCCGTCAGTTCCGCGTCGCCCGTCTCCTCCGCCGCCTGGGCCGCCGCCGTCCGGTGCTCCCGGGCGGCCTCCAGGCCACCGCCGCCGGTGACCGCGAGGCTCCGCAGCAGGCCGACGGTGGATTCCAGGCGGGCCGGGGAACCGGCGGCGACCGTGCGGTCGTACGCCTCGGTCGCCCGGGCCCACAGCCGGGCCGCCGCGTCCGCCGGTTCGCCGGGCGGGTCCAGGTCCGGGTCCTGGGCGAGGATCCCGGCCTCCAGTCGGCGCAGCCGGGGACCGGGGTCGATGCCCAGCCGTCCGGCCAGCAGGGCACGGGCTCGGCGCAGCACGGCCAGGGCGTCCGCCTGCCGTCCGGTCCGGTACAGGGCGAGCGCGAGCAGGCGCCAGGACTCCTCGCGCCAGGGGTGCTCGGCGAGGTGCGCGTCCAGGTCGGGGACCGCCTCGGCGGCGCCGCCACTCCCCCAGGGCGGCCCGCAGCCGGTCGGGGGCCTGAGCGGCCGGCAGCCGGTCCGCCTCGGCGACGGCGGCCTCGAAGCGCCACGCGTCCACGGTGCCGGGCGCCGCGCGCAGGGCGTATCCCGGGCCCTCGGTGACGAGCAGCCGGGCGGGGGCGCGCGGCGGGCGGTCGGGTTCCAGGGCGCGGCGCAGGTCCCCGACGAAGGTGCGCACCGCTCCCACGGCCCGGGGCGGCGGCGCCTCCCACAGGTCCTCGACCAGCCGGGCGACCGGGACGACCCGCCGCCGGGCCAGGATCAGCCGGGCGAGCACGGCCCGGTGCCGGGGGCCCTTGAGCGCGAGCGCCCGGGGGCCGCGCCGGGCGGTGACCGCTCCGAGCACACCGAACGTGACCGCTTCCATGTTCCGTGTTCCGTCCGCTCCGATCAGCCCCCGCGTGCGCGATCACCACGGTACGCGTGCGGGAGGGCTCCCGGCCGGTTGCTGATCGGTTGCTGATCGGCGCGCGGCAGCCTCGAAGGCGTCACAGGGACATGTGACACGAGCGGGAACAGAGAGGCACTGACCACCATGACCACCACGGAACCGGCCGTCCCCGGCTTCACCCAGGAACGCGTGACGGTCGCCGACGGCATCGGCCTGCACGTGGCCGTCGGCGGCGCGGGCAGCCCCGTCGTGCTGCTGCACGGCTTTCCCCAGACCCACCTGATGTGGCGGCACGTCGCCGCCGACCTGGCGGCCGACCACACGGTCATCTGCCCCGACCTGCGCGGCTACGGCGCCAGCGACAAGCCCGCCGACCCGGACGGCACCGCGTACGCCAAGCGTGCCATGGCCGCCGACGTGGTCGCCCTGGCCCGGGAGCTGGGGCACGAGCGGTTCGCGCTGGCCGGTCACGACCGGGGCGCGCTGGTCGCGGTGCGCGCCGGGCTCGACCATCCCGACGCGGTGACGCACCTGGCCGCGCTCGACGTGCTGCCGACGCTGGACATGTGGGACGTCCTGCACGGCACGACGGCGGCGGTGGGTTTCCACCTGTATCTGATGGCGCAGCCGCCGGGGCTGCCGGAGCAGCTGATCGGCGCCGCGCCGGACGCGTTCTTCGGTCACTTCCTCGACGTGTGGACCCGCGACCCGGACGCCCTGCCCGCCGACGTCCGCGCCGCCTACCTGAAGGCGTCCCGCGAGGCGGTGCCCTCCATCGTGGCCGACTACCGGGCCTCGGCCGGTATCGACGTCGACCACGACCGGGCGGACCGGGAGCACGGCAACCGGCTGCGGATGCCGGTGACCGTGCTCCAGCAGGACTGGGGCGCCGCTCTCGGCTACGACGCCGCCGCGCTGTGGCGGGCGTGGGCCCCGGACCTGCGGCACCAGACCGTCGGCTGCGGGCACTTCATGGCGGAGGAGGCGCCGGGCGAGGTCGCCGGGGCGCTGCGCGACCTGCTGGCCCGGTAGGGCACGCCGGGGCAGGTGCACAACGATCGGTTGTACGTGCCGCCCGTCCGGTTGTTTGATCCGCCCGGCCCGGCTCGCTTTGATGTCGGGCGTGACGGAGTCGGGTGTGGTCGAGTCGGACCTGGTGGGCGGCGGATCGTCGGGGCGGGGGTTCGGATGGTTGTGGGCGGCGTACGCGGTCAGCGCGTTCGGCACGCGGCTCGCCTTCGACGCCTTTCCGTTGATCGCGGTCCTGGTGCTGGACGCCGGACCGGCGCGGGTGGCGGCGCTCGCGGCGGCCGGTCTCGCGGTGGGCGCGGTGGTGGCCGTGCCGCTGGGGCCGTGGGTGGAGTTCCGGCGCAAGTGGCCGGTGATGGTCGCGATGGACCTGGTCCGGTGCGCGGTGCTGCTGAGCGTGCCGCTCGCGTACGCCTTCGGCCGGCTCGGCTTCGCCCAGCTGCTGGTCGTGTCGGTCGTCGTCGCCGCGGCGGACATCACGTTCAGGGCCGCCGCCGGTTCCTGTCTCAAGGCGCTGGTGCGGCCGCCGGACCTGCTGCGGGCCAACGGCCGGCTCGAGTCGACGACCTGGACCGCGGCCCTGCTCGGACCCCCGGTCGGCGGGGCCGCGGTCGGGCTCTTCGGTCCGGTGGTGACGGTGGCGGCCGACGCGGTCAGCTACCTCCTCTCGGCGCTGGGCATCCGCGCGATCGGGGGCGGGGAGCCGTGCCCGCGGAGCACGGAAGCGGGCCGGCTGCGCGCCGGTGACCTGCTGGACGGCTGGCGGTATGTGCTCGCCTCGCCGGGTCTGCGTCCGCTGTTCCTCAACACGGTCCTGGTCAACGGGCTGATCATGGCGACGGCACCGCTGCTGGCCGTGCTCATGCTGGGTGATCTGGGCTTCGCGCCCTGGCAGTACTCCCTCGCCTTCGCGGTGCCGTGCGTCGGCGGGCTGGTCGGCTCGCGGCTGGCCGGACCGCTCGTGGCGCGCTTCGGGGAACACCGGGTGCTGGTCACCAGTGGGGTGCTGCGCGTGTGCTGGCCCGTCGGGCTGGCCTTCGTGGGTCCGGGGACGGCGGGCCTTGTCCTGGTGATGGCCGTCGAGTTCGGGCTGATCACGTCCGTCGGCGTGTACAACCCGGTGTACGCCACGCGTCGGCTGGAGTTGACGCCCGCGGACCGGGTGGCGCGCACCCTGTCGGCCTGGACGGTCAGCGGGAAGCTCACGACCGCGGCGCTGACCGCGGTCTGGGGCCTGCTGGCCGGTCTGACCGGAACGCGTACGGCGGTCGCGCTCGCGGGCGCCGTACTCCTGACGACCCCGCTGCTGCTGCCCCGACGGGCCCCGGCCCCGGCTCCGGCTCCGGCCCTGGTGAAGCCCACCGGCGACGCGTGAAGCCCCCGGCATCCCCATCCGTCACGCGGTAACACCGTCACGCTCCCGGCAACGCGCCCCCGCCCAGGCCGGGAAAGCACTGCCGGGCCTCCGCGAACAGGGTCGGGTAGTCGGTGCCGTGGGCCACCGCGGCGGCGAAGAGGGCGCCGAGCGCGGCGCGCAGCGGGTCCGGGTCGGCGGCGGCGCGGAGGGCGGGCAGGGCCAGGGCCCGGCACAGCGGGGCGCCCTGG
>NZ_MULI01000027.1 GCF_002939385.1 Streptomyces sp. MH60 | reverse complement strand
GCAGGGCGAGCGCGGCCCGCTCCGCCTCCAGGGCGGGGCCGGTCCGGTCCGGGGTGCGGGCCAGCCGCCGGGCCCGCAGCCGTCCCGCGGCGGCGCGCAGCAGCGGGCCGTGCAGGGGGTGTGCGAGCCGGGTGGCGCCGTGGTCGTCGACGGTGACCAGTCCCTCGGCCTCCAGATTCTCCAGGACCCGAACGTCCAGGGCGTCGCGGTCCAGGTCCAGGGGCAGGGGCTCGGCGAAGGCGAGGCGTTCGAGGGTCTCCCGCTCCGAGGTGCGGGTGCGGTCGAGGACGTGGGCGGCGCGCTCGCGCACCGCGGGGGTGATCGGCACCGGTCCCCGCCATGCCCACTGGTCCGCGTCCGGCACCCGCACCAGCCGGCCCCCCTCGCGCACGGCGGTCACCAGGTCACGCAGCAGCCGCAGGTCCCCGCGGCCCAGGCGGTGCAGCCGGTCGGCGGTGAGCGGCTCCAGGGCGGTGTCCGTGCCGGCCGTGAGCAGTTCCGCGGTCTCCTCGCGGGGCAGCGGTTCCAGGGCGAGGCGCGGCAGCAGCTCACCGGACCACAGCCGGGAGACCGCGCCCGGCACGGCGGCGCCGTCGGTGGCGACGACCAGGAGGCGGGTGCGGCCGTGCACGGCGAGCTGGTGCACGAGGGCGGCGGAGGCGTCGTCGAGCAGGTGGGCGTCGTCCACCAGCAGCAGCCGTACGCCGGACAGGAGGTGGACCGCGCGGTGCAGGGTGACCCGCTCGGGCAGCAGGTGGGCGAAGGCGGCGAAGGGGATGTCCCGGGTCTCGGGCGTCCCGGCGGCCCGGACGCAGTCGGTTCCGCGCACGGCCTCCGTCACGAGCCTGGTCTTGCCCGCGCCCGCCGGGCCCGTCACCACGAGGCCGCCCCGTCCGGCCGCCACGGACCTGCGCACCAGCTCCAGTTCGTCCGCCCGGCCGGTGAACGGCCAGGGCGTCTCCAGCCTCTTCGCGTCCCGCAGAGAAGTCGTCACGGCAACATGAGTCGGCATACTCACCCCTGATACAGGGGGACTTGAGTACCCCCCGACTCAGGCGCCGGGACCGGGCCGGACGGCACCCTGATGACCATGACCGCACGCTACTGCTCGCTCGCGCAGCAGCCTGCCCCCGTGCTCGCACCGGGGCTGGCCGCCGAGCGCGTCGCCGCGCTCGTCGGCGGGCAGCGGATGTGGGCCAACGGAACCGTGCTGCACTACTGCTTCCTCGGTGGCGACACCGACACCTCGGTGGTCCCGATGCCGGGCACCGGGCGGCCCCGGCGGGGGTCGTGGGTGGGGACCGAGGAGCAGCGGGACGTGGTGCGCGACTGCTTCCGGGAGTGGCGGGACCTCGGCATCGGCCTCGGCCTCGAAGAGGTCCGCGACCGGTCGGAGGCGGAGCTGCGCATCGGCTTCCAGCCCGGCGACGGCTCCTGGTCCGCGGTGGGCAAGGACGCGCTCCGGGTCGGTCTCAACGACCGTACGATGAACTTCGGCTGGGACCTGACCGCACCGGGTGAGCGGGCGACCGCCCTGCATCAGATCGGGCACGCGCTCGGCATGCTGCACGAGCACCAGAGCCCGTTCGCGGGCATCCTCTGGGACGACGAGGCCGTCTACACGGAGCTCGCGGGCCCGCCCAACCACTGGAGCCGGGAGCGGACCTTCCACAACATCCTGCGCAAGCTCGACGGCGACGAGGCCAACGGCCCGGTCTGGGACCCGCAGTCGATCATGGAGTACCCGTTCCCCTCGGGGCTGATTCTGGAGCCCGAGCACTACCGCTCCGGCCTGCACCCGCCCGGTACCCTCTCCGCCGCCGACAAGGAGTTCGCCCTGCGCTGGTACCCGCCCACCGGCCGGCCCGGTCCGCTGGTGCCGTTCCGCTCGGTGCCGTTGGGTCTCGGGCCGGGCGAGCAGGCCGACTTCCGGGTGGACCCGCCGGAGACCCGCGAGTACACCGTGGGCACCTTCGGTGACAGTGACGCCGTCGTCGTGGTCTTCGAGGAGCGGGACGGCGTGCCCCGCTACTGCGCCGGACAGGACGACGGGGGCACCCCCCGCAACGCCACGATCAGGGCCCGTTTCGTCAAGGGCCGCCGCTATGTCGTCCGGGTGCGTCTGTACTCCTCGTGGGGTGCGGGCGAGACGGCGGTCATGTACTGGTGACCGCGCGGCTCACGAGCACCCGGGCGCCGTGGCCACGGACCGGCGCCGGGGGCCGGCCGCGGCGCGCCGCCTTCGGGGGAGGGCGACGCGCCGCGGCACACGCCGTGTCCGCCGCTGGGGGGCGGCGGACACGGCGACTTCCCGTTCCCTCGCGTCAGGCGGTACCGCCCGCGAGGGGGCGGTCGAAGGCCGGGTGAGCGGTCAGGCGCCGGAGGTGGGACCACAGGGCGGGGTGGTCGTGCGCGCGCCGCGGGGTGTCGCGCCGGACGAGGGCCGCCCACACCTCGACGTCGGCGGCGGTGAGCCGGTCGCCCACCACGTGGGAGTGCGCGGTCAGACGCCGCTCCAGCTGGTCCAGCACGCCGGGCAGCGCCGCGGGGTCGGCGGCCCGGGCGCACAGTTCCTGCACGGCGGTGATCTCCGCCTCCGCGCCGCGGGGATACAGCACCGGACCGGCGGCGGGGGTGAAGGACCGGGCGAGGTCGCGCATGATGTCGCGCGCGTGCGTGCTCACGATCCGGCCCGACCAGCCGTCGCTGAGCACCGGCGCGACGGCCGGGCCCCGGTAGTGGTGGGCGCTCGCCTCGTACAGCGGCCGCAGGGCGGCGTATCCGCCGTCGGGACAGTCGGGGCGCGGGGGCAGGAGGGTCACCGGGCAGATCCGGTCGAGGCCGAGGAGGCGGTGCACGACGGCGATGCCCAGACAGTCGTCGTGGCCGGGCGCGAGGTGGAGGCGGTAGCGGCGCGGCACGGCGTAGTGGCCGCTGCTCGGGTCGCGGCCGATCCGGCCGCGGAAGGCGGGGGCAGGGACGAGCGGTGTGACGGTCATGGTTCTCCCCGGAGTTTCCCTACCTAATCACTAGGATTACTGGGGAAGTCTCGACCGGTGCCGAGGACGCGTCAAGAGGGTGTCCGCCCACCAAGAAACCGCCAGGACGGGGCACCACGACAAAAGGGCCCCCGCGAGCTTCCGCTCGCGAAGACCCTTCACCACCGTCGGGACGACAGGATTTGAACCTGCGACCCCTTGACCCCCAGTCAAGTGCGCTACCAAGCTGCGCCACGTCCCGGTGCGCGATCCGCGTTTTCCGTGATCGCGCTGGTCAAGCCTACCCCATCCGCGCGGTGGGGCGGCCGCCGCCCAGGCCCCGTTCGGCGGGTGCCCGGCCATCGAGCGCCACTCGGCACGGGACCGAATGGGATGATCACATCGCGAGACGCCTTTGCGTCACCCCGCCCACCAGGCGTTGTCTCGCACGGTGCGAACCGAAAGAACCGCGAACAGCGAACGCGACGAACACCTCGGTGACGACGTCACCGGCGACCACTCCGCGCGGCGGGCCGTGACCGTCTTCCCGGTCCTCGTCCTCCTGGCCGGCGCCCTCGGACTGCTGCTCCCCGGGAGTTTCACCGGGTGGAGCGAGTCGGTGCCGTACCTGCTGGGTGTCGTGATGTTCTGCATGGGCATCACGTTGACCCCGGAGGACTTCCGCGGAGTCGTGAAGCGGCCCTGGGCGGTGGCGCTCGGGCTCGCCGCGCACTACGTCATCATGCCGGGGCTCGGCTGGGCGATCGCCCACCTGCTCGACCTGCCGCCGCAGCTCGCCGCCGGCGTCATCCTGGTGGGCTGCGCGCCCAGCGGTACGGCCTCCAACGTGGTGACCTACCTGGCCCGCGGCGACGTCGCCCTGTCCGTCTCCGTCGCGACCGTGTCCACGCTGGTCGCCCCGCTGGTCACCCCGCCGCTGACGCTGCTGCTGGCCGGCGAGTACCTCCCGGTGGACGCCGGGTCCATGGTCACCGACATCCTCAAGACGGTGCTGCTGCCGGTCCTCGCGGGCGTCGTCGTACGGCTGCTCGCCGGACGGTACGTGCAGCGGGCGCTGCCGGCGCTGCCCTGGCTGTCCGCGCTGACGATCTCCGTGATCGTGGCGGTCGTCGTGGCAGGCAGCGCGGACGCCATCAAGTCGGCCGCGGGGCTGGTGTTCGTCGCCGTCGTGCTGCACAACGGACTCGGTCTGGCCCTCGGCTACGGCGCGGGGCGCCTCGGGCGGCTGGGCGAGCCCGGCAGCCGCGCCATGGCCTTCGAGGTCGGCATGCAGAACTCCGGCCTCGCGGCGTCGCTGGCCACCGCCCATTTCAGTCCCCTGGCCGCGTTGCCGGCGGCGGTCTTCTCCGTCTGGCACAACGTGTCCGGTGCGGTGGTCGCCGCGTGGATGTCGCGGCGGAGACCTGCGGCCGACTGAGCGGGGGAGCGCCGTCTCGCCCGGGGCGGTGGACCCTCGGCAGTGTCAACGCTTTTGTTGACAATTCAGCGACGATTTAGGGGTGGGTCCCGCACGCGGACGTGCGCGACCCGCCCCCGGTGCGAGAGCTGCCGGAAGCTGTCGTCAGGCGACCGGCGGGGTGCCGTGGGTGTGGAAGGACGCGATGGTCTTCAGGCCCCAGGCCTGTCCCCTGGCGCGCTCGGCCTCCGTCCAGGTGACGAGCGGCCAGTCCGGCGCCAGCACCAGGCGGGTGAGCGGGTTGCACAGTTCGACGCGGTTGCCGCCGGGCTCGTAGACGTACAGGAAGAACGTCTGCTGGATGGCGTGCTTGTGCGGGCCCGTCTCGATGAACACGCCGGTGTCGACGGCGAGGTCGGCGGCGCGCAGGATGTCCTCGCGGGTGTCGGCGGCGAAGGCGATATGGTGCAGGCGCCCGGAGGAACCGGTCCAGTCCTCGGTGTAGACGACATCGTAGGACTTGTCGGTGAAGGTCAGCCAACGGGCCGCGATCTTCCCGGAGTCGAGCCGGATCTGCTCGGTGGGCCGGGCGCCGAGGAGCCGTTCCTGGAACTCGGCGCTCGCGAGCACGTCGGCGGCGAGGAAGTTGACGTGGTCCAGGCGGCGTACGCCCACGCCCCGGTTGGGTCTGGCCTGCGGCTGGTTCTTGAGGGCCGGCCTGAGTTCCTCGGGCGCCCGGTAGTGCTCGCTCTCCCAGTACAGGGCGTGTTCGTGCCCGTCGGGGTCGGTGGTGACGTACAGCTTGCCGAGGCCCGGCTCGTCCTCGACCCAGGTGCCGGGCCGTCCCGCCGCCTCCAGCGCCGCCACCCTGCGCCGCAGCGCCTCCTCGCCGGAGGTGCGCAACGCGAGGCGGCCGAGGCCGGGTTGCTCGCGGGCGGTGAGGACGAGGCTGTGGTGTTCGTAGTCGTCGTAGGTGCGCAGGTAGACGGTGTCGCCGTGCTGCCCGTTGACGGTCAGGCCCAGGTAGTCCGTGAAGAAGGCGACGCTCGCGTCGAGGTCGGGCGTGAACAGCTGGGCGTGGCCGACGTGGGCGATGTCACCGAGCGGCGGAGTCATGGTGGCCTCCAGGGCGTTGTGCGGGGAGCGGTGCCGTCGCGGCGGACCGGGGGAAGACGCTGCCGTCGAAGATCTTGCGCGCGGTGCGTACGACGGCGGTACGCCGGACCACGGGCGGCGGGCCGGGGTCGAGCCGGACGCCGACCTCCAGGAAGCCGGTCGGGTGTTCCACCCGGACGCGGTCGCCGGAGCCGGGGAGTCGGGCGATACCGTCCCCCACGCCGCCGGGGACGCGCAGCCCGGCGGCCACGCTCGCGGCGCCCAGGACACCGATGGAGGTGTGGCAGCGCACGGGGATGAAGGTGCGGGTGGTGACCGCGCCGCCGTCCCGGGGCGGGGCGAGCAGGGTCAGCTTGGGCACGGTGGCGCCCTCGACGTCGCCGAGGCCCATCAGGTGCCCGGCGGCCGGCCGGATCTCGCGGAGCCGGTCGGCGAGGGCCGCGTCCGCCTCCAGCTCCGCCGGGGTCTCGTACCCGGTGACCCCCAGCGCGGCGGCCGGGACCAGGACGACCGGCATGCCGTTGTCGACGCAGGTCACCTCGGTGCCGGCGACGGTGTCGCGGACGTTGCCGGTGGGCAGCAGGGGGCCGGCGCCCCGCGGGAACTCGATGACGACCGCGGCGGCGGTGCCGGGCACGCCGGATATCCGGGTGTCGCCCGCGTAGTCGACGCGCCCGCCGGGCGTCGGGAAGGTCGCGATCGCCAGTTCGCCGGTGTTGAGCATGCGGACGCGTACGGACGTCTCGGCCTCCCCGGCCGGTACGAGTCCGCGCTCGACGGCGAACGGGCCCACTCCGGCGAGGATGTTGCCGCAGTTCTGCCGGTCGGTGACCTCGGGCGCGTCCACGGCGACCTGGAGGAACAGGTAGTCGACGTCCGCGGCCGGGTCGGCCGAGCGGGAGACCACGGCGACCTTGCTGGTCAGCGGGTGCGCGCCGCCCAGGCCGTCGATCTGGCGCGGGTCGGGACTGCCCATGGTCCGCAGCAGCAGGTCGGCACGGGCGGCGGGGTCGGCGGGCAGGTCGGCGGCGAGGAAGTAGGCGCCCTTCGAGGTGCCGCCGCGCATCAGCGTGCAGCGCACCTCCCCGGTGCCGGTCACGGCCGCTCCCCGGCGCGGTACGCGTCGTACGACTGGTAGGTGACCCCGAGTTCCCTGAGCTTCTCGCGCAACCCGTAGCGGTCCAGCCCCAGTTGGCCCTCCAGGAACGCGGCGCGGGTGGCGGCCTCCTTCTTCTCGCGGGCCTCGGCGGCCTCGGCGACCTGCCGGGCGCGCTCGCGGGGGACGACCACCACGCCGTCGTCGTCGGCGACGATCACGTCACCGGGGCGGATCACTTGGCCCTCGACGGCGATCGGGACGTTGACCGAGCCCCCGGTGGCCTTGACCGTGCCCTGTGCGGACACGGCACGGGACCAGGCGGCGAAGCCCATCTCCCGCAGTTCCCGGGTGTCGCGGATGCCGGTGCCGGTGACGACGCCGCGGACGCCGCGCCGCTGGAGGGCGGTGGCGAACAGTTCGCCGAACAGGCCGTCGGTGGACGGGGAGGTGGTGGTGACGACGAGGAGGTCGCCCTCGCCGCACTGCTCCACGGCGGCGTGGATCATCAGGTTGTCCCCGGGCCAGCTGAGCACGGTGACCGCGGTGCCCGCGACCCGTACGCCCTGCTGGACGGGGCGGATCCCGGGGCCGAGCAGTCCGGTGCGGCCCATGGCCTCGCTGACGGTGGCGACGCCGTACCCGGCGAGTGCCTCGACGTCCCCGGCGCCGGCCTTGGGCGGGTTGGTGACGACGACGCCGCTCATGCCAGCTCCTTCGCGATCTGCGGGTAGGGGCGCATGTACGCCTCGGCCATGGTCCGGTGCGCCAGGCCCAGGTTGGGGCCCGCGTTGCGCTTGAGCTGGACGCCGCGGCGGACGGCCAGGTCGGTGTAGTAGTCCCACAGGTGGCGCTGGGCGGCGAGGCACTCCATCGCCTTGCGCTTGGTCTCCCACACCTCGGTGATGTCGAGCAGCACCTCGGGCCGGAATCCGCTCATCTCCGGCTGGTGCGGCTCGAAGTAGAAGACGGGCGGGGCACCGATGATCTCGCCCTCGCCCGGGTAGCCGATGGCCTGTGCGAGGACGCGCGCCTCCAGGGCCATGCGGTGGGCGGCCGGGTGGTCGCCGTTGTACGGGTCCTCGACCGGGTGGGTGAGCACGACGTCGGGCTGGGTGGCGCGGTAGACCCCGACGAGCCGGTCGGTCAGCTCCGGGGTGGCGGTCAGGGGGTAGTCGCCGGCGTCGAAGAAGCGGACCCCGGCGCCCAGGGCGGCGGCGGCCTTCTCGGCCTCCTCCCGGCGCAGCGCCTTGATCTCCGCCAGTTTCTTCCCCTCGCGCCAGGCCTTGGCGGACTCGCCGCGCTCGCCGAAGGTCAGGCACGCGATGGTGACCCGCTCCCCGCGCGAGGCGGCCAGAGCGATGGCGCCGCCCGCCCGCCACACGAAGTCCCCCGCGTGGGCGGTGACGACGAGGGTCGAGCGGGGGACGGCGGCGGGCGCGTTGCCGTACGTCATGGGTGACTTCTCCTTGGTGGACAGGTGGCGCCCGCCTCGGTGCGTGTGTCGGGTGCGTGTGTCAGTCGCGCAGCGCCTCGATCACGCTGGTGAGGTGGGCCCGGACGGCCGCCTCGGCGGCCTGTGGGTCTCTGGCCTCGATCGCCTCGATCATGGCCAGGTGCTCGTTCAGGGATTGCTGCGGGCGTCCAGGTCGCAGCGCCAACTGGAAGCGGTGCCGCACCAGTTGGGCGTTGAGCCGCTCCAGCAGCTGCACGGCGGTCAGCTGGCCGGAGAACTCCCGGATCCGGGCGTGGAGTTCGTGGTTGAGGTCCGAGTAGGTCAGCGGTTCGCCACCGGCCACGGCCTTGCGCATCGCCGAGCCCAGGTCCTTCAGCCGGGCCACCTGCCCGTCGTCGACGACGGCGGCGGTCTTGGCCGCGCAGAGCCCTTCGAGCACCAGGCGGCACTCGGTGATGGCCACAGCCTCCTCCACGGTCACCACCCGCACCCGTGAACCGCGGTTGCGGATGCGCTCGACCAGCCCCTGGGACTCCAGGTCGATCAGCGCGGCCCGGATACTGGCCCGGGTCACACCGAACTGCTCGGCGAGTTCGTTCTCCACCAGCCGCTGCGCGGGTGCCATGTCGCCGCGCAGGATCGCCTGCCGCAGCTGCCCGAGCGCAAGCTGTTTGGCCTGCTCCCCGGTGCCCGGACGGGCTTGGTTCGGCATGGTTGCCCTCCCTGAGTGAGTGCCTGTCGAACGTAAATCTAGCCAGACAAGATTGTCAACAATTTTGTTCGCGTTATGCTCTCCCGCGTGGCCGCGACGAAGTGTCCGCCCGCCGGGCCGGAAGTCCCACACCCTGTCTCCCCCGGCGCACCACAGGTCCTGGTTAACGTCGCGGCATGACCCACAGCTTCGTTGTCCACGTCCCCGACGCCCGGCTCGAACCCGAACCGCTCGACCCCGGACAGATCGTGTCCGGCACCCCCGAGGTGACCGGCAAGGTGGTCTGGGAGTCGCCGGACGGGCGCCGGGTGCGCGGCGTCTGGCAGATCACCCCGGGCGTGGTCACCGACACCGAGGCGGACGAGATGTTCGTCGTGCTCAGCGGCTCGGCCACCATCGAGGTGGCGGGCGGTCCGACGCTCACGGTCGGGCCGGGCGACCTGGCCGTACTGCGCGAGGGCGACCGTACGACGTGGACGGTGCACGAGACGCTGCGCAAGGCGTACGCGATCGACCTCGGCCGACCCTGAGGCCGGTCCCGGATCTTCCGGGGTTTGTCCTGTCAAAAGGTTGACATGATGCCGAAGCCCGCCCAGGGTTGCCTGGACAGATCACGCTGGACAGCTCACGGACAGGTCCGAAGAGGGGCGCTCATGGTCGAGGCACTCGGTGTCGCCGTCGTCGGTTTCGGCTGGATGGGCCGGGTGCACACCCAGGCGTACGCCCGGGTCCGCCACCACTATCCGCACCTCGCGCTGCGCCCGGAGTTGGTGACGGTCGCCGAGGAGGTGCCGGGGCGGGCCGAGGAGGCCGCCGCGCAGTTCGGGTTCGCCTCGACGACCCGCGACTGGCGCGAGGTGGCGGCGGACCCGCGGGTGCACGCGGTCAGCATCACGGCCCCCAACTTCCTGCACCGCGAGATCGCCGTCGCGATGGCCGGGGCGGGCAAGCACATCTGGGTGGAGAAGCCGGTCGGCCTGTCCGCCGCCGACGCGCGGGCGGTGGCGGACGCGGTGGCCGAGGCCGGTGTGCAGGGCGCGGTCGGCTTCAACTACCGCAACGCCCCCGCCGTGGAGACCGCCCGCGACCTGATCGCCGCCGGCGAGATCGGCAGCGTCACCCATGCCCGCATCCGCCTCTTCAGCGACTACGCGGCCCACCCGGAAGGCGCGCTGACCTGGCGCTACGAGCGGGAGCGCGGCGGCAGCGGGGTGCTCGGCGACCTGGCCTCGCACGGCGCGGACCTGGCCCGCTTCCTGCTCGGCGACATCGCGTCGCTGACCGCCGACACGGCCGTCTTCCTGCCGGAGCGGGCCCGTCCCGCCGCCGCCACCGCCGGTCACGCCCGGGCCACGGGCGGCGAGTTGGGCCCCGTCGAGAACGAGGACTACGTCAACTGCCTGCTGCGCTTCGCCTCCGGCGCCCGCGGTGTCCTGGAGGCCTGCCGGGTCTCCGTCGGCGAGCAGAACAACTACGGCTTCGAGGTGCACGGCACCAGGGGCGCGGTGTTCTGGGACTTCCGCCGCATGAACGAACTGGGCGTCAGCCGCGGCACGGAGTACCAGGACCAGCCGGTCGGCACGGTGTACGTCGGCCCCGGGCACGGCGAGTTCGCCGCCTTCCAGCCGGGGGCCGCGAACGCCATGGGGTACGACGACCTGAAGGTGGTGGAGGCCCACCGCTTCCTGCGCTCGATCGCGGAGGGCACCCCGTACGGCGCCACCCTGGCGGACGCCGTGCACAGCGCGGCCGTGCTGGAGGCCATGACGCGGTCGGCCCAGAGCGGCACCTGGGTCAGTCCCGAGACGTCCGGGTGACGGCGCCGCGGGCCCTCATCGCCCACCGGCCCAGCAGTCCCTTGACCGGGACAAGCACGAGCCAGCTCCACATGGCCGCGGGGCCGATCGCCAGCGCGAGGGGGACGCTCAGCGCGAAGACCACCACCGACGCCGCGATGTCCGCGCCGTAGAGCAGGAACCCTTCCTCCGGTGCTGTTTCGCCCCGCAGCCAGGGCCGGTTGGCCAGCACGACGAGCAGGGCGAGGTGGGAGGCGCCCAGGGCGGCGACCGCCGCCGCGTAGACGGCGACGGAGACCGGCTCCCGCCCGTATTCGGCGATGAGCTTCGGGGGGAAGGGAACCAGTGCTGCGACGCCGAGACCGACCAGGTTCAGGGTGATCACCTGGCCGTCGACCCGCTCGACGAAGCCGAAGATCCGGCGGTGGTCGCGCCAGAAGAGCCCGAGCACCAGCAGACTGAGCACGTACGCCCCCAGGTTGGAGGCCAGATCGCGCAGTTCGGCGTGGTAGGCCGAGGAGTCCAGGCCACGGGGCACGGAGAAGTCGAGGACGAGCAGGGTGATGGCGATCGCGAAGACGCCGTCGGCCAGCGCCACCACTCGCTCGGGGCCGCCGGCCGGATTCGATTTCCACATGCCACCGACGGTAGGAGCGAGCGCACGGACGGCCGCGTCACACGCCCGGGGCGGCGGCACGCGTCACGCGGTCGCGGTGTCCGGCGGCATATTGTGCGGGGTGACGACCTGGATCGCCGACGGCCGCGCCGGACCGGCGGACGGCAGGGCGCCGTGGGCCCGCATCACGTGGCGACAGGCCTCCCGCAGGTCCTGGCGCAGGTCGTGGTGGAGGACGACGGACAGGCGCCGCTCGCGCAGCAGCCGGGTGTTGTCCTGGTCGAGGTCGTGGGCGACGAACACCTCGCAGGGGCGGCCGAGGTCCGCGAAGGCGCGCAGGGTGGCGATGTTGCCGCCGCCCATCGAGTAGACCGCCCGGATCTCCGGGTCGCGTTCCAGCGCGGCCCGCACCAGGTCGTACTGGGTGGCGTCCAGACCCTGGCCCTCGGCGATCTCGACGAGGGCCCGCTCGGGGTGCCGGGCCCGCATGACGCCGCGGAAGCCCATCTCGCGCTCCTCCTCGTTGCGGAAGAAGCCGCTGCTGAGGCTGGTGAGGACATGGCCGGGGCGGTCGCCGAGCCACTGGCCCACGAGGTAGGCGGCGGTCGCGCCGGCCGCCCGGTCGTCGATGCCGACGTAGGCCACCCGGGGGCTGGCCGGCAGGTCCGTCGCCAGGGTGACGACGGGGACGCCCGCGGCGGTCAGCCGGCTCACCGCGGCGGTCACCTCGGGGACGTCCGGGGCCTTGAGGATCACCCCTTGGGAGCCGCGCCGGGCGATCCGGTCGAGGGTGCCGGTCAGTTCCGCGGCGGGGCCGGTCTCGCGGAAGTGGAAGCGGCAGCGCAGCACGACGGGGTGCAGCGCGGGCAGTTCGGCCTCCAGCGCGGCCCGCACGGCGGTGGAGAAGCGCTCCGGCGCCTGCATCACGATGTCGCACATGAACGTGCGGCCGACCAGCCGGACCTGGGTGCGCTGGCGGTCCAGGTCGGCGATGGCCCGGCGCACCTCGTACGCGGTGCTCTCGCGTACGCCGCCGCGGTCGTTGAGCACCCGGTCGACGGTGGCCTCGCTCAGGCCCGCCTGCCGTGCGATCTCCCGGATCGGGAAGGGGTGCCCCATGCGACCGGCTCCTCGGTTTCGTCCGCACGGCGGCCTCTGAGGGGTTTTTGATGGCCGTCTGCTGGTTGTTCGACGCGTTTGTCAGGACAAGAATGACAGCACCGCGTCGCCCCTGTCAGCGAAAGGACGACGATGTCCGCAGCCCCCGTCCCCGCCCACCGCGCCCGGCTGTCCGCACGCGACTGCGATCTCGGCGCCTTCCGCGCGCTCGTCGAGCAGCGGACCGACCCGACCGCGTACCCGCGCGCCGCCGCGGTGGAGCGGAACGTCCCCGTGTACGACGCCGGGGAACTGCGCGACGACCCGGGGACGGCGGCCGAACTCGTCCACGCCCTCGCCGACGGCCCCGGCATCGTCGTCCTCGAGCGCGCCTTCCCGGACCCGGCGGTGGTCGACCGGGCCACCGCCGTGTTCGACGCGCTGATCTCCGAGCAGCGCGCCGCGGGGACCGCCGCCGGTGACCACTTCGCCGCGCCCGGGGCCAACGACCGGGTGTGGAACGCGCTGGAGAAGACGGCCCTGCGCGACCCGGAGGCCTTCGCCGAGTACTACGCCGACGACGCGCTGGCCCTGGTCGCCCGCGCCTGGCTCGGCCCCGGCTACCAGGTCACCTCGCAGATCAACGTGGTCAACCCGGGCGGTGCCGCCCAGACCGTGCACCGCGACTACCACCTGGGATTCCTCTCGGGCGAGGCCGCCGCCGCGTACCCGGCGCACGTGCACCGCCTCTCCCCGGTGCTCACGCTCCAGGGCGCGGTCGCGCACTGCGACATGCCGGTGGAGTCGGGCCCCACGATGTACCTGCCGCACTCCCAGAAGTACGAGCCGGGCTACCTGGCCTGGCGGCTGCCGGAGTTCCGGGCCTACTTCGAGGCGCACCACGTGCAGCTGCCGCTGGCCAAGGGCGACGCGGTGTTCTTCAACCCCGCGCTGTTCCACGCGGCGGGCGCCAACCGCTCCGCGGACATCCGCCGCATGGCCAACCTGCTGCAGATCTCCTCCGCGTTCGGCCGGGCCATGGAGACCGTGGACCGGGAGGCGGTGGTGGACGCCGTCTACCCGGTGCTGTTGAAGCGGAAGGCCGAGGGCGTGGACGGGCGGTGGCTGGAGCAGGTGGTCGCCGCGAGTGCGGAGGGGTACCCCTTCCCCACCAACCTCGACCGCGACCCGCCGGTCGACGGCCTGGCCCCGCCCTCCCAGGCGGACCTCGTGCGGCGGGCGCTGCGCGAGGAGTGGACGCCACAGGCGCTGCGCGCGGAACTGCGGGCGGGCCGGGCACGACGAGAGAGCCGGTGAACGGGGGCGTACGGGGCACGGGCCCCGGCAGGGACACCCCATATCCCCCGCACCCCGAGCAAGGAGCAGCACAGCACATGCGTATCGGAATCCTCGGCCTCGGCCGCATCGGCGCCTTCCACGCCGAGACCCTCGCCGGACTCGACGCCGTCGGCTCACTCGTCGTCGCCGACCCGTTCGCGGACGCCGCGAAGGCCGCCGCCGAGCGCTTCGGCGCCGAGGTCGCGGACTCGCCCGAGGCGGTGCTGGCCGCCGGTGTGGACGGTGTGGTGGTCGCGGCGGCGACCGACGCCCACCCGGACCTGATCCTCGCCGCCGTCGAGGCCGGTGTGCCCGTCTTCTGCGAGAAGCCCGTCGCCCGCACCATGACCGAGGGCGTCGAGGTCCTCAAGGCGATCGCGGGCCGCGACGTGCCGGTCCAGATCGGCTACAACCGCCGTTTCGACGCCGGATTCGCCGCCGCACGGGCCGCCGTGCGCAGTGGCGAGCTGGGCACGCTGCACACCGTACGGTCGACCACGCTGGACCCGGCGCCGCCGCCCGCCGCGTACGTCGCCGCCTCCGGGGGCATCTTCCGGGACTGCTCGGTGCACGACTTCGACATCATCCGCTGGGTGACCGGCCGGGAGGTGAGCGAGGTGTACGCCGTCGGCGGCAACCGCGGCGCGGACTACATCAGGGAGGCGGGCGACGCGGACACCACCGGCGCGGTCCTCACCCTGGACGACGGCACCCTCGCCGTGGTCTCCAACAGCCGCCACAACGGCCGCGGTCACGACGTCCGGATGGAGATCCACGGCTTCGACGACTCGATCGCCGTCGGACTGGAGGACAGGCTGCCGCTGCGGTCGGTCGAGCCGGGTGCGACCTTCCCGTCCGGTACTCCCCACGACTTCTTCATGGACCGTTTCGCCGCCGCCTACCGCGCCGAGCTGACCGCGTTCACCGAGGTCGTCGCCGGGACCCGCACCTCCCCGTGCACGATCGAGGACGCCCTGGAGGCGGGCTGGATCGCCGAGGCGTGCACCCTGTCGCTGCGCGAGCACCGGCCGGTGACGATCGCGGAGGTGCGGCGGGGCTGAGCGGGGCGTCCCGGGCCCACGGTCCGGCGGGCTGCCCGGTCAGCTCGCCGGCTCGCCGATGTTCACCATCCAGGGGATGCCGAAGCGGTCCGTGCACATGCCGAAGACGTCGCCCCACATCTGCTTCTCCAGGGCCACGGCGACGGAACCGCCGGCGGACAGCTTCTCCCAGTAGCCGCGCAGCTCGGTCGCGTCGTCGCCGCTGAGGCTCACCGCGAAGGTGTTGCCCGGCGTGTACTCCATCCCGGGCGGCGTGTCGGCGCCCATCAGGGTGAAGCCGCTCGGCGTCTCCAGCATGCCGTGCATGATCTTGTCGGTGTACGCGGGGTCCGGCATGCCGGCCGAGCCGAAGGTGTTCAGCGCCAGCGTGCCGCCGAACACCTGCTCGTAGAACTCCATCGCCTGTCGGGCGTCGCCGTCGAAGCTGAGGTACGGGTTGAGACGCGAGGACATGGGTGCCTCCCGGAACGGGACGAGGTGTCAGTGCTGCGCACGCTAGCGCGCACCACTGACATCGGCCCGCCGAGCGGGGCACCGGCGGGACTCCCCCGCCGGTGCGGCCCGTCTCAGGCGCCGCAGGAGCGCAGGAACTTCCGGGTGCGCACCGCGATGGGCAGCGGCTTGTCCGGCTCGCAGGGGTACATGTCCTGCTCGACGATGGCGAACAGGTCCACGCCGAGTTCCTGGGCCGCCGTGAGCACCGGGCCCAGCTCCGGTACGCCGCCCGGCGGCTCGCACATCACGCCGCGCTGCACGGCCGGGCCGAACGGCACCCCGCCCTCCCGCACCCCCGCGAGGATCTCCGGGTCGACCTGCTTGAGGTGCAGGTAGCCGATGCGCTCGCCGTAGGTCTCGATCAGCTTGACGCTGTCGCCGCCGCAGTAGGCGTAGTGGCCGGTGTCCAGGCAGAGGTTCACCAGGTCGGAGTCGGTGGCGTCGAGGAAGCGCTCGACGTGCTCCTCGGTGTCGATGTGGGTGTCGGCGTGCGGGTGGACGACGATGTCCAGGCCGTAGGTCTCCCGCACCTCGCGGCCGAGGCGCTCCATGCCGCGGGTGAGGTGGGCCCACTGCTCGCCGGTCAGCTCCGGCGGCTCCAGGATCTCGGCGGTCTTGTCGTCGCGCCAGAAGGACGGGATGACGACGAGGTGCCTGGCGTCCATGGCCCGGGTGAGGGCGGCGACGCGGCTGACCTGTTCCCAGGTGGCGTCCCACTCGGAGGGCCCGCGGTGCAGCCCGCAGAAGATGGTGCCCGCGGAGACCCTGAGCCCGCGCCGGGTCACCTCGTCGGTGAGCCGGGCGGGGTCGGTGGGGAGGTAGCCGTAGGGGCCCAGCTCGATCCAGTCGTAGCCGGCCTCGGTGACCTCGTCCAGGAACCGTTCCCACGGCACCTGCCGGGGGTCGTCGGGGAACCAGACGCCCCAGGAGTCGGGGGCCGAGCCGACGCGGATGCGGTCGAGGGCAGAGGGCATGCTCAGGCCTTCCCTTCGGCGGTACCGGATGCGGTGCTTTCGGAGGCGGCGCCGCCGGATGCGGCGGCATCGGAGGCTGCGGCGTCGGTCCTGTCGGCAGTATCGGGCGCGGTGGCCGCGGCCGCATCGCCCGTGTCGTCGGGCAGCGCCTCGACGTCGACCCCGCCGACCTGCGCCAGCTCGTGCTTGAGCGCGGCGAGTTCGGCACCGCCGGCCATGTGGTTGGTGAGTGCTTCGAGGGTGATGTCGGCGCGGGCGGCGCTCAGTTCGAGGGTGCCCAGGCGCAGCACGCTGAAGTGGTCGCCGACCATGTAGGCGTGGTGGGGGTTGTGGGTGATGAAGATGACGCCGAGTCCGCGTTCGCGGGCGGCGGCGATGTACTTGAGGACCACGCCGGACTGCTTCACGCCCAGGGCGGCGGTGGGCTCGTCGAGGATGAGGACGCGGGCGCCGAAGTAGACGGCGCGGGCGATGGCGACGCACTGGCGCTGGCCGCCGGAGAGGGTGCCGATGGGCTGTTCGAGGTCGTCCAGGACGATGCCCATGTTGCGCAGTTCCTCGTCGGCGGTCCGCTTCATGCGGGCGATGTCGAGGCGGCGCACGGGCCAGGGGCCCTTGGTCATCTCGGAGCCGAGGAAGAAGTTCCGCCACACCGGCATCAGCGGGATCGTGGCGAGGTCCTGGTAGACCGTGGCGATGCCGCGGGCGAGGGCGTCGCGCGGGGTGGCGAAGCGCACGGCGTCGCCGTCGACGAGGAACTCGCCCTCGGTGTGCTGGTGCAGCCCGGAGATGATCTTGATGAGGGTGGACTTGCCGGCACCGTTGTCACCGAGCACGCAGGTCACCCTGCCGGGGTGGACGGTGAGGTCGACTCCGTGCAGGGCGCGGATGTTGCCGTAGGACTTGCCGGCGCGGCGGAGTTCGACGAGCGGGCGGTCCTGCTCGGGTGCGGGGTCGGCGAGGACGGCGCCGTGGGTGCCGGGGGCTGCGGGGGTCTTGCTGGTCATTTCCGATCACCTCCGGGTCGCGGCGCGGCGGACGTACAGGTTGATGAGGACGGCGCCGAGGAGCATCACGCCGAGGAAGGCCTTGAACCAGTCGGGGTTCCAGCCCGCGAAGACGATGCCCTGGTTCACCATGCCGAACATGAAGGCGCCGAAGACGGGGCCGATGGCGGAGCCGTAGCCGCCGGTGAGCAGACAGCCGCCGATGACGGCCGCGGCGATGTAGATCAGCTCCTGGCCGACGCCCTCACCCGACTGCACGGTGTTGAAGGAGAACAGCTGGTGCATGCCGACGAACCAGGCGCCGAAGCCGACCAGCATGAACAGCGTGATCTTGGTGAAGGTGACCGGCACGCCGACCGCGCGGGCGGACTCCTGGCTGCCGCCGACGGCGAAGATCCAGTTGCCGTACTTGGTGCGCAGCAGTACCCAGGTGGCCAGGGCCGCGAAGACCAGCCACCACACGACCGTGATCTTCACCTCGACGCCGCCGACGTCGAAGGACGAGGCGAACAGGGCCTTGGCCTGGTCGAAGCCGTCCATGTCGCTGATGTCGTCGGTGGCGACGTTGCCGGTGACGAGCTTGGTGACGGCGAGGTTGACGCCCTGGAGGACCAGGAAGGTGGCCAGCGTCACCAGGAAGCTCGGCAGGCCGGTCTTCACCAGCACCCAGCCGTTGAAGGCGCCGACGGCGAGCGAGGCCACGAGGGCGACGACCACGCCCATCCAGACGTTCATGGTCAGCTGGTAGCTGAGCATGCCGGCGGTGAGCGCCGAGGTGACCACGGCGACACCGGCCGACAGGTCGAACTCGCCGCCGATCATCAGCAGGGCGACGGGCAGCGCCATGATGCCGATGGTGGACGACTGGTACAGCACCGTCGCCATGGAGCCGCCGTCGCGGAGCGTGGGCGCGGCGATCAGGAAGAAGACGAACACGGCGACGGCGCCGAGGAAGACCCCGACCTCGGGCCGGGCGAGCAGCCGCAGCGCCAGGGGGCGCTCCCGGGTCCGCCCGTCGGTCTGCTGGGGGCCGGGGGCCGGCGGTGTGGTCACCGCCGGCTCAGCCTGTTGGGCCATGCTCATCACCGGGTGCCCTTCGAGGCGAACTCGGCGACGGCCTTGACGTTGGACTTGTCGACGAAGGCCGGGCCGGTCAGCACCGGCTGCTCACCGCCGCCGCTGTAGTTGCCGTTGTTCTTGTACAGCCACAGTCCGTCGACCGCGAGGTAGCCCTGGAGGTAGGGCTGCTGGTCGACGGCGAACTCGATGTCGCCCTTGTCGATGGCGCCGGTCAGTTCCTTGTTGAGGTCGAAGGTGGCGACCTTGGCCTTGCCGCCGGACTCGTCCACCGACTGCACGGCGGTCATGGCGAAGGGGGCGCCGAGCGTGACGAGGTGGTCGATGTCGCCGTCCTGCTTGAGCTTGGCGGTGATGGTCGACTTCACCGAGGGCATGTCGGTGCCGTTGACGTAGAGATTCTCGAGGGACCCCTCGAAGGTCTTCTTCACGCCGTCGCAGCGCTGGGTCAGACCGACGTTGCCCTGCTCGTGGATGACGCAGACGGCCTTCTTGGCCCCGTCCTCGTTGAGCCGCTTGCCGAGCGCCTCGCCGGCCACGGTCTCGTCCTGGCCGAAGAACTCCATCAGGCCGAGCTTCTTCCAGTCCGCCAGACCGGAGTTGAGCCCGACCACGGGTATGCCGGCCTTCTCCGCCTTGGCCAGGACGCTCCGCATGGCGTCCGGCTTGGCGAGGGTGACGGCGATGCCGTCGACCTTCTGGTCGATCGCGTTCTGCACCAGGTTGGCCTGGTTGCCCGCGTTCGGGTCGGCGGAGTAGACGAGCTTGACGTTGTCCTTGTCGGCGGCGGCCTGGGCGCCCTTGCGGACGATGTCCCAGAAGGTGTCGCCGGGCGCCTGGTGGGTGACCAGGGCGACGGTCATGCGGGGGGTGTTCGCCTTGCCCGCGGAGGCCCCCGAGTCGCCCTCCTCGTCGGCCTTCTTCCCGCCCGAGCTGCTGGAACAGCCGGCGAGGGTCAGGGCCGCGGCGGCGGCGAGGGCCACGGCGGGGGCGAATCTGCGGGAGCGGGCGTGCGAAGAGCGGTCCATCTTTTCCTGCACCTCACTGTGCGACTGTGCGACGGGAAAGCCGTGTGCCAGACCCGAGAAGAATGGCTGTTGCTGCACTGGGACCGGATACAAGTCCTTGAGACGCCCACTGTCAATACTTTGTCAAGACATCATTTCACTCACAGGTCCGAATGTAAGTACAAAGTCTTGACAGCGTCGTCCAGGAGTCATACACCTGGGAGGCGGCAGGCCCCCGCCCAGCCCGAGGAGCGTCGCACATGGCCGAGTCAGTCCCGCGTTTCGATCTGATCACGATGGGCCGCATCGGGGTCGACCTCTATCCTTTGCAGACGGGCGTACCCCTGGCGGAGGTTGAGACCTTCGGCAAGTTTCTCGGCGGTTCGGCGTCCAACGTGGCGGTCGCCGCCGCCCGGCTCGGCCGCGCCACGGCCGTCGTCACCCGGACCGGCGACGACCCCTTCGGCGCCTATCTGCACGGCGCGCTGAAGGAGTTCGGCGTCGACGACCGCTGGGTCGCCCCGGTCGCCGCGTACCCGACCCCGGTGACGTTCTGCGAGATCTTCCCGCCGGACGACTTCCCGCTGTACTTCTACCGCCGCCCCAAGGCTCCCGACCTGGAGATCCACCCGGAGGAGCTGGACCTGGACGCGATCCGCGCGGCCTCGATCTTCTGGATGACCGGCACCGGGCTGAGCGAGGAACCGAGCCGTACGGCGACACTGGCCGCCCTCGCCCACCGCGCGAAGTCGGGCACCACGGTCTTCGACCTGGACTGGCGCCCCATGTTCTGGGCCGACCCGGACCAGGCCCGCCCGTACTACGCCGAGGCGCTCCGGCACGCGACCGTCGCGGTCGGCAACCTGGACGAGTGCGAGATCGCCACGGGCGTGCGCGAACCCCGCGCCTGCGCCGAGGCGTTGCTGGCGGCCGGAGTGGAACTGGCCGTCGTCAAGCAGGGCCCCGCGGGCGTCCTCGCCGTGCACCGCGACGGCCGGTCCGCCGAAGTGCCGCCGGTCCCCGTCGAGGTGGTCAACGGACTCGGCGCGGGCGACGCGTTCGGCGGCTCCCTGTGCCACGGTCTGCTCTCCGGCTGGGAGCTGGAGCGGATCATGCGGTACGCCAACGCGGCCGGCGCCCTGGTCGCCTCCCGTCTCGCCTGTTCCTCCGCGATGCCCACCGAGGCGGAGGTCGACGACCTCCTCGCGCGAGCCACTCCCTGAACGGAGCTTCGTCTTGTCCCCCAGCATCTCCAGCATCCCGGACCTCACCGCGGTCCGAGCCCGGCACCCGGAGGCGATCGCCGAGGCCGCGGCCCGCCGGGTACGCCGTCCGCTGATCGGCGACTCCGGCCGCCTGATGATCGTGGCCGCCGACCATCCGGCGCGCGGCGCGCTCGGCGTCGGCGACCGCAGGCTCGCCATGGCCAACCGGGCCGACCTGCTGGAACGCCTGTGCACCGCGCTGTCCCGGCCCGGCGTCGACGGGGTGCTCGCCACCGCGGACGTACTGGAGGACCTGCTGCTGCTCGGGGTGCTGGAGAACAAGGTCGTCATGGGTTCGATGAACCGCGGCGGACTCGCGGGCGCCGCCTTCGAGATGGACGACCGTTTCACCGGCCACCGCGCCGAGGACATCGCCCGGCTGCGCTTCGACGCCGGCAAGCTGCTGCTGCGCATCGACTACGACGACCCCGGCTCGCTGGCCACGCTGGAGGCGAGCGCCCGGGCGGTCGACGCCATGGCGGCACGCGAACTGCCGCTGTTCGTGGAGCCGTTCATCTCCCGGCGGATCGACGGCCGGGTGCGCAACGACCTGTCGGCCGAGGCCGTCACCCGCTCCATCGCCATCGCCTCCGGTCTCGGCGGCACCTCCGCCTACACCTGGCTGAAACTGCCCGTCACCCACGACCCGGACGACATGGCCGAGGTCCTGGAGACCTCCACGCTGCCCGCGGTGCTGCTCGGCGGCGACATAGGGGGCTCCCCCGCGGACCAGACCGCGGCCTACGAACGCTGGCGCAAGGCCCTGCGGCTGCCCACCGTGCAGGGCATGGTCGTCGGCCGCTCGCTGCTCTACCCGGCCGGGGGCAGCGTGGAACAGGCCGTGGACACGGCCGTCGGACTGCTGTGACCGGGTGTGACCGAGGAGAGGCGGAGGAGCGGACGATGACGTATCACCTTCCGGCGGGCAAGGCGGCGGCGGACGGCCCCTACACCGTGGACGTGACGCCCGAGAGCGCGGGCTGGGGCTACTCCGGGCTGCGGGTCGTGGACCTCGCCCCCGGCGCAGGCCACACCTTCGACAGCGGCGAGAGCGAGTGGATCGTCCTGCCGCTGAGCGGCGGCTGCACGGTCGCGACCGCCGACGACTTCGGCCACGACACCTTCGAACTCGACGGCCGTGCCGACGTGTTCAGCGGTGTCACCGACTTCGCGTACGTGCCGCGCGACGCCCGTACGACCCTGACGTCCACCGGCGGCGGCCGGTTCGCCCTGACCGGCGCCCGCTGCACCCGCCACCTGCCCGCCCGGTACGTCCCGGCGTCCTCGGTGCCGGTGGAGCTGCGGGGCACCGGGAACTGTTCACGGCAGGTCAACAACTTCGGCGCGGCGGGGGTGTTCGAGTGCGACCGGCTGATCGCGGTCGAGGTCGTCACGCCGGGCGGCAACTGGTCCTCCTTCCCGCCCCACAAGCACGACGAGCACCGGCCCGGCGAGGAGTCGGTGCTGGAGGAGATCTACTACTTCGAGTTCGCGGACCACGACGGCACCCCGGGCCTCGGCTACCAACGCGTCTCCCCCTCCGGGCAGGGACGGGGAACCGACGTGCTCGCCGAAGTGCGCGACGGGGACGTCGTGCTGATCCCCGACGGCTGGCACGGGCCGTCGATGGCGGTCCCCGGCCACCACATGTACTACCTCAACGTCATGGCCGGGCCGGAGCCCGAACGCGCCTGGCTGATCTGCGACCACCCCGACCACGCCTGGGTCCGCGACACCTGGCCCGAGCAGCCGGTCGACCCCCGGCTCCCCCTCTACACCGCACCGGAGAGGTCCGCATGAGCGCCGCCGTCACCCGCCGACTGACCACCGCCCAGGCCCTGGTGCGCTTCCTGGCCGCGCAGTACACCGAACGCGACGGCGTGCGGCACCGCCTGATCGCCGGCACCTGGGGCATCTTCGGCCACGGCAACGTGGCCGGCCTCGGCCAGGCGCTCGTCGAGTACCGCGAGGCGATGCCGTACCACCAGGGCCGCAACGAACAGGCCATGGTGCACGCGGCGGTCGGCCACGCCCGGCAGCTCAACCGCCTCTCCGCGCAGGCGGTGACGACGTCCATCGGCCCCGGCGCCACCAACCTGGTCACCGGCGCCGCGCTCGCCACCGTCAACCGGCTGCCGGTCCTGCTCCTGCCCGGCGACTACTTCGCCTCGCACGCCGCCGACCCGCTGCTGCAGCAGCTGGAGCACCCGGTCGAGGCCGACGTGTCCGTCAACGACGCCCTGCGGCCCGTGTCCCGGTACTTCGACCGGATCACCCGCCCCGAGGCGCTCCTCGCCTCCGCGCTCCAGGCGATGCGCGTGCTCAGCGACCCGGCGGAGACCGGCGCGGTCACCCTGGCACTGCCCCAGGACGTGCAGGCGGAGGCGTACGACTGGCCGCGGGAGTTCTTCGCCGACCGCGTCTGGCGGGTGCGCCGCCCCGTGCCCGACCCGGCGGAGCTGGCCGAGGCCGTCCGGGCGGTCCGCGCCGCCGCACGCCCGCTGATCGTGGCGGGCGGCGGCGTCCACCACAGCGAGGCCGAACAGGCCCTGAAGGCGCTGGTGGACGCCACCGGCATCCCGGTCGCCTCCACCCAGGCCGGCAAGGGCGCACTGCGCCACGACCACCCGGCGGACCTCGGCGGCATCGGCCACACCGGCACCGCGGTGAGCGACTCCCTGGCCCGCACCGCGGACCTGGTGATCGGCGTCGGCACCCGCTACTCGGACTTCACCACGGCCTCCGGCACCCTCTTCCAGCACCCCGGCGTCCGCTTCCTGAACCTCAACATCACCGCCTTCGACGCCCACAAGCTCGCCGCCGCCACCCTGGTGTGCGACGCCCGCTCGGGGCTCGCCGCGCTGACGCAGGCGCTGGCCGGGCACCGGGTGGACGCGGCGTACGAGAGCGAGTACCGCACGGGGAAGGCCCGTTGGGACGAGACGGTCGAGGCGGCCTTCCGCGCCGACGACGACGGCGCGGTGCCGACCCAGACGCAGGTGCTGGGCGCGCTGGACGCGGTCGTCGGCGACGAGGACGTGGTGATCAACGCGGCCGGTTCGCTCCCCGGCGACCTGCACAAGCTGTGGCGGGCCCGCTCCCCGCGCCAGTACCACCTGGAGTACGGCTACTCCTGCATGGGCTACGAGATCCCGGCCGCGCTCGGCGTCCAGCAGGCCGCGCCCGACGTCCCCGTGTGGGCCCTGGTCGGCGACGGCACGTACCTGATGAACCCCACGGAGATCGTCACGGCGGTCCAGGAGAACCTGCCGGTGAAGCTGGTCCTGGTCCAGAACCACGGCTACGCCTCCATCGGCGGCCTGTCCGAGTCGGTGGGTGCCGAGCGCTTCGGCACCGACTACCGCCACCGCGTCGCCGACGGCTCCTTCACCGGCGCCCCGCTCCCCGTCGACCTCGCGGCCAACGCGGCCAGCCTCGGCATGGACGTACTGCGCGCCAAGACGGTGCGGGAGCTGCGCGAGGCGCTGTCGACGGCCCGCGCGGCGACCCGCCCGACGTGTGTGTACGTCGAGACGGCGCCCGCGTCGGACGCCCTCCCGGCTCAGGCGTGGTGGGACGTGCCGGTGGCCGAGGTGTCGGCCCGCGAGGCCGCCACGGACGCGCGGGCGGCCTACGAGCGCGCGGTCGCCGACCGACGCCGCCACCTCTGAGGTTCTCGGCTCCCCCGACAGCCCGTCCCCTACGCAAGGGAGGTACGTCCATGGCGAAGCCCGGCGACCCCGCACGTGCCGTGACCGCCCCCGTGATCAGCACCCTGGACTTCGCCCTGGACCGCGGCAGCCCGGTGCCGCTCTACTACCAGTTGGCCCAGCAGCTGGAGGCGGCGATCGAGCACGGCGTGCTCGCGCCGGGGAACCTGCTGGGCAACGAGGTCGACCTCTCCGTCCGCCTCGGCCTGTCCCGGCCGACCGTCCGGCAGGCGATCCAGTCGCTGGTCGACAAGGGGCTCCTGGTGCGGCGGCGCGGGGTCGGCACCCAGGTGGTGCACAGCCAGGTCAAGCGTCCGCTGGAACTGAGCAGCCTCTACGACGACCTGGAGGCGGCCGGGCAGGGCCCCGGCACCCGGGTGGTGCGCAACGAGCGCGTCCCGGCCACCGCCGAGGTCGCGGCGGCCCTCGGCGTCCCGGAGGGCACCGAGGTCGCCGTCCTGGAGCGGCTGCGCCTCACCCACGGGCAGCCGGTGGCGATGCTGTGCAACCACCTCCCGGCGGGCCTGCTGGAACTCGACGACGCCCGCCTGGAGTCGACCGGTTTGTACCGGATGATGCGCTCCCGTGGCATCACCCTGCACAGCGCCCGCCAGACCGTCGGCGCCCGCATCGCCTCCCGCGAGGAGGCCGGGCTCCTGGGCGAGCAGGAGGGCGCCGCGCTGCTCACCATGCGGCGGATCGCGTACGACGACACCGGACGGCCGGTCGAGTACGGGACACACGTCTACCGCGCGTCCCGTTACGCGTTCGACTTCCAGCTGCTGGTCAGGAACTGACCGGCCTCAGTGGACCGCGTCCAGGCGGGCACGCTGGTCCGCCGTCAGTTCCAGCTCCACGGCCGCCAGGTTCTCCTCCAGCTGGGCCACCGACGAGGCCCCGGCCAGTGGCACGATCGGCAGTTCCGCGCCGATCTGCCAGGCGAGGACGACCTGGTTGACCGTGGCCCCGGTCTCCCGGGCGACCTCGCGGAGCACGGCGAGCCGGGCCGGGGTGCCCGGATGGTCGTAGTCCGGGGGCAGCGGCTTGTCCTCGCGGACGTAGGCACCGGCCAGCAACGGCGAGTAGGCGACCAGGGTCAGGTCCCGCTCGGCCCGCAGGTAGCCGAGGAGTTCGGCGCCGGCGTGGGCCAGGCTGCCGTACGGGGAGAACTCGCTGGGCACGTCGAAGCGGGGGCGCAGGTGGCTGTGCTGGTACTGCAGCACCTCGTAGCCGGGCAGTCCGGCCGCGGCGGCCAGGGCCCGGGCCCGTTCGACGCGCCACATCGCCTGGTTGCTGACGCCGAGCAGTCCGACGGTGCCCTCCGCGACCAGTGCGCCGAACCCCTCGACGGTCTCGCGCTGCTCCACGGTGAAGTCGTCGAGGTGCGCGTAGAGCAGGTCCAGCTTGTCCATGCCGAGCCGTTCCCGGCTGCGGTCGGCGGCCTCGCGGATCACCTTGGCCGACAGGCCCTCCGGGTTGTCGGTGTAGTGGGTGCCGGGTGCCAGCGGACGCGCGCCGAGTTTGGTGGCGATCACGACCTCGTCGCCGACCCCGCGGCTGCGCCGCCAGCGCCCGAGGAGTTCCTCGCTCTGGCCGCCCTGGCCGCCGTCGGTCCAGAAGGCGTAGTTGTCGGCGGTGTCGATGAAGTTCCCGCCGGCCTCCACATAGCGGTCGAGGACGGCGAACGAGGTCCGCTCGTCGGTCCGCGAGCCGAACAGCATCGCGCCGAGCGCGAGCACACTCACCTCACGGCGGTGCGCCGGATCGGCGCCTATGGTGCGGTACTTCATGGTGATCCTCCCCATTCGTTCCCGGTCGTCCGGGTACGCAGGGGAGTCTTCAATTTGAAGTGCGCTTCAAGTCAAGCGCCACGTAATCTCGGCTCGCGTGAACAGGCGAAAGCACAAGAGACTGTCCCGGCGTCTCGTCGACGCCGCGCTCGTCGGCGACCTGTCGCGGGTGCGGTCCGCGCTGCGCGCCGGAGCACCGGCCGAGACGGCGGACCCGACCGGGAGCACCCCGCTGTACGTGGCGTCCGTGAACGGGGCCGCCGACATCGTCCGCGTCCTGCTGGCCGCCGGAGCCCGGCCCGACACGGAGAGCGGGATCGGCTCGGAGGGCACACCACTGTGCGGGGCTGCCTGCTGGGGCCACACGGAGGCCGTCCGCGCACTCCTCGAACACGGCGCCGACCCGAACCTGCGCGAGGACCACGGCACCGGCCGGGCACCACTGGACTGGGCGTCGAAGGGACCGTACCCGGAGACGATGGACCTGCTCGTCACCGCGGGCGCACGACCGCGGGACTGACCGCCGGGAGGCGGCGACAGCACGAGAAAAGGGCCCCCACGGACTCCCGTCCGTGCAGGCCCTCCACACCGTCGGGACGACAGGATTTGAACCTGCGACCCCTTGACCCCCAGTCAAGTGCGCTACCAAGCTGCGCCACGTCCCGGTGTGCTCACGCGCGGTGTACCGCGCGATCACGCGGACAGCACTTTACCCCACACACCGGGCGACGCCTAAGCGGGCGTCGGCGAGGGACAATCGGTCCCATGGACAGCCCTGCCGACAACCCCGTGGACCGCACCGCCTCCGACCGCCCGGCGGAGGGGCGGGACCGTGACGACGAGGGCCGGGCGCGCAACGCCCGGCCCCGGGACGGGCTCGGACGCCCGCTGCCGTACGGCGCGGACGGTGTGGACCGCCAGCCCGAGGGCGTCGTACGGGCCCCGGAGGAGACCGTCGCCGAGGCGCAGCGGCTGCTGGACGGCGGGAAGCCGTTCCACGCGCACGAGGTCTTCGAGGACGCCTGGAAGTCGGGGCCCGACGAGGAGCGGGAGCTGTGGCGGGGCATGGCCCAGCTGGCCGTCGGCCTCACGCACTCCGCGCGCGGCAATGTCACCGGCGGGGCCAGGCTGCTGCGGCGCGGGGCGGGCGCCGTGACCGAGTGGGCGGCATCGGCCGGGCGGAAGCGGCCGTACGGGATGGATCTGGGGGCGGTCGCCGGGTGGGCCCGGGAGCTGGCCGGTGAGGTGGAGGGCGGCGGGACCGTGGACGCGGCGGCGCGGGCGCCCCGGCTGCGGGGCTGAACCCGCAGCCGGGGCAGCCCGGCCGGGGCGTTGTCGGAGGCGTACGGCAGACTCGTGGCGTGCGGACCATTCATGTGATCGGAATCGGCGCGGGCGACCCCGACCAGCTGACGCTCCAGGCAGTCGCGGCGCTGCGGAGCACGGACGTGTTCTTCGTCCTGGACAAGGGCGAGGCCAAGGCCGACCTGGTGCGGCTGCGCCGGGACATGCTGGAGACGCACATACCGGAGGGGGCGTACCGGGTCGTCGAGGCGCGCGACCCCGAGCGGGACCGCGGCGCGGGCGGGGCGGCGTACTCCCCCGCGGTCGGGGACTGGCGCAGTGCCCGCGCGGGCATCTACGAGCGGCTGATCGCCGAGGAGCTGGGCGAGGACGAGAGCGGCGCGTTCCTGGTGTGGGGCGACCCGGCGCTCTACGACAGCACGCTGGGCATCCTGGAGGAGATCCTGGAGCGCGGCTCGGTGGCGTTCGAGTACGACGTGGTGCCCGGCATCAGCAGCGTCTCCTCCCTCGTCGCCCGGCACCGGACCGGGCTGAACCGGGTGGCGCGCCCGGTGCAGATCACCACGGGGCGGCGGCTCGCCGAGGGCTTCCCCGAGGACGCGGACGACGTCGTCGTGATGCTCGACGCCCACCAGACCTTCCGGCAGTACGCGGACCAGGACATCGACATCTACTGGGGCGCCTACCTGGGCACCCCGGACGAGATCCTCGACTCCGGCCCGATCGCCGAGGCCGCGCCCCGCATCGAGCGGCTGCGCGCCGAGGCGCGGGAGCGCAAGGGCTGGATCATGGACACGTACCTGCTGCGGCGCAACCCCGGCGACCGCTGACCGGGCCGGTCCCGACCGGGTCCTCTGGGCACACCCGGGCGGACCGTCCCCGCATGCGTGGCCGGTGCACGGGTGTGATCGTGACCGTGTGACAGTCGCCGAGGAATCGCCGCGGACCGCCGCCTCCCAGCCGCCCGTGCTGGACCGGCGGCGCCGCAACGTCGTCTTCGTCACGATCATGCTCGGTATGCTCCTCGCGGCCCTGGACCAGACGATCGTGGGCACCGCGCTGCCCACGATCGTGTCGGACCTGGGCGGTGCCGAACACATGTCGTGGGTGGTGACCTCGTACCTGCTCGCGGAGACCGTGGCGACGGTCCTGGTCGGCAAGTTCGGTGACCTGTTCGGCCGCAAGGTGGTCTTCCAGGTGTCCGCGGTCGTGTTCATCACCGGCTCGTTCCTGTGCGGGCTCGCGACGAACATGCCGCTGCTGATCCTCTGGCGGGCGGTGCAGGGCGTCGGCGCGGGCGGCCTGATGGTGACGTCGATGGCGCTGATCGCGGACGTCATCCCGCTGCGGGAGCGGGGCAAGTACCAGGGCGCGATCGGCGCGGTGTTCGGGGTCGCGACCGTCATCGGGCCGCTGCTGGGCGGGCTGTTCACCGACCACCTGTCCTGGCGCTGGGCCTTCTACGTCAACGTGCCCATCGCGGTCGTCGTCGTGATCGCCGCCGCCCGCACCATCCCGGTGGTGAAGTCGGCGGCCCGTCCCGTCATCGACTACCTGGGCATCGCGCTGGTCGCGGTCGGCGCCAGCGCGCTGATCCTGGCGACCAGCTGGGGCGGCAACCAGTACGCGTGGGGCTCGGCCGTGATCATCGGCCTGTTCGCGGGCGGGCTGATCGCGCTCGGCCTGTTCTGCTGGGTGGAGACCCGGGCGGCCGAACCGATGCTGCCGATGCGGCTGTTCTCCAACCCGGTGTTCACGGTCTGCTCGATCCTCAGCTTCATCGTCGGCTTCGCCATGCTGGGCGCGCTGACGTACCTGCCGACGTATCTGCAGTACGTGGACGGGGACTCGGCCACCGTCTCCGGGGTGCGGACGCTGCCGATGGTGGCGGGGCTGCTGATCGCCTCGGTGTTCAGCGGCAACGTGGTCAGCAAGACGGGCCGCTACCGGCTGTTCCCGATCGCGGGCACGCTGGTGATGGGCGTCGGCCTGTACCTGATGTCGCTGATGGGTCCGGCCACGGGCGCGGGGCTCGAATCGCTGTACATGTTCGTCCTCGGCACGGGGATCGGCCTGTCCATGCAGGTGCTGACCATCGCCGTGCAGAACACCGTCGAATACGCCGACCTCGGCACCGCGACCTCCGGCGTCACCTTCTTCCGCACGCTGGGCAGTTCCTTCGGCACCGCCGTGTTCGGCACGATCTACGCCAACGCGCTCGGCCCCAACCTGCGTGACGGCGTCACGGCGGCGGCCCGCACCGGGGCCGCCGACCCGTCGGTGATCGCCAGGGCGTCGACCAGTCCGGAGGGCGTGCACCGGTTGCCGCCCCCGGCGTCGGCGCCGATCGTCGGCGCGTACGCGGACACCATCCAGACCGTGTTCCTGTGGACGGTGCCGGTCGCGGTCCTGGGCTTCGTCGTCGCCCTGTTCCTCAAGCAGGTCCAGCTGCGCGACAGCGCCCGCGCGGGCTCCACGGACATGGGCGAGGGCTTCGCCTCACCGCACGACGCCAACAGCAGGCGGACGCTGGAGGCTTCCGTCGGGAAGATCATCGGCGGTACGGAACTGGACACCGCGCGCCGGATCGTCGCGGACAGCGACACCCGGCTGGACGTCGCCGGCGCCTGGGCGGTGATGCAGGTGGACCTGTTCACGCGGCTGGTCGGGCACGCCAGCCTCGGCCTGATCGCCGCCCGCCGCCGGCTCCCGCCGGAGGTGCTGCTGCCGGTCTTCGACCGGATGGTGGAGGAGGGGTTCCTGACCCGCCACGGCTCCCTGCTCTCCCACACCGACGCGGGGGCCCGCGAGGCGCTGGTGATCGGCCGGGCCTGGGCGACCTGGCTGGAGGACCGGGTGGAGCGGGACATCGGCCGCCCCACGGACGCGGAGCTGCGCGCCGCCGTCGACGCCATCGCCAAGCGGCTGCTGGTGGAGGACCTCAGCAGCGGTCTCCCGGAACGCGTCAGGCGAGCAGGAGCTGAAGACCGCCCACCACCGTCGCCGCGATCACCAGACGCTCGAACAGGCGTTGGTTGATGCGGTTCACGGCCCATTTGCCGAGCAAGGCGCCGGGCACCACGAAGACGACCAGCGCCGCGTCGAGCAGCAGCGAGTGGCCGTCGATCAGGCCGAGGCCCGCGCTGAAGGGCAGCTTGGAGACGTTGACGATCAGGAAGAAGAACGCCGACGTGCCCAGGAAGCCGAGTTTCCGGAACCCCGCGGAGAGCAGGTACAGCGACATCACCGGGCCGCCCGCGTTGGCGACCATCGTGGTGAAGCCGCCCAGGACTCCGTACGAGCGGGCCTTCACCCGGCCGGCGCGCGAGGTGACCTCGTCCGGTTGCTCGGCGGCGTCGGCCTGCCGCCGGCGCCACACCGTCACCCCGGCCATGAGGAGCAGGATCGCGCCGATCGACGTGCGCACGACCGCGTCGTCGGCCCACACCAGGAACACGGTGCCGACCACCACGCCCACCCCGACCGCCGGGAACAGCCGCCACAGGGTGGGCCAGTGCGCGTGGCGCCGGTAGGTGAGGACGGCCAGGATGTCACCGGCGATCAGGATCGGCAGCAGGATGCCGGTGGAGGCGCGGGCGGGCAGGACCGCCGCGAAGATCGCGAGGCTGACCGTGTTGGCCCCGCTCACCGCGGTCTTGGAGAAGCCGACGAGCAGGGCCGCGAAGGCGAGGGCGGCGAATTCCCAGCCGGTGAGGTGCCAGAGCGTCATGGTGTCCATTGCGGGGACCGATGCTATGCCCGGCCCACCGGCGCGGTGAGCACCGTCTCGCCCATCGGTCCTCAGTGGTCGGTGTACCGCACGCGCAGCTCCCGCTTCAGCACCTTCATGCTCGGCCCGAGCGGCAGCTCGTCCGCGAACTCGACCCGGCGCGGGTACTTGTGCCGCCCGAGGTGCCGCTTGGACCACTCGGTGACGTCCCCGGCGTCCGCAACCGCCGCGTCGGCCGTCGTGCCGGGGGCGCGCACGACCACGGCGCAGACCTCCTCGCCGTGCAGTTCGTCCGGGAGGCCGATGACGGCGACCTGTGCGATGCCGGGGTGGCGCAGCAGCACCTCCTCGACCTCCCGCGGATAGACGTTGTAGCCGCCCCGGATGATGACGTCCTTCTTCCGGTCGACGATCCTCAGGAAGCCGTCCTCGTCCTTGGTGCCCAGGTCCCCGGTGCGGAACCAGCCGTCGACGAGTGCCTCCGCGGTGGCCTCGGGGCGGCCGAGGTAGCCGGAGAAGACGTTGTGGCCGCGGACGACGACCTCGCCCAGCTCGCCGGGCGGCAGCAGTTCCACCGCGCCCTCGACCTCGGCGCGGGCGATCTCCACGTCGACGCCCCACAGCGGGTGGCCGATGGTGCCGGGCCTGGCGCCGAACACCGGCTGGTTCACGGCGGCCGCCGGAGAGGTCTCCGACAGCCCGTACCCCTCGTAGATCTTCGCCCGGAAGGCCTCCTCGAACCGTTCGAGGACGGCCACCGGCAGCGAGGCGCCGCCGGAGATACACACCCGCAGCTCCGGCAGGACCGCGGCCCCGGCCGCCGCGGCGGCGAGGGCGACGAACATGGTCGGCACCCCGTGGAACGTGTTGACGCCCTCCTTCACCATCAGCTCGACGGCGCGCGCCGCGTCGAAGCGCGGCAGCAGGACGAGGGTCGCGCCCGCCCGCCAGGTGGAGTTCAGGGAGACCGTCTGGCCGAAGGCGTGGAAGAGGGGCAGCGCGCCGAGCGCCACGTCGTCGGGCCGGATGTCGTTGGCGTCGAAGGCGTTGACCGTCGCGTTCATCACCAGGTTGAAGTGGCTGAGCACGGCGCCCTTGGGAACGCCGGTCGTGCCGCTGGTGTAGAAGACGACGGCCGGGTCGTCGGCGTTACGGGTGACGTAGGAGGGCAGCGGCTCGGCGTCCGCGGCGAGTTTGTCGAACTCCTCGCCGAGCGTGATCATCCGTACGCCGGTCTCCCGCGCGGCGGCCGCTCCGGTCCCGGCCTGCGCCGGATGGCACAGCAGCAGGGTGGCACCGCTGTCGCGCAGCACGTGCTCGACCTCGGCCGCCGACAGCAGCAGGTGCACCGGCACCACGACGGCTCCGGCCGCGGCGGCGGCGTAGTACGCGACGGGGAAGTCGGCGGTGTTCGGTGCCATCAGCGCCACCCGGTCCCCGGGCCGGACGTCCAGGCCGGCCAGGGCACCGGCCCGGGCGCGGGCCCGCCGCCACACCTCGGCGAAGGTCAGCCGCAGGTCGCCCTCGACGAGCGCCTCCTTGTCGGGACGGCGCCGGGCGTTCTCGGCCAGGATGGCGGCGACGGAGAGGGTTGCCATGGGGTGTTGCTCCGTTTCCTTGCTGCGGCTCTGCAGAGGGGGTGGCTTCGACCGGCGCGGGCCTAGTGGCGTTCGACGAGGACCGCGCTGCCCTGCCCCACGCCCACGCACATCGTGGCCAGCCCGCGGCCGGCCCCCGTGCGGCGCATGCGGTGGAGCAGGGTGGTGAGGATGCGGGCGCCGGAGCAGCCGAGCGGGTGGCCCAGCGCGATGGCACCGCCGGTGGGGTTGACCAGGTCGGGGTCGATGCCGAGCCGGTCGACGCAGGCGAGGGCCTGGGCGGCGAACGCCTCGTTGAACTCGGCCTCCGCGAGGTCGCCGACGCTCCAGCCGGCCCGGGCGAGCACCTTGCGGGTGGCCGGGACCGGGCCGATGCCCATGACGTCGGGGTGGACACCGGCCGAGCCGCCCGCGACGTAGCGGCCCAGCGACTCCAGGCCGAGGTCGTTCAGCGCCTCCTCGCTGACCAGGAGGAGGCCCGCGGCGCCGTCGTTCATGGGGGAGGCGTTGCCCGCGGTGACCGTGCCGCCGGGGCGGAAAACCGGCTTGAGGCGGCTCAGCTTCTCCAGGGAGGTGTCCTCGCGGACGCACTCGTCGGTGTCGACGACCACGCCGTCCGGGCGCTCGACGGGGAGGATCTCGTCGTCGAAGTGACCGTTCTTCCGGGCCTCGGCGGCGAGGCGGTGGCTGCGCAGGGCGAACTCGTCCTGGCGCTCGCGCGGGACGCCGTACCGCTCGGCGACCTCCTCGGCCGTCTCCCCCATGGCGAGCAGTCCGTGCAGGTCCTTCATCGCCGGGTTGACCAGGCGCCAGCCGAGCCGGGTGTCGGCGGTCTCGATGCGGTGCGGCAGCGCCTCGTCGGGGCGGGGCAGCACGAAGGGGGCGCGGCTCATGGACTCGGAGCCGCCGGCCAGCACGATGTCGGCCTCACCCGCGGCGATGGTGCGGGCGGCGGTGGTGACGGCTTCGAGACCGGAGGCGCACAGCCGGTTGACGGTGGCGCCGGGCACGGTCTCGGGCAGGCCCGCGAGCAGGGCGGCCATCCGGGCGACGTTGCGGTTGTCCTCGCCCGCCTGGTTGGCGGCGCCCCAGTAGACGTCGTCGATCCGGGCCGGGTCCAGCGCGGGCACGTCGGCGACCAGGCCCCGGATCACGGCGGCGGCGAGGTCGTCGGGCCGTACGGCGGACAGCGCGCCGCGCAGCTTGCCGATCGGGGTGCGGCGGGCGGCCGCGAAGTGGACGGGACGCACGAAAGACTCCTGACCGTCGTCGCGCGGTCACCGGACGGCGCACCGCCGCCGCGTCGACCATCACGAACCTTGCTGAACACCAGCCTTAATTAGCACTGCTAGTTTTGGACTATAGACCGCCGGACGGGGTCCTGGGAAGATCCTCCGGAGGACCGTCGCCGACACAGCCGGAGAAGACATGGCCGAGGCCCGCGAGCACACGCTGACCGGGACGCGGGGGCGGATCGCCGTCCGCGAGTGGCCCGCCGGGCGCCCCCGCTACGTCGCGCTGCTGGTCCACGGGTACGGCGAGCACACCGGGCGCTACGAGGAGGTGGCGGACGTGCTGACCGGACACGGCGCGGCCGTCTACGCGCCGGACCACACCGGGCACGGGCGCTCGGACGGCGAGCGGGTGGTGATCGAGGACTTCGAGGACGTGGTCACCGACGTGCACACCGTGGCGGATCTCGCCCGCGCCGCCCACCCCGGCCTGCCGGTCGTCCTGATCGGACACTCCATGGGCGGCCTCGTCGCCGCCCGCTACGCCCAGCGCCACCCCGGCGAGCTGACGGCGCTGGTGCTGTCGGGGCCCGTCATCGGCGACTGGGAGCTGCCGCGCCGGCTGCTCGCCCTGGCGGAGATCCCCGACACCCCGATCAGCCCGGCCTCGCTCTCCCGCGACCCGGCGGTGGGAGCGGCGTACGCGGCGGACCCGCTGGTGTGGCACGGGCCGATGAAGCGGCCGACGCTTCAGGCGTTCGTGCGGACGCTGGAGACCGTGGCCGAGGGCGGCGACGTCGGCCGGCTGCCGCTGCTGTGGGTGCACGGGGACGACGACCGGCTGGTGCCGCTGCCCGGCAGCCGCGTCGGCGTCGAGCCGCTGAGCGGCGGCGACCTGACCGAGCGGATCTACCCGGGCGCCCGGCACGAGGTCTTCAACGAGACGAACCGGGCGGAGGTGTTCGCGGACGTCACGCGCTTCCTGGACGGCGTCCTCGCCCGCTGACCCGGCCCGGCGCCCGCGGGGCCCGCGGCGGCCGTCCATCCGGAGTTTGTCCCCGGCGTCCCCTGGGCACCCGCGCCCGCATGGAGTGGTTGCGCCGCGCCGCCTGCGTGGATGAGGACCCCGATCTGTTCTTCCCGGTGGGCACCGCCGGACCCGCCCTGCGGGACACGGCGGCCGCCAAGCGGGTCTGCGCCAGATGCCCGGTGACCCCCGAGTGCCTGACGTTCGCGCTGGAGTCGGGGCAGACGTCGGGCGTGTGGGGCGGCACCGACGAGGCGGAGCGCGTCGCGCTGCTCCGGCTGACCGCGCGACACGCACGTACGCACGACGAAATGAAGGACACCTCATGGCCGACGCCCTCGAACTCGACGCGCTGTGGGAGGACTTCCACCGCGTGGTGAACATGACCTCCGCGGAACTCGCGGACTGGCTCCGGGTGCGCGACTCCGGTGAGCTGACCGAGCCGCTGCCGGACGACGCCGGGCCGCCGCTGGGCCGGCACGTCCTCGCGATCCTGCAGAAGCGGCGTACCGACCTGACCGAGGACGACCTGCGGGCGATGCGCGAGGTCGTGGACACCGTGACCTCGCAGGCCGACCTGGAGAACGAGCCCCGGTCCGACGACACCCGGCTCAGGCACCGGCTCATGACGGTCGGTCACGATCCGCTGAAGCCCTAGCGGTGGGCCGCGACCAACGGCGGACCGTGCGCGAACTCGTCGACGCGCACGGGCGGACGTACGCCGAGGAGGCGGGCATCCATCTGAAGGACACCCCGCAGCCGCTGTACCGGCTGCTGGTCCTCGCGCACCTGCTCAGCGCCCGCATCAGCGCCTCCATCGCGGTCGCCGCCGCCCGCGCCCTGAGCGAGGCGGGACTGCGCGACCCGCGCCGCATGGCGGACGCCACCTGGCAGGAGCGGGTGGACGCGCTCGGCCGGGGCGGCTACCGGCGCTACGACGAGCGTACCGCCGGCCAGCTCGGCGAGGCCGCCGCCCTGCTGATCGAGCGCTGGGGCGGTGACCTGCGCCGGCTCCGCGCCGAGGCGGACGGCGACGTCCCCGGGATACGGCGGCTGCTCCAGGAGTTCCCCGGAGTGGGCCCGACCGGCGCGGACATCTTCCTGCGGGAGGCCCAGCTGGTCTGGCCGGAGGCGGGGCCACGCCTGGACCGCAAGGCACTCCAGGGTGCCGAGCGACTCGGGCTGCCCGGCGACCCGGACCGGCTCCTCTCCCTGGCCGGGAAGACGGAACCCGCCGTCCTGGCGGCGGCGCTGGTGCGTGCGGCGGTGGACAAGGACGTGGCCGAGGACACCCTCGGCCGCGTCGGCTGAGCGCGCCGGGCCCGGCGGATGGACCCGCTCCCGCCGCCCGGCCGCGCCGGTCACCCGAACAGGCCCGTGCGCTGGTGCGCCCCCGGCCCCGGTGATGCGCTGAGGACACCGTTTCCCGTCCCAGGAGGCATCCCGCGATGAGCCGTCGTCCGTCCCACCCCGTCCGTCTCCTGGCCTCCGCCCTGGCGGCGGGCGCGCTGCTGACCACCGCGGCCTGCTCGGACGGCGGCGGGTCGGAGAGCGCCTCGGACACCGCCGCCGAACAGGCCGGGGTCGCCCGGCAGAACGCGGCGAAGCAGACCCCGAGCGGCTCGCCCACGAACTCCCCGACGGGCTCCCCCAGCGCCTCCCCCGCAGCCCTCACCGAGTCCGGCGCCAAGGCCGCGCTGCTCACCGAGGCCGACCTGGAGGGCGGCTGGAACCAGGTCCAGGACGCGGACAAGTGGCGCGACCGGCTGCTCGTCGGCAAGGTCGACGTGGCCGGCTTCCTCACCGCCAAGGCCGCCGCGACGGACTGCCAGGCCCTGCTGGACGCCCTCTACGGCGACGACCTGCTGGGCGACCCCTCCGGGCCGTCGGCCCTCACCGGCTTCGAGCAGGGCGACTCCCGCCTGCTCGAACAGGTCGCCGGGTACGACCGCGCCGGTCTGGACGCCCGTATGAAGTGGCTGCGGACCCTGCCGGACACCTGCGACGAGTTCACCGCCACCGGCTCCGGGGGCGCCAAGCGCACGGTCCAGGTGACCGAGGCGTCGGTGCCCGACGTGGGCGACGCCCGTACGGGGCTGCGGGTGACCGTGCGGGGCGACGCCGACGGCGGCCCGGCCACGCTCACCCTGGACATCGCCACGGTCCGCGTCGACACCTCCGCCGTCACCGTCATGGGCGGCGGCCTGGACGGCGGGCAGACCGACGCCGTCGAGCAGGCGGTACGCCAGGGCACCGAGCGCCTCAAGACCGTCCTGGACGGCGGCACCCCCTCGCCGCAGCCCGCCGACCTGGACTGACCCCGACCGGGCTCCACCGCGTCGTGCGCACATCCGGCGAAACCCGGACAGGGTGATCACCGGGCGGCACAATGGTGCGCGACGGACGGCGCACCCGCGAAGGAGCCGAGACGTGAGCGACAGCGACCCCGTGCCCGGCGGGCGCCCCGGCGAGGTCGAGCGGGCCACCGCGCTGACCGGCGAACTGACCGGACGGGGCGTGCACGGCGTGGTGCTGGCGTACGTCGACACCGCCGGGATCGCCCGGGTGAAGACCGTGCCCACCGCCGGGCTCGCCGCGGCAGCGGCCTGGGGCGTGGGCATGTCGCCGGTGTTCGACACCTTCCTCGCCGACGACTCGATCGTCACCACGGACGTCCTCGGCTCCCCCGACGGCGACCTGCGCCTCTACCCCGACCTCGACCGGCTGACCGTACTGGCGGCGCAGCCCGGCTGGGCGTGGGCGCCGGTCGACCGGATCACGCAGGAGGGCGCACCGCATCCGGCGTGCGGGCGCACCGTCCTGCGCCGCACCGTGGCGCGGGCCGCCGAGCGGCACGGCATCACCTTCCGGGCCGCCGTCGAGATCGAGTGGGTGGTGGGGCGGGGCGACGCGGACGGCGACGCGTTCGTCCCTGCGGTGTCCGGACCGGCGTACGGCGCGACCCGGCAGATCGAGCTGAGCGACTGCGCCGCGGACCTGCTGGCGGCGCTCGCGGCGCAGGGCGTGGACGTGGAGCAGTTCCACCCCGAGTACGCGGCGGGGCAGTTCGAGATCTCGGTGGGCGCGCTCGGCCCGGTGGCGGCGGCCGACCACAGCGTGCTGGTGCGGCAGACGATCCGGGCGGTGTCCCGGCGGCACGGGCTGCGGGTCTCCTTCGCCCCGGCGGTCCTCGGACGGGGCGTCGGCAACGGCGGACACCTCCACCTCTCCGCCTGGCGCGGCGGGACGAACCTGCACGCGGGCGGCACGGGCCGGTACGGCATGACCGCCGAGGCCGAGTCCTTCGTGGCCGGGATCCTCGGCCGGCTCCCGGCGCTCACGGCGATGACCGCGCCGAGCCCGGCCAGTCACCTGCGGCTGCGCCCCTCGCAGTGGGCCGGGGTGTTCACCGCCTGGGGCCGGGAGACCCGCGAGGCCGCGCTACGGATCGTCACCGGCACCGCAGGGATCCGCGACCGTGCGGCGAACCTGGAGGTCAAGCCGGTCGACCTCGCCGCCAACCCCTATCTCGCCCTCGCCTCGGTGATCGCCGCCGGTCTCGACGGGCTCTCCTCGTCGGCGCCGCTGCCCGAGGAGACCACCGGCGACCCGGCCCGGCTGGACGCCACCGAGGCGGCGGCCCGGGGCGTGCGGCGGCTGCCGGTCACGCTCACCGAGTCGGTGGAGGCCTTCCGCGCCGACGGCGTACTGCGCGAGGCGCTGGGTCCGGTGCTGGCGGACGCGGTGATCGCCGTACGCCTCGGCGAGGCCCGGTCGGTCGAGGGGCTGGACGACGACGGCGTGGCGGCGGCCTACCGCTGGACGTACTGAGATGGCCGCCGGGCCCGTGCACGAGCGGCTCGCCGCGCTGGAGCTGGTGGACCACCACTGCCACGGCGCCGTCACCGACGACCTGGACCGGGCGGGCTTCGAGTCCCTGCTCACCGAGGGCGAGGCGTGGCCCGGCGTCTCCCCCTTCGACAGCCCCGTCGGCCTGGCCGTGCGCCGCCACTGCGCGCCCCTGCTGGGTCTGCCGCGCCACTCCCCCGCCGACGTGTACCTGGCCCGTCGGTCGGAACTGGGCGCCGCCGAGGTCAACCGGCGGTTCCTGCGGGCCGCGCGGACCGGCGTGTTCTGTGTGGACACGGGATACGCCCCGCACCGCGTGACCGCTCCGGCCGAGCTGGCCCAGGCGGCGGGCGCCAGGGCGTACGAGGTGGTCCGGCTGGAGGGGGTCGCGGAGGCGGTGGCGGCGGCCGGGGTGGAACCGGACGCCTACGCCCGGGCGTTCCGCGCCGCGGCGTGGGAGGCGGTGCGGCAGCCCGGCGTGGTGGGCGTCAAGTCGGTGGCGGCCTACCGGACCGGCTTCGACCTGGATCCGGCCCGTCCCGCGCCCGGCGAGGTCACCGAGGCCGCCCGGCGCTGGCTGGCGCGCGGCGGCGGCCGACTCGACGATCCGGTGCTGACGAGACACCTGCTGTGGACCGCCGTGGACCTCGGGCGCCCGCTGCAACTGCACACGGGGTTCGGCGACAGCGACATCCGCCTGCACCGGGTGGACCCCACCCTGCTGACCGACTGGCTGCATCTGACCGCCGGCACCATCCCGGTCCTGCTGCTGCACTGCTGGCCCTACCAGCGCCAGGCGGCCTATCTGTCCGCGGTCTTCGAGCGGGTGTACCTCGACGTGGGGCTCACCCTGCACCACGTCGGTCCCGCGCGGGCGGGCTCGATCCTCGCCGAGGCACTGGAGATCACCCCGTTCCGCAAGCTGCTGTACAGCTCCGACGCCTACGGGCCGGCCGAGTTCCACTACCTGGGGGCGCTGGCCTTCCGGCGGGGACTGACCGGACTGCTGCAGGAGCGGCTGGACGCCGACGAGCTGTCCCTGCCGGACGCGCTGCGCCTGGCCCGCTGGACGGGACGGGACAACGCCCGGCGGGTCTACCGGCTGCCCGGCGGTCCGGCGGACGACGGCTGAGCGGCGTGGGACGGGTCACAGTCCCGGAGCGCCGCCCAGGAAGTACGAACGGCTGAAAGTATGATCAAGCGATGTCTGACATGACCGAAACCACGCCGGGCTGGCTGACGAGCGACGAACTCGAAATGGCGCGCGCCCGTATGCCGATCCTGTACGTCGAGGCCGTGCCCGTGCGGGTGGACGACAGCGGCGAAGTCACCAGCGTCGGCCTGCTCCTGCGCATCGGGCCCGACGGGACGGTCAGCCGGACGCTGGTCTCCGGCCGGGTGCTGCACCACGAGCGGGTGCGGGACGCCCTGCTGCGCCACCTGGAGAAGGACCTCGGCCCGGTGGCACTGCCCCGGGTGCCGTCCTCGCTCCAGCCGTTCACGGTGGCCGAGTACTTCCCGACGCACGGTGTCACGCCGTACCACGACCCCCGGCAGCACGCGGTCTCGCTCGCCTACGTCGTGCCGGTGACCGGTGACTGCCGGCCGCGCCAGGACGCCCTCGACCTGGTCTGGTTCGATCCGCGCGAGGCCCTGTCCGAGGCGGTGCGCGGCGAGATGCCGGGCGGCCACGGGGTGCTGCTGAAGCAGGCGCTGGCGCACGTGGGCTGCGTGGACTGAACGCTCCCGGCCCCCGGGGTCACTCCTCCGGCCGTCGCCCGTCGCTGAGCTGCGGGTCCAGGTCGTCCCTGAGCAGGCCCCGGGACCCCGTCTGCCCGGTGCGGTAGGCGGAGCGGGCCACCAGGTGGGAAGCGACCGGGCTGGTGAGGAACTGGAAGAAGGCGATGAGCGCGAGGGTGCCCACGTCGGTGCCGTGGCGCAGCCTCAGCGCCACCCCGGCCAGGACGAGGAGCATCCCGAGGGTCTGCGGCTTGGTGGCGGCGTGGCTGCGGGAGAGCACGTCGGGGAAGCGGAGCATCCCGATCACGCCGAGGAGGCACTGCAGGCAGCCGAGGAACAGCAGGACGGTTCCGGCCAGGTCGGCGGCCCGGGCCCAGGCGTTCACCGGTGGTCCTGCCGGCCGTCCGCCCGCACGGAGGGCCGGTCGCGTACGGCGATGAAGCGGGCGATGCCCACCGAGCCGGTGAACCCGAGGAAGGCGAGCACCAGCATCACGGGGAAGTAGAAGGAGTCGCGGTCGTGGGCGGCCTTGACGCCGATGCCGGCGATGATGAGCGCCGCGGCCACGTCCAGCGCGACGGCGCGGTCCAGCATCGAGGGGCCGTACCAGATGCGGTACAGCAGCAGTGCGCCGGCGACGAGGATCATCGCGAGCGCGGCGACGAGCAGCGCGTCTTCGACCGCGTGCAGGGTGGTCACGGCGAGGGGTCACCTTCCGGTACGGGGCGGGCGGCGTCGGCGATGTCCTTGGCGGTGCCGAAGGCCCGGGCGACGAGTTCCTCCATGCGCCACACCTGCCGCTGGGCGCCCTCGATCTCGCCGGGGTTGGCCGCGTCGAGGACGTGCAGGAACAGGGTGGCCGTCGACCGGCGCACCTCGATCACGGAGCCGCCGGGGACGTTGGAGACGGCGACGGCGGTGGCCGTGAGCATCAGATCGCTGCGCACCCGCAGCGGGACGGCCACGACCGCCGCCTGGTAGGGGCCCTTGGCGAAAATCTGCCGGGTGACCTCGACGCTGGAGGAGAACATGTCGTACAGCAGGTAGGCCGCCAGGCGCAGGATGCCCAGGGGGCGCAGCCTGAGGCCGATGTCCACGGCGGGCAGCGGGAAGGCCAGGCACAGGCAGACCGCGACGAGAACGCCGTTGACGAGGTTGGCCCAGGACGGGGTGCCCCACAGCAGGATCCAGATGACGGTGAGCCAGCCGACGAGCGGCAGGTCGAGCACGCGTCGCCCGCGGCCGACGCGGAAGGACCAGCTGTAGGGGGAACGGTCGCGGAAGAGGTTGCTCACCGGCCGAGCACCGCCTCGATGTAGGGGGTGCGGGCGAGGAGTTCGGTGGCGGCGGCCTGGGTGAAGGTGGTGAGGGGACCGCCGAGTACGGTGTACGACAGGCCGAGGGCGACGGCGGCGCCGGTGGCCACCAGCATCGGCCAGGGCAGCCGTTTGCTGGTGGTGATGGACTGCCCCAGGAAGCCCGCGGCGACCACGGCGCCCGCGGGCACCGGCAGCCCGCTCCCCGAGCCGGTCGGCCGTTCCTCGTCGTCCGGTTCGTCGTCCGGCTCCTCGTCCTCGGCGGACTCCAGCACCACGCCCTCCTCCTCGGCGCCGGGCGGCGCGTCGCGCCAGAACGCGAGGTTCCAGACCTTCGCCATGACGTAGAGGGTGAGCAGGCTGGTGGCGGCGGACCCGGCGACGAGTGCCCAGGCCCAGCCGCCGCCGTCGGCGACGCCTGCCCGCATCAGGCCGAGCTTGCCGATGAAGCCGGACAGCGGCGGGATGCCCGCGAGGTTCATGGCGGGCACGAAGAACAGCACGGCGAGCAGCGGCGCCGCCTTCGCCAGCCCGCCGAGGCGGGTGAGTTCCGTGGTGCCGTCGCGCCGCTCGATGAGCCCGGCGACGAGGAACAGGGTGGTCTGCACGGTGATGTGGTGGGCGACGTACACGATCGCCCCGGCGATCGAGCCGCGCCCGGCGAGCGCGACACCGAAGACCATGTAGCCGATGTGACTGATGAGGGTGAAGGACAGCACCCGTTTCAGGTCGGTCTGGGCGACGGCGCCGAGGATGCCGACGGCCATGGAGGCGAGTGCGGCGAGCATCAGCAGGTCGCCGAGGCGGTGGCCGGGGAAGAGCAGGGTCTGGGTGCGCAGCATCGAGTACACGCCGACCTTGGTCAGCAGCCCGGCGAAGACCGCGGTGACCGGTGCGGGCGCGGTCGGGTAGGAGTCGGGCAGCCAGGCCGCGAGCGGGAACACCGCCGCCTTGATCGCGAAGACCGTCAGCAGCATCGCCTCCAGCAGGGTGCGCGCCCCGAGCGGCACCTCCTGCAGCCGCCCGGCGAGCTGGGCGAAGTTCACGGTGCCCGCCACCGCGTAGGTCATCGCGATGGCGACCAGGAAGAGCACGGAGGAGAACAGCGAGACGATCACGTACGTCGACCCGGCCCGGATACGGGTCGCGGTGCCGCCGATGGTGAGCAGCACGAAGCTCGCGACGAGCATGATCTCGAAGCCGACGTAGAGGTTGACGAGGTCTCCGGCGAGGAAGGTGCAGGAGACGCCCGCCACGAGGATGAGGTAGGCGGGGTGGAAGACACCGACCGGCGCCTGGTCGTCGCGGTCGGCCATGCCCTGGCCCAGCGAGTACACGAGGACGAGCAGGGTGACGGCGCTGGAGACGGTGAGCATCAGGCCCGCCAGCCGGTCGGCGACCAGGGTGATGCCGACCGGCGGCGCGAAGTCGCCGAGGTGCACGCTGAGCGGGCCGTGGCGGTCGGCGGCGACCATGAGCATCACGGAGAGCACCAGGACCGCGCCGAGCACGGCGAGGCTGATGAAGCGCTGGAACCGGTGCAGCCGGGGTCCGATGGCCAGCTTCAGGCCCGTGACGCACAGGGGCAGCAGGACGGGGAGCGGGACGAGCGCGTTCACCTGGTTCCTTCCGTGCCGGCGCCCGCGGGGTCGTCGGGCTGGTCGGGCGGCGGGTGGCAGGAGTCCTCGCCGGGGAGCGAGTCGGGTTCGCGGCCGGTCTCCTCGGGGTCGTTGGAGGGCCCGGCGACGCGGGCCGGGGCGGGTCCGGGGCGGCCGGCCGCGTCGGTGGAGCCCAGCTCGCGGCCCTCCCGGTAGTCCTCGGGGTCGGCGCCGAGGATGTCGTTCCAGAGGTTCCCGGAGACGTCGTTGGCGCGGGCCTGGTAGGCGCGTTCCTCGCGGACCCTGCGGCGCAGCCGTTTGCGGGCGGCGCGGTAGCGGGCGCGCTGCTCGGCGTCGGCGCCGCCGTCCTCGGCGCGGGCCTCGCGGTAGCGGTCGCGGAGTTCGCCGCGCCGGTGGAGGAACTCGGCGCGCAGGGCGACCAGCCGGTCCTCGGTGTCGTCGCTGATCTCGTCGGAGCCGGTGACCTGGTGGCTGCGGTAGGCCATGGCGAGCAGGAAGGCGGTGGTGGCGAGGGTGATGACGATCGCGGTCAGGGCGATGGCCTGGGGCAGCGGGTCGGTGACGCGGTTGCGGATGATGTGCGGGTAGAGCAGCGGCGCGTCGCCCGCGCTTCCCGTGGAGGCGAGCACCAGCAGGTTGACGCCGTTGCCGAGGACGACGGCGCCGAGCAGGATCCGGGTCAGCGACCGGGTCAGCAGCAGGCTCGCGCCGACGGCGTTGAGGACGGCGGCCGCCACCAGCAGGGACAGGCTCACGGTCATGGGCGGCCCGCCTCCGGGCGCGGGGCGGCCCGCTCGATCTGGCGGTCGATCCGGGCGCCGAGGGCCCGCACGATGTCCAGGACCACGCCGAGCACGAGCAGGTAGACCCCGCAGTCGAAGAGGACGGCGGTGGACAGGTGGGCGTCGCCCCACACGGGCAGGTGGCCGTGCCAGGTCCAGCCGTGCAGCACGGTGCCCTCGCCGAGGCCGCCGAGCGCGACCCCGGTGGACAGGAACAGGCCGAGGCCGGTGAACACGCCCGGTTTGAAGGGCACGGCGTCGGCGAGTTCGTGACGGCCGCCGGCGAGGTAGCGGGCGATGAAGGCGACGCCCGCGGTCAGTCCGGCGACGAAGCCGCCGCCCGGCAGGTTCTCCGCGCACAGCAGCAGGTAGACGGAGAGGACGAGGACGGGGTGGAAGATGAGGCGGGCGACCACCTCCAGGACGAGGGAGCGGCGCTCGGGGGCGAGGGTGGCGCTGGCGGCGAGCCAGGTCCGCTCGGGTGCCCCCTCGTCGCCGCTGGGCAGGCCCGCCGATTCGTACCGGCTCGCCCGCCACGCGGTGCGCAGCCCGGCGTGCGGGTGGTCCCCGGGCAGCGGCAGTACGGGCTGCTCGGCGCCGTCGGCGCGGCGGTGCAGGTAGATGAGGCTGGTGACGCCGATCGCGGCGGCCGCGAGGACCGCGGACTCGCCCATGGTGTCCCAGGCGCGCAGGTCGACCAGGATCGTCGCGACGACGTCCTTCAGCCCGTGGTGCGCGGTCTCCTCGACCATCGCCGCTCCCGCGCCGTCACCCCGGCGATGCCCCGCCATGATCCAGACGACGACGGCGACGGCGGCACCGCCCGCGAGGGCCACCGGCATCCGCAGCAGGCGTCGCCACCGGCTGAAGTTCTCCTCGAAGCGCACCGGCATCCGGCGCAGCACCAGCACGAAGACGATCATCGAGACGGTCTCCACGCAGAACTGGGTGAGCGCGAGGTCGGGCGCGCCCTGCGCGACGAAGAGCAGCGCGGTGCCGTATCCGGTGAGGCCGGCGAAGACGACCGCCTTCATCCGGCGCCGCACCCCCAGGCACAGCAGGGCCGCCGCGCAGGTCAGCAGGGCGACGGCGGCCTGGGCCGGGTGGTCCCACAGGCGCGGGGCCGGCACCGCCCTCCAGGGTTCGTCGGCGACCAGCACGGCGATCTGCCCGGCGAGGACCACGCTCATGGTCGTCACCAGGTACACCGACAGCGAGCCGCGCTGCACGAGTCCGGTGCACTGCAGGGCGGTGCGCTCCAGGGCGAGCAGCAGCCGTCCGAAGACGAGGTCCGCGGAGCGCCAGGCGACCGCCTGGCCGGCCCGTTGGACGGGGCCCGCGGCGAGGAACAGCAGGACGCCGCCCGCCCAGGCCGCGCCGGACAGGGCGAGTGCGGGGCCCGCGCCGTGCCACAGCGCCAGGTGGGACGGGTGGGCGGGCGCCGGAAACTGCCCGGCGTAGGTGCCGAGGAGGCCCTGGAGCCAGGACACTCCGGGGCCGAGGACGAGGCAGGCCAGGGCGAGCACGGCGGGCGGCGCCAGGAAGGCCGCCCGGACACGGTGTGCGTCGGTGTCGGGCAGGCCGGGCTTGCGGGCGAAGGCGCCCCACAGGTAGCGCAGGGTGTAGGCGGTGGTCAGGGCGGAGCCGACGACGGCCGCGGCGAGCGCCCAGCGGTCACCGGTGCTCCCGTCCAGGAGCGCCTGGAAGGCGGCCTCCTTGGCACTGAAGCCGAGCAGCGGCGGCACCGCGGCCATGGACGCTCCGGCGATCACGGCGACGGCGCACACGGCGGGCAGCCGGCGTCCGAGTCCGGAGAGCTTGCGCAGGTCGCGGGTGCCGGTGGCGTGGTCGACGATGCCGGTGACGAGGAAGAGCGGCGCCTTGAACAGGGCGTGCCCGAGGATCATGGCGGTGGCGGCGAGGCCGGTGTCGTGGCGGCCCGCACCGGTCAGGACGGTGAGGAAGCCGAGCTGGCTGACGGTGCCGTAGGCCAGGACGAGTTTCAGGTCGTGCAGCCGCAGCGCCCGCCAGCCGCCCAGCAGCATCGTCGCCGAGCCGAGGACGAGCAGCAGCGGGCGCCAGGGCGTGATGTCGGCGAAGGCGGGGGCGAGCCGGGCGACGAGGTAGACGCCCGCCTTGACCATCGCGGCGGCGTGCAGATAGGCGCTGACGGGGGTGGGGGCGGCCATGGCGTTGGGCAGCCAGAGGCTGAAGGGCCAGATCGCGGACTTGGACAGGGCGCCGACGAGGATCAGCACGACCGCCGTGGACAGCGCCGCCGACGGGGGCGGCGGATCGGCGAGGATCGCCGAGACGCGGTAGGTGCCCGCCTCGTGTCCGAGGAGCAGGAGGCCGACGAGCATGGTCAGTCCGCCGAGCGCAGTGACCGTCAGGGCCTGCAGGGCGCTGCGCCGGTTCCGCTTGTGGTCGCTGGTCTGGCCGATCAGCAGGTAGGAGAAAACGGTGGTCAGTTCCCAGAAGATGTAGAGCAGGACGAGGTCGTCGGCGAGGACCAGGCCGAGCATCGCCCCGGCGAAGGCGAGGAGGTTCCCGGCGAACCTGCCCAGCTGCCGCGAGCGGTCGTCGAAGTAGGAGGCGCAGTAGACCAGGACGAGGGTGCCCACGCCCGCGGCGAGCAGCACCATGAGTTCGGCGAGGGCGTCCAGTCTGAGCGCCCAGTCCACGTGGTAGGTCGGCAGCCAGCGCCACTCGACGGTGTCGGCGCCGCCCGCGGCCGTCGTGCTCCACCGGGTGGCGGCCCAGGCGGTCGCCGCGGCGGGCGGCAGGGCCAGCACGAGGAAGGCCCGGGTTCCGCACCATCTCACCAACGGCGCGGCGAACAGCGCGAGCGCGAAGTGGCAGAGGATGAGCACGGACACCCGACAGTGATATATCGGGCATCTCGCCCGAGCGTCCAGGCACGCCGCAGGGAGAACAATCGAGGGGCGGTTTCGGATCTCTCCGAAACCGCCCCTCGATCAACGACCGTCTCCAGTCGGGACGACAGGATTTGAACCTGCGACCCCTTGACCCCCAGTCAAGTGCGCTACCAAGCTGCGCCACGTCCCGTTGCCCGTCTGACCTGGGGTTTCCCCCGGTCGAACGCGCAGGAAAACCATACCGCACTCGGGCCGATGGTCGCGCACCGCTTTTCCGGCGCGCGCCCGGGGTGCGTCAGCACGTCTGCGGGCGGGGCGGCTCGGCCTCGGTCGGGGGCTGGGCCGGGGCCGGGGTGCCGCTCGATCCCGCCGCGGCCGCTTCCACGCGCACCAGCCCGCGCACCGCCGGGATCAGGAGCAGGGCCGCACACACGGCGAAGCTCGTCGCACCGGCGACGAGCAGCACGTGGTCGGCGCCGAGGACGGAGGCGGCCGGACCGGCCAGGGCCTGGCCGACGGGCATCATCGCGAGCGAGCCCGCCACGTCGTAGGCGTGGATGCGGTTGAGGACGTCCGGCGGGACCTGGGTCTGCACGCTGGTCGCCCACATCACGCCCCAGAAGGACAGGCCGGCCCCGGCGACGGCGGCTCCGGCCGCCATGGCGGGTACGCCGAGCCCGGCACCGACGCTCGCCGGGAAGGCGGCGAAGCCGACCAGGGCGATCGCACCGGCCCGGAGCATGCGCAGCGGCCGCAGCCGCAGGGCGAGCAGGCCGCCCACGACGGTCCCCGCGCCCAGGGCGGAGTTGACCAGCCCGTAGGCGCGCGGGCCGTGCTGCTGCACCACCTCGGTGGCGACGAGCGGGACGGTCGGACCCCAGACCGCGATCATGTAGACGCACCAGACGGCTATGACGCTCCACAGCCACCGCCGCGCACGGAACTCCCGCCATCCCTGGACCAGGTCGGCGCGGAAGGCCTTGCTCCCGCGGCCGGAGACCGCTCGGCTCCCGGGCGCGGGCGGCGGCAGCCGGAGCAGCAGCAGGCACAGGGCGCTGATCGCGTAGGTGGTGGCGTGGGCGGCGAAGACCCCGCCGGGCGAGGCGAAGCCGACCAGGAGTCCCGCCACGGCGGGTCCGGCGAGCTGGGCGGCGGACTCGGCGACGCGTATCGCGCCGTTGGCACCCTGGACGTCGGAGGCGAGCCGGGGCACGGTGCTGGCGACGCCGGGCTGGAAGACGGCGCCCGCGACGCCGTTGGCGAACCCGATGGCGCAGATCTGCCAGAGCACGACGTGCCCGGAGAAGAAGAGCGCGGCGGCCGCGGCCTGGGTGCCGAGCCGGACCAGGTCGGCGCCGATCATCAGCTTGCGGGTGCTGAAGCGGTCGGCGAGGACTCCGCCGAAGACGACCAGACCGGCGAAGGCGGCGGCCGTCGCGGCCATGGCGAGGCCGACCGCGCCCGCCCCGTACCCGTGCTGGAGCAGTCCGGCGGCGAGCGCGACGGGCAGCATGGTGTCGCCGAGCCGGGCCACCGCCCGGGCGGCGAAGAACAGCGCGAAGTCCCGCGACCAGACGGCTCGCGCCGCCGTCGGCCGCGACGACGTACCGGCCATCCCGTCCTCTCCCCTCCCCTTGCCCTCCCGTGGCACCGTGCGTCCGACAGCCGGAACCCCCCTCCGGTCCCGGCTGTCACGCACGTCTTCGGATCATGCCACGGGGCACTGACAACGCCCGAGGGGTTTTCAGCCCCCGGCGGGCAGCCCCAGCCGGGGATGGGCCTCCAGCAGCCGGGTCGGGGCCGCCTGGCGCCAGGAGTCGGCGAGGATGTCGCGCAGCTCGTCCTCGCCCTCCAGGGCGGCGAGCCGGGCCCGCACCCAGGCGAACTGCGCCTCGTGCGCGGCGATCCAGAACTTCCGCGGTTCGGCCAGCACCAGTTCGTCGCGTTCCTCCTTCGGGCAGCGCACCGCGAGGGAGGTCTCCTCCTCGGGCAGCGTCGCGAACATCTTTCCCGCGACCCGGAAGGTGGGCATGCTCCAGGCGATCTTCTCCGTCGTGTCCGGCAGGGACAGGGCGATACGGCGTACGTCTTCTGCGTCCGGCATGACAGGCACGGTAGCCGCCGCCACCGACAATCACCCGGCGACGACGGGTGCGCCCAGCCGCACGCCGACCTGCAAGAAGAGGAGCGTCACCGGCCGCGGGTCCGCCGCGTACTCGGGGATCGCGCCGGCCCGGGTCCGCCCGGCCCACCGGTACAGGAGACGCCGTACTACGGAAGCCTCACGCCCGGGCCGCCTCGCCGAGCGCGTCGAGGACCGGGCGGATCAGCGGGTGCTCCTCCGCTCCCCGGCGTACGGCCGCGAAGACCCGGCGGGTCGGCGCCACCCCGTCGACCGGGCGGACGACCACGCCGGTGAGGTCGGTGCCGTGCAGCGCCGAGCGCGGGACGAGCGCCACCCCGGCGTCGGCCGCGGCCAGCGACACCACGGCACGGAAGTCGTCCGAGGAGTGTTCGAGGCGGGGCTGGAACCCGGCGCTCTCGCAGGCCAGCACGACCACGTCGTGGCACGGGTTGCCCGGGTAGGGGCCGATCCAGGTGTCCTTGGCCAGCTCGGCGAGCGGCACCTCCTCGGCGTCGGCGAGGCGGTGGGCGACCGGGACGACCGCGTCGAAGGGCTCGGCGTACAGCGGGACGTGGGTCAGGCGGGGGTCGTCGGCGGAAGGCGCGCCGCGGTACTCGACGGCGACGGCCACGTCGACCTGCCGGTCCAGGACCATCGGCAGACTGGCGTCGCCCTCGGCGTCCTGGACGCGGATGCGGATGCCGGGCGCCGAGGCGGCGAGGCGGGCCAGGGCGGGCGCGACGACGAGCGCGATACCGGTCGCGAAGGAGGCGACCGTGACCGTGCCGGCCTCGCCCGAGCCGTACGCGGCCAGCTCGGCCTCCGCCCGCTCCAGCTGGGCGAGGACGGCGTTGGTGTGGCTGAGCAGGATCTCCCCGGCCGGGGTCAGCCGTACGCCCCTGGCGCCGCGCTCGACCAGGCGGTGCCCGGTCTCCTGCTCCAGGGCGGCGAGCTGCTGGGAAACCGCGGACGGGGTGAGGTACAGCGCGGCGGCGGCCGCCGTCACGGTGCGGTGGTCCGCCACCGCTCGCAGGATGTGCAGCCGCCGCGCCTCGATCATGGGATCGATTCTCTCAGGTCACCGGGGGTTTCAGGCGGCGAGCCGCTCCCGCGCGGAGACGAAGGCGTCCACCGCGCGGTGCACGTCGTCCGTGGAGTGGGCGGCGGACAGCTGGACGCGGATGCGGGCCTTGTCCTGCGGGACCACCGGGTAGGAGAAGCCGATCACGTACACGCCGCGCTCCAGGAGCAGCTCCGCCATGCGGCCCGCCTTCGTCGCGTCGCCGATCATGACGGGCGCGATGGGGTGGTCGCCGGGGAGGATGTCGAAGCCCTCCTCGGTCATCCGGCGGCGGAACAGGGCGGTGTTCTCGGCGAGCCGTACGCGCAGGTCGTCGGCCGACTCCAGCAGGTCGAGCACCTTGAGGGAGGCGGCGGCGATCACCGGGGCGAGGGTGTTGGAGAACAGGTACGGACGCGAGCGCTGGCGCAGCAGGGCGACGATCTCCGCGCGGGCGGCGACGTAGCCGCCGGAGGCACCGCCCAGCGCCTTGCCGAGGGTGCCGGTGATGAGGTCGACCCGGTCCATGACGCCGTGCAGTTCGGGGGTGCCGCGGCCGCCGGGGCCGACGAAGCCGACGGCGTGCGAGTCGTCGACCATGACCATGGCGTCGTAGCGGTCGGCCAGGTCGCAGATCTCGGCGAGCGGGGCCACGTAGCCGTCCATGGAGAAGACGCCGTCGGTGACGATCAGCTTGCGGCGGGCCTCGCCCGCGGCCTTGAGCTGCGTCTCCAGGTCGGCCATGTCGCGGTTGGCGTAGCGCAGGCGCTTGGCCTTGCTGAGCCGGATGCCGTCGATGATCGAGGCGTGGTTGAGGGCGTCGGAGATCACCGCGTCCTCGGGGCCGAGGAGGGTCTCGAAGACGCCGCCGTTGGCGTCGAAGCAGGAGGAGTAGAGGATCGTGTCCTCCTGGCCGAGGAACGCCGAGAGCCTGGCCTCCAGTTCCTTGTGCACCTCCTGGGTGCCGCAGATGAAGCGCACGGAGGCCATCCCGTAGCCCCAGCGGTCCAGTGCCTCGTGGGCGGCGGCGACGACCTCGGGGTGGTCGGCGAGGCCGAGGTAGTTGTTGGCGCAGAAGTTGAGGACCTCGCCGGGGCGGCCGCCCGCGGTGACGCTGACGGTCGCGGACTGCGGGGTGCCGATGACGCGTTCGGGCTTGTGCAGGCCGGCGGCGCGGATCTCGTCGAGGGTGGCGCGCAGGTCGTCGCGCACGGAGTCGAACATCTCAGAAGCTCCTAGGAAAGCAGATGACTTACGCGGTCCAGTCGAGGATGACCTTGCCGCCCCTGCCGCTCGCCGCGTCGGCGAACGCGGCCTCGAAGTCGCGGTGGGAGTACCGGCCGGTGATCACCGGGGCGAGGTCGAGGCCGCCTTCCAGCAGCACGGACATGGCGTACCAGGTCTCGAACATCTCGCGGCCGTAGATGCCCTTGACGGTGATCATGGACGTGACGATGCGGGCCCAGTCGACCGGGAACTCCTCGGCGGGCAGGCCGAGCATGGCGATCCGGCCGCCGTGCGTCATGTTGGCGATCATGTCTTGCATGGCCTCGGGGCGGCCGGACATCTCCAGGCCGATGTCGAAGCCCTCGCGCAGGCCCAGCTCGCGCTGTCCGTCGGCGATGGTGGCGTCCGAGACGTTCAGGGCGAGGCTGACGCCGACCTTGCGGGCGAGGTCCAGCCGCTCCTCGCTCACGTCGGTGATCACGACGTTGCGGGCGCCCGCGTGCCGGGCCACGGCGGCGGCCATCAGGCCGATCGGTCCGGCGCCGGTGATGAGGACGTCCTCGCCGACCAGCGGGAAGGACAGCGCGGTGTGCACGGCGTTGCCGAACGGGTCGAAGATCGCGGCGACGTCGAGGTCGACGGGGACGCGGTGCACCCAGACGTTGGAAGCGGGCAGGGCGACGTACTCGGCGAACGCCCCGTCCCGGCCGACGCCGAGCCCGATGGTGGCGCGGCACAGGTGGCGCCGTCCGGCCAGGCAGTTGCGGCACTTGCCGCAGACCAGGTGGCCCTCGCCGCTGACGCGGTCGCCGGTCTTGATGTCGGTGACGTCGCGCCCGGTGCCGACGACCTCGCCGACGAACTCGTGGCCGACGACGAGCGGGGTGCGGATGGCCTGCCGCGCCCAGCCGTCCCAGGCCCGGATGTGCAGGTCGGTGCCGCAGATGCCGGTGCGCAGCACCTTGATGAGGACGTCACCGGGTCCCACGGCGGGCTCGGGCACGTCCGCGAGCCACAGCCCGGGCTCCGCCTTCTCCTTGACCAGCGCCTTCAACGGAACGGCTCCTGACGGGGGTGAGGTCCCGGCGGTGGCACGCCGGAGCGGCCCGCGTCCGGGATGGGGAGGGGAATCGCACAGCAATCTGCCGTACGACACCGTCCCGGGTCCATCGAGCCTTTCTTAAGCCCGGCCGCAGCTTTCCTTCACGCCCTCCGCGCCGGCCGCCGCACAGGCTGCCGCGCGGGCCCGCCCGCAGCTCACAGGGGCAGCCCGTCCTCCGCGCTGCGCTCGATGCGCCGTACGAGGTCGGCCGCCGTCGACTTGATCGTGGCCAGGCCCGCGGTCCCCCAGGTCCGGGGCCGCACGTCGGCCGCGGACACGGTGCCGAGGACCGTCCCCGTGCTGTCGATGAGCGGGGCACCGAGGTAGGAGCGGATGCCGAACGCGTCGACGACGGGGTTGCCCGCGAAACGCGGGTAGTCGCGCACGTCCTCCAGGACCAGCGCCTTGCGCCGGACCACCACGTGGGGACAGAAGCCGTGGTCCCTGGGCTGGAGCCGGCCGAACTCGGGGCTGGTCCCGTCGCCCCGCGTCACCGGCGGCACCTCCGGCACCCGCAGACCGGCGAAGAACTGCCCGCCCTCCACCAGGAAGTTGACCATCGCGTATGGCGCCTCGGCGAGGCCCGCGAGGTGGGCGGCGAAGGCGTCCAGGGCCGGGTCGGGGCGTTCCGCCAGGCCGAGCCGGCGCAGCCGTCGTACCCGGGCGGGGGCCTCCCGGTCCTCGGGGGTGAGCAGCAGACGTCCGGCCGGGCGCGGCGGGTCGTAGCTCATGGGCGGACTCCGGCGCCGGACCCGGACGCCGGGGCCGGGGTGTGGGCGATGAGGTGGCGTACGAGGGTGAGCAGCGTCTGGACGCCGGAGCTGGAGATCCGGGCGTCGCAGCGCACGATCGGGATCTCGGGGTGCAGGTCCATGGCCGCGCGCACCTCCTCGGGGTCGTAGCGGTAGGAACCGTCGAACTCGTTGATCGCGACGACGAAGCCGAGTCCGCGCTCCTCGAAGAAGTCGACGGCGGCGAAGGACTCCTCCAGGCGGCGGGTGTCGGCGAGGATCACCGCGCCGAGCGCGCCTTCGCACAGCTCGTCCCACATGAACCAGAAGCGTTCCTGGCCGGGCGTTCCGAACAGGTACAGGACGTGTTCGGCATCGAGGGTGAGGCGGCCGAAGTCCATGGCCACGGTCGTTTCGAGCTTGTTCTCGATTCCGTCGAGGTTGTCGGTCGCGGCGCTGACCGTGGTGAGCAGTTCCTCCGTGCTCAGCGGTGCGATCTCGCTGACCGCGCCGACGAAGGTCGTCTTGCCGACGCCGAATCCGCCCGCCACGAGGATCTTCAGGGCGGTGGGGAACGGGTCGGCGCCTTCGCCGTGTGCGTAGTCAGAGCTGTCGTCGTAGTCCATCGAGCACTGCCTCCAGAAGGGCCCGGTCCGTGGGGTGGTGGTGGAACGCGGCGGGGGGTTTGGTGGTCAGCGCGCCGCAGTCGACGAGGTCCGAGAGCAGCACCTTGGTGACCGCCACCGGAAGCCGCAGATGTGCGGCGAGCTCGGCGACCGGGAGGGGCGCCCGGCACAGGTCGAGCGCCTGCGCGTGCTCGGGTCCGAGGTAGCCGAGGGGGGTCGCCCCGGTGGCCATGACCTGGGACATCAGGTCGAGCGAGACGGTGGGCCGGGTACGGCCGTTGCTGACGGTGAAGGGGCGCACCAGCCGTCCGGCCGCGTCGTCGAGCCAGGGCCCGTCGCCGGCCGCGGCCACCGTCAAGGCCTCATCGCCGGGGGTTCGACGGCGTGCTGCCGGGGCGCGGTGACCAGGTAGGGGCGGACGCTCTTGACCAGCATCGCCATCTCGTAGCCGAGGACGGCCGCGTCGGCCTCGCGGCCGGCCAGCACGGCGAGGCAGGTGCCGGAGCCCGCGGTGGTGACGAAGAGCAGGGTCGAGTCGAGTTCGACGACGACCTGCCGCACGTCCCCGCCGTCGCCGAAGCGGACGCCGGCGCTGCGGCCGAGGGAGTACAGACCGGAGGCCAGGGCCGCCATGTGGTCGGCGCTGTCGGCGTCGAGTCCGTGGACGGACTTCACGAGTCCGTCGGCGGACAGGAGCACCGCGCTGCTGGTGTGCGGTACGCGCTGGACGAGGCCGCTCATCAGCCAGTCGAGGTCGGACACGTGGCCGGTCGGCGCATCGCTCGCCATGGTGGATCGACTCCTTGGGGTACGAAGGTCTGCGGGAGCGCTGGTCGTGGGAGTGGGGGTGGGGGTGAGGGCGGTCGTGGGGGTGGTCGTGCGGAGGGTCATTCGGCTGTCACGCCCGGGTCGCGGTGGGTCGGTGCCGAAGGCGCCGGTTCGGTGTGCTGCTGGGCCTCCGCGAGGCCGACGCCGCGCTGGAAGGCGGCCATCAGACCCGGGTCGTGCCCGGTGTACTGCTCGGGTTCCTGGCGGGGCGCGGGGCCACCGCGCAACTGGGGCGCGATGTGCTCCTGGGCGCGGCGGCGCGGCAGCCGGGGCTTCCCCATGGTGCCGCGCACCGCGCTGTGCCGCGGGACGGGCGGGGTGGCCGCGTGCTCGGCGAGGACGCCCCGGTCCTCGGACCGCACACCGGGCACGGCGGCGGCCGGGGTGGGGCGGTTCCGGTGCGTGCCGCGCACGGGCAGCGGCACGGGTTCGCCGTCGGCCCTGCGCACCTGGGCCGGACCCGGCACCTCGGAAGCGGGGGCGGGAACGGGCGCGGGCGGGGGAACGGCGGGAGCCGGTCGGGCGGGCACCGGCGTCGGCGCGGCCGGAGCGGGTGCGTCGAGGGTCGGTGCCTGGGGGGTACGTCCGTCCGGGGTCGGCACGTGGAGCGTGCTGGAGAGGACCGGAGCCTGCGGCGTCACAGGAGACACGGCCCGCAACTGCTGCCCGGGCGGCGGCGCCACGGGCACCCGTTCGGCACCGGTGGCCTGCGTCTGCCCCGCCCCGCCCCCGGGCAGCGCCCCCGGCTCGGTGCCCAACAGGGCCTGGGGCACCACCAGTACGGCCTGGACACCGCCGTAGATGTTGGTCTGCAGCCGCACGGTGATCCCGTGCCGCTTGGCGAGCTGGGAGACGACGAACAGCCCGATGCGCCCGTCCGCCAGCAGGCGGGCGACGTTGACCTGGTCGGGGTCGGCGAGCAGGGCGTTCATCCGGCTCTGCTCGCCGACGGGCATGCCCAGTCCGCGGTCCTCGACCTCGACGGCCAGGCCCGAGGTGACGAGGTTGGCGCGCATCAGCACCTGGGTCTGCGGGGCGGAGAACAGGGTGGCGTTCTCGACGAGTTCGGCCAGCAGGTGGATGACGTCGGCGACGGCGTGGCCGCGCAGGGTGCCGTCGATCGGCGGGACCAGCCGGACCCGGGAGTACTGCTCGACCTCGGCGATGGCCGAGCGCAGCACCTCGGTCATGTCGACCGGGTTGCTCCACTGGCGGCGGGAGACGGCACCGCCGAGCACGGCCAGGTTCTCGGCGTGGCGGCGGATGCGGGTGGCGAGGTGGTCGACGTGGAAGAGGCCCTTGAGGAGGTCGGGGTCCTCGATCTCGTTCTCCAGCTCGTCCAGGATGGAGATCTCCCGGTGCACCAGGGACTGCAGGCGCCGGGCGAGGTTGACGAAGACCTCCAGCTTCTGTTCGCTGCCCGCCTGGCTGGAGAGCTGGGCGGCCCGGACGACGGCGGTGACGGCGCCGTCGTGGGCGCGGGAGAGGTCGGCGGCGAGCAGTTCGAGGTCGTCGGCGTCGTCCGGCGGTCCGCCGCGCGGGGTGCGCGGGGGCGGTGCCTCGCCGCGGCGCAACGCCTCGACGACGGCGCGCAGGTCGCCCTCGTGGCGCGCGGTGCTGCGCCGTAGCGCGCCGACACGGTCGTGCACGGACCGCGCGGCGCGGTCGGCGGCGACGGCGGCGATGGCGACGGCCGCGAGGGTCACCGAGACGGCACCGGCCAGGACGCCCCACAGGACGGGGGCGGGCCGGGCGCCGGTGGACCGGACGGTGAACAGGACGACCGCGCAGCCGCTGAGGGCGACCGCGACCGGCGGCAGGACGGCGAGCCTCAGGAGTTGGGACCGTATGTGGGTCTCGGGGAGCGTGGCGGTGGTACGTGGGGCCGGCCGGCCGTGCCGCCCGCCCTCGCGGCGGTCTGCTCGCGCGGCCGGGGCGCGGAGGTGAGACATCGGTGTCCTCGTACTGGTCCGTGTACTGGTCCGTCGGCCCTGCGTCGCCCGACGGACACTGACAGTAGTCGTCTGCCCCTCATGTGCGGTGGGCAGTTGCCAAAGTCCCCCGGGCAACGTCCCGCTCTGGTATGAGGCCTCGTACGACAGCCCGATAAGCCGGATACAGACCCGCTCCCGAATGACGGAGAAACGGTCGGACTCCATCAAATTCAGTCGCCGGGTGTGACGGCGCCACCGGGCCGGAGACACCGGGTGGTTCGGACGCGAAGGGAAGGCGGATTCTCGGCCGGAATTCGCTCTTGACTCCCTCCGTTCACAGGGAGGCGACAGCATCCCGCTGTCGGCCGGCGCGCGGCCCGCTCGCGGATGCGCCGCCCCTCGCCCGGCAGGGCCGCTCCCCCGGAGTGGCTGCGGGCGGGGCCGGTGGCCGGGGCGCGAGCGCGGAGTGGGTGCGGCTGGAGGCCCCCGATGACCTGCTGGACCACCCACCGCGCTGGTCGGGGGCCGGAGCCCCCGCCGCCGTCGGACGGGTCGCGTCCGACCGTCGTGGCCTCGGGGAGCCGCCGAAAAACAACTTCAGGACTTCGGGAACCTCCTGGCCGGCCGTCCCGGATCGAGGGTGTAGTTCCAGGTGCCGTGCCAGTCGTGGGGTGTCAGCGGCAGGGTGGCGACGGCCTCGTCCGGGACGTGGACGCGGACGGGGTCCTGGGCGGGGCCGGACGCGGCGTGGACGGCCGGGCCCGTGCCGGTGGCGACCTCGCCGATCCCGCTGACCACGACTTCGTGACTGGTCAGCGGCCACCCCCGCCAGTGCGTGCTGATGCGGGACAGGAGCCGGTGCTCGCTCCGGTTCCATTTCGAGGTTCCCGGCGGGAGGTGGCAGGCCGTCACGGTCAGGCCGGTGGAGCGGGCGAAGTCCGCTAGTCCCTTCTGCCACGCCCGCACCCGGCAGCCGTCCGAGCCTCCGGCGTCCGCGGTGATCAGCAGGCGCGCGGCATGCGGGTGGCGGCGGCTGCCCTCGCCGTCCCACCAGCGTCGCAGCGTGGCCACCGCGAACGCGGCCGTGTCACCCTCACACCCGGCCGGCACCCGGCCTGCGTCCGCGGGCGGTTCGTGGCTCCCGTACGGGTCGGTCCCGGCGCCCGCGCGGTGACCCGGCGCCGGCGTCTTCCTGGCGTCCACACTGATCACCGGCTGTCCGGCGTCGGCGAACTCCCGGACCCGGCCGTTGATGTAGCGGAACTGGGCGTCCCGGTCCGGGTGGCGGGCCCCCTCGGTCGTGCGGCCGGCACCCCGCAAGGAGAAACCTTCCTCCTTCAGCAACGCCGCCACCGTGTCCGCACCGACCCTGAGCCCCTGGGCGGTCAGCGCCTGGGCCAGCTTCCGGGTCGACTTCGTCGTCCACAGCAGCGGCGGCTCCGGATCCCCGCGGGGTACCGGTTCCACCAGTGCCAGCAGGGCCGGCACCAGGCCGGGGTGCTTCTCCCGCAGCCGCTTGCGCCCGCCGCCCGCACGCCGCACCCGGCCCGGCGGTCCCGGGGCGCCGGCGAGTTCCGCCACGCCGCGCGAGACCGTCTCCCGCGAGACCCCGGCAGCCCCGGCCACCAGCCGGATGCCTCCGCGCCCCAGAGCCCTCGCGTCCGCCCCCAGAGCCAGCCGCCGCTGCCGCTCGTCCAGATGCGGCAACAAGCAGGCGTACTTCTCCGCCAGAACCGCCTCGATCCCCTCGGCCACGACAACACCCTACGGCTCGGGCAGCCCCGCGAGAACCCGTAGTTATTTTTCGGCGGCGGGCCGGCGGAGTGTCGTAGAACAATCCATCTCAGCATGTTGCGGCCATTTGCAGCCAACCTGGACCGTAGCACTACCGTTACCTTGTACCGATGCTTTAGATTCGGCGCAGGAATTCGATCTGCGCAACGTTCTTCACCAGCGGCTTTGGCGATCAAATACGGTCACCGGGAGCAGAATGGAACCCTTCTGTAACACAGAACGAAGCCTGGCTACCGCACTTCAGGAAGCAGCTAGAAGAGGGACCATCAGGGGGACAAGATTTCGTGTCGGCCGGAAAGAACACGTGTACAATCTCGGTCAGCCGGACGCGCACATCTATCTGGTCGAGAGCGGCCAGGTGAAGACACTGACGCACACCCGCGACGGAAAGCAGTGCCTGCTGTCCATACACGGTCCGGGCGACGTGTTCGGGGAGTCGAGCGTACTGGCCGCCAAGCACACCGAGACCGCACAGGCCATGCAGGTCACGACGTTGGTGCAGGTCCACGTCGCACAGATCATGAACGACTGCGATCCGCCGCTGCGCGAGGCGCTGATCGGCCACATGGCGAACCGTCTGCTGGAGCAGCAGCAGGTGATCGCCAATCTGGTCACGATGGACAGTGAACACAGGCTGGCCGCATTGCTGGTGAAACTCGGGGAAAAGGTGGGAAGACGCAAGGACCAGACCGCTCAGATACGCGATCGAATAACGCAGGAAGAGCTGGCGGAAATGGTCGGGACAACCCGCTCCCGCGTCGGCTACTTCCTCAAGAGGTTCTCGGTGGCCGGCGTGGTGCATCGCACCGATGAAGCACATCTGTGTATTCACATAGCCGAGCTGACGGACTATCTGGAGAACTCCTCCTTGTCCGCCGGTCTGTAGGACCTGCATACCGGAGCGGGATATCCCGGAACATTCGGCGGCGGCGCCCCGGTGGCGCCGCCCGATTCCGGGGACTCCTCCCGCACCGCCTTCTCCATCCGGCGGACCATTTCCTCCAGCAGGCGCTGGGACGTGCCGAAATTGAGCCGGATGAAGCCCTCACTCCCGTACTCCCGGCCGTCGCTGACGGCCACCTTGCCGCGCCCGAGGAAGAACTCCGCCAGATCGTCACTGCCCAGCCGGTCGGCCAGCCGCCGCCCGTCGAGCCACGCCAGGTAGCTCGCCTCCGGTGGGACCAGCTCCAGGTCCGGACCGAAGGACTCGAACAGTTCGACGAGCATCCTCCGGCTGCCGTGCAGGTAGTGGCGGACGGCACGCAGCCAGGGCTCGCCCAGGGTGAAGGCGGCTTCGCTCGCGCTCACCCCGAGGATGCCCACGCCGTCCCGTTCCCTCGGCCGCATCTCCATGAGCCGGTCGTGGTCCCGGGACCGGCCGGCCACCGCCATCGCGCACTTCAGACCTGACAGGTTCCAGCCCTTGCTCGCCGAGGCCGCCGTCACCGTCGCCACCCGCGTCGCCTCGGGCAGCGAGCCGAGCGGCACGTGCCGGTACCCCGGGTGCGTGAGCGGCGCGTGCACCTCGTCGGAGATCACCGCGACCCCGAACTCCGCCGCCAGCGCGAGGACTTCGCGCAGTTCGTCACCGGTCAGGACCCGCCCGGTGGGGTTGTGCGGGTTGCACAGGAAGTAGGCGGCGGCCCCGGCCCGGAAGGCCCTGGCCAGTCCCTCCAGATCGAGCCGCCAGCGGCCCCCGCGCAGCCGCATCGGCCGGGGCACGACCTGCCGGCCGGCCGCGGCGATGGCCTCGAAGTAGGGCGGATAGGCGGGCACGTCGACCACGATGCCGTCGCCCGGCTCGGTGAACTGCTCCAGCGCCACCTCCATCACCCGCATGGTGTCCGGGAACAGCACCACCCTCCGCGGCTCCACCGGCCAGTCGTAACTCGCCCGCGCCCAGGCCGCGAACGCCCGCTGCACGGGCGCCTCGGTGGTGTAGGCGTAGGCGTAGCCGAGGTCCCCGCCCACCGTGAGGTGCGCCCGAATGGCTTCGAGCACCGGCTCGGCGACGGGGAAGTCCATCTCGGCGATGAACGCCGGGAGTATGTCGGGCGGGTAGCGCCGCCACTTCTCGCTGCGCCGGGTGGACAGCGAGACCGCGCGCAACCCGTCGAACAGGTGGACCAGCTCCTGCTGTACCTCCGACAACGACTCCTCCTCCGTCGCTTGGGCGGGGCCGCGGCGGGGCCGCCCCCGTACCGCGGGGCGACGCCGGGTTTCACCAGGTGACCGGCAGTTCCTTGACGCCGTGGATGCCGAACAGGTGGTGCCAGAACGGCACGTCGGCCGCGGGGACGGCGAGCCGCAGTCCGGGCAGCCGGTCGAACAGCCGGCCCAGGGTGACCTGGAGCTCGACGCGGGCCAGGGACTGTCCGGGGCACTGGTGGGGACCGTGGCCGAAGGCCAGCTGGCCGCGGGCGGTGCGGGTCACGTCGAAGCGGTCGGGGTCGGGGAAGACATCGGCGTCCCGGTTGGCCGTCGCCAGCTGGCACACGACGCCCTCCCCCGCGCGCACGGTCCGCTCCCCGAGGGTGACGTCCTCGGTGGCGATCCGGTTCATGCCGATCTGCATGGCCGTCTGGTGCCGCAGCAGTTCGTCCACCGCGCCCGGCAGCAGCGCCGGGTCGGCGCGCAGGGCGGCCAGTTGTTCCGGGTTCTCCAGCAGCAGCATGGTGCCGGTGCCGATCATGGTCGCGGTGGTGTGGTGGCCGGCGGCGAGCAGCAGCCAGGCGATGACGGCGACCTCGGCGCGGTCCAGGAGTCCGGGGGCGACCTGTTCGACCAGCAGCCGGCTGATCAGGTCGTCGCCGGGCTGCTTCTCCTTGGCCGCCACCACCCCTTCGAGATGGTGGAGGATGTCGTCCTTGGCCCGCAGCGTCTCCTCGGGGGTGCTGCGGCCGTTGATGAGGACCCGGGTGCGGGACTCGAACAGCGGGCTGTCCTCGGCCGGCACCCCGAGCAGTTCGCACACGACGGTGGACGGCACGGGGTAGGCGAGTTCCTCCATGAGGTCGAGCGGGCCGCCCCGCTCCTCCATCAGGTCCAGGCGGTGGTCCACGATCTGCTCGATCCGGGACCGCAGTTCCTCCGCCCTGCGGCCGGTGAAGTCCCTGGCGAGCATCCGGCGGTAGCGCAGGTGCTCGGCGCCGTCGAGCCGGGGGAAGGTGCCCTTGAGGACCTGGGGCACGGGCCGGGGGAACATCCGCGGGAAGTCCGGGTGGGCGCTGTCGGCGCTGAAGCGGGGGTCGTCCAGCACGGCCCGTACGTCCCGGTGCCGGGTGACCACGCGCGCCCGCTGTCCGCTGGGCAGGGTGACCGGGGCGAACGGGTCCTCGGCCTGGAACCGGCGGTATCCGGGCGGCGGGTCGAAGGGGCAGCCCGGTGCCTTCTCCTGCGGAAAGGCGGGCGGTCCGGCATCGGCGTCCCGCAGCGGTCCGGCGTTGTCGGTCGTGTCCGTCATAGGAAACCCTTCCCTCGCTGCCACCGTCGGCCCGCTCCCGGCACGGGTCGCGACCCTACGTTCCGGCGGTGCCCCGGTTCTGTTCACTTCTGAGCATCGGCGCCATCGACGGCTCGGCTCAGGCGTCCGGATGGGCCAGCACGACCGCGGTGTTGATGCCGCCGAAGCCGAACCCGTTCGAGAGCACGAATCCGCCGGACGCGCGCCGCGGCTCGTCGCGCACGAAGCGCAGACCGGCGTCGACGGGTTCGCGAAGACCGGGGTCGGGGTGGACGAACCCGGCCCGCAGTTGCAGGACGGCGGCCACCGCCTCGACCACGCCGGCAGCGCTGAGGCAGTGCCCGGAGAGGGTCTTCGTCGCGTTGATCCAGGGGCCCTCGTCGTCCGCTCCGAAGACCTTGCGCAGGGCGTCGGCCTCGGTGCGGTCGCCCAGCGGCGACCCGGTGCCGTGGGCGCTGACCCAGCCGATGTCCGCCGCGCCCACGCCCGCTCGCGCGAGGGCCCCGGACATGGCCCGTGCCTCCCCGTCCACCGACGGGTCGGCCAGATGGTTGCCGTCCAGGACGACGGCGCCGCCCGCGATACCGGCCAGGGCGGGCGCGCCGCGCAGCCGGGCGGAGGCGGCGGTCTCCAGGACCATGCAGGCCGCCGCCTGCCCGGGGTGGAAGCCCCGGTGGCCGGTGTCGAACGGCGCCGGCGGGCGCGGGGGCGCGCCGTCCGCCGGGGCCATCGCGCCGAGCGTGAGGAAGCCGCGGGTCTGCAACCGCGACAGCCGGGTCATGGCACCCACGACGAGGCACACGTCGGCGGCCCCCGCGGTGAGCATCCGGGCGCCGTGGACGAGGGCGAGGTTGCCGCTCGCCGAGGCGCCGCCGACCGTGCAGCCCTCGCCCCGCAGGCCCAGGACGCGGCTGAGCGTGGCGACGTGGTCGGTGTCCTGGTGCTGCAGGGCGTAACGGGCGGGCAGATGGGCGGGGTTGCGCTCGGCACGGGCCCGGCCGTCCTCGGTGACCCGCTCCGTCAGGTTGTTGCCGGCCACCGCGACGCCGATGCGCTCGGGCGGCGGTGCCGTACGGTCGAGCCCGGCCTCCAGCCATGCCTGGAGCGCGGCGACGACGCCCGTCCGTACCGGGACCGGCGCCCGCAGCACGGTCCGCCGGGCCGCGCCGCGCAGGGCGTCGGGCAGGCCGGGCAGCGTCTCCAGGGCCCGGTCGGGTACGTCGTCCGCCGCCAGGTCGGCGGTGAACGCGGGCCAGGACACGCCCGGCCGGTCCGCGTCGGCGGGTGGGGACGGCGCGCTGAGGGCGCACCGTCCCGAACGCAGGGCGGCGGTCAGGTCCTCGGGGCCGGTCGCGACGGCGCCGAGCACACCGAGCCCGGTCACCACCACGGCGCGCCCGTCCGCGGCAGGTCCGCTCACAGCTGCTTCCGCATGAGTGCGGCCAGGGTGCCGATGTCCATCCCCTGGTGGAACTCGTGCACGGGCACCGCGATGTCCAGTTCCTCCATGGTCAGGGTGACGATCTCGGCCCGGTCGATGCTGTTGCAGCCCAGGTCGGACAGGGTCCGGTCGGGCGTGAACGAGGCCGGTTCGACCTCCGGCACGATGTCCAGGGTGGTGCGGCGCAGCACCGCCAGGACTCGTTCCTCGGCGTTGTCCGGGCCGGCGAAGCTTGCGTCCGATCCGTTCATGGGGGCTACCTCCGGTTCGTCAGATCCACGCGTACTGGCGGTGGTGGTCGCGCACGCCGGTCAGGGCGAGGAGCTTGGGACGGTCCACGGCCCGGCGCAGCAGGGCGTCGTAGCGGCCGGGGTCGATGTCGCGGTGCGGGACGGGTCGCAGGCAGGCGGTGTTCTCCGCGAGCAGCGCGGTGTACTCGGCGAAGTCGAGGTCGGCTCGGGCCCGCAGCCGGGGCCCGATGCGTGCCTCGGCGACGGCGGCGGCCGACTCGGGGCCGACGACGCCGCTGAAGAACTCCGAGGAGCAGCCGGAACCGTAGGAGAACAGCCCGACGCGGGCGGGGCCGTCGAGCGCGGTGTGGTCGAGCGCGCTGGCCAGGGCCAGGTAGAGCGAGCCGGAGAAGAGGTTGCCGGTCTGGCCGGGGTGGATCAGGGAGGGCGCGACCCGGCGTTCGAAGTCCGCTGCCACGGCGTCGGCGGGGCTGCCGTACACCTCGCGCAGCAGCCTGCGGTGCGCGGCCCGGACCATGCCGGAGAACGGGGTGTGCAGGGCGAGCAGGTCGAAGGTGGTCGCGAAGTCGGCGCCCTCCACGCGGGAGCGGTAGTCGGCGAAGCTGCGCGAGAAGCACTCCAGGTAGGCCATGAGCGACCGGTCGGCGTCCGCGATGTCGAGGTCGGGGCCCGGCCGGGCGGAGTCCAGGGTCTCGAAGGCGTGCACGCCGAACGCGCCCAGGTCGGCGGTGAGAACGCGGGGCCGGTCGCCGACGAGCAGCGCCACGGCCCCGGTGCCGGTGACCGGCTCGGCGTACTGGGCGCGTTCGTCGGCGAGGGACATGTCGGTGGCGACGACGAGCACCTTCGCGCCGGGTGAGAGTCCGGCGGCCAGGTAGCCGACGGCGAGTTGCAGTGCGCCGGTGGCCGCGTAGCAGGCCTGCTTCATCTCCAGCATGCGGCAGGTGGGCGGCAGGCCGAGGTGGTCGTGGACGTAGGAGGCGATGGACTTGCTGTAGTCGATGCCGGACTCGCTGGTGGTGACGAGGAGTTCGATCCGGTCGCGGTCGGCCGGCGGCATCCGTTCCAGCAGGGGACGTGCGGCGTTGACGGCGTGGGTGACGGGGTCCTCGAAGGGCAGTGCCACCGACCGCCGGTCGGATGCGACGTTGTCGAAGCGGCGCGGGTCCAGGCCCCGTCCGTCGAACACCGCGCGGGCGCTGACGGCCGCGCTGCCCGCGTACACGTCCAGGGCCTCGATGCCGTACCCGGTCATCGTTCCTCCCCGAGTTCGGCGAGGAAGGCGGCCAGGGCGGCGGTCACCCCGTCGGGGTCGGTGACGGTCGGGAAGTGCCCGGCCAGCGGCAGTTCGTGGTAGCGGGCGTCGGGGATGGCGCCGTGCATCAGGTGCGAGGTCTTGCGCGGTACGACGGCGTCGACGCCGCCTGCCACCACGAGAGTGGGTACGGCGATGTCGGCGAGCCGCCCCAGCAGGTCGGGCTGCTGGGCGAAGACGTCCAGGTAGCGCAGTCCGATGTGCGGGGCCATGCTCTCGCAGCGCAGCAGCCGCTCGGTGTACTCGGCGCGGTGCCGTGCCACGTCCTCGGCCCCGGCGGCGACGATCCGGTCCAGGTCCTCGGCGACCAGGTCCGCCAGGCGGTTCACCTCGCCCACGCGGTTGGCGTAGCGGTACGAGCTGCACACCAGGGCCAGCGACGCGGCCCGGCCCGGATGGGCGAGGACGAAGCTCTGGGCGAGGAGGCCGCCGAAGGAGGTGCCCACCACATGGACCGGGCCCCGCACGTCGAGCCGGTCCAGGACGTCGGCGTACAGGTCGGCGATGCCGGGCAGCGAGATGTCGTCCGCGGTGGTGGTGGCGCCCACGCCGGGGTGGTGGACGACGAGTGTCCGGTGGCGGTCCGACAGGCCCGCCATCTGGTCGGCGAAGATACCGCCGCCGATGTTGAAGGGCGGCAGCATGAGTACGGCCGGGCCGCTGCCGCAGTCGAACACCTCCACCGTGCCGTCGGCCGTCGGCAGCAGGTGCCGCCGCACCCCGGGGACCCGCTCGCTGAGCACGTCGTGGTTGGCGGAGGCGGTGGTGGCGGGTGCGGGGCCCTCCTCCAGGGCCTCGCGGATGTCGGTGGGCAGGGCGTCGGTGGGGTGGTAGGTGCGCAGTGCGGCGGGCCCGGGGGTGCCGGTGACCTCCGTGAGGTCCGGCGGCGGTGCCGGGGCGGCGACGAGCGCGGCGATCCGGTCGGCGCCCCGTTCCAGGGTCGCGCGGTCCATGCCCAGCGGTACGGCGAGCCGGATCAGGTGCCGTTCCTGGGGTGCGGAGCCGTCGGCGAGGCGGGCGCCGGGGGTGAGGTGGGGGCCGCCGCGTACACCGGTGGCCGCGTAGATCCCGGCCAGGTAGGAGGCGACGGGGTGGCGGAGCGCGCTGCCGGCGGCGGCCTTGTCGACGTCGAGCAGCACGCAGTGCGCGGAGGGGCCGGGTACCAGGGGTACCCCGCCCAGCTCCAGGCGCTGCCGGAACGCGGCCACGTTCGCCACCCGCTCGGTCACCAGCCGCGTCGTGGACTCCTGGTCCAGCAGGGCGGCGGACAGCAGCCGGCGCGCGGACAGGCCGGGTTCCCGGCCGCGTTCCAGCATCCGCTCGGTGAGCCGCTCGGCCAGGCGTTCGTCACCGGTGGCGATCAGCCCGCCGCCGTCGACCCCGAAGTCCTTCGAGAGACTGAACGTCACCGTCTGGGCGAGGCCCAGCATCTCGCGGACCACCTCCCACGGGTCCCGGGCCGGCCGGCCCCGGTCGGCGCCGGAGACCAGCAGAGCGTTGTCCAGCAGCCGGGTGGCGTCCAGCAGCAGCGGCACGCCGCGGGCCCGCGTGCGCTCCGCGACGCCGCGCAGGTTCTCCAGGGAGAGCGGGGCGCCTCCGTGGGCGTTGGTGGCGGTCTCCACGAGGACGAAGGACACCTGCCCGGCGTACCGGTCCAGCGCGTCCTCCAGTGCGGTGAGCCGGAGGTCCGCCGCGCAGGGGCCCTCGCCCACGACGGGCAGCGCGACCGACGGGTCGAAGCCGTGTTCCGTCAGCGCGCCGAGCCAGGTCGGGAAGGCCGAGGCGTGCAGGACCCGGCCGCGCGGCCCCGGCCAGGCCCGGCACACCCGCTCCTCGGCCGCACGGCCGGACGCCGCGAAGAACCGGTGGGCGAACGGCAGCCAGGGCACGGCCGGCGGCTCCTCCCCGGTGACCCCGGCGGCGTCGGCCAGTTCGCCCAGCGCCCGGTTCCTGTCACGCTGCCAGGGATCGGCACGGTCCGCCCAGGAGTCCGTGATCAGGTCCAGTTCGACGGCCAGGTGCGGCAGCCGGACGGGGTTGTGGCCGTGCGCGGACAGCCGGGCCGCGCGCGGCGCCAGGTCGGGGTCGGGTCCGCGCGGTGCGGGGGCGGCGGCCGCGGGTGCCGCCGGGTCGGCGATCATCAGGATGACGTCGCCGACCTCGCTGGCCCCGTCGCCCTCGGGCTGCACCAGGTACAGGGTCCGGTTCTCGGGCCGGAACTTGTTCTTGAACTGGTAGTTGCCGCCACCGAAGATGCCGGCGTCCCGCAGCTCCGAAAGGGCGCGTACGGCGGACTCGGACGCGTTGGGCGAGGTGCCCGGCTCGCCGCCGAAACTGGCGCCGAAGCTGAAGACCTCGCAGCCCTCCTCGCGCAGTCGCTCCAGGATCCGCACGAGCGCGAACTCCAGCCCGCCGAGCGGCATGTGGCCGGGGTAGAACTCGACGTCGAGCAGGTAACCGTTCTCGGACGGGATCCGGGTGACGACGACGGCGTTCACCAGGGCATCGTCCAGATACGTCAGGAACAGCCGGTGACGCTCGTCGAGCCTGCCGCCGGCCAGTTCCCCGCGCACCCGCCGCACATAGGGGTTGACCATCTGCTTGGTCGCCGCCCAGCCGTCCACGAGCGCGGCCAGCTCCGCGTCCACGGCCGGGTCGTCGCCGCTGCGGTACTCGACCGTACGGCAGGCACCGGCCTTCTCGAACCGCTTGACCATGTACCGCAGCCGGCTCATCCGGCCGCCGGACAGCGTGAAGGAGCCGAGGTCCTCGATGCGCTGGAGCGCCCCGAAGGGGGTCGCGGTGACGGGCTCCCCGCCCACCTCCGCCAGGCGGACCAGGGACAGCAGATTGGGTCGCAGGCCGGTGCGCCGGGCGTGCTCGAAGTACTCGGCCGCCAGCTCGGCGAAGTGGTCCTCGGGGCCGGTGTAGTTCCACACGAGCAGGGTCCGGTCCCGCTTGGACAGGGCGAAGAGGCCGCGGCGTTCGGCGCCCACGAAGAGGTGCGGGGCGATGTCACGGCCGCCGAGCCCGCTCTCCTTGCCGTACCGCCGCTCCAACTCCGCCACGACCGGGCCGAGTTCGGGGTCGGCGGCGGCCTCGGTACGGGTGAGCGTCCTGGCCCCGGTGGCGGGGCCGGGAGCGGGTGCCGGGGTCTCCTGCGGGGCAGGTGGCCGGACCCGGGCGACGGCCTGCTCGCCGTGAGTCTCGCACAGGGAGTCGGTGAGCCGGTCGAGGGTGGGCCGCTCGAAGAGCAGGGCCTTGGGCAGGGCGCCGAGGCCGGCCTCCAGGGCACTGACACCGCGGAGCATGTCGAAGGAGGTGAAGCCGTTGTCCTCGAAGGTGACCGTCGGATCGAAGGGTCGGCCGAGGGCGTGTTCCAGCACCTGGCGCAGGGCGTCGCGGGCGTCGTCGCGGCCGTCCGGTGCGGGCGGCGGCGGGATCTCACGCGGTGCCGGTCGGGGCGCGCCCGTGGCGACGGCCGTCAGCACGTGGTCCGCGAGGGCGGCGATGGTGTCGTGCTCGTACAGCTCGGCGCCCTGGAGGTCGAGGCCGTGCCGGTCGTTGAGGGCACGGGCCACGTCCATGCGGAAGATGGAGTCCAGGCCGAGGTCGGCGAAGGGCGTGTCGTGGGCGAGGTCGGCGGCGGACAGGCCGAGGACGTCGGCGACCAGGCCGCGTACGGTGGCGCGGATCTCCGTCAGGGAGGGCCCGGCGTCTCCGGTCGCGGGTGCCGCCGGGGGCGCGGTGTCCGCTTCGGCGGGGCGCTCGACGCGGGTCTGCGGGGTCGGCCGGACGGGAGCGGCTTCGTCCGAAGCGGTCTCCGCGGGGGTGGCCTCTTCGGGGGCGGCCTCCTCGGGGGCGGCCTCCTCGGGGACGGCCGGTGCGGTCGCGCCGAGGGGTTGGAGCCGTACCCGGGGGCGGGTGGCGGGTGCGGGATTCGCGTCCTGCTGCGGAGGTGTGGTCGTGGCTGCCTGTTCGGGGTGCGGCATGAGGGACTCCGTCCTCGCCGGCCGGGGTGCGGTCGGGGTGCTGAACCAGTGGCGGCGCGGCTGGAACTCGGCCCTCGGCAACGCCTGGGCGCGTCCGGCCGGCCGGGGTGCGTCGTCGGGTGGCGTCCAGGCCTCCAGGACGGCATGGGCGTTGGTGCCGCCGAAGCCGAACGAGCTGACCCCCGCCCGCCAGGTGGGGCGGCCGTGCTCGTCCTTGGCCCCCTCCCACGGGGTGGTGGTGGTACCGATACGGAACGGTGTGCCGTCCAGCCGGAGGTAGGGGTTCGTCTCCCGCAGGTGCAGATGGGCGGGGAGGGTGCGGTGCCACAGGGCGAGCAGCACCTTGAGCAGCCCGGCGATCCCGGCCGCCGCCTCCAGGTGGCCGATGTTGGTCTTCACCGAGCCGAGCGTGATGTGCGGATCGGCGGGCACGGGTTCGCCCGCGTCGCCGTACAGGCGGGTGAAGGCGTCCTTGAGGCCCTCGGTCTCGATCGGGTCGCCGAGCCGGGTGCCGGTGCCGTGGGTCTCGATGTAGGTGACGGTGGCCGGGGAGACTCCGGCGGCACGGTGGGCGCGGACCACGACGTCGGCCTGGGCACGCGGGTTGGGGGCGGTCAGCGAGGGCGACCGCCCGCAGTGGTTGACGGCGGTGCCGCGGACGACGGCGAGAATACGGTCGCCGTCGGCCTCGGCCCGCTCCAGCGGCTTCAGCAGGACCGCGCCGACCCCTTCCCCGCGGACGTATCCGTCGGCGTCCTTGTCGAAGGTGCGGCAGCGTCCGGCGGGACTCAGCATGCCGGACTGGTCGAACACCCGGAACAGCCCCGGGCTCAGCGCCAGGCTGACGCCGCCCGCGATCGCCTCGTCGCACTCGCCGCCGGCCACGGCACCGACCGCGCGGTGCAGGGCGACCAGGGAACTGGAGCAGGCCGTGTCGACGGTCTCGCTGGGTCCGCGCAGGTCGAGCAGGTGGGAGACGCGGTTGGCGACCAGGGAGCGGGCGACTCCGGTGGCCATGTGGGCCTCGGGGTCCGCGCCGGACCGGGCGATCAGCTCGCCGTAGTCGGAGGTGGCCATGCCCACGAAGACGCCGGTCGAGGTGCCCGCGCGGTCCTCCGGCCGGTGTCCGGCGTCCTCGAAGGTGCGCCAGACGGTCTCCAGGAACAGCCGGTGCTGGGGGTCCATCAGCCGGGCCTCGGCCGGGGAGATCCGGAAGAACGCGGCGTCGAAGTCGGCCACGTCCGCGAGGAACCCGCCGCGCAGGCCCGCCGTGGTGGCGTCCGCCAGCAGGTCGGCGCGGTCCGCGGGCACCGGCCCGACCAGGTCGTCCCCGGCGCTCAGATGCCGCCAGAAGGCGTCCAGGTCCGGCGACCCCGGAAGCCGCCCCGCCATACCGATCACGGCCACGTCCCGGCGACGGCTCGCGGGAGCCGACGCCGGGGACCGCACCGGGGCGACGGGCTCCGGGTCGTCCCGGACCACCGCGGTGGGCCGGGATGCCGCGGGCGCCGCGGGTGCCGGTACCGGGTCCACGGCCGGGGCCGAGGCCGGCTCCGGGTCCGGGTCCACGGCGCTCACCTCCGCCGGGTGCTCGCGGCTGAGGTGGACGGCCACGTCGTTCAGCGTGGGGTGTTCGAACAGTACGGTCGGCAGCAGTTCCAGGCCGTAGTGGTCGTTGACGCGGACGATCAGCTCGCTCAGCGAGATCGAGTCGAAGCCGAGGTCCATCAGTTCGGCGGCGGTGTCCACCTCGTCCGGGTCGACCAGCAGGAACTCCGCCGTGAAGGCGCGCAGTCGGCGCCTCACCGCCTCGTTCGGGGCATCGGCGCCCGGATGCCGGGCGCCGCTCGTGGTGTCCGTACGTACCTCCCTCTCGTACCCGGCGGACGGCTCGGCCGGAGTGGTCGGGTGCGTGACCGGGTGCGTGGCCGGGGACCGGGGCACGGGTGTCCGCTCCACCGGCGTCCGCTCCACGGGCAGGCGCTCCACGGGCAGCCACCGCGTATCGGTGCCGGTCAGGGCGGCGCGGAAGGCGGCGAGGCCGGTGCCGGTGCGCAGCGGTGCCATCGACCAGAGCTGGGCGAAGAGCCTGCGGGTGGCGTCGTCGACGTCCATGCCGCCGTCCTCCCACAGCGGCCACCCGATCGCCACGGTCCGCCCCGGGCGCTCGCCGTGTGCGCGCAGCCGCTCCCTGCCCTCGGCGAAGTCCAGCTGGAAGGCGTTGGCGTAGGCGTAGTCGGTCTGTCCGAGGTTGCCGGTCTCCCCCACCAGGGAGGCGCACAGGACGTAGAAGTCGAGGTCCTCGTCGCGGGTGGCGTGGTCCAGCAGCACCGTGCCGGCCACCTTGGGACCGAGTACCTCGGCCGATTCGGCGGCGGTCTTGACCACGGCGCGGGCGTCGCGGTGCACTCCGGCCGCGTGCACGATGCCGTTCAGCGTGCCGTAACGGCCGCGGATGTCGGCGACCAGGCCGGCGACGTCCGTCGCGGAGGAGAGGTCGGTCCGCCTGTACCAGACGGTGCTGCCGCCGCGCCACAGCTCGGCCGTGCGCCGCTCGATGTCGTCGTCGAGCGGTGAGCGCCCGGCGAGCACCAGGTTGACGGGGGCGGTGTCGGCGAGGAGCCCGCCGAGGATCCGGCCGAGGGCGCCCGCGCCGCCGGTGACGAGGTAGGTGCCGCCGGCCCGGACGGGCAGCGGCGCGTCGGCGGCCTGGGTCGGCACCGGCCGCTCGGTGAGGCGGCGCAGGTGCCGCCGCCCGTCGCGGTCGTGGACGACTTCGGTGACACCGTCGCCGCAGTGCTCCAGTTCGTCGGCGACGGCTTCGGCGAACCGGGCCGCCGTGGCGGTGTCGGCCGCCGCGTCCTCGTACGTCTCGAAGCCGAGGGTCACCCCGGTGCAGCCGCTGTGCTCCAGCGCGAGCGACTTGAGCAGGGCGCCGGTCGCGGAGAACTGCGGTTGCCGCGCGGCCGGCCCGTGGGCGACGGCCGTACGCAGCCGCACCCGGCGGTCGCGGGCGAGCAGGGCCGCCGCCGTCCACAGGAGCGGGTGGGGGCCGCGGTCGAGGTCGTCGGCGACGGTGCCGGGCCCGGGCGGTCCGGCCTCCGGCGGGCAGACCAGGACGAGCGTGTCGGGCAGCAGGTCGCGTTCGGCCAGGTCGTGCACGAACCGGCGCAGGGCGTCGGGGGTGGCCGGCACGGCGCCGTCCGCTCCCGGTTCGCCCGCGCTCGCCGCGAGGCAGTGGGCGCCTCGGCGGTCGAACTCCTCGGCCAGGGCGCGGCGGACGCGGGAGTCCGGCCCGAGCAGCAGGACCCGGCGGGGCGGATCGACCGGCACGGATGCGTCCCGAGGGCAGGGCTCCAGGGTGGGAACGAGGCGGTGCAGGGCGCCGGACCCGTCTTCCCGGGACGGGGGTCGCGGCGTCCCGGCCGCTTCCTGGACCGGATCCCGCGTGGTGGTGCCTCCCATGGTCGGGTCCGCCACGCCCGTGTCGAGCCAGTGCCGGGTCCGGTCGAAGGGGTACGTGGGATACGGCACCCGCCGTACCGCGCTCCCCTCCCACAGCGCGGCCCAGTCGACGTCGTCACCGCTGGCCCAGCGTCCACCGAGCCGCGCGAGGGCCTGCGCCGGATCGGTGCCACGGGCGTCGCGCAGCAGGGCGGAGCCGGGCCCGTGGCGCCGCTCGCCCCGGCCCGGGGCGGCCCTGCCGACGACGAGGCCGGGGATCTCGGCACGGCCGGTGTCGGCGAAGGAGCGCAGCAGGACGGCGAGCCGGTCGGTGTCGGCGCAGACGACCGCCAGCCGTTCCGGGAAGTGGCGGCGGCCGGTCTGGCTGGTCCGGGCGAGCGCGGCGAGGGCCGTCCCGGTGCCGTCCGGACCCGCGAGGTGGTCGGCCACGCGGCGGGCGTAGACGCGAAGGCGTTCGGTGGACCGCGCCGACAGCAGGAAGAGCTGCGGTCCGGTGGCCTCGGGAGCGGTCGTGTCCGGTTGGAGGTACTCCTCCAGGATCAGATGGGTGTTGGCGCCGCCCGCGCCGAAGGAACTGACGCCGGCCCGGCGGGGAGTCCCGTCGGGCGAGGCGGGCCAGTCGGTGAGCGTCGTGACCGGTTCCAGGGCCGCGGTGGCGAAATCGATCCTGGGGTTGGGGGTGTCGAGGTTGACGCAGGGCGCGAGGCGACGGTGCCGCAGCTGGAGCAGCAGCTTGGTCAGTCCGGCGATGCCCGCCGCGCCTTCGAGGTGCCCGATGTTGGACTTGACCGAGCCGACCGCGCAGGGAGCCGGGCGGGGGGCCGCGCCGAACGCCTTGCCGAGTGCCGCGATCTCGATCGGGTCGCCGAGGGAGGTACCGGTGCCGTGGCACTCGACGTACGACACGGTTTCGGGCGGCACGCCGGTGCGCTCCAGGACACGGCGGACGAGGGCGGCCTGCGCGTTGGGGTTGGGGACGGTGTAGCCGCCGGTCCTGCCGCCGGCGTTCATGGCGCCGCCCTTGATCACCGCCCAGATCCGGTCGCCGTCGGCGACGGCGCGGTCGAGCGGTTTGAGCAGGACGGCGCCGACGCCCTCTCCGGGCACGAACCCGTCGGCGTCGGCGTCGAACACCTTGCACCTGCCGTCGGCGGACAGCATGTTGAGGGCGCTCAGCGACACATGGTGGGCGGGGTGCAGGATGAGGCTCACTCCGCCCGCCAAGGCGGTACGGCACTCGCCGCGCCGCAGGCTCTCGCAGGCCAGGTGGACGGCGGTGAGCGAGGACGAGCAGGCGCTGTCGACGGAGAGGCTCGGGCCCTGGAAGTCGAAGAAGTACGACACCCGGTTGGCGACCGACCAGTGGGCCGAGTGCGCGCCGGACAGGCGGCCCCGGGGCCAGCCGGTGGCCGCGAGCTGTCCGTAGGTGCCGTACATGACTCCGACGAAGACACCGGTGTCCGGGTCGTGGGTGTCCGGACCGAGGTGGCCGTTCTCCTCCAGCAGGTTCCAGGCGGTCTCCAGGAACAGCCGTTCCTGCGGGTCGATGTGTGCCGCGTCGCGGCCCAGGATGCCGAAGAACGCGGGGTCGAACCGGTCGATGCCGTCCAGGAAGGCGCCCCATCGGCTGTAGGTGTGCTGGGGCGTGCCGCGCCGGGCGTCGAACGTCGGCCGCCAGTCCCAGCGTTCGGCCGGCACCTCGCTGAACGAGGCCGTGCCGGCGGCGATGTTGTGCCAGAACGTGTCCAGGTCGGGTGCGCCCGGGTAGCGGCCGCCGACCCCGATCACGGCGATGTCCCCGGACGCGGCCGGGCCCGGCAGTGGCCCGGGGTCCGGGGCCGGTGTCTCGGCGGCCACGGGTGTCTCCGGGCGCGCGTCTCCGCGGGCGAGCAGCCCGGCGACGGCCGCGGGGTGTTCCTCGGCGAAGTAGTCGGCCAGCCGCGCGATCGTCAGCCGCTCGAAGAGCAGCGTCGCGGGCAGTTCTCCGAAGTCCTCCTCGAAGCGGCTGACGATGCGCAGGCTGACCAGTGAGTCGACCCCGTAGTTGTCGAAGGTGACCTCGTCGGCCAGCGCACCGGGGTCGAACTTCAGCACCTCGGCGAAGACGTCACGCACGTACGCGCGGACCCGGGCGCCGTCGGGTGCGGCCTCGGGGGCGACGGGCTCGGGAGCCGTCCGGGCCACGAACACGCACTGGTCCAGGCGCTCGACGGGGGCGTCCGGCACACCGAGGGTCCGGACCGGCCCGAATCCGCCGGCGGTCAGCGCCCGGTGCCACTGGTCCGGCCCCAGCAGGGGTGTGTGCGGGAGCCTGCGCTCCGCGTCCCGGAACACCCACCAGCCGGGGGTCAGTCCGAAGGTGAGGGTGAGGAAGTCCGAGGCCCGCGTGACCTCGTTGACCAGCAGGGTGCCGCCGGGGGCCAGCAGTTCGCGCACATGGGCCAGGGTCCGCCCGATGTCGGCGGTGGCGTGCAGCACGTTGGTGGCGAGGACCAGGTCGTAGCCGTGCGGGGTGAAGTCCTGCGTCGCGGGCGGGCGTTCGATGTCGAGGATCCGGAAGGACAGGTAGGGCCTGCCGGGTCCGAACTCCCGCTCGCCGTGCGCGAGGAAGGCGGAGGAGACGTCCGTGTAGGTGTACGACACCGGTGGGGGGCCGCCCGTGCCGTCCGTGCCATGCGGGGCTTCTTCAAGGGCGGCGTCGAGGGCGTCGAGGACGAACGCCGTCCCGGCGCCCGTGCCCGCGCCGATCTCAAGGATCCGCAACGGACGCCCGCCGTCGGCCGAACGGTGGCGTTTCAGGGCGGCCAGGGTCTGGGCCGCCATGAGCCGGTGGTGGTGGTCGGACAACGGCTGGCCCCGGTAGACGGATTCGACCAGGTCCACCGATCCGTCCGGGAAGAGCACGTCCGTGGGCGGCCGGGAGCCGTCGAGCACCTCGGGCAGGGCTTCGACGCAGCGCCGCAGCAGGGTGACGTGCGGGCGCATCGCGGGATGACGGGCGATCACCTCCTGCGCGGAGGGACCCCCGGGCCCGGAGCGCCGCAGCAGGTCCACCACGGCCCGCAGCAGCCGCTCACCGGCTCCGCTCTCGGGATGCCGGCCGCTCCACCGGGCCAGGACGGTGTCGGGATCGCCGTCGGCTCCGGGCAGCCGGGCGCGCAGCAGGCTCGCCGCGACCCGCTCCAGTTCGGCGAACCCGGCGCGGGCCCGGGCCAGGGTGTCCGGGGTGCCGTCGGGTGCGGCGCCGAGGAGGGCGAGTCCCCGCCGGTCGGCCTTCACGACAACCGCCTGGGCGAGATCCGCCCGGAGGGCGCGGGTGAGCGCGTCGATGCCCTCGGCGGGGTCCAGTGAGCCGATGCCCAGCTCGGCGAACCGCTCGACGCGACGCTGCTGCGCGACCACCCCGACGCTTCCCCAGAAACCCCAGTTGATCACCGAGGCGGGGAAGGAGCGCTCGCGCAGGTACCCGGCGAAGGCGTCCTCGAAGGTGCTGGCCGCGGCGTAGTTGGCCTGTCCCGGTGCGTCGGTGAAGGAGATCGCCGAGGAGAAGCAGACCAGGAAACCCGGCGGCTCGTCGTCGAGCGCGGCGGCCAGCGCCGTCAGGCCGCTCGTCTTCGCCGCCAGCACGTCCAGGAAGGTGTCCTCGTCCATGGCGGCCAGCGTGCGGTCGCGCAGCACCAGCGCGCTGTGGAAGACACCGTCGACCCGGCCCGTCCGCTCCCGTGCCTCGGCGACGATCCGCCGGGCGTCGGCCGGTTCGGCCACGTCGCCGCGCACATACGCGGCTTGCCCGCCCAGCGCGTCGAGTTCGGCGAGCAGCGCCCGCACGGACTCGTCCTGCGGACGGCGGCCGACCAGCACCAGCCGCGCACGGTGGTGCCGGGCCAGGTGGCGGGCGAGCGCGGTGCCGATGCCGCCCGTACCGCCGATCACGAGGTACGCGCCGTCGTCCCGGAGCGCCTTCCCCGGCCCGGCCGGGCGCGGGACCGGCAGCGGGGCCAGGTCGCGCACCAGCCGACGGGTGCCCCGCAGGACGACGAGGGGTTCCGTGCAGGGCTCGGCCAGCAGCAGGTCCGCCGACTCGCCCGGTGCGGGCGGCTCCGGGGTCAGGTCGACGCAGCCCGCGCGCCACTTGGGGTACTCGGCGGCGGCCGACCGCGTCAGTCCGATAAGACCGGCGCTGTGCGGCTGGACGGGCCCCCGCTCCTCGTCGGCGACGGCACCGGACAGTGCCACCTTCAGGGTGAGCCGCCGGCTGCCGGCTCCGCGCCCGAGCAGTGTCTTCAGCAGCCGGAACAGGCCGAGGGTCGCCGGGTCCGGACCCGGTACGGGCACCGGCTCGGCGGGGTCGTGCAGGGCGAGCCAGTAGACCGTGTCCGGCATCCCGTCGGGCACCGCGAGGGACGCGGTGCCGTCGGTGGCCGGGAGGTCGACGGTGGTCACCGGCCGCCCCGCGTCCGCAAGGACCCCGGCGAGCGGCCGGGCGGCGGGCGTGTGGAACACCCAGGTCGTCCCCTCGTCCGGGAGTGCCCCCCGGTCCGGCGGGCCGGCCTCCCTCAGCCGCGGGACGAGGACCACGGTCTCGGGTCGTCCGGCCGCCGGTTCCCGCTCGTCGGCCGCCGGTTCCCGCTCGTCGTCCGCCGTCGGCAGCGGTCGCAGCGCCACTCCCAGGAAAGACGCGCACACCCGGCCCCCGGAATCGGTCACCCGTACCGTGAAGGTGGCGCCGTCCCGTACCGCGTGCGCGTGGCCGTGGGCCGGCAGCGGGGCCCGTACCTCCAGGGCCCGCAGCGCGAAGGGGACGAGCGGTCCGTCGCCGGCGTCGCGGACCAGCACGGTCAGCGTCTGGAGGGCCGCGTCCAGGACGGCCGGGTCGAGCGGCCAGGACGCCTCCTCTCCCACGGGCGTGTCCGGGGCCCGCAGCACGCCGAGCGCCTCGTCGGTACCCGCCCAGACGCCCTCCAGCGCCTGGTAGGCGGGCCCGTACGCGAGGTCTCCGGCGGCGAAGGCGGCGTAGAGGTCCTTCCCCGGGTGCCAGGACGGGCAGCGTTCGCGCACCGCCTCGACGGGGAGCGGGCCCTCCGGGGTGTCTTCGCCGGTGAGCGGCTCCACGCGGCCCCGGACGCACGGAACCCGTGCGCCGTCGGCGGCCGTCAGCTCGAAGGCCACTCCGCCCGCCGGGTCCTCCTTCGTCGTGACCCGGACGTCACGTACGGCGCCTGCCTCCACCGGGCGCAGCCACTGCACCCGGGAGACGCGGACGGCCCCGGTGATCCCGTGCCGGGCGGCGGCGCGTACGGCGAGCGAGAGACCGGCGACGCCGGGAAGCACGGGCCGCCCGGCGAGCCGGTGGTCGGCCACGACGCGGTCGCGCGGGTCGAGGGCCTGGGTCAGCGTGCCGGGGGCGTCCTCGGAGCGGCGGGGTGCGCCGGTGTCCGGCCCGGCGCCGGGCAGCCAGTGCCGGTGACGGGCGAAGGGGTAGGTGGGCAGCGGAACCCGGCGCGCGGCGCCACGGGGGTTCAGGGCCGCCCAGTCGACGGGCCCGCCGTGCGCGTACGTCTCGGCGAGGGCCCGGAGAGCGGGCTCGGCGGTCTCCGGTGCGTACACGTACGGCACCTCGCGACACGCGGCGGCGTCGCGGAGCGCGCGGACGAGTTCGGCCCGGTCCCGGACGACCAACGCGGCACGCAGCGGGAAGTGGGTGCGGCCGGTGCCGAGGGTGAGTGCGACGTCGGCGAGGGCGGGCGCGTCCTCGGTCTCGAGGGCGTCGGCGAGCCCGGTCAGGGCCCGGCCCAGGGCGTTCCCGTCGCGTGCCGAGACCGGGATCAGACGGGCCCGGCCGCTCTCGGCGGCCTCGGCGGGGGCGGGTGGCCGGGGCGGCGCCTCGGCGATGACGGCGTGCGCGTTGGTGCCGCTGAATCCGAAGCTGCTGAGCGTGGCGATCCGGGTGCCGCGCGGGCCGGGGTGCCAGTCGGCGGCGCCGGTGAGCACGCGGAAGGGGCCCCGGGACAGGTCGATCTCCGGGTTGGCCTCGCTGAAGTGCGGGGTCGGGGGGATCCGGCGGTGCCGCAGCGCCAGCAGGACCTTCAGCAGGCCCGCGATGCCGGCGGCCATGGTGGTGTGCCCGATGTTGGCCTTCACCGAGCCGAGCACGGTCGGCGCGGCGGGAGCGGCGCGGTCGGGGCCGTCGGGGCCGTCGGGGCCGTCGGGGCCGTCGGGGCCGTCGGGGCGGAACGCGTCCTGGAGTGCCTTCACCTCGATCGGGTCGCCGAGCGGGGTGCCGGTGCCGTGGGCCTCGACGTAGCCGATGTCCGCGGCGGTGACGCCGGCCGCGCGGTGGACGCGGCGCAGGAGTTCGGTCTGGGCGGCGGCGCTGGGCGCGGTCATGCCGTTGGTCCGGCCGTCGCCGTTCACGCCGGTGGCCTTGATGACGCCGTGGATGTGGTCGCCGTCGGCCACTGCCCGTGCCAGCGGCTTCAGTACGACCACGCCGACGCCCTCGCCGAGCACGATGCCGTCGGCCCGCGCGTCGAAGGGGGCGCTGGTGCCGGAGGGGGACAGCATTCCGGCGTTGCTGCAGCGGATGTGCAGTCGCGGGGTGAACATCAGGGCGACGCCGCCCGCGAGGGCGGTACGGCACTCGCCGCGGCGCAGGCTCTCGCAGGCCAGGTGGACGGCGGTGAGGGAGGAGGAGCACGCGGTGTCGACGGCGAGGGTGGGGCCGGTCAGGTCGAGGAAGTAGGAGATGCGGGAGGCGAGCACGGACGGCGAGGAGCCGAGGAAGGCGTGCCCGGTGTCGGCCTGTCCGGCCGCCGCGAGGAGGTCCGCGTAGTCTCCTGCGCCGCAGCCGACGAACACGCCGCAGTCCCGGGTGCCGCGTTCGGTCGGCCGGTCGGTCCCGCCGGCGCCGTGACCGGCGTCCTCCAACGCCCTCCACGCCTCCTGGAGGAAGAGGCGCTGCTGCGGGTCCATGGCCTCCGCCTCCAGCGGCGAGAGCCGGAAGAACGCGGGGTCGAACTCGTCCGCTCCGCGCACCAGCGCCGCCCACTTGCTGTCGGTGCGGTCGGCGACGGACCGGTCCGGGTCGTACCAGCGGTCCACGCACCAGCGCTCCGGGGGCACTTCGGCGATCTCGCTCCGCCCGGCCTCCAGGTTCCGCCAGAAGGTGTCGAGGTCGTCGGCGCCGGGGAAACGGCCGGACATGCCGATCACCGCGATGTCGGCGCGGGCGACGTCCGGTCCGTCCGGTGGGCCGGCCGGTTCGGGTTCCGGGTCGGGGCTCCGCTCCTCCTCGCCGGGTACGGCCTTGGTCCCGGCCGGGGAACGACGGGGCACCGGTCGCAGGGTCACCGTGCCGGCAGGCGTGGTGGACGTGGTCGGTACGGCGGTCTGGGCGCCGGGGGCACCGGCCGCGATACCGGGGGGTCGGCGGGGCGGGTTCCGGCGCGGGGGTGGGACCGTGGGCGGTGCCTCCGGCGCTGGTGCCGGTGTCGATGCCGGTGCCGGTGCCGGTGTCGCGGCTGTCGTCCTCGGCCCGCGCCGCCGGTTCGAGGGCCGCGCGGTGGAGGGCCGCAGTCCGCCGGCGGGCGCTCAGGAGGGCCTTGGTCATCGCCGGCACGGTCGGGTGGTCGTAGACCGCGACGGCCTCCAGACCGGCGCCGTACCGTTCGTTGAGGTGGCGGACGACCTCGACGGCGCCGATCGAGTCCAGTCCCATCTCGGCGAAGGTCCGCTCGTCGTCGATCTCCTCCGGCCGCAGATAGAGGACTTGCACCAGGGACGCGACGACGTCCGCGCGCACCTCGGCCTCGGAGGGCCCGGCGACGGCCTCCGGCGCGGCCTCCCCCGCCGACGCCACCGAGGGCTCGGGTGGGAGCGCGGGGCCGGGAGTCCTCGCCGTGGTGTCCCCCGGCCTCCCGAACGCCGCCACGCGGGCGAAGTGACCCCTGACCCGGTCGCGGGCGCCGCTGCCGAGCACCTCCTCGTGCATCCGGACCTCGCGCCCGACCACCTCGTCCAGCCGGGCCAGCACCCGGCCGGCCAGTTCCCGCTTGAGACGGCGTACGGCTCCCTCCGGCCGGGCGGCGAGCGCGCGGGCGCGGTCCAGCGCCGCCGGCAGCACCTCACCGCGCGGCAGGACCGTCACCATGGCACCGTGGCGGTGCAGTTCGGCGCCGGACACGGGCCTGCCCGTGAGCATCATCTCGTCCGCGAGGGCCGAGCCGAACCGGCGTTCCAGGACGTAGGTGGCCCCCATGCCGGGGGTGAAGCCGTACGCGACGAAGTTGGCACTGTAGACGCTCTCCTCGGCCAACAGCACCACGTCGGCGTACAGCCCGAAGGCCAGGCCGCCTCCGGAGGCGTGCCCGTCGATCGCGGCGACCACGGGGCGGTCGCAGCGCAGCAGCCCCTCGTACACGAAGGCCTGGTCGGTGAAGCGTCCCTCGCCGTCGGCCAGTGTCTCCAGTGCCTCGGCGGTGCCGCCCATGCTGAACACGCCGTCGGAGCCCGTGATGACGACCGCTTTGACGTCCGTGCGCACCGCGACCGCGTCGAAGGCCGCGCGCAGGTCGCCCAGCAACCGCTCGGTGAACATGGGTGAGTTCATCCTGATCAGGCCGATCCCTCCGTCCAGGACGACGAGTTCGGCGCCGTCGTCGCGGGCGGAAGCGGTGAGGGCCGGGGCGGGGTCCGGGGCGGGGTCCGGGGCGGCGGCCCGGGGAGCGTCCGGGGTGCGCTCCGCCGGGGCCGGGGCGGGCGTGACGGGGCCCCGTGCGGGCGCCGCCTC